>NZ_CP172958.1:0-215000 GCF_050548325.1 Enterococcus sp. AZ035
ATGCCCGACGTGGAAAGTTTTTGGCATAGCCTTGAAGAAGCCTATCAAGCGATTTTGTCGGCGCCAAGTTTTGATGCTTGGATTAAAACCACACGCCCTTTGAAATTAGACAACAATCAATTGTGGCTAGAAGTCCCTTCTGCAGTTCATCGTGATTACTGGGAAAAAAATCTTTCGGCAAAAATTGTCGAAACTGGATTTAAATTGACCGGTGCAGAAGTGATGCCCCATTTTGTTGTTGCCGATGAAAAAGACGCAGCACTGGCACAAGAACTCGAAGAACCTGCCGAAGAAGAAGTTGTTTTTAGTGAACAAAGTAAAAAAGCGATGCTTAATCCTAAGTACACTTTCGACACCTTCGTTATTGGTAAAGGAAACCAAATGGCTCATGCTGCAGCGCTTGTTGTTGCCGAGGATCCAGGTTCGATTTACAATCCCCTTTTCTTCTATGGTGGTGTAGGGTTAGGGAAAACCCATTTGATGCATGCTATTGGTCATCAAATGTTAGTGAATCAACCAGATGCCAAAGTCAAATATGTTAGTAGCGAAACGTTTACGAATGAATTTATCAACTCAATTCAAACAAAGACATCCGAACAATTTCGGAAAGAATATCGCAATGTTGACTTATTATTAGTCGATGATATTCAATTTTTGGCGGAAAAAGAAGCAACATTGGAAGAATTTTTCCATACCTTCAACGATCTTTACAATGAAAATAAACAAATTGTTTTAACAAGTGATCGCCCGCCGAATGATATTCCAAAATTACCTGAACGATTAGTTTCTCGCTTTGCTTGGGGTTTGTCTGTCGATATCACCCCGCCTGATTTAGAAACACGGATTGCAATTTTGCGCAAAAAAGCAGATGCCGAGCGTTTAGAAATTCCGGATGATACACTAAGTTATATCGCTGGTCAAATTGATTCCAACATCCGTGAATTAGAGGGTGCTTTGGTCCGTGTTCAAGCCTTTGCAACTATTAATGGAGAAGATATTACCACTAGTTTAGCGGCGGACGCCTTGAAATCTCTAAAATCAGTTGGTAGTAAAAATCAATTGTCCATTTTACAAATTCAAGAAGAAGTATCCAAATATTATCATGTGCCTCTTAAAGATTTAAAAGGGAAAAAACGGGTGAAAACAATTGTGGTTCCTCGTCAAATCTCAATGTATCTTGCTAGAGAAATGACCGACAATTCCTTGCCAAAAATTGGTGCCGAATTTGGCGGCAAAGATCATACAACGGTGATTCATGCGCACGAAAAGATTCAGCAATTATTGGAAAAAGATCCAGCGATTCAAAAAGAAGTCAGTGAAATTAAAAATTTATTGAACTCTTAGGATGTGGAAAACTAAACAAAAAAGAACAAAGTTATCCACAACTTATGCACAAGTGGATAACTTAGTAAAATCAATGCTCTTTTGACTTTTCCACAGAATCAACATGCCCTATTACTTTTATTATTTATTTATATATAATATACAAAACAGTGGCGTACAAAATTAGAACGTATTGAAAATACTTAAAAAGGAGTTTACATTATGAAATTAACGGTCAAACGAAGTGTCTTTTTACAAGAATTACAAACTGTTCAACGAGCAATTTCTTCTAAAACAACGATTCCAATCTTAACAGGTGTTAAAATTGTGTTATCAGAAGATGGCTTATCACTTACTGGGAGTAACGCGGATATTTCAATTGAAAGTTTTTTAAGTAAAGATGATGAAAAAGCTCAAATGACCATTGAACGCACAGGTAGCATCGTTTTACAATCTCGTTTCTTTGGCGAAATTATTCGTAAATTACCAGAAGATATGTTCACAATGGAAGTTCTAGATAACAATCAAGTTGCAATTACTTCAGGAAAAGCTGATTTTACGGTTAATGGATTAGATGCTGATAATTATCCGCACTTACCAGTAATTGATACTCAAAACCAAATGAAATTACCTGTTCATTTATTGACAAAAATTATTAGTGAAACAGGTTTTGCTGTATCGATGCACGAAAGTCGTCCAATTTTAACTGGGGTTCACTTTATTTTAGAAAATCAAAAATTACTTGCCGTTGCGACAGATTCACATCGTTTAAGTCAACGTGTGATCCCGACAGAACAAGCAGTAGAAGACTTTAACATTGTAATTCCAGGAAAAAGTTTAACTGAACTTTCTCGTTCATTAACCAATGAAGAAGAAATGGTTGAAATCAGCATTATGGAAAATCAAGTGCTATTTAAAACAGAAACAATGTACTTCTATTCTCGTTTGTTAGAAGGAAATTATCCTGATACCAACCGTTTAATTCCAACTAGCCATAACACGCAAATTGAATTTTATGTACCAGAATTGCTTTCAGCAATCGAACGTGCCTCTTTACTTTCTCATGAAGGACGTAACAATATTGTTCGCCTTTCAATTTCACCAGATTCTGTTGTTTTATATGGAAATTCACCTGAAATTGGAAAAGTCGAAGAAGCTTTAAACTATGAAAATGTTTCTGGTGAAGCGTTGGATATTTCTTTCAACCCAGATTATATGAAAGATGCGTTGCGAGCGTTTGGCGATATGAATATTACCGTGAAATTCCTTTCTCCAATTCGTCCGTTTACATTGGAGCCAACCGAAACAGAACTAGATTTCATTCAACTAATTACACCGGTTCGTACAAATTAATCATGTTTAAAAAAGACCTTCGGAAAATCAATATGATCGCCGAAGGTTCTTTTTTGTCGTCTGTTTAAAGCCGATAAACGCTGCTAGATAAGCTTTTTATAACTAGAATAGCTTTTACGCTAATATGATTGTGAATGTTTGAACTATCGTTTGACGAATAAATTCTGCCTTTTTTTCGTGGATAAAGAAAAAAGCCCTTTAATTTTTCGTTTAAGGGCTGTTCATTTTTTTATGAATATTTCCTAGTGAAAGAAGTTTACGTTGCTTAAAACGACGCTCAGACCTCTACAAGCTACTTTTCTTCATTGCGCGCCCTCTTCGTTTGTCTTTGAGTTACCCCTAATTGTTTTTTAGTTAAACGCTACTCGTCATTTCTGCCAAATCAGGCCCCTTTTTTCTCAAGAAAATATCAATTTCCGTTTTAAAATGCTTTTTAAGAGTTTTTTTATCCTAATAATATTTTCGGTCATTTAGAATTAAAATTGCTTAGAATGAAAATTAGACAGATAAATTTGTTTTCTCTTATGAAAAAGGGTATAATATATATGAGAACGTATTAGAAAAAAGAGGGATGCACATTGAAAAAAACGTTTGTTTTAGCAACTGAGTATATAACGCTTGGTCAGTTTCTTAAAGAAATCAACGTCATTGGTAGTGGCGGCCAAGCCAAATGGTATTTGGCAGATAATAGCGTGTTTGTTGATGGCGAGTTGGAAAATCGTCGCGGACGGAAACTTTATGCGGGCATGATGATTGAGATACCTGAAGAAGGTACTTTTTTTATGGTGAAAAACGGAAACGAGTCCGACGATGCGGCTGAATGAGCTGACACTTCAGCATTATCGTAATTATGAAACAGTCAGCTTAGATTTTCCAAAAACGTTAAATCTTTTTTTAGGCGAAAACGCCCAAGGAAAAACCAACTTGTTAGAAAGCATTTATGTTCTAGCAATGACACGAAGTCATCGAACCAGCAATGAAAAAGAATTAATTGGCTGGGAACAAGCAGCAGCTAAAATTAGCGGTGTGGTTGAAAAAAAGACAGGCACCGTGCCGTTGGAAATTTTAATTTCCAACAAAGGACGTAAAACCAAGGTTAATCACATTGAGCAAAAAAGGCTCAGTGCGTACATTGGGCAACTGAATGTTATTTTATTTGCCCCAGAAGATTTATCTTTGGTGAAAGGTTCACCTCAAGTCCGCCGGAAATTTATTGACATGGAACTCGGACAAGTGAGTCCTATTTATCTTTATGATCTTGTCCAATATCAGTCTGTTTTAAAGCAACGGAACCAATACCTAAAACAACTAGCTGAAAAGAAACAAACAGATACTGTTTATCTGGATATTTTGACAGAGCAGCTAGCTGAATTTGGCGGGAAAGTTCTATACGCTCGGTTAGGTTTTCTTAAAAAATTAGAACACTGGGCAAACTTACTCCATCAAAAAATTAGTCATGGACGCGAAACGCTCACCATTGACTACGCATCAAGCATCCCAATTGACAACACGGATCTTTCCTTAGAAGCACTTCAAAATCAATTGCTCCAACAATTAATGAACAATCGTAAGCGTGAATTGTTTAAAGCGAATACTTTTTTAGGCCCTCATCGTGACGATTTGCTGTTTATTGTCAATGGTCAAAATGTTCAAACGTATGGCTCACAAGGCCAACAGCGAACGACAGCTTTAAGTATTAAATTGGCAGAGATTGATTTGATGCATTCAGAAACAGGAGAATATCCTGTGTTATTACTAGATGATGTCATGAGTGAATTAGATAATGAACGTCAAATTCACTTGTTAGAAACGATTGAAGGCAAAGTTCAAACGTTCTTAACGACAACTAGTTTAGATCACATAAAAGACAAGCTAACAGTTGAACCAGATATTTTCTATGTTCAACAAGGCAAGATAGAAAGGAATTCAGCGACATGACAGAAGAAGAAAAAAACATGAGAGAACGTGCGCAAGAATATGACGCTAGTCAGATTCAAGTTTTGGAGGGCTTAGAAGCTGTCCGGAAACGTCCTGGTATGTACATAGGTTCTACTAGTGGCGAAGGGTTACACCACTTAGTATGGGAAATCGTTGACAACTCTATCGACGAAGCCTTAGCAGGATTTGCTAAATCAATTCAAGTAATTATCGAACCAGACGATAGTATTACTGTTATCGATGATGGTCGTGGAATTCCAGTCGGGATTCAAGCCAAAACAGGTCGCCCAGCTGTGGAAACAGTGTTTACAGTGCTACATGCCGGCGGGAAATTTGGCGGTGGCGGCTATAAAGTATCAGGTGGCTTGCACGGTGTTGGTTCCTCTGTTGTTAATGCTTTATCGACCAGTTTAGATGTTCGTGTTTATAAAGATGGCAAAGTGTATTACCAAGAATATCGTCGTGGTGCGGTTGTTGATGACCTAAAAGTTATCGAAGAAACGGATCGTCACGGAACCACTGTTCACTTTATTCCAGATCCTGAAATTTTTACAGAAACAACCGTTTATGATTTTGATAAATTAGCAACACGGGTTCGTGAATTAGCCTTTTTAAATCGAGGCTTACACATTTCAATTGAAGACAGTCGTGAAGGACAAGAAGATAAAAAAGAGTATCACTATGAAGGCGGGATTAAGAGTTATGTTGAGCATTTAAATGCCAATAAAGACGTTATTTTCCCAGAGCCAATCTTCATTGAAGGAGAGCAACAAGATATTACAGTGGAAGTGTCAATGCAGTATACAGATGGCTACCACTCAAATATTTTAAGTTTTGCCAACAATATTCATACTTATGAAGGCGGAACGCATGAATCTGGTTTTAAAACTTCTTTAACACGTGTGATTAATGACTATGCACGTAAACAAAAATTGATGAAAGAAAACGATGAAAAATTAACTGGGGAAGATGTTCGTGAAGGCTTAACCGCAGTGGTTTCCATCAAACATCCCGATCCTCAATTTGAAGGACAAACGAAAACGAAATTAGGGAACTCAGAAGTACGGACCGTTACGGATCGTCTATTCTCAGAATACTTTACAAAATTCTTAATGGAAAACCCAACAGTCGGCAAACAAATTGTCGAAAAAGGCATGTTGGCTTCAAAAGCTCGTTTAGCCGCTAAAAGAGCCCGTGAAGTCACCCGTCGTAAAGGCGCGTTAGAAATTAGCAACTTGCCAGGGAAGCTGGCTGATTGCTCAAGTAAAGATCCGGAAAAATGCGAATTATTTATCGTCGAAGGAGACTCGGCCGGCGGTTCAGCAAAACAAGGCCGTAGCCGTGAATTCCAAGCCATTTTACCAATTCGTGGGAAAATCTTGAATGTCGAGAAAGCCAGCATGGATAAAATTTTAGCCAATGAAGAAATTCGGTCATTATTTACAGCTATGGGAACAGGCTTCGGCGAAGATTTCGATGTTTCTAAAGCACGTTATCACAAACTAGTGATTATGACCGATGCCGATGTCGATGGTGCGCATATTCGAACGTTGTTATTAACCTTGTTCTATCGCTTCATGCGGCCAATTGTTGAAGCTGGTTATGTGTATATTGCCCAACCACCACTATATGGTGTGAAACAAGGGAAAAACATCACCTACGTTCAACCAGGCAAACATGCTGAAGAGGAACTAGCAAAAGTGTTAGAAGAATTACCTGCTTCACCAAAACCAAGTGTTCAACGTTACAAAGGGTTGGGTGAAATGGATGATCACCAACTTTGGGAAACAACAATGGACCCAGAAAAACGATTAATGGCGCGAGTGAGTGTCGATGATGCCATTGAAGCTGACCAAATTTTTGAAATGCTAATGGGCGATCGTGTGGAACCACGTCGTGCGTTTATCGAAGAAAATGCCCATTACGTGAAAAACTTGGATATTTAATGTGTCGCAACGTTGTAAGAGACGCTAGAACATATATTTAGAGGGGAAAAAATTCATGAGTGAAGAAATTAAAGAAAACATTCAAGACGTCAATCTGACCAGCGAAATGAAAGAATCTTTCATTGACTACGCAATGAGTGTTATCGTAGCCCGCGCGTTACCTGACGTTCGTGACGGTTTAAAACCTGTTCATCGCCGAATCTTATATGGAATGAACGAATTAGGGGTAACCCCTGATAAACCACACAAAAAATCAGCCCGGATTGTTGGGGATGTTATGGGTAAATATCACCCCCATGGGGACAGTGCGATTTACGAATCAATGGTGCGGATGGCACAACCTTTTAGTTATCGGGCTATGTTAGTTGACGGCCACGGAAACTTCGGTTCTGTCGATGGTGACGGCGCTGCCGCTATGCGTTATACCGAAGCACGTATGAGTAAAATTGCTTTAGAAATGCTACGAGATATTAACAAAAATACAGTCGATTTCCAAGGAAACTATGATGATTCAGAACAAGAACCAGTAGTTTTACCTGCTCGTTTTCCAAACTTACTAGTTAACGGAACAACGGGGATTGCGGTGGGGATGGCAACAAACATTCCACCACACAATTTAAGTGAAGTGATTGATGCAACAAGTTTATTGATGGACAATCCTGATGTAACGACGAATGAATTGATGGAAGTGTTACCTGGACCAGATTTTCCAACAGGCGGTTTAGTGATGGGGAAATCAGGGATTCGCCGAGCATATGAAACAGGGAAAGGTTCGATTACTGTTCGTGCAAAAGTTGAATTGACTGAAATGCCGAATGGAAAAGAACGTATTTTAGTAACTGAATTGCCTTATATGGTGAATAAAGCCAAATTAATCGAACGAATTTCTGAATTACACAGAGATAAACGAATTGAAGGAATTACTGATTTGCGGGATGAATCTTCTCGTGAAGGCATGCGGATCGTCATCGATGTTCGTCGAGATGTGAGTGCCTCTGTTGTGTTAAACAACTTGTACAAAATGACTGCCTTACAAACATCTTTTGGTTTTAACATGTTAGCCATTGAAAAAGGCGTACCGAAAATTTTAAGCTTGAAACGTATTTTAGAAAACTACGTCGAGCATCAAAAAGAAGTCATTACTCGCCGGACGATTTTTGACAAAAACAAAGCAGAAGCACGGGCGCATATTTTAGAAGGTCTACGAATTGCCTTAGATCATATCGATGAAATCATTGCCATTATCCGTGGGTCACAATCAGATGACGAAGCAAAAGCAACGTTAATTGAACGCTTTGAATTTTCAGATCGTCAAGCGCAAGCGATTTTAGATATGCGTTTACGCCGTTTAACAGGCTTAGAACGCGACAAAATTGAAAATGAATATCAAGAGCTATTGAAATTCATTGCGGACTTAGAGGACATTTTAGCCCGCCCAGAACGCGTCATTGAAATCATTAAAACAGAGTTAAATGACGTTCGCACAAAATTTGGTGATGCACGACGCACAGAATTATTAGTAGGTGAAGTCCTAAGTCTTGAAGATGAAGATTTAATCGAAGAAGAAGAAGTCGTGATTACGTTAACCAATAACGGCTACATTAAGCGGATGGCAAACTCCGAATTCCGGGCGCAACGCCGCGGCGGACGTGGTGTCCAAGGGATGGGCGTTCACGATGATGATTTCGTGAAAAACCTAGTTTCTTGTTCAACACACGACACGTTATTATTCTTTACGAACACTGGGAAAGTTTACCGAGCAAAAGGTTACGAAATCCCTGAATACGGTAGAACAGCAAAAGGAATTCCAGTAATTAACTTACTGGGAATTGATTCTGCAGAAAAAATTCAAGCGATTATTTCTGTTGAGGGCAAAGCGGAAGCAGGTAAATACTTGTTCTTCACAACCTTAAAAGGAACCGTCAAACGGACAGCCGTAACAGCCTTTTCTAATATCCGTAGTAATGGATTAATCGCCATTAGCTTAAAAGAAGATGATGAGTTAGTTAACGTGGTAACGACTAATGGCAATCAGAAGATGATTATCGGAACACATGCAGGATACTCTGTCACATTTGATGAAAATACTGTACGTGATATGGGCCGGACAGCATCAGGTGTTCGGGGAATCCGTCTCCGCGAAAATGATTATGTGGTCGGTGCAGCGATTCTGGATGAAAACAAAGAAGTCCTAGTCATTACTGAAAATGGTTATGGTAAGCGTACAAAAGCTTCTGAATATCCAGTTAAAGGACGTGGCGGTAAAGGGATTAAGACAGCAAATATCACTGAGAAAAATGGTCCATTAGCTGGTTTAACCACGGTCAATGGGGATGAAGATATCTTATTGATTACGAACAAAGGCGTCATTATCCGCTTTAACGTTGATTCTGTTTCTCAAACAGGACGCGCAACATTAGGGGTTCGTTTAATGAGAATGGAAGATGGTGCCAAAGTGGTAACAATGGCTGTTGTAGAACCAGAAGAAGTGGAAGAAGAAATCGTTGAAGTTGTAGAAACAACAGAAAACGAAACAACATCAGAAACAGAAGAATAACATAAAAAAGTTTCGCCAGTTGGCGAAACTTTTTTATTGGGGCTTTTCAAAACTATTTCTTGCTTTTGTCCATCAATTAGCATATAATTAGAGATTGTGAACTACCTTTTTAGGTATGTTCTCCTTGCTCTTAGCCAACTAAGAGCCTTGAAGTCCATAGGGAGGTGAAAATCAATGAGTCAAGATACGAAGTACGAAATCATGTACATTATTCGTCCGAACATTGATGAAGAAGCAAAAACTGCTTTAGTAGAACGTTTCGACACAATCTTAAAAGATAACGGAGCAGAAGTTATCGAATCTAAAGATTGGGAAAAACGCCGCTTAGCATATGAAATGAACGGATTCCGTGAAGGCATCTATCATATCGTTAATGTTACTTCTCCATCAACAGCTGGCGCAATCAACGAGTTTGATCGTTTAGCAAAAATCAATGACGATATTATCCGTCATATGATCGTGAAGGTAGAAGCATAATTTGTTTCACATGAAACATTTATTGACGAAAGGAGATGTTTTGAATGATTAATAACGTTGTATTAGTCGGAAGATTGACAAAAGATCCTGACTTACGTTACACCGCTAGTGGTTCAGCTGTTGCGACCTTTACACTTGCTGTAAACCGTAACTTTACGAATCAAAATGGTGACCGTGAAGCAGACTTTATCAACTGTGTGATTTGGCGTAAACCCGCAGAAACAATGGCTAATTATGCCCGTAAAGGTACATTATTAGGTGTTGTCGGAAGAATTCAAACTCGTAACTACGAGAACCAACAAGGTCAACGTGTCTACGTAACTGAAGTGGTTTGTGAAAACTTCCAATTGTTAGAATCTCGTTCTGCTTCAGAACAAAGAGGAACTGGCGGCGGTAGCTTTAATAACAACGAAAATGGTTATCAATCACAAAATCGTAGCTTTGGTAATAACAATGCCAGTTCTGGATTTAATAACAACAACAATAGTTTCAATCCATCATCTTCTCAGTCGCAAAACAATAACGGTATGCCTGATTTCGATAAAGATTCTGATCCATTTGGTGGCTCAGGTTCATCTATCGACATTTCAGATGATGATTTACCATTCTAAACGAATTTGATAGGAGGGAACAAGAATGGCACAACAAAGAAGAGGCGGACGTAAACGTCGGAAAGTCGACTATATCGCAGCAAACCACATCGAATACATCGACTATAAAGATACTGAATTGTTAAAACGATTCATTTCAGAACGTGGCAAAATTTTACCACGTCGTGTTACAGGTACTGGCGCTAAAAACCAACGTAAATTAACGATTGCTATTAAACGCGCACGTATCATGGGATTATTACCATTCGTTAGTGACGAACAATAATTTTATGACAATTTCCAGAACCAAAGAGCTTGCTCTTTGGTTCTTTTTTATCTTGACTAGTGTTTCACGTGAAACATAACAAGGTTCGCAGAATGAAGTGTTTTGTGATAAAATAAGGGATGAAATAACTAGTGAATCACCAGAGCAATATGCTCGTTGGAACAAGTCGCCTCAAAGGTCTGCAGAAAGATTGGAGGCAAAAAAATGCAAAAGAAGAGAATTCAAAAAAACGGTTTCTTAATTGTTGTGGGTCTTCTCTTAGTAGAATTTCTCCTCTATTTCTTACTAACAAATAAATGGCTGCTATTGGCGGTAATTATCGCATTAGATATCTTTCTCTTAGTGGTTATTCGGCTGTTGATTAGAGATGTAGAAATTACGAACGTAGAAAAGATTCAAGAAGCAAGTTCCATTGCTGAACAATCGTTGGATTATGTTGTAAATGAAGTACCTGTGGGAATTATTACGTATAACGGGGAAACACGCGCGGTAGAATGGCTTAATCCTTATGCTGCTTCTATTTTTAATAAAGACAATCAGCTAACGTTAACCGCTAGCCAAGTTACGTCTTATTTAGAATTAGCAGAACGAAACCAAGATATTTTTACGATTGACGAAAATACCTATCGCTTTAGCGTCAATAAAGAACAACATACAATTACTTTTGAAGATATCACTAAAGAAAGTAATTTGTATCAAGAAAAAGTCGAAATGCAAACGGCTATTGGCATTGTGTCTGTCGATAATTATGATGATGTCACCGATACAATGGATGAGAAAGAAATTTCTTATTTGAATAGTTTCATTACGACGATGGTTTCTGATTGGATGGACCAATACAAAGTTTTTTATAAGCGAATCAACGCAGAACGTTATTTTTTCATTGCCCAATGGGAAGATATTCAAAAAATGATGGACGAAAAATTTTCTATTTTGGATACGATCCGTAAGGAATCAGCTAACCATGAAGTAGCCATTACGTTAAGTATGGGGATTGCTTATGGGGGCCCAACCTTAGATCAAACCGGGACCACGGCTCAAACAAACCTAGATACAGCTTTAGTTCGTGGTGGTGATCAAGTGGTTGTAAAAGAAGCCAAAGATGAAGCGAAGCCGTTATTTTTTGGTGGAAAAACGGCAGTAACGACGAAACGTTCCCAAGTACGTTCTCGCGCAATGAGCATGGCAATTAAGGGAATTATTGCGGAATCTGCTGACATCTATATTATGGGCCATCGTTATCCAGATATGGATGCGTTAGGTTCAGCATTTGGTGTTGCTCGTTTAGCCTCGTTTAATAATCGAAAAGCGTGGATTGTTTTAGATGAAAATGAAATCATTCCCGATGTCAAAAGAGTGTTAGAGGCGATTAAAGAGTACCCAGAATTAGAAGAGCGCATTATTAGTCCTAAAGAGGCCATGAAGCGCAAGAAAGAAAGTAGCTTATTAGTTATGGTAGATTACCATAAACCGTCTCTATCGATCTCACAAGAGCTCTATGAGCGTTTTGATAAAGTAGTAATCATTGATCACCATCGACGAGGAGACGAATTTCCAGCAAAACCCTTGCTTTCTTATATTGAATCTTCTGCCTCTTCTGCTTCAGAATTAGTCACAGAATTGATCGAATATCAAAGTAATAGCGCAAATAAACTGCAGGCCTTTGAAGCAACCATGATGTTGGCGGGAATTGTGGTTGATACGAAAAGTTTCAATACACGAACGACGGCGCGAACATTTGATGTGGCTAGTTATTTACGAACTTGTGGAGCAGACTCATCTTTAGTACAATATCTATTAAGTTCTGATCTTACAAGCTATCTGGAAATGAACAATTTAATCTCTAAAAGCGAATATGTCACAAAAGATACCGTCGTTGTTGCAGGGAGTGAAGACAAAGAATATGATAGTGTCACAGCTGCCAAAACAGCGGACACATTACTTTCTATGGCAGGGATTAATGCAGCATTTGTCATTACCAAGCGGACGGATCAACAGATTGGCATTAGTGCTCGGAGTAATGGTTCAATTAATGTCCAAATTATTATGGAAAATTTAGGTGGTGGCGGTCACTTTACTAATGCGGCAGTACAATTATCAAACGTAACAGTAGCAGAAGTAAAAGAGCAACTACTTGATGTAATTCGTCAAAATATTAATGAAATGTATGAACAGGAGTGAAGGAAATGAAAGTCATTTTTTTACAAGACGTTAAAGGAAAAGGAAAAAAAGGGGACGTAAAAGAAGTGCCAACTGGTTACGCCCAAAACTTTTTAATTAAAAATGGTTATGCGAAAGAAGCCAATAAAGGGAGCATGAGTGCGTTAGCGGGTCAAAAGAAAGCCCAAGAAAAACATGAAGCAGAAGTTTTAGCACAAGCAAAAGAAATGCAAGCCTTTTTAGAAGATGAAAAGACTGTTGTAGAAATCAAGGCAAAAGCTGGAGAAGACAGCCGTTTATTTGGCTCAATTCCTTCAAAACAAATTGCAGAAGCCTTAAACAAACAATACAATGTAAAATTGGATAAACGCAAAATCGAATTAGCCAACCCAATTCGTTCTCTAGGTTACACTAACGTACCAGTCAAACTACATCATGAAGTTACAGCGAAAATTAAGGTTCATGTCGTAGCGGAATAATACAATCGATAAAAAAGAAGCCGATTTCTCCGGCTTCTTTTTTATGCAAAATAAATTACTAGAATTATTTTTTATAATATTTAAAAATCAAATATACAACAATTTAAATTAACGAAAGTATTATATTTTTATTAATTGTATATTTTTAAAAATTGGAAAGTGAACTAAAAATAGAGAAATCAGCAGAGAAAAAATGTACTTTTTTTAATGAAATTGTGTTAAAATGGATAGACTAAACGAACCAGAAAGTAAGACATCGTGGGAGAGAACAAAATGAATGAATTATTGCAAGATAGGGTACCGCCACAAAATATTGAAGCGGAACAAGCCGTTTTAGGTTCTATTTTCTTAGATGCAGATGTGCTAATAGAAGCGATGGAATATGTGGAACCTAAAGATTTCTATCGTCGTAGTCATCAGTTGATTTTCCAAACGATGATGACCTTAAGCGACCGAAATGAAGCGATTGATGTGGTAACAATCAAAGATCGCCTAGAACAAGAGAATTTGTTAGAAGATGTTGGTGGACTAAGTTATCTGTCAGATTTAGCTTTAGCTGTGCCGACAGCTGCCAATGTCATTTATTATGCAAAAATTGTTGAACAAAAATCGTTGCTGCGCAACTTAATCCAAACCGCTACAGAGATTGTAACTAAAGGCTTTGAGCAAGGTGAAGATGTTGAATCTATTTTGGATGATGCAGAACGAAGCATTTTAGAAGTCTCCGAAAAGCGGAATCGTAGTGGCTTTTTATCAATTTCAGATGTTCTAAATACAACTATTGCGAATATTGACCAATTATACCAAAATGATGAAGAGATTACTGGTTTACCTACAGGCTATCAAGCATTGGATAAAATGACTGCTGGCTTGCAAGCGGAAGAGCTAATTATTTTAGCGGCCCGTCCAGCGGTAGGGAAAACCGCTTTTGCATTAAATATTGCCCAAAATGTCGGCACCAAAACAGATAAAGCTGTCGCTATTTTTAGTTTAGAAATGGGGGCAGAATCATTAGTGAACCGGATGCTTTGTGCAGAAGGATCCATTGAGGCCAGCCATTTAAGAACAGGGCAATTATCTGAAGAAGAATGGCAAAACTTAATTATTGCGATGGGTAGTTTGTCCCGTGCGAATATCTATATTGATGACACACCAGGGATTAAAATTACCGAAATTCGTGCGAAATGTCGTAAATTAGCACAAGAAAAAGGCAACTTAGGTCTAATTTTGATCGACTACCTACAATTGATTGAAGGAACTGGAAAAGAGAACCGCCAACAGGAGGTTTCTGATATTTCACGTCAATTAAAAAAATTAGCGAAAGAATTAAAAGTCCCGGTTATCGCTTTGTCACAGCTTTCTCGTGGCGTGGAACAACGTCAAGATAAACGTCCTGTGTTAAGTGATATTCGTGAGTCAGGTTCCATTGAGCAAGATGCCGATATCGTTGCCTTTCTTTATCGTGATGATTACTACGATCGTGGTGAAGGAGAAGACGGCGATCATGAGCCACCAGAAGTTGACAATGTTGTAGAAGTCATCATTGAGAAAAACCGTAGTGGTGCGCGTGGAACGGTCGAATTACTTTTCATTAAAGAATATAATAAATTTTCTTCGCTTTCGCCGAGGACAGAATTTTAAAAAACGAACTCATTTTTTGAGTTCGTTTTTTTGCTTATTAAGGGATTAAAATCAGAGAGTAAAACACGAACAATATTCGTATATTTTATTATTTTACAAAAACATAACTAAAAATGTTCGTATTTTTGACAGAAACGCTTTTGATTGTGAAAGAATATTCGATTTTTACCCTTGAAAGGGACTGGTTTTACTGGTACAATGATTCAGGACAAAAAAATTATGAACGAGGTGTTCGAATGTCATCAGTAGTAGTTGTTGGAACGCAATGGGGCGACGAAGGTAAAGGAAAAATTACAGACTTTCTAAGTGAAAACGCAGAAGTGATCGCTCGTTACCAAGGCGGAGATAACGCCGGACATACCATTAAATTCGACGGCGTAACGTATAAATTACATTTAATTCCTTCAGGGATTTTCTATAAAGAAAAAATTAGTGTAATTGGTAACGGCGTAGTTGTGAATCCAAAATCTTTAGTAAAAGAATTAGCTTATTTAAAAGAAAATAATGTTGCCACTGATAATTTACGTATTTCAGATCGTGCTCATGTCATCTTGCCGTATCATATTAAATTGGATCAATTGCAAGAAGATGCGAAAGGTGAAAACAAGATTGGGACAACGATTAAAGGAATTGGCCCAGCCTACATGGATAAAGCAGCACGGGTGGGAATCCGTATCGCTGATTTATTGGATAAAGAAATTTTTGCGGAACGTTTGAAAATTAACTTAGAAGAAAAAAATCGTCAATTCGTTAAAATGTTTGATAGCGAAGCCATTGAATTTGATGATATTTTTGAAGAATACTATGAATACGGACAACAAATTAAACAATATGTTACAGATACTTCGGTTATTTTAAACGATGCATTAGATGCTGGAAAACGGGTTTTATTTGAAGGGGCACAAGGTGTCATGTTGGATATCGATCAAGGAACCTATCCATTTGTTACTTCCTCTAATCCAGTAGCTGGTGGCGTAACTATCGGTAGTGGCGTTGGTCCATCAAAAATTAATAAAGTGGTTGGTGTCTGCAAAGCGTACACTTCACGTGTCGGTGACGGCCCATTCCCAACAGAATTATTTGATGAAACAGGAGAAACCATTCGTCGTGTCGGTAAAGAATACGGAACAACAACAGGACGTCCGCGTCGTGTCGGTTGGTTTGATTCAGTAGTTATGCGTCATTCAAAACGTGTATCAGGAATTACGAATTTGTCATTAAACTCGATTGACGTGTTAAGTGGTTTAGAAACGGTGAAAATTTGTACAGCTTATGAACTTGATGGTGAATTAATTTATCATTATCCAGCAAGCTTGAAAGAATTAAGCCGCTGTAAACCAGTTTATGAAGAATTACCAGGTTGGTCTGAAGATATCACTGGTTGCAAAACTTTAGCTGATTTACCAGCTAATGCTCGTAACTATGTACATCGGATTTCAGAATTAGTTGGTGTGCGCATTTCAACATTCTCTGTAGGTCCAGACCGTAACCAAACGAACGTTTTAGAAAGCGTTTGGGCACAAATTTAAGCAGATTTTTAAGGGAACGTAAAGGATGGCTTATGCCAGTTCAGCCTTTACGTTCTTTTTTAATTTTATATAAAAATGAAAAACTATGGTAAAATAAAAGAAAACATGAAGGGGGCAATTGTCCGTGAATTATCAATTAGTGACAGATTCTTGTTGTGACTTGCCGTATACATACTTAAAAGAAAACCAAGTACCTTTTATTAGCATGAATATTCAAATTGACGGGAAAGAATATCGCGATGATTTAGGTGAAACGTTTGATTATCAGAACTTCTTAACGGCTATTAAAAATGGAAGTATGCCCACTACCTCTCAAGTTAATGTGGGACGCTACAATGAATTTTTCCGTCCTTTTGTGGAGCAAGGGTTACCGGTGATTTATTTAGCTTTTTCATCTGGGTTAAGTGGCTCTTATCAAAGTGCGTTGCAATCAGTAGAGATGTTAAAAGAAGAGTACGATAATGTAGAAATTCATATTATTGATACAAAAGCAGCTAGCTTAGGTCAAGGGATGTTAGTCCGAGAAGCCATTCGATTACAAACAGATGGTCATTCATTAGGAGAAGTTGTTGCCTATCTTGAAGAGCAAAAAATGAAACTTCACTCGTGGGTAACGGTAGATGATTTAAAACATTTAGAACGTGGCGGACGGATTTCTAAAACAGCGGCTGCACTTGGTGGCTTAATGAACATTAAACCAATTATTCGCGTGGATGCGGCGGGCAAACTAGCATCCGTTGGTAAAACTCGTGGACGAAACAAGTCCTTGCAAAAGATTGCGCAAGAAACGATTCAAGGCATTGTAGAGCCAATGAAACAAACACTGTTGATTGCATATGCAGGAACGAAAGATGACGCGGAAAAAGTCAAAGAATTAATTGAAAAAGAAATAGAGGTTAATGAGATACTGATTTATCCTCTAGGACCCACCATTACTAGTCATACTGGAATAGGTTGTATTGCTGTGTTTTCTTTTGGTGAAAAAAGAAAATAAAAAATAGAGAAGTCATTTTTTAATGACTTCTCTATTTTTTTAATAATCTGAACTGAATAAAACGTCCATTTGTTTTTGAATTTCTGGGTTTTCCAAGAATTCATCATAGGTTGTTTCTGCCCGATCAATGACCCCTTTATCAGAAACAGCAATAATTCGGTTTGCTAATGTTTGGATAAATTGGTGGTCATGTGAAGCAAAAAGAATTGAACCAGTGAAATCCATCAACCCATCATTTAACGCAGTGATTGATTCTAAGTCTAAGTGGTTCGTTGGATCATCTAAAACTAAGACATTGGCTTTGGAAAGCATTAATTTTGAAAGCATGACACGCACTTTTTCGCCTCCGGAAAGAACATTGACTGGTTTTAGTACCTCTTCACCAGAGAATAACATCCGACCTAAGAAACTACGTAAGAACGTATTGTCATCTTCTTCTTTACCAGCAAATTGACGTAACCAATCTAAAATGGTTAATGGCTCTTCAAAGTCTTTGCTGTTGTCTTTTGGTAAATAAGCTTGGCTAGTTGTAACGCCCCAACGAACAGAACCTGTATCGGAAGTAATTTCGCCCATAATCACTTTGAATAACGTAGTCGTTGTAATATCTGAGTCAGCGATGAATGCCACTTTATCATCTTTTGTTAAGTTGAACGAGATATTATCTAAGATTTTTTTGCCATCAATCGTTACAGAGACATTTTCAACTTGTAATAAGTCATTGCCGATTTCACGTTCTGGTGTAAAACCAACGAATGGATAACGACGAGAGGAAGGTTGAATGTCATCTAAGGTAATTTTATCTAACATTTTTTTACGTGACGTTGCTTGTTTTGATTTTGAGGCATTGGCGCTAAAACGAGCGATAAAGTCTTGTAATTCTTTGATTTGTTCTTCTTTTTTGGCATTAGATTGTGCTTGCAATTTTGTCGCTAGTTGGCTTGATTCCAACCAGAAATCATAGTTACCAACGTAAAGTTTGATTTTACTAAAGTCTAAATCTGCCATGTGAGTGCAGACTTTGTTTAGGAAATGACGGTCATGGGAAACCACGATAACGGTATTTTCAAAGTTGATTAAAAATTCTTCTAACCAATTGATTGAGCGGGTGTCTAAACCATTTGTCGGCTCGTCTAATAGTAAGACATCTGGTTTACCAAAAAGAGATTGAGCTAATAATACTTTGACTTTTTGACCAGCTGTTAATTCGCTCATTTTTTGATCATGTAATTCTTCTGGAAGGTTTAGCCCTTGGAGTAAAACAGCTGCCTCAGGTTCTGCTTCCCAACCGTCAAGTTCAGCAAATTCGCCTTCTAGTTCTGCGGCACGAATTCCATCTTCATCTGAAAAATCTTCTTTCATATAGATAGCATCTTTTTCTTTCATTACTTCGTAAAGACGTTTATGTCCCATAATTACAGTTTCTAAAACAGTGTAGTCTTCGTAGTCAAAGTGATTTTGTTTCAGCGTTGCTAGTCGCTCATTAGGACCCATTGAAACCACGCCAGTTGTCGGTTGAATCTCACCTGATAAAATTTTAAGAAACGTTGATTTTCCTGCACCGTTTGCGCCGATTAAGCCGTAACAGTTGCCAGGAGTAAATTTAATATTCACTTCTTCAAAAAGTTTACGATCTGGAAATTGTAAACTTACATCATTAACAGTAATCAATTGTTTTCCTCGCTTTTAATATATTCTTGAACCTCTCTGCATTATATCGGCTACAGAACCTTTTTTCAAGGAGTTTCAATCTTTTTACAGAAACGAATAAAAAGGTGGGTTTTTTATAGAAAAAAGGCGCTTTTTTAAAATGTTTCATGTGAAACAGAAATTTTTTTAATGAAAGGGTTTTTAGTGTATTTTTTTAATGATACACTGTATCATGTAAATTAATTAGTGTATCGATTAAAGGAGCCATCAAAAATGAAGCGGATTGAAAAAATCTATCAATATGTTAAAGAGCAAACGAAGAATTTAACGCCAATGACCTTAACAAGTGATGCGGGAGTCACGACACAAGAAATTTCAGAACGTTTAAACATTCAGCGGACCAATGCTAGTAAAGATTTGAATCAACTCGTTCGTGAAGGGCGCTTGAAAAAATTATCTGGTCGACCAGTAAAATATGTCGCGCAGGTGGCGTTTCAGCATCGACCATTAACCAAGCCAGTTAAAAGTTATCGGGAAAAATCAATGGATCACTCCACAAAAACTTTTATCGAACCATTGGTTGAACCAGTAGTCACGACCAGTAAAACCCCAGAAGTTGAAGATATTTTCAAAAAAATTATCGGTTCAGCTGGAAGCATGAAAACGCCGGTGGAACAAGCCAAAGCAGCGATTTTATATCCACCAAAAGGCTTGAATTGTTTAATTACTGGACCAACAGGTTCTGGGAAAACTTATTTTGCTCATGCCATGTTTCAATTTGCGAAGCTGAACCAAATTGTGGCCAAAGAAAAAGAGTTTGTGGTGTTTAACTGTGCAGACTATGCGCATAATCCAGAACTTTTGATGTCGCATTTATTTGGGTATGTAGAAGGGGCCTTCACAGGCGCTACGAAAGCGAAAGAAGGGATTATTGATGAAGCAGATGGCAGCATTCTGTTTTTAGATGAAGTACATCGGTTACCACCCGAAGGACAAGAAATGATTTTTTATTTTATGGATCACGGCGTGTACGCGCGTTTAGGTGAAACAGTGAAATCACATCATGCGGATGTTCGGATTATTTGTGCTACGACGGAGAATCCTACTTCTTCTTTATTGAATACTTTTGTGCGACGCATTCCGATTATCATTCAATTACCGAACTTTAGTGACCGTCCTGCGAAAGAAAAAATTGACCTCCTAAAAGTGATGGTTTCAATGGAAGCAGCGCGGATTCAACGGCGAATCTCTTTGTCAGAAGATGTGGTCAAAGCATTAATCGGAAGTGTTTCTTATGGAAATGTCGGTCAGCTAAAATCGAATGTGCAACTTGTGACTGCGCGAGGGTTCCTTAATCAGATGGAACAAGAGGAATTAATGATTACGATGGACGAATTAACGGACAATATTAAAGAAGGCATTATGCAACTTGCCAGTAATCGAGAAGTATTGTCGGAGTTGTCGAAATATCTGGAACCGCAATTAGTGGTATCACCAAATGAATCTTTAGTAGCTATTCAGTCAGATGCCTATGAATTGCCTTACAATCTATATGAGATTATTGGAGATAAAGCGGCTCTCTTAAAAGCAGACGGCTTGGACCAAGAACTAATTAATAATTTTATTACAACGGATATCAATGTTCATTTAAAATCTTTCTACAAAGATTATGGATTCACCTTTGATACAGAAAATAAATTGGCTGAAATTGTTGACCAACGAATTATTGATGTCACTAAGAAAATTTATAATTTTGCAGCGAAGCGGTTATCGTATTCGTTTCAACCCAACTTTATTTATGCAATGAGTTTACACATTAGTTCTTTCTTGAAACGCATCCAATTAGGTAAAGATCCTAAGCATCCTTTAAATGAAAGTATTCGAAATATGGTTTTAGATTATCCAACAGAGTTTGAAACAGCAAAAGAAATTAAAAATATTATTGAAAGTAGTTATCAGATGGAGATTCCTGAATCTGAAAGTTACTATTTAGCTGTTTTGCTCATTTCTTTAAGAGAAAATCCTGAGGCTGGCCGGATTGGCATTGTCGTGGCTGCGCACGGAAATAGTACCGCTAGCAGTATGGTACAAGTGGTTTCTCAATTGTTAAATGTTGATAATTTGAAGGCTGTGGATATGCCTTTAGATATGCCACCGAAAGAAGCTTTGCGTAAAATCGTTGAAGCAGTTGGTGAAGTGAATGAAGAAAATGGCGTACTATTATTAGTGGACATGGGTTCATTAAGTACGTTTTCAGAAGAAATTGTACGCCAGACAGGCATTGATGTGCGGACAGTAGACATGGTGACCACGCCAATTGTTCTTGAAGCGGCCCGCAAAACCGCATTAATTGATACGCAATTGGAAACACTTCACGAGTCTTTAAAAAACTTTCATGGCTATGCCGATATTCGCCAAAGTGAAACGAAACAAATCATTGAAAATTGGAAAACAAGAGCAATTATTGCTATCTGCGCTTCTGGAGAAGGAACTGCGCGCCGAATGAAAGAGCTTATTGAGGAAGCTGTCTTGCCACAAATAGACTGGCATTTAGAAGTGATTCCTTTGTCCATTGTAAATATGAAAGAAGTCTTGCCTAAAATTCAAGAAGACTATGAAATTATTGCGACAACTGGGATTACCAATCCCAAAATTGGTGTTCCTTATATTTCCATGGAAAATTTCTTTTCCGGTGAAGCAGAAAAAATTATTCAGCAATTACTAGCAGAGCGGAAAGAAGAAGTAATGAATAAGCCGTTGGACGAAGCGGCAGCAAAAGAAATTTGTCTAAAATATATGGAGCAAAGTTTCACTTTCATTAATGGAAAAAAAATCATTGAGCTGTTGTGGTCATTCGCTAAAAATATCCAAACCCAATTAACGATGCCAGAAGAGTACACATTTTACATCAATTTGATTATGCACACATCGGGCATGTTGGAGCGTATTTTACGGAATGATACACTGACGGTTTCAGAAAAGGAACTTGGTCGATTGGTTCAAGAACCAATTTATCCAGTGATTGTGGCCTCAATTGAGACTATGGAAGAAGCTCTTAATATGGATGTTCCAGCAGAAGAAGTTTATTTTATCGCACAGTTAGTCAAAAATGCCCAGTGTATCGAAGATAAAATCACCGAAATTGATACACTAGATTAATACAGAAAAATCGATACACTATTTATTAGTGTATCGATTTTTTGATTTTCTTAAAAAAACCTATAATTTTCTAGGTTTCAAACCGATACACTAAAGTTGGCACGAAACTTGCTTATAATAAGGTGTCCCTTTTTACCTAAAATTTTTAAGTAAAAAGACAAAGGTCCTAACCTTTAAAAATGAATTTAAAGGAGCATTCCCGATGGTAATGGATATTCGTTTAGCTCGAATTGATGATCGATTAATTCATGGCCAAGTAGCAACTGTTTGGGCAAAATTGACGAACATTAATCGCATTTTAGTGGTTAGTGATTCCGTTGCTCATGACAATTTGAGAAAAGCCTTGTTGGTTCAAGCTGCTCCACCTGGTGTCAAAGTAAATGTCATCACTGTTCAAAAAATGATTGATGTTTACCCTGATCCTCGTTTTGATTCGTTTCGAGCCATGTTGTTATTCACTAATCCTTTGGACGTGAAACGAGTGGTCGAAGGCGGTGTACAACTAACTTCTGTGAATATTGGCGGAATGAGTTTCAGCACAGGCAAGCGAATGATTACGAATGCAGTCGCAGTGGATGCCAACGATTTAAAAGCATTTCTGTTTTTAAATGAACAAGGTATTGAATTGGAAATTCGAAAAGTCGCAGCAGACAGCCAAGTGAATTTGATGGATTTACTGAAAAAAGAGCGTAGCAAAGAAAATAACGCCAGCTGACGTTTATTTTTACAGACGAAAGACATTGAAAGGATGTGGTGGCCTAGGACCAACATCATTGCTTCATGAACTGTATTGATAAAGGCAAGTGCTGATGTTGAAAAAAATCAAGAACTATTGAAATTTTTTCATTTATTTTTGTCAGAATCTGATTTATCTGATTTTTTTCAAAAAGTGAAAGCGTTTAGCAGTACAACCATGAAAAAAAACATCAATTATACAGGAGGTATAAAAATGGTAGGAATTATCCTAGCAAGTCACGGTGAATTTGCTGAAGGGATCTTGCAATCTGGTGCAATGATCTTTGGCGAACAAGAAAATGTAAAAGCAGTTACGTTAATGCCTAGCGAAGGTCCCGATGATGTAAAAGCAAAAATGCAAGAAGCCATTGCATCGTTTGACAATCAAGACGAAGTACTATTTTTAGTTGACCTATGGGGAGGAACACCATTTAACCAAGCGAACTCATTGTTAGAAGATCATAAAGACAAATGGGCAATCGTTGCAGGTATGAACTTACCAATGGTTATTGAAGCATATGCTTCTCGTTTCTCTATGGAATCAGCACAAGAAATTGCGACACACATTCTTGAAACAGCAAAAGATGGTGTCAAAGTTAAACCAGAAGAGTTACAACCAGCAGAAGCACCAAAAGCTGCTACGACAGAAGATGCACAGCCAAAAGGTTCGTTACCACCAGGTACAGTTGTTGGCGATGGCAAAATTAAATTTGTGCTAGCACGTATTGATTCACGTTTATTACATGGTCAAGTAGCAACAGCTTGGACAAAAGCAACACAACCAAACAGAATTATTGTTGTTTCTGATGCCGTTGCAAAAGATGACTTACGTAAGAAATTAATCGAACAAGCAGCTCCTCCAGGAGTAAAAGCCAATGTTATTCCAATCAGTAAAATGATTGAAGTAGCGAAAGATCCACGTTTTGGCAATACAAAAGCATTATTATTATTTGAAAATCCTGAAGACGTCTTAAAAGTGGTTGAAGGCGGCGTAGAAATCCCAGAAGTAAACGTTGGTTCAATGGCTCACTCTGTTGGAAAAGTCGTTGTAAGCAAAGTATTATCAATGGGTCAAGAAGACGTTGATACGTTTGATGAATTAAAAGCCAAAGGCATCAAATTTGATGTGCGTAAAGTGCCAAATGATTCAAAAGCGAATATGGACGAAATTTTGAAAAAAGCAAAAAATGAGTTAGCAAACGCGTAACTCGCCAAATACAAATCAAAATAGGAGGCTTATCATGTCTGTTATATCAATTATTTTAGTTTTACTCGTTGCCTTTCTAGCTGGTATGGAAGGGATTTTGGATGAGTTCCAATTCCACCAACCGTTAGTAGCATGTACATTAATCGGATTAGTTACTGGTAATTTAGAAGCCGGAATTGTTTTAGGTGGTACTTTACAAATGATCGCGTTAGGTTGGGCGAACATCGGGGCTGCCGTTGCGCCGGATGCCGCTTTAGCATCTGTTGCCTCAGCAATTATTTTAGTTTTAGGTGGCCAAGGTGTTAAAGGTGTTCCTTCAGCGATTGCTATCGCAGTTCCTTTAGCGGTTGCAGGTTTGTTCTTAACAATGATCGTTCGGACAGTTGCGGTGCCAATCGTTCACATGATGGACGCGGCTGCTGAAAAAGGCAACATTAAACAAGTTGAAATGTTACACATTTTCGCTGTATGTTTACAAGGTATTCGTATTGCGATTCCAGCAGGTGCGTTACTATTCATTCCTGCTGACACTGTTCGTAATTTCTTAGAATCAATGCCAGCTTGGTTAACTGATGGTATGGCTATCGGTGGTGGTATGGTCGTTGCCGTAGGTTATGCATTAGTAATCAACATGATGGCAACAAAAGAAGTATGGCCATTCTTCATTATCGGTTTCGTAGTCGCAGCGATTTCTCAATTAACATTAATCGCATTAGGTGCTTTAGGTGTCGCTTTAGCTCTTATTTACTTGAACTTATCTAAAATGGGCGGTTCTTCTAACTCAAATGGCGGAGGCAACTCTGGCGACCCATTAGGCGATATTTTAAACGACTACTAATTCTGAAGGAGGAGCAAAGAAAATGGCAGAAAAAATTCAATTAACTAAAAAAGATCGTTTAGCTGTAGCTTGGCGTTCAACATTTATCCAAGGTTCTTGGAACTATGAACGTATGCAAAACGGCGGCTGGGCATTCTCAATGATTCCAGCAATCAAAAAATTATATAAAACGAAAGAAGAACGTTCAGCGGCGTTAAAACGTCACTTAGAATTCTTTAATACACACCCATACATTGCCTCACCAATTCTTGGTGTAACATTAGCTTTGGAAGAAGAACGTGCCAATGGCGCACCAGTTGATGACGTAGCGATTCAAGGGGTTAAAGTTGGGATGATGGGTCCTTTAGCCGGTGTCGGTGACCCAGTTTTCTGGTTTACTGTTCGTCCAATGTTAGGAGCTTTAGGTGCTTCCTTAGCAATGGGTGGTAACATCTTAGGCCCAATCTTATTCTTCGTTGCTTGGAACTTAATTCGTTGGTCATTCATGTGGTATACACAAGAGTTTGGTTACAAAGCAGGTTCTAAAATTACTGATGACCTTTCAGGTGGTTTACTACAAGATATTACAAAAGGTGCTTCTATTTTAGGGATGTTCGTACTGGCCGCATTAGTTCAACGTTGGGTATCGATTAAGTTCTTACCAATTGTCTCACAAGTTAAGTTAGACAAAGGTGCTTATATCGAGTGGGATAAACTTCCTGCTGGCGGTGAAGGAATGCATAAAGCCTTTGAACAAGTGAACCAAGGCTTGGCGCTTTCACCAACGAAAGTTACTACTTTACAAGATAACTTAGATCAATTGATTCCAGGTCTAGCACCATTACTACTTACATTCTTATGTATGTGGTTATTGAAGAAAAAAGTTAGCCCAATCGTTATCATTCTTGGTTTATTCGTAGTCGGCGTAGTCGGCCACTTAATCGGCTTATTATAAGAATGACGAGGTAAGTTTATTACTTCTAATCAAAAAAAGCGGAAGAGAAGTCGAGAAACTTTTCTTCCGCTTTTTTAAACAAAGATGTAATTTTGTTTGTTTCGATCAGGAAAGAAACGTATAATAAAGAGGAATTAGTCGAATGAAATGGAGCAGATAACATGGTACAATCATTAAACACAAAAGTTGATTTAGTTATAGATGCGACGGCATTTACAGGATTAACAGATTATGGACAAATTATGATAGGTGACCGCGGGTTTGAATTTTACCATGCCAAAGATCCACGTAAGTTTATCCAAATTCCGTGGGAAGAAGTCGATTACGTGTTGGCTTCAGTAATGTTCAAAGGAAAATGGATTCCTCGTTATGCGATTCAAACCAAGAAAAATGGGACGTATACGTTTGCTTCAAAAGAGCCGAAGCGAGTGTTACGAGCTATTCGTGAATATGTTGACCCAGATCATATGGTCCAATCTTTGAGTTTCTTTGATGTCATAAAAAGAGGGATTCTCTCGATTGGGAAAAAGAAAAAATAATTTATAACTGTTACTTTTTTATAAACTAGATGAAAAAGTAGCGGTTTTTTTGTGGGAACACGAGGGACTTATTTATACAAAAAAGACACAATTGTGCACCAAAAAAGAGACAATCAAGTGATACGTTGTTTTTAATGGAGTTATCATTGAAATGGTTTTCAGAAAGCACGATGAAAATATTTGACACCTTGTAAAATAGTAGTAACATAATAAGTGTAATAAATTATTTTATAGAGGAGTGAGTGTCATGGAACAACGACAACATCATGGAATGGACTGGGGTTCATTAGTATTAGGAATTCTATTTGTTCTGACTGCATTAATTTCTTTCCAAAATCCTGCCGGTAATTTAATTGCCATTGTGATGGTTTTTGCGATTTTTGCTATTATTAAAGGGATTTTCGAAATTTTTGTACGTAATCGTATGAAAGAATTGCTAGGCTACAAAGCTTATGCACCAATCATCTTAGGGATTATTGATATCCTAATTGGTGTTTACTTATTGTTTAACTTAAATATTGGTGTCGCTGTGTTACCATTTGTTTTTGCAATTTGGTTTTTATTCGACTCAATTTTCGGCTTATTTACTTTAGATTTTGCTAAACGAGTAAGCACAGGTTACTTCTGGTTCACATTAATTGTTGATGTTTTAGGGATTATCTTAGGTGTAATGTTATTATTTAATCCATTGTCTTCAGCATTAACTCTAAGCTTCTTAGTTGGCTTCTACTTTATGATGTTTGGTATTAGTAATATTGTATATGCTTTTAGATAAAAGAAGTAAAAAAACAGGTTTTCCGAAAAGGAAAACCTGTTTTTTTAATAACGACGGTGGCAGTTGCCATTATTTCCCGAAATTGTTCGAACAAGCCACACGATAATCGCTACGGGAACTAAAATTTTTACTGCTAGCCACAATAAGCTTCCCACGATACCGACAACGGCACTAAAGAGTGAACCGACAACTAAAAATAAAAGGACCACTAAAAGAATATTTATAAACATTGGTCGTTGATTATTCATACGTACTACCTCCAAATTTTTCCTGTTTTCTATATACAGAGTATAGCAAGAAAGCGCAACAAGCACCTCCATCGGAAGGCTGATTTTTTTCTCTGGCGAATGATGGAGCCGCTGTTGGTTATTTTGGACTTTCTTATTGAAATAATCAGAATATTCTGGTGTATAATTATAAAAAAGGATTTAAAGTGAGGGATTGGATGTCGACTGAGGGATTAATCGCTTTGTTAGAAAAGAAACGAAATGATTTAAGTAAAATTGAAAATCAAGTACTGGATTATATTTTGACGCATATGACGGAAATTAGTTCACAAACCATTTATGAGGTGGCGCAGGCGTTGTTTGTCTCAACAGCCACTATTTCTCGAACAGCAAAACACTTAGGTTATCGAGGCTTCCAAGAATTAAAATACGCGATCGTCCAATCGGTGCAGAGCGAGAGCACAGAAAGCGATAGTCGTAATTTTCAAGCCATTACACAACAGTTGATCGCCAATGTGCAAGACAGTTTTCAACAAATGGATGAAGCCAAAGTCGCGGAAATGCTTAAAATGATTGAGCGTGCGAATACGATTGAAGTGTTCGGTGTTGGTGGCAGTTTTCCTATTTGTACTGATTTTGCACGAAAGCTAACATTTTTAGGAAAAAAAGCCTATGCACGATCTGATTGGGATGAACAAGCGGCAGCAGTTAAGAATCTGGATGGACAGGATTTAGCCATTTTTGTCAGTTATACAGGAGAAACTAAGGGGATTTTAGCGTATGCACGTGTAGCGCAGGAACAGCAAGTGCCGATGATTAGTTTGATTTCGACTAAAGGAAGCACCTTGGAAAAATTGTCGACGACGACGTTATTTGCCAAAGGGACGACACGTTATCATCAGCGCGTGGATTTAAGTTCAAGAATTGCTGTCATTTGTTTGTTCGATACGGTTTTATTAATGTACGCAGAGGCAAAGCAACCGCGGTAATTTTATGCAACACCATACTAAATGATGTAAGGGGATACAGAAAAAGTGTAGCCTCTTTTTTCTTTGTTTTGGGCTAGTTATAATGAGGGCAATGAATGTAAACGCAATCATTTTTAGTTTTGTAAAGAATGAATGGAGGAGTTAAGAAATGGCAGTAAAGAAAAAGAAAGCGACTTTCTGGGAGTTTTTCCAAGGATTAGGTAAAACGTTTATGTTGCCAGTGGCTTTATTAGCTTTTATGGGGATTTTGTTGGGATTAGGAAGTTCTTTTTCCAGTGAATCCATGATTGAAACGATCCCGTTTTTAGGAAAGCCCGCAGTGAAAATTATTTTCCAATTTATGTCGACAATTGGTGGTTTTGCGTTTGCCTATTTACCTGTCATGTTTGCAATGGCCATTCCGTTGGGGTTAGTTCGGAAAGAAAAAGGAATTGCTGCGTTTTCAGGTTTCGTAGGCTATACGGTGATGAATTTAGCGATTAATTTCTACTTAGTGCAGACGAATCGCCTCGTGGATCCTGAGCAGTTGCGGGAAGCCGGCCAAGGAATGGTTTTTGGGATTCAAACGATTGAAATGGGCGTTCTTGGTGGAATTATCGCTGGGCTTATTGTCTATAAGTTGCATAATCGATTTTACACGGTGCAACTACCAGATAGTTTTGCCTTCTTTTCTGGCGCACGGTTTGTACCAATTATTACTTCATTAGTGATGGCATTCGTGGGCTTAGTAATTCCGTTAGTTTGGCCACTTTTCGCGCTAATGATTATGGCGATTGGCCAACTTATCCAACGTTCTGGTATTTTTGGGCCTTTTCTGTTTGGGTCAGGGGAACGTCTACTGTTGCCGTTTGGGTTGCATCATATTTTGGTTTCCATGATTCGTTTTACTGAAGCAGGGGGTTCAGCGGTGGTGGCTGGCAAAGAAGTGTTTGGTGCGTTAAATATTTTCTATGCAGAATTGCAAAATAATTTACCGATTTCACCAAGCGCAACAGCTTTCTTGTCACAAGGGAAAATGCCGACCTTTATTTTTGGCTTACCAGCGGCGGCACTTGCGATGTATCATACTGCAGCTCCGGCGAATCGACATAAGATTAAAGGCTTACTCCTTTCGGGTGTAATTGCTACGGCTATCACTGGCATTACAGAACCAATTGAATTTTTATTCTTATTTATTAGTCCATTATTATGGCTGTTTCATGTCATTATGACTGGTCTAGGTTTCATGGTAATGGCTTTATTGGGTGTTGTGATTGGAAACACTGATGGCGGGCTACTGGACTTTGTTATTTTTGGCTTGTTACAAGGAACTTATACAAAATGGTGGTGGGTTCTCATTGTCGGCGCTATCTGGTTTGTTGTTTATTATTTCGTCTTTAAAACAGTCATTGTAACCTTTGATTTAAAAACACCTGGACGAGACAAGGTCTTAGATGAGACTGAATATACCGATCAAGAAGTTCAATATAAGAAAACGGGTGGCTATGATGCGCCTGGGATTTTAGCGGCTTTGGGTGGGCAAGAGAATATTCAAGCTATTGATAATTGCATTACGCGTTTACGTTTAGTGTTAGCAGATGCTAATAAAGTAGATGATGACAAATTAAAGCAATTAGGGGCTTTAGGCGTCGTGCATTTAGATGCGCAGAATGTGCAAGTGATTATCGGAACCAAAGTGACAACGGTCCGTAATCAATTAGAGATGATTTTAGGTTAGAAAAAAGACAGAAGGTGAAGAGTGTGTCGTTTGATAAAGCAATTGATCGACGAGGAACGTATTGTACACAGTGGGATTTTGTAGAAGATCGATTTGGGGAAGCGGACTTGCTTCCCTTCACTATTTCCGATACGGATTTTGCTGTGCCAGAGGCAGTTCTGGCAACATTACAGGAGCGTTTGAAACATCCCGTATTTGGCTATACGAGGTGGAACCATCCACAATTAAAAGAAGCAATTCAAACGTGGTACCAGACAAGATTCCAGACGAAGATTGAAGAACACTGGATTATGTATACCCCGACCGTTATCTATGGGATTTCTGCGTTGATCCAATTATTAACTAATGAAGGGGAGGGCATTATTTTACAAACACCTGCGTATGATGCATTTTTTAAAGTTATTCAGGAAAATAAGCGGCAAGTAGTGGCAAATGAACTGCTTTATCAAGAGAAGCGCTACAGCATTGATTTTATTGATTTAGAAAAAAAACTAGCGCAACCAGAAAATCGCTGTTTGCTTTTATGTTCCCCGCATAATCCAACAGGACGTGTTTGGGAGCAATGGGAATTAGAGCGAATGGTTTCATTGTGCCAACAGTATGATGTGTTTTTACTTTCTGATGAAATTCATATGGATATCGTTAATAAAGGCCAAGTTCATCGACCAATTACGCAATTTGGTTATAAAAAATCTGCCATTATTACCAGTGGCACGAAAACCTTTAATTTTCCAGGGCTGATTTTTGCTTACGCCCTAATTCCAGATAACGAATTACGTGACGCTTTTCAGCTCAAATTAAAAAATGCCGATGGTTTATCATCAACAAGTATTTTGGGAATGCTAGCAACCATGACGGCCTATCAAAAATGTGGTACTTGGGTTGACGAGTTGAATGATTATTTAGCGGAGAACCAACGTTACGTGAAAGATTTTTTACAGACATATTTGCCAAAAATTAAAGTGACGGAGCTGGAAGCCACTTACTTAATGTGGTTGGACGTATCAGCGGCAGTTCCAGATGTGGCCCGCTTACAAGAGGCTTTAGTTTCTGTGGGGAAAGTCGCCATTATGGACGGCTCGATTTATGGCGGTAATGGACAACGATTTTTACGGTTAAATATTGGCTGTTCGCAAGCAAAACTACACGAGGGACTTGAAAGGATGCGCCAAGGTTTTGAAGCTGTTTTACAAAAGGATGGTACAGCATCAGCGCTTGGGAATAATTGAGAAAAGATAGCATTCCGAAAATGGTTGCAGTACAATGGAAAAATAGAAACAAATAAAATAACAAAAAGTAACAACTTGTCATTTACTGGGGGAAAAGAAATGAAAACAATTAAAACAAAGCAAGCACCACAAGCAATTGGACCATATTCACAAGCAAAAATTGTGAATGGTTTATTGATTACTTCTGGTCAGATTCCACTGGATCCTGAAACAGGCAAGGTGGTTGGGACAACGATTAAAGAACAAACCAATCAAGTACTGAAAAATATTCAAGGGATTTTAACAGAAGCTGGTAGTGATTTTGCTCATGTAGTCAAAACGACATGCTATTTACAAAATATGGCGGATTTCACGGCATTCAATGAAGTCTATGCTGAGTATTTTAGTGCGGAATATCCTGCACGCACAACGATTGAAATCTCTAAATTACCGATGGATGTGTTGGTGGAGATTGAGATTATCGCAGAAGTAGTGGCGTAAAAAATACAGTTAAAAGAGTGAGAAAAAAATCGTCTTAGATTTTTTTCTCACTCTTTTTTTTCAATAAAACAATACGATTCAGCCAAAATGTCTAGCCGTGCTGGAAAATTTTCAGCAAATAGGCTACCATGGAAGAAAATCGATAAAACGAAAGTTAAATGAATAGAAAAGAGATATGAAAGAGGCTATAAGATGAAAAAAAATATTAGCCAACTAACGCAGTGGTTGAAAGAACACAGTTTATTATTGAAACTAATTTTTCTTGGTTCTGTATTAGTTTTCGTGGCTAACCAAGTGACACATATCGCTCAAGGCATGACCTGGGCGGATATTTTTTCCACGATGGAACAACAAAGTACGGGGCGTTTAATTGGTATGGTCTTGGCAGGACTATTAGGGGTTATTCCGATGCTCCTTTATGACTATGTAGTCGTTAAATTATTGGAAAAAGAAGGTAAGCCACCAATGAAACGAATGGATTGGTTAACTTCGGCTTGGGTCACCAATACCATTAATAACTTAGCGGGTTTTGGCGGCGTGGTTGGTGCAACGCTACGGATTAATTTTTACGGAAAAGATGTACCACGGGGCAAGGTTGTAGCAACGGTCTCAAAAGTTGCTCTGTTCTTGATTTCAGGGTTATCTATTTTATCTTTTGTGGCGTTTGTTGATTTATTTTTTATTCGAACCCAAAATGTTTTTCGTGAATATTGGGTTTGGTTATTATTGGGCAGCCTGATTGCGCCAGCGCTCTGGTTTTTCACGTATTTAAAACGGCGAACATTGTTTAAAACATTTTTTCCAAAAGCGGTGCTCCTATTATTCGGCGCTTCATTAGGTCAATGGCTAGGTGGGATGTTTGCTTTCTTAATGATAGGTCGTTTGATGCAGGTACCAGTTTCGATGGTTTCTGTTTATCCAATGTTTGTTATCGCTACGTTAATCGGGATGTTAACCATGGTTCCTGGTGGTATGGGAACGTTTGATGTCTTAATGATTTTGGGCTTATCACAATTAGGGATTGATCGATCACAAGCGGTCGTCTGGTTGTTGTATTATCGTTTGTTTTATTATGTGACGCCTTTTATGACAGGAGTTATTTTGTTCTTGCAACAAGCAGGCATGAAAGTTAATCAATTTTTTGATAATTTACCTCGGTTATTTTCACAAAAAGTGGCGCATTTTATTTTGGTGGCGGCGTTATATTTTGCAGGAATTATGATGGTTCTATTGTCGACTGTGACGAATTTGTCGAATGTCAGTCGTTTATTCCAAGTGTTACTTCCCTTTTCTTTTAATTTTTTAGATCAGACATTGAATTTATTTGTAGGATTCTTGTTATTAGGTTTAGCTCGAGGCATTTCTATGAAAGTGAAAAAAGCTTATTGGCCTACAATTATTTTACTAGGATTTTGTATTGTAAATACGGTGGCACGAACGACTTCGTGGCAGTTGATTACTGTTTATGCTGTTATTTTATTGGCGGTTATTTTGGCTCGTAAAGAATTTTATCGTGAAAAGTTTGTTTATTCATGGGGCGCTTTAACGGTAGATAGTATTTTGTTTGGCTGCTTGTTTATCGGTTATGCGGTTGCTGGCTATTACGCCGCACGACCAGCTGGTGGCAATCAAGTTATCAATCACTTTTTGTTGTTTCCGTCAGATGATGTTTGGTTTAACGGATTGATTGGATTAAGTATTTCCTTGATTGGTTTATTCTTTTTGTATCAATATTTAGCCGGAACAACTGTTACTTTAGGTGAGGGGTTTGAGGAAGCGCGGTTGACACGCTTTTTGGAAAAATTTGGTGGCAACGAAGGCAGTCAATTTTTGTATTTAAAGGATTATGGTCATTTTTATTACCAAGAAGAAGGCGAAGATCAAGTACTTTTTGGGTTTCAAATGAAGTTTAATAAATGCTTTGTCTTGGCGGATCCAATTGGGCAACGAGAGAAATGGACAGCGGCGACACTGGAGTTTATGGATCAAGCTGATTTGTTAGGTTATCAATTAGTTTTTTATCGTATCTCGGAAGAATATGTTATGAATCTTCACGATTGCGGCTTTGAATTTATGAAAGTTGGGGAAGAAGGCTTGATTCAATTTGATGAGCCGTCAACAGTGAATCAAACAGCCTGGACGGAAACAGTGACTGAAAAAATAGCAGCGGAAGCAGCGGATTTTCAGTTTGAATTTTATCCCGAAACGATTAGTGATGCCTTATATCAAGAGTTAGAACGAGTTTCTGCGGACTGGTCACGGAATCAAAAAGAGCGCTACTTTATTGGTGGACGGTTGGATCCCGAGTACTTGAAATGCAGTAGCGTGGGCTTGGTGAGACAGAAACAAACGGTCATCGGTTTCATTACGGGAAAAGAAATGGAAAAAGGCAAAAGTATTTCGTATGATTTGTTACGTATTCGTTCAGAAGCACCTGCTTTTACTAGAGAATATTTGTTCACTCATTTTATTGAAACCTATCAACAGCAGGGCTATCAATTAATTGATATTGGGATGGCGCCGTTGGCTAACGTAGGGGAGAGCAAGTACTCTTTCTTAAAAGAACGCTTTGTTAATATTTTTTACAAGTATAGTTATCAAATTTATGCGTTTCAAGATACACGCAAGCGCAAAGAACAATATGTCACTAGTTGGCAACCACGTTATTTTGCTTATCCTAAGCGGACCAGTGTCCTCTTTGCTTTTGTGCAACTTTCCTTGTTGATTACGAAAGGAAGACATCAAAGTGTTTCGCTTGTGGAAGAAGCAATGACTGAAATTTAACTCTAATATAAATAAAAAAGTTAGACTTTGGTCTAACTTTTTTATTTATCACAAATTATTAATCAAAGAATATATTTTTTTATTAAAGAATGGTTGACATTAAGTTTGCTTATTATTAGAATTTAATTAGAGTGGCGGTTGTTTATCTTTTAATATGGAATCTCGTTATGTCGATATTTAACGTAAAATTTTGAGATTAGTAAGGCCGATAAACAGAAAGAACATAATTTTATAAGACCAGAAGTTAAGTATTCAAGTGAATAATTTGGCTAAGTATGTAATTGAATATTGTTTAGAACACTATCATAATGGCCTGTAATGTAAAAATGTCGAGCTGTTTTATTCAAATTCATGGACTAGGATTAACTAAATCAAAATTAGAATTAATCAAGATGTTTTACAATGATTATAAATAATTAGCCATTTTGGTAGAAAATGCCTCACTAGGAATGCGATTGGAAGCAGCAGGTGCATTTAATTATTTTAGTTTTACATAACGAATCAGAATATAACTATTTTGCTATAAACTTAGATGAGGTAGGTGAGCCAATTGAAAACGAAGAAGTGGAACTGGTCGATACTTGCATTTTTTATACCGTACCTTGTTTCAAATATTTTTTTATTTTTTACTCTTACAGAAAAAGATAATAAGCTATTAAAAATGATTGAAGAGTCGTCAAAACTATTAAATATTTCAAACGGAGAATTTAATTTTTTTATGATAGTTATTGTTATAATCGCTAATTTGTGTATCTTTTTTGTTACGTTCATAATTTTGAAAATTGTTTTACTTATTTTTGGGTTTAAAAAAAATTATAATCAAGATATATTTATAAGTCTGCTATTGTCAGTAAGCGTAGTTAATCTTCTTGTTCTTTTTATATCTGAAATAGTAACAATTGATAGATTACCGTTATCAATTAGTACTTCTTCTATTGAAGTGATAATCTTTTTATTGCTATTTTACAGTAATACCAAAGATGTAAAAGCAACTAAATTGTTGTTTTTTGGTAAATTATGGTTGCTTTTATTTAATATAGTGTCATTAGTAGTTTAAATGGAAATCATAGGAATTACATAAAAAAATCAAATTAATGTTTGTCTTGTTGGATAAAATTAGCAATTTGAAATTAAAAGGTTGAGGAAGCATAGATATTTCATAGAATAAACGAATATCTATTTTAACTGCCTGAATCATTTATAATAAAAAAATCTGAGACAGAATGAATCCCATTCTGTCTCAGATTTTGTTTTTCACAACTCATCAGACCTTATTGATAAAGAGTCATTTTAATAATAACCCTTAGTTTTTTGTGAAAGCTTTTTTATTTGTCTTCTTTTTTACGGTTTCGTCTAGCAGGAATCAAGGTTACGTAGGCAACGAAACCACCAGTACATAGAACGAATAACACGATGCCAGGAATCAATCCTTCTGGTAAATAAGAGAACTGAATAGTATGGGTTCCAGCGCTGACAGGAACGCTTAGAAAGGCATCTTTAAAGGCTTTTGGGGTAACTTTTTTGCCATCAATTTTGACACGCCAACCTTTGTCATAAGGAATTGTAGTGACGAGTACTTGATCTTTGTCGGCGGTAAAGGTACCTGAAGCAGAGCGTTTGCCAGTGGTTAAATCAACGCCTTTTTCTTGCACGGCGGAAATGGCTTTTTCAAATGCATTGGTATTTAAGCCAACTACTTGCGGCTGAACAAAACTTACTGCTTTGGTTCCATAAAAACTTACTTTGAAGTTAACAGTTGTATCTTTGGGATAGTAACCTAAGTTATAATATTGGCCAGTAATGCCAATTTGTGATTGCTGACTCGAGCCGTTCACGGTGACCGTCGCAGTGGAACTTTCCAATTGAGCAAAATCTGTTGGGAATAAACTCAAATAAGCTTGCGTATTGGCGGGCACATTGACTGTATAAGAAATCTCTTTGGCTACGTTATGTTGTTTCTCCGTAAAAGTTACGCCAGCTGTATTTTGCGTAATTGTCACGTTATTTTGAAGCGTCATCGTTGGTTGATAAAAGGTAAAATACCGTTCATTGGTATTGGCTAAAGCATTTAGTAAATTTGTTTGACTACCTAAATTATCATTGAGAGGTTGCCGAACATTGTAAATCTCTTTGTCTGCTAAAAATCCTAACGGCAAAGCATTTTCGTTACGATAAAGCTGATATTTACCAGCAGCAGCTTGTCGTTCAAAGCCGAATTTCATTGGATTATTTTCAGCAATATTGTATTTAATGCCCATCAAAGCATCCATTAACAAGGTATTATTTTGGTAACGAATATTTAAATTCGTGCCTCGTGAGCGGAAACCTAAGGCGTTTAGGTATGTTGAAGAATGTCGGTTCCGTACGGAAGAAAACATGCTAATGCCACTGTAGCCATAGTTAATGCCGTCATTGGCCGAAACACCATTTAAATTTTCCAAGCGGTAAAAGGTATCATTTTCTTTTTTTGTTTGATCGACTAGATTTTTTAAGTCAGGATAAGGTTCAGAATACAAGCTGCGTGATGCGTAGTTCCAATCATCTAAAATACCAGTGACCATCGCCCGTGTATTAATGATTGCTTCACCAGAAACGAGCAGCAACAACAAAATCACTAAGTATTGCATAGGCGCTTTTTTCAATTGATAAAAAGCAATTCCGAAAAAGTATAATAGTAAAAAAGTTGCCGTTAATACGAAAGAGGTTAAAGTCACATACGTATAACTAGTAGCACCTTTTGTGCCCATTGCAAGAGCAAAAATTGCTAAAAGAATCAAAATCAAGCCGCTTAAGACGCCGAGATCATCCTTTTCAAATTTTTCCCAACCATAACCAGCAAGCAAAATAACTAGGAATGAAAAGAGGAAACTATAGCGGAAAAGAAACATGTTCGGCGCATGCATACCGTGCCAGAATAAATTTAAGGGCGTGATGTAAAAGCTAGCAATCAATAGGACAAACAAACTGCCAAAAAGTAGTTTGTTTTTCAATGGAACTTCTTTCGTAACGAAATAGAAGAGACAAAAAATCAAAGGCAACAACCCAATGTAAATAAAAGGAATGGACCCATATTTGGTTGTATCGTAAACGCCAATCATATTTTTCATAATAATATCTAAAAAGGCAGTCGCTTCTGTTTTAAAGGTTGTAATTTCAGAAAGAGTTTCACCATTGGTTCGTAAATCTAAGACAGCAGGTAAGACCATAATCATGGATGCTCCACCAGCTAAAAGAGAAGTAGTAAAATACGCAACGATTCGAGATTTATATCGTTGCCAGTCTGTAAACGTTCGTGCAAAATAGTACAGGAAGGAAAACAACCCAATCATAAAGCCAAAATAATAATTTGTAATGAAAAGCAAGAAATAACTGACAAACAATAATGTCGGTTTTCGTTGGTCCATTAAACGATGAATTCCTAAAATTACGAGTGGCAGATAAATAAAGGCATCCAGCCACATAATTAATTCTGAATGGGCCACAATGAAGGACATTAGCGCATAAGACACACTTAAAGTCACATGGGACCATTTAGGAATCTTAAAGGTTTGTTTTGCCAAGAACCAAAAACTCAAGCCAGCACTCCCAATTTTCAACAACGTTAGGAAATAGAGCGCATCAGGCATGTTTTGATTGTTAAAGAAAAAGACGAGCGGCGTAAATAAGCCACCAAGATAATAGGAAATTAAGGACAAGTAGTTTAGTCCCAAAGAAGCATTCCACGTATAGAAAAGACTTTGTTTTCCATGAAGAACATTGTTAAAGCTTGCGTGAAAATTTGAAAATTGAGAAAAGGCATCGCTGGCTAAAACACTGCGACTACTTCCTGGATAAATCCCAATACTCAAATAGATAATTGCCATAATTAAAAATGGAATGAAGAAACTGGCTAACATATAAGGCCAGTTGTTTTTTAAAAACTGCCTACTTTTATTTTTCATAAATAACCTCACCTGATTTTTCGAAAGTACCTATAGTTTATCATACTCTTTATTTGATGTACCAATAGAAGAAAAACTTTAAAATTTTATTAGGATCCTAAGGGTGGAGTGAAGAAGAATTAGGAGTAAGGGATTGACATTCAAATGCTAAATCACCACATCAAACAACGAATATTCTCCGAAAAATTGCTGAAAACTCCCTGTGGATAACTTTGTGCATAACTCTGTTGAAAACCACAAAAAAGCTTTTTATCTCGGTTTATCCACAAGGATAAGTTTTCGAGTTGCTAAAAAAAATAGACGTAAGTTCAGAAGTCCTGCTTGCTAAAAGTAAAGGAACCCATAAAGTTGAAAGAAGATAAAAACGTTATTAAAACAACGTTTTTATCTTCTTTTTTCTAGAATTTACAAAGATTTAATGTCGAACAAATAAGCACTGTGGAAAAGTTTTTTGGAAAAAACAAGAAATTTCATCCACAAAGTTTTCTGTGGAGAATTTAAAAATGCTTGTCAAGCTTTTTTTGAAAAAATGTGGATAACTTTTTAAAGACACACTTTTTTCCATTTGCGAATTTGCGTTCGGAAACTAGTAAAAGGGGCAACGCTATTAATGTGAATCCATTTCCAAAGAGGCCATTGTGCTTTGGTGGTCGCCCAAGCCCGTTGTTGAGGTAAAAATAATTCGTCTTCGGAAAGCGAGTCAATCCAATGAAGTAATTTTTCTAAGGTGTCTTGCAACGCAATCAGCTGACTTTCTAAACTCATTTGTCCATAGGTTTGATAAAATGATTGATAGAGAGCGCCCAGTTGATTCCATTTATAGCCTTCAGCTGGCGTTTGAACGGTCAGACCACGTTGTTCTTGTTCTTCCCAAGAAAGCAGCAAGTTGAGCCAACCTAATTGATAGGCTAAGTTCTCTGAAGGTGTTTTAGCTACTGTTTCAATTCGGTGATCTTTAAGTGTTTCAGGAATTTCTGCAAATTCAGCTAAATATTTTTGTGAAGCTATTTGAATGGCCTCAATCAAGGCTTCTTTTGATTCATAGGTTCGCATTCTTCGGCTAACTTCCTTTCTTGGTAGGATCTGCTTGTTTTTCTTGAGTAATTTGAGTGACTAAACCAAAAGGATCTTTCACAATCGCATAAAATGTTGCAAATTCATTTTCAATTGGTTCTTGGATAATACAGGATTCGGGATGGCGCGTGAGTTTTTCAAAAATTGTTTTGGCAGAGTGACGGCTGTCGACGGTTAAGCTGAGGGTCAATTGTTCTGTGGGCGTGGTATTCATTCCTGCAAACAAAGGATTATCAGCTAGTTGTAATTGAAAAGTGTCCATTTGTAAAATCGAGTGAGACAGCCAGTGTTCTTCGCCAGCGGGAATGGTCAAAGAAGGATTTAAGCGCTCTTTAAATTCTTGATTAGTAATTTTAAAAAGAATATCACCAGCAAAGGCTTCTTGGTAAAACGTCAAGGCTTCCGTTGCTCGTCCATTTAAGACCATAAAAAGGGCAAATTGTGTGTTTTTCATTGTTTGAACCTCCTAAGATTGATAAGATAAGCATAACAATAAAAGGTGTCAAAAAGTGACACCGATGGAGGGAAAAATGAAAAAATCAGAACGTTTAAATCAGGAACTTTTTTTCTTGAGAACCCATCCTCAGTTTAATTTAAATCAGTTAATGAAAACTTTTGGAATTTCTAAAAGCACAGCTTTGCGGGATATTGAAGCTTTGGAAAATTTAGGCGTGCCGCTATATGTGGAGAATGGTCGTTATGGTGGCTATCGAGTTTTAAACAAACCGTTGTTGCCGCCGATTTATTTTAATGAAAACGAAGTGTTAGCGATCTTTTTTTCGTTACAATTACTGAAATTAGTCGCAGAGTCACCGTTTGGTCATTCCTATCAGCAAATTAAGCAAAAATTATTGCATTCTTTAGATGAACCAACCCAATTTAAAATCAGTCAAATGAGTAAGGTCGTCTATTACGAAGGAATTGAACAAGTAGAAGCACCAGGCAATTTAGAGCAGCTGTTTCATTGTATTTTGGCGCAACAAGTAATTCAGTTTAACTATACCAGATATGAAGCAACAACGAAAAAAATCTTACCAACCCGGTTAACTATTTTAGAAGGGTATTGGTATTGTTCAGGCTATGATGTGACTAAAAAGGCTTGGCGTACTTACCGCTGTGATTTTATGGAGGCTATTCAGCAGTTAAACCAAACACTGGATTTTACGACTGAAGAACTGAAAGAATCGTATCGCCATCAACAAACGACGGCACGTACGATTCCATTTAAAGCAATCATTACAGAAAAAGGCAAAGAATTTTTTTATAAACATCGCTTTGACAATATTCAGTTGGAAGAAACGCCCACGCAGTGTTTTTTAGTTGGACAGATTCATCCAACAGAAACACAATTTTTAGCCAACTATTTTATGGGCTTTGGTGAAGAAGTGACAATTTTAGAGCCAGTCCAAGTGAAACAAGCGTATGTAGAAAGTATAATGAGGATTCAAAAAAAATATCAAGAATAGATTGTGGGACTGTGAACAATCTCATGTGTAAAAATGCACATTGGAGAGGAGAAAGAAAAAACCTTGATTTAAAAATCAAGGGTTTTTCTTTCTAAGAACGTGCTTGCCCATTTCCATAAATAACATATTTTGTCGAAGTAAGCTCTGCTAGACCCATAGGTCCACGGGCATGTAATTTTTGCGTACTAATGCCGATTTCGGCGCCAAATCCAAATTCAAAACCGTCCGTGAAACGAGTTGAAGCATTCGCATAAACAGCGGCTGCATCCACTTGTTGTAAAAATTGTTGTGTGGCAAAGTAATTATCACTAATAATACTTTCAGAATGTTTTGTATTGTAGCGATTAATATGCTGGATGGCTTCGTCCAAAGAATCAACGACTTTCACTGCTAAGATAAAGTCGAGAAATTCCGTTTCCCAATCTTGTTCAGTCGCTGGAATGGCTTCTTCAAAAATTGCTAACGCACGTTCATCTGCCCGAAGTTCCACGTGAAACTCCTTCAAGGCTTTTTCAATTGTTGGTAAAAAGGCTTCAGCCACTTCTTGATGAATTAATAACGTTTCGGCGGCGTTACAGACGGAAGGACGTTGACATTTAGCATTGACAATAATTTCAGTTGCCATTGTTAACTGGGCGTCTTTGTCCACGTAAATATGACAATTGCCTGTGCCTGTTTCAATAACAGGCACAGTGGCTGTTGTCAAAACAGTTTTGATTAAATTGGCGCCGCCACGTGGAATGAGGACATCCAAGTAGTCATTTAAGCGCATAAGTTGTTGGGCTGTTTCTCTAGAAGTATCATCAACAAATTGAATGAGATGGGGAGAAACGGCTTCTTGGATTAGCGCTTCTTGTAAAATTGTCACCAATATCTGATTGGAGTGAAACGCTTCTTTTCCGCCTCGAAGAATAACAGCATTTCCTGATTTGAAACAAAGGCTAGCGGCATCTGTTGTCACGTTTGGCCGCGATTCATAAATGATTCCAATAACACCTAAAGGCACGCGTTGTTGCCCAATTAACAGCCCCGCTTCATTGCGCCACATTTTATCTACTTCCCCAATTGGATCGGGTAGAGTAGCGACTTGACGTATGCCCTCGGCCATCGCTGTGATCCGTTCTTCTGTTAAACGTAAGCGGTCTTGCATTGTTTCAGAAATTCCGTGGGCAGCGGCTTGCTCTAAATCTAATACGTTTGCTTGTAAAATGCGGGGCGCATTGGCTTCAATGGCTGCGGCCATTTTGTTTAACAAAGTATTTTTTTGACGAGTATCCATCAAGCCTAGCGTATAAGAGGCTTCTTTAGCTTGTTGCCCTAGTTGCTTTAAATCAGTCACTTTCATGCCCTCCTTTAATAAATAACGTACCGATATCTTTTCCTTCTAAAATTTCAAAAATGATTTTTGGCTGCTTTCCGTTTGCTAAAATCATCGCCTGTTGATTAGCTAACACACGTTCAGCAGCTTTTAATTTACTAGACATCCCACCAGTGCCAAAGCGGCTCCCCTTACCACCGGCTAATTGGAACAAGTCTTCATTAATTTCATTGATTTCAGAAAATAACGTGGCTTCTTTGTTGACAGTAGGGTTATCTGAAAAGAAACCATCAATATCTGATAACATAACTAACAAGTCAGCTTGAACAATTTGGCAGACAATGGCAGACAATTGATCATTATCCCCGAACTTGGTTAAGTGGTCCAATTCTTCAATTGCGACAGTATCATTTTCATTGACGATAGGAATAATATTCATTTTTAGCAGTTGTTCAAAAGTATTGGTAACATTATTGCGACTTTCAGGATATTCAATAACATCACGAGTTAATAAAACTTGTGCCATTTGTTGGCTATAGGTTGAAAACCGCTGATTATAAATGTTCATTAATTCTGCTTGGCCGACTGCAGCGACTGCCTGTTGTTCGGGAATTGTCGTTGGGCGCACAGATAGATTTAATTTATTCAGTCCGACACCAATTGCGCCAGAAGAAACTAAAATAATTTCTTTGCCTTGGTTGCTTAAATCACTCAAAGTAAAGGCTAATTGATCAATTGCTTTTAAGTTAATATTGCCATTGGGATAAATCAGAGAACTGGTTCCGACTTTGATCACAATTCGTTTGGCCTGTTGGAGTTTGTTTCTCATAAGTGCCTCGTTTCTTTTTACAGTAAAATTTGACACTCATTATAACAAAATCAGCGGCTACTAGAAAGTGCTAAATAATGAATAGTAAAGAAAGTTTAATGAAAGTGTGAACTTTTTGAGGGAATCTTGGGACTTTTTGGGATTTGGTCTGTTTATTTTAAGAGAAGATGATAGACTAAAAGAAGGAAAATAAACAAAAATTCTCCTCTTTTTTGCGTAGTCTAGATTAACTGGGCTTTTAGAAATGAGAAACTTACTAAAAACAACCAGAGTATCAGAGATTATGGTAAAATAGGAGTAGTTTAGACAGTAGGGGAGAATGAATATGAAACAACGTGGTTTTGAGATTATTTCTAAGTATCAAGAAGAGGGCTTGAGTGTCCCACAACGAGCAACAAAAGGTGCCGCGGGGTATGATTTTCAAGCAGCCGAAACGGTCGTTGTACCAAGTCTTTGGAAGTTACAACAAGCTGGAGAAAATCCCAAACCAATTTTAGTTAAAACAGGAATTAAGGCGTATATGCCTGATTCTGAATATTTAGAATTGGTAAGTCGTTCTTCGAACCCGCTAAAACGATTCCTACTTTTAGCGAATGGTGTCGGAGTCATTGACAGTGATTATTATAATAACGAGAATAACGAAGGACATATCATGTTCCAATTTTTAAACTTTGGATATGAAGATGTTGTCATTGAAAAAGGTGAACGAATTGGCCAAGGGATTTTTAAGCCGTTTTTATTAGCGGATGATGACCAAGTCGAGGCAGAAAGAACGGGCGGTTTTGGTTCGTCTGGACAAAAATAAAGCCCATTTTTTCAGTAGGCAACGTTATTCAAACCATTTAATAAATGTTAAAATAAACAACAGATAAGGAGATTCTACATGGCAAAAAAAGCAAAAGTTCAATTTGAATGTCAAAGCTGTGGGTATGTGTCTCCAAAATATCTCGGCCGCTGTCCTAATTGCGGACAATGGAATTCGATGGTGGAAGAGGTTATTCAAGATACTTCTGATCGTCGTGCTAGAGTAAGTTTGACTGGTAAAAAGACACAACCACAACGGCTATCTGAAGTCGTACCTAAAAAAGAGCCTCGTGTAAAAACTGAATTAGTGGAGCTGAATCGGGTTTTAGGTGGTGGCGTTGTTCCAGGTTCGTTAGTTTTAATCGGTGGCGATCCCGGAATAGGTAAGTCAACATTGCTCTTACAAGTATCGCAACAATTAGCAGCCACAGGTGGCACGGTTTTATATGTTTCTGGTGAAGAAAGTGCTGAGCAAATTAAATTGCGAGCGGAGCGTTTAGGCACGGTCAACGAGACATTTTACTTATACGCAGAAACAGATATGCACGAAATTTCACGAGCCATTGAAAAATTAGAACCAGACTATGTCATTATTGACTCGATTCAAACAATGACGCAGCCAGATGTTACCAGCGTTGCTGGTAGTGTCAGTCAAGTCCGAGAAACAACTGCCGAATTATTGAAACTGGCAAAAACGAATGGGATTGCCATTTTTATTGTCGGACACGTAACGAAGGAAGGGTCTATCGCAGGGCCACGGATGTTGGAACATATGGTAGACACGGTTCTTTATTTTGAAGGAGATAAGCATCACACCTTTAGAATCTTACGGGCTGTCAAAAATCGGTTTGGCTCAACGAATGAGATTGGTATTTTTGAAATGCAGACACATGGATTGGTTGAAGTTATGAATCCTTCTCAGGTCTTTTTAGAAGAACGTTTAGAAGGAGCCACCGGATCTTCAATTGTGGTAGCAATGGAAGGTTCACGCCCCATTTTGGTGGAAATCCAAGCGTTAGTTACCCCAACGATGTTTGGCAATGCCAAGCGAACGACCACCGGGTTGGACTTTAATCGCGTTTCTTTAATCATGGCGGTTTTAGAAAAACGGGCAGGCCTTTTATTACAAAACCAGGATGCGTATCTAAAAGCGGCTGGTGGAGTCAAAATTAATGAACCAGCTATTGATTTAGCGTTAGCAATCAGTATTGCTTCTAGCTATAAAGAAAAAGGAACCTCATCTTCAGAATGTTTCATTGGTGAGATTGGTTTAACTGGTGAAATCCGCCGCGTGAATAGTATTGAACAACGAGTGCGTGAAGCGCAAAAACTAGGCTTTACAAAAGTCTATGTCCCTAAAAATAACCTTGGTGGCTGGGAAGCGCCTGAAGGGATTGAAATTATTGGCGTTTCAACAATTGGTGAAACGTTAAGAAAAGTTTTTAAATAATGAAAAAAGTAGAAATAATCCGTTTAGGTTTTTGGTGGCGTATGATTTTTGTACGCCCCACAACACTAGACGTCTTTATTAAATAAACGAGGAGGATGGCTATATGCAAAAACGAATCATCACGTTGCTGATGATCATTGCTGGTGCAAGTTTAGGAATTTCTCTTTTCCCAATGGCTTGGGAAATGGCTAAGCAAGGCAATAACAGTTGGTTAAACAATAACTTTACGAACGGATTAATCGGTGCAATTATTTTCTTTATTTTATCTTTAGGGTTAGCAAAGTATATTGTTTCCGCTGTTAAAAAAATCGAAGCAGCTTTAAATGAAATGAGTTTAACCTATTTATTATTTGGAAGTATTGGTGCCATCATTGGTTTAACAATTGGCGTCATTATCTCCATTCCAATGTACAACTTACAAATTCCTGTCGTGAATAGTTTACTACCAATTCTAGTTATGATTATTCTGGGTTACTTAGGTTTCCGAATGGGAACAACACGGATTGAGGAGTGGAAAAAAGTTTTCACACCTCGCCAAAAGAAAGCAAATACGGAAGACACCGAAGGACAAATGTTGGAACGTAAAGTGGAAGACAACTTCCATAAATACAAAATTTTAGACACCAGTGTCATCATTGATGGCAGAATCTACGATATCGCTAAAACAGGCTTTTTAGAAGGTGTTTTGCTCATCCCTAACTTTGTTTTATATGAATTACAATACATTGCTGATTCTGGAGACAGTTTAAAACGGGTGAGAGGTCGTCGTGGCTTAGATATTTTAAATGCTTTACAAAAAGAAGAAGGTATCTCCGTTGAGATGTATGACGGAGATTTCGAGGATATCTCTGAAGTAGACAGTAAATTAATCAAATTAGCAAAATTATTAGATGGCGTGGTTGTGACCAATGACTACAACTTAAATAAAGTCTCTGAATTTCAAAATGTGCCTGTTTTAAACATTAATGCTTTAGCTAATGCTGTGAAACCAGTGGTGATTCCAGGTGAAACGATGAATGTGATGGTTGTAAAAGCCGGAACAGAGCGTCAACAAGGGGTCGCTTACTTAGATGATGGCACAATGGTTGTGGTAGAAGATGGCCAGCATTACATGAATGAGCAAATCGAAGTGGTCGTTACAAGTGCTTTACAAACCGCAGCTGGGCGTATGATTTTTGCCAAACCGGCGCACGCGGGTCGCGGGATTAATGATCGCAAGGATAACCATCCTAAAAACGATAAAAATTAAGCAAAGTGAGGACTTAGTATGATTCGAATCGGTCAAGGTTTTGATGTTCATCAATTAGTTCCGCAACGACCTTTAATTATTGGTGGGGTTACTCTTCCTTATGAAAAAGGTCTGTTAGGTCACTCAGATGCCGATGTTTTAACACATGCAATTATTGATGCAATCCTTGGTGCCGCTGGTCTGGGTGATATTGGGCAACTGTTTCCCGAAACCGATCCGCAGTTCAAAAATGCGAATTCTGTAAACTTATTAAAAAAAGTAAATGAAAAAGTTGGGCGGTCGGGCTTTACTATTGGCAATATTGATTGTACAATTTTAGCGGAAGAGCCAAAGATGAGCCCATACTTGGCAGAGATGGAAAAGAATCTAGCCGCGAGTTGCCACTTAGCGGTCACACAAGTGAACATTAAGGCAACGACCATGGAAGCGATGGGCTTTGTTGGTAAAAAAGAAGGAATCGGCGCAATTGCCGTTGCTTTATTGGAAAAATAACTGAAAACGACGTTAAACCGTCTGTTTTTAAAAAATGGAAAGAGGAATGAACATGACGAAAGTTCGTGTGCGTTACGCACCAAGTCCAACTGGACACTTGCACATTGGGAATGCAAGAACAGCATTATTTAACTACTTATTTGCCCGCCACAATGACGGAGAATTTATCATTCGTATCGAGGATACCGACCAAAAACGGAACATCGAAGACGGCGAGAAAAGTCAGTTGGAAAACTTAGCATGGTTAGGGATGGAATGGGATGAATCACCTGCTCATCCGGGAGAATATGGTCCATATCGTCAATCAGAACGTAAAGAAATTTACCAACCATTGATCGATCAATTATTAAGTAGCAATCGTGCGTATAAGTGTTATTGTACGCCAGAAGAATTAGAAGCAGAACGTGAAGCACAACAAGCTCGTGGGGAAATGCCTCACTACGCAGGCACTTGTGCGAATTTAACACCTTCTGAACAAGCAGCCAAAGAAGCGGCTGGTCTAGAACCAGTGATTCGTTTCCGTGTGCCACGTAATACAGAATACAAATTTGATGACATCGTGAAAGGTGAAATTACTTTTGAGTCAGATAACATTGGTGGCGATTTTGTCATCCAAAAACGCGATGGGATGCCAACGTATAACTTTGCCGTTGCAGTAGATGATCACTTAATGAAAATTTCTCATGTTTTACGTGGCGATGATCACATTGCGAACACACCAAAACAATTAATGATTTACGAAGCGTTTGAATGGACACCACCTGTCTTTGGCCATATGACCTTAATCATTAATTCAGAAACTGGCAAAAAATTGAGCAAACGTGATGAAACAATTTTACAATTTATTGAACAATACCGTGAATTAGGTTACTTACCAGAAGCCATGTTCAACTTTATTGCTTTACTAGGATGGTCTCCTGTTGGCGAAGAAGAAATCTTCTCACAAGAAGACTTGATTAAATTGTTTGATGAACAACGCTTAAGCAAGTCACCAGCGGCCTTTGATGCGAAAAAATTAGAATGGATTAACAATCAATACATGAAACAAATGGACTTAGGTGAACTAACAGATATGTGTATTCCTTATTTAGTCGCTGACGGTCGTGTTGAAGAAAATCCATCTCCTGAAAAAATCGAATGGTTAAAACAATTAGTTAGCTTGTATCAACCACAAATGAGTTATGCAGCTGAAATTGTGGAACTATCAAACTTGTTCTTTAATGAACATCCAGTTTTAGATGATGCTGCGAAAGAATTCTTGCAAGGAGAAACAGTGCCAACTGTGTTACATGCGTTTAAAGAACAATTAGAAGCCTTGGACGTTTTCGATGTCCCAAGTATTAAAGCAGCGATTAAAGCCGTCCAAAAAGAAACCGGCGTTAAAGGCAAAAACTTGTTTATGCCAATTCGAATTGCTGTTTCTGGACAAATGCATGGTCCTGAATTAGGCGAAACCATCGAGTTATTAGGCAAAGAAAAAGCTTTAGATCATTTAAATAAAGTGTTATAAAAACACAAAGAATAGAAGAAGTAGACAATCAGATGGATTTCAGAGACGCTGTGGGTGGTGAGAACAGCGAGCATCTTTTGTCGAAATGCATCTATGAGTGGCTTTGGTGAAAAAAGTAACCGAAGACGTCGGCAGGCGTTAACTGTATCGAGGCAAGAGCTAGTTCTTGTGAAGAAAAGTGGAACCACGCATGGGCGTCTTTTAAGCAACGTTTTTTTGTTGCTTAAAAGACGTTTTTTATTTTTGTATAATAGAAAGGAGTTCACCATATGAGTTGGTTGAAACGTAGCGTCGCAGCTGTTAAAAGAAACGATCCTGCAGCGCGGACCACACTAGAAGTTCTTTTAACGTATCCTGGCTTGCACGCCCTGTTTTGGCATCGCTTGTCTCATTTCTTATATAGGCATCAGTTGTTTTTGTTGGCGAAGATTCATGCACAATTTTGGCGTTTCATAACGGGCGTAGAAATTCATCCCGGAGCCACAATTGGTGCGGGGGTTTTTATCGATCACGGCATGGGCATTGTGATTGGGGAAACCGCGGAAATAGAAGAAGATGTTGTTTTGTTTCACGGAGTGACGTTAGGTGGGACCGGTCGTGATACGGGTAAACGCCATCCAACAGTGAAAAAAGGAGCGATGATTTCGGCACGAGCTCAAATTTTAGGGCCAGTTGTGATTGGTGAACGTTCAAAAATTGGGGCGGGTGCTGTTGTTATTTCAGACATCCCAGCAGATGCCACAGCTGTGGGTGTTCCTGCGAAAGTCGTTCGTCTAAATGGAAGAAAGGTGGAAAAAGGGCATGATTAAAATTTATAATACATTGACCAGAGAAAAAGAAGTATTTACGCCAATTGAGGCGCGTAAAGTTCGGATGTATGTCTGCGGACCAACCGTGTATAACTATATCCATATCGGTAATGCGCGCAGTGCGATCGCCTTTGATACGATTCGTCGTTATTTTGAATATCGTGGGTATGAAGTGAATTATGTCTCGAACTTTACAGATGTCGATGATAAAATTATCAAGGCAGCTAAAGAATTGAAAATTACTGCGCCGGAAGTGGCGGAGCGTTTTATCAAAGCCTTTGAAGAAGACACGCAAGCATTGAATGTCCAACCAGCAACGTTACATCCTCGGGTGATGGACCACATGCCTGATATCTTAGCTTTCATCGAAGTTTTAATTGAAAAAGGTTTTGCTTATGAGGTCGCAGGTGATGTGTATTATCGCACCCGTAAATTCCCTAATTATGGTAAATTAAGCCATCAATCGATTGATGAATTAGAAGTGGGGGCAAGTCAACGAACTGGCGTTGAACAACAATTAAAAGAAGACCCATTGGATTTTGCTCTTTGGAAAAGTGCCAAAGAAGATGAAATTTCTTGGGATTCTCCTTGGGGGAAAGGACGTCCCGGCTGGCATATTGAATGCTCTGTCATGGCGACAAAACACTTGGGAGAGACGATTGATATTCACGGTGGTGGACAAGATTTAGAATTTCCACATCATGAGAATGAAATTGCACAGAGCGAAGCCAAAACAGGCCATACCTTTGCCAATTACTGGATGCATAACGGCTATGTCACAATTGGTGAAGACGATGAAAAAATGAGTAAATCCCTAGGTAACTTCATTACTGTTCATGAAATGATTCAAAAAGTGGATCCGCAAATTTTACGTTTCTTTATGTCCACCACCCAGTACCGTCGCCCGATTCGTTATAGCGAAAGCACTCTAAAAGAGGCAGCAGCCAATTATCAAAAATTGAAAAATGCGTTTGAAAATTTACGTTTTAGACAAGCAGATGCGGTCGCAAGTTTGCCAGAGGATGAACACTATTTGGCTCAATTAAACGAATTAGAACAACGTTTTATTACGGAAATGGACGATGATTTCAATGCAGCTAACGGGATTACGGTCGTTTATGAATTAGCGAAGATGATGAATCAGTACAGTGAACAGGCGACAGTTTCGGAGCCAGTTCTAGTGGCGATGGATAAGCTTTTCAGTGGCTGGTTAGCTATTTTTGGTTTATTCTTTAAAAACGAAGAATTAGTGGATGCACAAGTCGATGCGTTAATTGAAGAACGGAACCAAGCACGGAAAGACCGTGATTTTGCCCGAAGTGATGAAATCCGCGATTTATTAAAAGAACAAGGCATTGTTTTAGAAGATACTCCGCAAGGAACGAGATGGAGAAGAAGTGAATGAGAGATTACAAACAATTAAACGGTTTAGCTTTGGCCTATGTTGGCGATGCGATTTATGAAATTTACATTCGTGATTATTTAGTTTCCTTGGGACAAACGAAACCGAATGTTTTGCATCGCATGGCGACACATTACGTGTCAGCAAAAGCCCAAGCAAGCTTAATGCAAGCGATGTTAGCGGGAGAAATGCTAACGGAGGAAGAAGAAGTGATGTACAAACGCGGTCGGAATGCTAAAAGTCACACCTTTGCCAAAAATGCTGATGTGACGACCTATCGGGTAGCGACCGGTTTCGAATCCTTGATGGGTTATTTACATTTAACACAACAAAAAGAACGTTTAGAAGAATTAATTAACTGGTGTATCAAGAAAGTAGGTGAAACCAATGAAAAATGAAAAATCTCGTCCTTTTAAAAAAGGTAAGAAACGTCCAGAACGTTCAGATAAGCGTTCAAAAGAACGGAACCCACGACCAGCGACAGCAGGTGCTGATGGAACCTCAGAAGAGCTAGCAGATAACTTTGTCTTTGGTTTCCATGCCACTGTTGAGGCGTTGCAGCAAGGACGCGGGAATAAATTGTTTTTACAAGAAGATGCTCGTGGCGAGAAAATTGAGCAATTAAAACAAGCAGCGAAAGAACAGGCTGTTCCAGTTAAATGGGTGCCTAAAGCAAAATTAGATACGATGAGTGATCACGGCGTGCATCAAGGCATGGTTTTAGCAATCACGGCGTATCAATATTTAACTTTAGAAGAATTATTGGAACAAACAAAAGAAAAGACAGCAACACCATTTTTCCTAATTTTAGACAGTCTAGAGGACCCACATAACTTTGGCTCAATTTTGCGAACAGCTGATGCGACAGGCGTGGACGGTATTATCATTCCGAAACATCGTGCAGTGGGAATTACACCAACCGTAACCAAAGCGTCAACAGGGGCCGTGGAACATATTCCAGTGGCTCGTGTAACGAATCTAGCGCAAAGTATTGCAACGCTAAAAGAGAATCAATTTTGGATTTTTGGTACAGATATGTCTGGGACGGATTATCGTCGCTGGAATACACAAGGCGCAATTGCCTTAATCATCGGAAATGAAGGTCGTGGCATGAGTCAAGGTCTTCATAAAGAAGTGGATGAATTATTAACGATTCCAATGACTGGACACGTTCAAAGCTTAAACGCTGGTGTGGCTGCAGGCTTGCTAATGTATGAAGTCTATCGTGGCCGCAACCCATTATAGAAGAAGGCGATTGTATGAAAAAACAATTGTTAATCGTTGATGGCTATAATATGATTGGTGCTTGGCCAGAATTGGTCCAGTTGAAAAAGCAAGAGCGTTTAGAGGATGCGCGTGAACTGCTTCTTAGTCGTCTGTCCAATTACGCCAAATATGAAGGGTTGGAAATCATTGTGGTCTTTGATGCCCAATTAGTCCCAGGTATTCAGCAAACGTACAAAAAGTACCTTTTGACCGTGGTTTTCACCAAAGAAGATGAAACAGCAGATAGTTATATTGAACGTCTAGCTGGTGAAAAAAATGATCGTTTAACGCAAGTAACAGTCGCAACGAGTGATTTGGCTGAACAATGGGTGGTCTTTTCACAAGGTGCATTGCGGACTTCGGCCAATGAACTTTACAAAGCTGTCCAGAAAACAGAAAAGACGATTGCCATTCATGCAACGGATATCCATTTCCAGCAATTTCGTCGAAATTCTCCATGGAACGTGGAGCAGTTATCAAAACTTTCTGAGAAGCTAGAAGAATTGTCTCAAAAAAAAGATTAAACAAATGTTCGCTTAAGTCATAAATTTCTAACATGCTATGCTCTCCTAAATCATTCGATACGTTTATCGAAAAGGAGGGCTTTTTATGTTAGAACAGATTCAACAAGCATTAGCAGGAGACCAAGAACAATTTCAAGCCTTATATGGGCAATATCAGCCAGTGATTTATAAGTGCATGAAAAAATACTATTTAAAAGATTATGATACTGAGGACTGGCTTCAAGAAGGGCGAATTGTCTTCTTTCGGACGTTAGAACGATTTGATTCAGAAAAACAAGCATCATTAGGAAAGTTTTTTAAACGAAATTTTGAAAATCACGTACATAGCTTAATTCGCCATCAATGCGCCTATAAGCGGCGAACAGATACCTTGTCTATTTCTCTGGAACAACGATTAGAAAGCGCTGGTGAAGAGTTAGTGGACTATTTAGGGACAGCGGCTACCGACCCATTAGGTCAATTAATGATTCAAGAAAAATTGGCAGCTTTTCCGACACGTCTTTCCTCGTTGGAACAACAAATTTTAAACGCATACTTAAAAGGCTACACGTTAGAAGAAATTGCTAAAGTACGTGGGGGAACTTTTTCAGCTGTCCGAAGTGCCTATGATCGTGCCAAAGCAAAAATGAAATATACATTAGAAAATGAATAAAAATTCGACAAAACAGCCGGTTTGTCGAGCAAAAGTAGTTGCAAACAGACTTCTAGTATGATAAACTTGAAATTTTTTAAAAAAAGTGATATAATGTTTCTCGAGGTGAATGCAATGCCAACAACGTTATCGTCAATTAAGAAAGATTTGGAAGGCCGTATCGGCAGTGAAATTATGTTAGTTGCTCAGACTGGAAGAAAGCGCCAAACAGAACGTAAAGGAATCTTAACGGAGACTTATCCATCTGTTTTTGTTGTTGACTTGGATCCAGACGAGAACTCATTTGAACGTGTATCTTATAGCTATTCAGATGTTTTAACACGCACCGTTGAAATCGAATTCATCGGTCAAGCCGTATAATTTAGAAAGTCCGCTTAGGAGTGAAGGAAGAGCCCTTCGTTCCTAAGCTCTTTTTAATTTCACCCATCTGTTGTCAGAGAAAGAGCAATCTTCGGTGTACTTCTTCATGGACATATGATAGAATCTAAAAGATTAAAATGTTGGTAGACAAAAGATTAAGGAAGGTGAATCAGGGAACCGATGGAAATAATCGAACGAGCTCCTGCGAAAATTAATCTTGGGTTAGATGTTCTGCATAAACGTGTGGATGGCTATCATGAAGTTGAATCTATTTTTGCAAGTGTAGATTTAGCCGATCATTTAACTTTTGAAAATCTAGAAGAAGACATCATTCGTATTGAAACGGACAGCTCTTTTTTACCCGTGGATCGACGGAATCATGTCTATCAAGCAGTTGACTTATTAAAGCGTACCTATAATATTCATAAAGGAATTAAAATATATATTGAAAAACGTATCCCCGTGGCAGCTGGTTTAGCAGGGGGGAGCAGTGACTGTGCCGCAGCATTACGAGGCTTGAACAAACTGTGGAATCTGGGGTTGACGATGGACGAACTCTGTGAAATTGGCAGCCAAATTGGTATGGATGTTCCTTATTGTTTAAGGGGCGGAACAGCCTTTGCAAACGGACGTGGGGAGAAAATTGAAGCATTACCGACCATGCCTCAATGTTGGATTGTGTTAGTTAAACCAAGAATTAGTGTATCTACTAGTACCGTTTTTAATGATTTAGCGGTAGATGAATTGCACCATCCAGATATTGCTGGACTAAGAATAGCTATTGAAAATGGTGATTATACTGGGATGACCCAAACGGTTGGCAATGCGTTGGAAAGTGTCACGATTGCCAGACATCCAATCGTGCAACAAATCAAGGATCGCATGCTGAAGTACGGCGCTGATGCAGCGTTGATGAGCGGCAGTGGACCGACAGTCTTTGCTTTATGTGAAAAGAAAACACGAGCACAACGGATTTATAATGGACTCAAGGGCTTTTGCGAAGAAGTTTATTTGGTTCGGACATTGAAATAAATAAAAACAACAGAGCGTGGAGCAAAAATCCAAAGTGATTTTTGTCCCACGCTCTGTTGTTTTTTTAAATTTATTCCTTGACGTCCCGTGATCCATTTGGTAAAGTATTCCTGGCAAATCGTAAATATTACGATTTATAATAGGTAAATCGAAAAGAGGACAGAACATGACGAAAATCTACCGCCGTTTGATAATCGGCGTTACTTTAGCAATCAGTGCTTTTCTTTTAGCTAGCTGTGGGCAAACCACACAATCGCCAAAAGAGAAGAAAGAGCTCACGGTAATGACTACTTTTTATCCGATGTACGACTTCGCAAAACAAGTCGTTGGTGATGAGGGAGAGGTTGAGCTGTTGATTCCAGCTGGAACGGAACCACACGATTATGAACCAAGCGCAAAAGACTTAGCGAAAATTACTGATGCGGATGTCTTTGTTTATAATAGTAAAGAGCTAGAAACTTGGGTTCCGAATGTTATTGAAAACTTGGATACGAAAAAAGTTTCAATCGTGGAAGCCAGTCAATCCATTCAATTGATGCAAGGAACAGAAGAGGAAGAATCTGGCGAAGAAGGTCATGAAGGCCATAACCATTCTCACGAACTGGATCCGCATGTCTGGTTAGATCCCGTGTTAGCGCAAAAAGAAGTGATAGCGATTCGGGATGCGCTTATCAAAAAATATCCTGAGAAAAAAGCCGTATTTGAAAAAAATACCGCTGCTTATTTGGAAAAATTGACTGCGTTAGATAAGGAATACCAAGCTGCATTTGCAGGCGCTAAAAATCGGACCTTTGTGACGCAACATGCTGCATTTGGCTATTTGGCGAAACAATATGGCTTGACCCAAGAACCGATTGCTGGGATTTCTCCAGACCAAGAACCTTCGCCAAGTCGTTTAGCCGAATTAAAAAAATATATTAAAACAAACAATGTTTCTGTGATCTATTTTGAAGCATCGGCTTCTACAAAAGTAGCCAAAACATTGGCAGACGAGACAGGCGTCGAATTAGCCGTATTGAATCCTTTAGAGAGTTTAACTCAAAAAGAACAAGAAGCAGGCGAGAACTATGTGTCTGTCATGAAAGAAAACCTCGCCGCTTTACAAAAAAGCATTCATTAATCTGGCAACAGAAAGGAGCCAACTTATGCACTATATTGAAGTCGAAAATTTAACCTTCTATTATGATGATGAACCTGTTTTAGAAGATGTTTCTTATTATGTTGATCCAGGGGAATTCGTTATTTTAACAGGAGAAAATGGCGCTGCCAAGTCAACGCTGATCAAAAGTACCTTAGGGTTATTAAAACCAACAAGTGGCAAAATTACGGTCGCTAAAAAAAATAGTGCTGGTGAAAAAATCAGCATTGGCTACATTCCACAACAAGTCGCTTCTTTCAATGCGGGCTTTCCTAGTACCGTCATTGAATTAGTACGTTCAGGTCGCTTTCCCAGAAATCGTTGGTTCAAACCATTGACGAAAAAAGATCATCTTCATGTGGAAAAAGCTTTGAAATCAGTGGACATGTGGGAAATGCGCCACAAACGAATTGGCGAGCTTTCTGGAGGGCAAAAGCAACGAATTAGTTTAGCACGAGTGTTTGCGACCGATCCAGATTTATTTATTTTAGATGAGCCAACAACAGGTATGGATGAACAATCGCGAAACGAATTTTATCAATTGTTGCAACACAGTGCGCATGAACATGGAAAAGCTATTTTGATGATTACGCATGATCATGAAGATATCAAAACCTATGTGGATCGTCAAATTCGTCTTGTCCGCAAAGAAGATTCGAAATGGCGTTGCTTCCATATGAGTGAAGAATCGTATACGTAAATTTTCCAATAAAACGTTATCTGGCTCGATCATAACGAAAGCCAAGGAACGGCTTAAAGAAATGTTGGAAAAATTTAAAAAATAAGCAGGAATTAAAAAATTAATTCGCTTAAACGTCGCTACAATGGTAGTGTTCATTTTAGCGGTAAGGAGTGAATCGTATGGCAGAAATGCTTTCTTATGCATTTATGCAAAAGGCCTTTTTAGCAGCACTGTTTATCTCAGTGATTGCCCCAATGCTCGGCGTCTTTCTAGTTATTCGCCGACAATCTTTAATGGCAGATACCCTTTCACATGTGTCATTAGCCGGTGTGGCACTAGGCTTCTTTTTTAATTGGAATCCTAATTTAATGACCTTAATTGTCGTGATTGTGGCTGCAATCATTCTAGAATATTTACGAATGATTTATAGCACCTATTCAGAAATTTCGATTGCTATTTTAATGTCAGGCGGTTTGGCTTTGGCGTTAGTTTTAATGAATTTAACAGGAGGCAATTCAGCTGCTAGTATTCAATCGTATTTATTTGGTTCCATCGTCACGATTACATGGGATCAAGTGGTTATGTTGGCAATTTTATTCGTAGTTTTAGTTCTATTGTTTATGTTATTTAAACGCCCAATGTATGTTTTAACATTTGATGAAGATACTGCTCATGTTGATGGGCTACCTATTCATTGGATGTCGATGCTTTTTAATGTAATTACTGGTGTGGCGATTGCTGTGATGATTCCGATCGCGGGAGCCTTGTTAATTTCAGCAATTATGGTCTTACCAGCTGCGATAGGTATGCGAATTGGTAAAGGCTTCAACACGGTGATTATTATCAGTGTGTTTATGGGCTTGATTGGCATGCTAACAGGGTTGACTAGCTCGTATTATTTGGAAACACCACCGAGTGCAAGTATTACCCTAATTTTTATTGGTTTATTCTTATTAGTCAATATTTATCGCCGAGTGGTTGTTATGGTCCAACGAAAACAAAAAATGCAAAGAAACTAAGGAGAAAAACGAAAGTTTTTCTCCTTTATTTCTTTTTTTTAAAAGAAATGGCGAACTATTTTCAGTTATTTGAAAAAAATCCTCGAATTTTTCGGTTAAACCCCTTATAATAAGGAACGATAGAATGAAAAGGAGTGACGAATTTGAAAATTCGGAGAAGTGAACGATTAATCGATATGACCCAATATCTTTTAGATCATCCCCATACATTGGTTTCTTTGACATATTTTGCTGACCGATACCAATCTGCCAAGTCTTCCATTAGTGAAGATTTAGCAATTGTTAAAAAAACATTTAAAGAACGTGGAACAGGTATTTTAGAAACGATTCCAGGCGCTGCAGGCGGTGTCCGCTTTATCCCTGAAATTCCTTATGAGGAAGCGGAGCAGTTGATTATGGATTTATGTGATCGTTTGTCAGAACAAGATCGCTTATTACCTGGGGGCTATGTTTATCTTTCAGATTTACTTGGGGAACCGAATTTATTAAGACAAGTGGGCCGGATTATTGCTTCTAAATATTTAGGCAAACAAATTGATGCGGTAATGACCGTTGCGACCAAAGGAGTGCCAATTGCGCAAGCTGTGTCTTATTACTTAAATGTTCCGTTTGTGATTGTTCGTCGCGATTCTAAGATTACTGAAGGTTCAACGGTGAGCGTGAACTATGTATCAGGGTCTTCAGAACGTATCGAAAAAATGGAACTTTCAAAACGCAGCTTAAAACGCGGCTCAAAAGTTTTAGTCGTGGATGACTTCATGAAAGGCGGCGGCACCGTCAATGGTATGAAGAGTATGATTGAAGAATTTGAAGCAGAACTTGTGGGCATTACCGTTTTTGCTGAGTCAAAATTCAATGGCCGTCGTGCAATCGATGACTACACTTCGCTATTGTACGTGGAAGATGTGGATACACAAACAAAAACGATTAGCGTAGTCCCAGGAAACTATTTCACAGAGAAATAATTTGAAAAAGAGCGTGGAAATGGTCCATTCCATTTTCAGGTTCTTTTTTTCTGTTTTATTCCTTTAAAAAAAGATGAGAAAATAAATTGGTCTACCTTTTAAATGCCTTATTTTGTTGAAAAAGACAAAAGAGTAAGATAAACTAGAAAAGGTATAATGAGGATGATTTAGAAGAAAATCAAACAATTTAGTTAATTTGAGGTGGCAAACGTGGAAAATAGATACGCAATTATTTTAGCAGCTGGTAAAGGAACACGCATGAAATCTAAACTTTATAAAGTATTGCATCCAGTTGCTGGTAAACCAATGGTCGAACATATTTTAGATCAAGTAGAACAAACAGAACCAACAGAAATCGTGACAATCGTTGGACATGGGGCGGAAATGATTAAAAGCCATTTAGGCGAACGTAGTCAATATGCCTTACAAGCTGAACAATTGGGAACTGGGCATGCAGTCATGCAAGCACAAGAGTTATTAGGTGGTAAACAAGGAACAACATTAGTTATTACAGGGGATACGCCGTTATTAACTGCAGAAACCTTGAAAAATTTATTCGATTACCATCAAGGTAAGAATGCAAGTGCGACTATTTTAACAGCGCATGCGGAAGACCCAACAGGCTATGGTCGAATTATTCGTGACCATGTGGGCATTGTTGAACGAATCGTGGAACAAAAAGATGCCAGTGAAGAAGAAGCACGTGTTCAAGAAATTAATACGGGAACCTTCTGTTTTGATAATGAATCATTGTTTGAAGCGTTAGCGAAAACAGATACAAACAACACACAAGGGGAATACTATTTAACAGATATCATTGAAATTTTGAAAAAAGAAGGCAAAGCTGTCGCTGCTTACCAAATGGCAGACTTTGACGAAGCAATGGGTGTAAATGATCGTGTCGCTTTATCCACTGCTAATAAAATTATGCATCGTCGTTTAAATGAAATGCATATGCGAAATGGTGTTACATTTATTGATCCAGACACAACGTATATTGATGAAGGCGTGGTAATTGGTTCAGACACAGTCATTGAAGCGGGAGTCACTATCAAAGGAAAAACAGTGATTGGCGAAGATTGCTTGATTGGCGCACATTCAGAAATCGTTGATAGTCACATCGGCAATCAAGTGGTTGTTAAACAGTCTGTGATTGAAGAAAGTGTGGTTCACGAGGGGGCCGATGTAGGTCCGTATGCACATTTACGTCCTAAAGCAGATGTGGGGGCAAACGTACACATTGGTAACTTCGTGGAAGTAAAAAATGCAACAATCGATGAAGGCACAAAAGTGGGCCATTTAACATACGTTGGTGATGCAACATTAGGCAAAGATATTAATGTCGGTTGCGGCGTTGTTTTTGTTAATTATGATGGCAAAAATAAACACCAAACAGTCGTGGGTGATCACGCGTTTATTGGCTCTGCAACGAACATTGTTGCGCCAGTCACGATTGGTGATCATGCGGTGACTGCTGCTGGTTCAACCATCACAGAAGATGTCCCTTCAGAAGATTTGGCGATTGCCCGGGCACGTCAAGTGAATAAAGAAGGCTATGCTAAAAAGTTACCTTATATGAAGGATTAACCTCAAATAAAAAAGAACGCTCTTTTGCTTAAGCAAAAGAGCGTTCTTTTTCCTCCTTAAAGACTAGACCAATTGCTGCTAGTATTTGTTTAGAGACATTCAAGGGCTAGACCAATGCTGTTTATTCGGTATTTTTAGTTATTTTTTTCAAAAAAATAGTTTTTGTTCCGCTTTTCCAATATAAAAAGACTTTCTTTTTTATAAAGTTCGTGTTTTGGTCAAAATGACTATTTTTTTCACAAACAAATTCGCTATATTGTCCAAAAATAAAAACAATTTACAGGAAAAACATCTTATTTTAACGGAATTTACTGTTTTTTATTTAACGGATATATTATGATAGGAAAAGAAGAGCAGCGTGATGGGGGAAGGCTCTTTTTGTTGTTTGTTACTTTGACAATTGTTTGTTGCAAATGGGTTGAAACACAAGGAGGAAATTTGTGAAAAAGTTGAGCTTTAAAAAAGTGAAGTGGGGCATGCATTTTTTAATGGCTGTTGCGTTGATAGCGCCAAGCGTTACTAGTACGGCATATGCAGTAGAAACAACGAGTCAACAAAGTTCAGAAGCAGTAACAAGTACCACCGATTCAAGTAGAAAACAAGAACCAATCATCACACAGGAAACAACAGACATCAAACAAGAAGCACCAAATCAGGCTACGAGTGACAGTGTCAAGCAGTTACAAGAAACCACGGCACCAACAGAGACGACGAATTTAGAAACGTCAACCGCTGAAAAAGAAGAAACGAGCACACCACAAAAAATAACAATTTTAGGTACGTCAGATGTTCATGGTCAATTATGGAATTGGTCTTATGAAGATGATAAAGAATTACCAGTTGGTTTGTCCCAAGTAAGTACAGTCGTCAACCAAGTCCGGGCGCAAAACCCAGCAGGCACCGTTTTAATTGATAATGGCGACAATATTCAAGGCACTATTTTAACAGATGACTTGTATAATAAAGCGCCTTTAGTGAATGAAAAGACCCATCCAATGATTACCGCCATGAATGTGATGAAGTATGATGCAATGGTTTTGGGAAATCATGAGTTTAATTTTGGTTTACCGTTAATCCAAAAAATTCAACAAGAAGCCACTTTTCCAATCTTGTCTGCGAATACCTACAATAAGGAAGATGGTCGTCGTTTTGTTGAAGGGACTACCACGAAGGAACTTGATTTTAATCAAGATGGGCAGCCAGATTTAAAAGTTGGGATTATTGGCTTAACAATCCCGCACATTCCTTTGTGGGATGGCCCTCGTGTTACTTCGCTTAATTTTTTACCTTTGAAAGAAGAAGCAGAAAAAGCAGTTGCTGAGTTGAAAACTAACGATCAGGCTGACATTATTGTTGCTTCGATTCATGCGGGACAACAAAATAGTGATCCGGCTGCCAGTGCCGACCAAGTAATTGAAAATGTCGCGGGGATTGATGCGTATATTCTAGGTCATGACCACCTTTCTTTTACCAAGCAAGGAGCAGCGCCGAATGGAAAAACTGTACCGGTAGGGGGACCGAAAGATACGGGGACAGAAGTTGTCAAAATTGATCTTTCAGTTGCTAAAAATGCCGATAAGTGGGAAGTGCAAGAAGGTACAGCAACGATTGTACCAACAACGAATGTTCCAGCAGATGAAGCAGTTAAGGCAGCGACAAAAGAATACCATGAGCAAACGCGAGCGTTTATTCAGGAGGAGATCGGCACAGCAACAGCTGATTTTTTACCAAAACAAGAAATTAAAGGAATTCCCGAAGCGCAATTACAACCAACAGCGATGATTTCTTTAATTAATAACGTTCAAAAAGAAGTAACAGGCGCACAATTAAGTGCGGCAGCGCTGTTTAAATACGACAGTAAATTACCTGCGGGGAAGATTTCCTATGCCACGATTTTTGATATCTACAAATACCCGAATACCTTAGTGAGTGTTCCCATTAACGGTGAAAACTTACTGAAGTATTTAGAAAAACAAGGGGCGTACTATAACCAAACACAGCCAGATGATTTGACCATTAGTTTTAATCCAAACATTCGTGTATATAACTATGACATGATTTCTGGAGTGGACTACAAGATTGACATTTCAAAACCAGTGGGTGAACGAATTGTAGATGCGAAAATTGACGGCCAACCGTTGGATCCTGCCAAAGAATATACGATTGCCATGAATAATTATCGTTACGGCGGTTTAGCTAGCCAAGGGATTCAAGTAGGGGAACCTATTGAAAATTCTGATCCAGAAACCTTACGAGGAATGATTGTTGATTATATTAAGAAAAAAGGAACGCTTGATCCAGAACAAGAAATCGAACGAAATTGGTCAATTATTGGGACAAATTTTGATGAAAAATGGCGTACCAAAGCAATCGAATTAGTGAATGACGGCACTCTTCAAATTCCGACTTCTCCTGATGGACGTACACCAAACGCCGCCGCTATTACGAAACAAGATGTCCGTAATGCGGGCTTTGATTTAGATAATGCATATACCATTATGCACACAAATGACGTTCATGGCCGACTAGAAGCAGGGAAAGGCGAATTAGGTATGGCGCGTCTAAAAACCTTTAAAGACCAAGAAAACCCAACCTTGATGGTGGATGCAGGGGATGTTTTCCAAGGATTACCAATCTCCAATTTCTCCAAAGGCGCGGATATGGCCAAAGCCATGAATGAAGTTGGTTATGATGCCATGGCGGTGGGAAATCACGAGTTTGATTTTGGTTTAGAGATTGCACTAGGTTATAAAGACCAACTGAATTTTCCGATTTTATCTAGTAATACGTATTACAAAGATGGCAGTGGACGGGTTTTTGATCCGTATACAATCGTAGAAAAAGCCGGGAAAAAGTTTGCCATTGTAGGTGTGACGACCCCAGAAACAGCAACGAAAACACACCCGAAAAACGTAGAGAAGGTGACATTTAAAGACCCGATTCCAGAAGTAGAAGCGGTGATTAATGAAATTAAAGAGAAGTACGCGGATATTCAAGCTTTCGTGGTTACTGGGCATTTAGGCGTAGATGAAACGACGCCGCATATCTGGCGTGGTGATACGCTAGCAGAAACCCTTAGTCAAACATATCCTGAGTTAGATATCACTGTGATTGATGGACATTCGCATACAGCCGTCGAAAGCGGCAAACGTTATGGCAAAGTGATCTATGCTCAAACAGGTAATTATTTAAATAATGTTGGGATCGTCACAGCACCAGAGAGTGAACCAACTAAGAAAACAGCAAAATTGATTTCAGCAGAAGAGTTGCTAGGATTGCCAGAAAACCCGGCAGTTAAAGCCATCGTTGATGAAGCACGAACGAATTTTAACGCTGAAAATGAAAAAGTAATTGTCGATTATATTCCATTCACATTGGATGGACAACGAGAAAATGTGCGCACACGAGAGACCAACTTAGGGAATTTGATTGGTGATGCGATTATGTCATATGGCCAAGACGCGTTTAGCCAACCTGCTGATTTTGCAGTAACTAATGGTGGCGGCATTCGCGCTGATATTAAACAAGGGCCAATTAAAGTTGGGGATGTCATTGCTGTGTTACCTTTTGGCAATAGCATTGCGCAAATTCAAGTAACCGGCGCTCAAGTTAAAGAAATGTTTGAAATGTCTGTTCGTTCGATTCCACAAAAAGATGAGAATGGCACAATTTTACTAGATGATGCTGGCCAACCAAAACTTGGCGCAAATGGTGGTTTCCTACATGTTTCAAGCTCCATTCGTATCCACTATGATTCCACAAAACCAGGTACTCGCTTGGCTAGTGACGAAGGCAATGAAACAGGACAAACGATTGTCGGTAGTCGCGTATTAGGAATAGAAATTAAAAATCGGCAAACGCAAAAGTTTGAACCATTGGATGAGAAGAAACAATACCGGATGGCTACCAATGATTTCTTAGCTGCTGGTGGTGATGGTTACGATATGCTAGGTGGTGAACGAGAAGAAGGGATTTCACTAGATGCTGTCTTAATTGAATACTTGAAAAGTGCAACCAGCTTGCGGTTGTATCGTGCAGCAACGACGATTGATTTAGCACAATATAAAGAACCATTCCCAGGCGAACGAATTGTTTCTATTTCGGAAGAAGCTTACAAAGAGTTAATCGGTGGAGGAGAGACGCCAACACCAGATCCAACACCAGAAACACCAGTAGCAACCAATAAACAAAACCAAGCGGGAGCAAGACAGAGCAATCCATCCGTAACAGAGAAGAAAAAGTATGGCGGCTTTTTACCTAAAACGGGTACAGAAACAGAAACGCTTGCGTTATATGGTTTACTGTTCGTTGGACTTTCTTCTTCTGGCTGGTATATTTATAAACGACGTAACAAAGCTAGTTAGTCATTTTTTAAGAACCGTCCTTCGGGATTGGTTCTTTTTTTATTTTAACGCTTGCCATTTGTTTTTAATTTTAGTATTATAAGAATATTCTAAAAATTAAAAAATGAAGAGTTTTTTCTGTGAAGGGAGAAAGGCATGAAAAGTAAACGTATAAAAGGACTTATCGGGTTAAGTTTAACAACGCTGTTAGTTTTAGCTGCTTGTGGTGGCGATGGGGGAGCTGGCGCCGAAAAAGCAAAGGGCGGATCAGAGAAAACTGCCGCTAAACAAGAATTTAAAGTAGTGGTTCAACAAGAAATGCCTTCTGCAGATTTATCTTTAGGAACAGATACAATTAGTTTTACGGCACTGAATAATGCGTATGAAGGAATTTATCGTTTAGATGATAAAAGCAAGCCGCAACCAGCAGGAGCTAAAGAAAAAGTGCAAGTCAGTGATGATGGTCTGACGTACACAGTGAAACTAAGAGAAGAAGCAAAATGGTCCAATGGTGATCCTGTCACAGCTGCCGATTATGTTTTTAGTTGGCAACGTACAGCAGATCCTCAGACTGGCGCTGAGTATGCTTATTTTCTAGAAATGATTGAAAACGGTGCAGACATTGTAGCTGGTAAGAAACCAGTTTCTGAATTAGGCATTAAAGCAAACGGAGATTACGAGCTAGAAATTAAACTGGCAAAACCAACACCATATTTTGATTATTTACTGGCCTTTCCACTATTTTTCCCGCAACATCAAGCAACCGTAGAGAAATATGGCAAAGATTACGCTGCTTCCAGTGAAAAAGCAGTCTATAATGGTCCGTTTGTCTTAGCTAACTTTGAAGGGGCTGGCTCAGATACCAATTGGACTTTGGAAAAAAATGAAAACTATTGGGATAAAGACAATGTCAAATTAGATAAAATCAATTTTGATGTTGTCAAGGAGGCGCCAACTGCCTTGAACTTATTCCAAGATGGCCAGGCAGACGATGTTATTTTAAGCGGCGAATTGGCCCAGCAAATGGCGAAGGATCCAGAATTGGTTATCGAAAAAGAAGCACGAACCAGCTATTTGGAATTTAATCAGCGAGATAAAAATTCACCGTATAATAATGTGAATTTACGCAAAGCAATTTCAGCAGCGATTGATCGCAACGCATTAGTAGATAAAATTTTAGGCGACGGCTCAGTAGTCGCTACTGGCTTAATTCCAGAAGGGATGTCGTATTCGCCGACAGATGACAAAGATTTTGCTGATGAAAATAAAAAAATTGTTGAATATAGCCCAGAAAAAGCAAAAGAATATTGGGCAAAAGCGAAGAAAGAATTGGGCATAACAACACTCAAAATGGATATTGTTGCCGATGATGTCGATTCTACGAAAAAGTTAGCGGAATATATTCAAGGTACGTTAAAGGATACTTTAGAGGGCATTGATGTAACAGTGAGCCCAGTGCCGTTTTCAGTTCGAATTGATCGAGGTAGTCGCGGCGATTTTGAGACAATCTTAGGTGGTTGGGCTGCGGATTACGCAGATCCAAGTAGTTTCTTAGACCTTTTTGTTACTGGTAATAACTATAATCGCGGGCGTTTTTCAAGTAAAGCCTACGATGAGTTGATTGAGGCTTCAGCTACAAGAGATGCTTCAGATCCTGAAAAACGTTGGGAAGACATGGTTAAGGCTGAGAAGTTATTGATTGGTGAAGAGACCGCTTTAGCCCCACTTTATCAAAAGGCGACTGCCCATCTACGCAGTAAAGAAGTGAAAGGCGTCGTTGCCCATGGTGCTGGCGCACAATATGATTATAAGTGGACATATGTGACAGAAGAGTAGTTAAAAAGAGACACAGAATAGTCAAATCGACTGTTCTGTGTCTCTTTTAATCAAAATATTTCTGCTGTTCTTCTTTTAATTTTTCTGGGGTCACATCTTCACCAGTAGGATCATAAATAGTGACGCCCATTAATGTTTTATTGAATTGTTCACGAATGGTCCGCAAATATTCTTGTCGCAAATCGACACGAAGAGCTTGTTCTTCAGATGTTAAGCCTTGTTCACGCTCTTTTTGTGCAAGCGTATTAATTCTTTTTAAAACCTCTAACATTTCTCATTTCCTTTCTATAATAATTCTTTTGCTAGGCGTTCAAATGATTGAAAGCGCGTTTGTTTGTCATAACCTGGGGTGATTAGCATTGCTTCTGTCAACCCTAGCTCTTCTTGTTGGTGGAAAAACTCCGCAACTTCTTGGCTACTGCCAATGACAAAGCGTTGTTTATTTTGTTCTAAAACCAGTTTGTCCATTTCACTGTAAGGGAAAGCTAGTGCTTCTTCTGGCGATAAAAATTTATTTGGAAGCCCATGTTCGGTGGCAAAGATATAATGCTCGAAACTAGCCGCATGGTATTCTGCTTCTTCTTTCGTGTCGGCGGCAAAAGTGAAATACGCAGCGCTCACTTGCGGCTCTTGTTGTTCAGTTACTGGTCGGAAATGCTTGTAATATGCGGACAATACTTCTTTGGGCAAATGTCCATGAATAAACTGCGCAAAGGAAAAATTAATGCCATATTCACCAGCTGAACGTGCGCTTTCTTTGCTAGCACCTAGTAACCAAGGTTGTGGTAATAGAACTTCCCGCGGAACAGCTGAAATTTTAGAATATAAATGATCTTCAGGAAATTCCTCTCTTAAAAAGAGTAAAATTTCAGGTAATTTATCAAATTGGTCTAGCTGTGGTGGCTGACCATTATTTAACGCCAACGTAGTTAAAGGGCTGCCACCAGGCGAGCGGCCCATGCCTAAATCGATTCGATCAGGATATAAAGCTGCTAACGTTTTAAACGTTTCTGCGACTTTAAATGGCGCATAATGCATGGTCATGATGCCACCCGCGCCAACACGAATTTTTTCGGTGGCACTAGCAATATGTGCAACTAAAATTTCTGGCGTTGCACTGGCAAAGGCGTCTGAGCCGTGATGTTCGGCATACCAAATTCTTGTGTAACCAAGTTTTTCCGCTAATTGAGCGAGCTCTTTGGCTTCTTGTAATGTGTCGCTTGCTGATTGATTTTTAGGAACCGTTAATTGATCTAAGATACTTAATTTCATGTATGTAGTCTCCTTTTTGGTTATTTTTTTGAAGCTACCGCTATTATTACGCAAGCATGTCAAAAAAAACAGTACGCACTTTTTAATTCCCTAGTGAGCGAAAAGTAACAAATAGATGTAGCCAAGGTCGATGATAAAAAATTCTCCGCTATGGCTGTGTGCATTTTGATTTTTTGGACAATGTATAGAAATATATTTAATATTTTTTCTGTTTTTATACAACGTATTGTATTTTTTAGTATAAAAAGCATTTTCTTTAGAAAATTGGGCTATTGACTAGCTACAAAACAAATGATAGCATAGAGATAACCTTAAAGAAGAGCTGCTGTGCGGCTAACCAAGAACGTCTATTAGTTTTTCTAATAGACGTTCTTGTGCTAATTAATAGGAGAACAGTATATGAAGCCTTTTAAAACGTTAGATGAACAATTAGCTATTTTGGAAGCTCGAGGATTGGTTTTCTCGGATAAAGAAAATGCAAAAAAGAAATTATCTTTTTATGGCTATTATGAGATTATCAATGGCTATAAAGACTTCCTTTTGGAAAAAAAGCAAAAAATAACTGACCATCAAGAAGAATGTTTTATAGAAAACAGTACATCTGATCATATTTTTTCTTTATTTATGATGGACAAAACAATAACTTCATCTGTAATTGATGCGACATGTGATGTTGAGATGTATGTAAGAGCAGCTATTTCTTACGTTGTCAGTAAAAATATAGGTGAACAACAAATAAACTATTTGAATAGACGTCATTATCAAAGTGGAAAGAAAAACAAAAACGGACAAGGATATAAAGTTGATCAGCTAATTACAAAGTTTAAAAAGATTATCTACGATGATATAGAACCCATGAAACACTATCGTGGTTATCATGGAAACGTTCCACCTTGGATTATGTTAAAAGGAACAACATTTGGAAACCTGGCTAATTTTTATAAATTACAAAAAAGTGAAAATAAAAAAGAAGTTATAGCGATGATTCTAGGAATACCTAAAGAAATCGTGGATGAAGGGATTACCAATATGTTTACTGACATTATCTTTTTATGTCATAGTTATAGGAATAGAGCTGCACATGGTGGACGAATGTATAACTATCGGTCGGCTAAAGCAGTTATTAGATATAGTGAAAATTTTCATCCCCGAGCAAATATTACTCAGGCAGAGTATAGAAAAGGCAAAGGAATATCCTGTTTAGGTACCCTATTTCATGCATTGACATGGATGGATAATAAAGTAGCTTTAGCAAGGTTACAAGCAGGGGTATCTGTTGCGTTAGATCAGCACTTAAAAGTTTACCCAGAAGATTATGATTTAGTTTTGTCTGAAAGTAATATCAATCCTAAATTTTTACAGCTTTCTAGATAGAATTATTAGATTGAGTTGTACATAAAATTATTGTCTCTACTAGGGAGAGCGTGTTAATCTGTCTTCTGTTAGTTATTAATTATTGTTTGCTTCATCAATAGAAAGCTGTTTTATAAAGAGTGTTTTCAGGCTATTAGTATAGATTGCTCATAGGAATATTTGCAAACGATGAAGATATCGCTTAAAATAAATGAATCAAGTAAAATGGAACATATGTACGCAATCAGCAATTGGAAAGGTGACAACATGTACGAATATATTATTGGAAAAGTAACGTTTGTTAGCCCATACTATATTGTCGTTGAAACAAATGGCATTGGCTATCAGATTTCAGTCGATAACCCGTATCGCTATTCAGGAAAAATGGATACGGATATTAAACTATATCTTCACCAAGTCGTGCGGGAAGATGCACAACTTTTATTTGGTTTTGGCAGTTTAGAAGAAAAACAATTGTTCTTAAAATTAATCAGTGTCTCTGGAATTGGACCTAAAAGTGGCTTAGCTATCATGGCTTCTGTGGCTGATCATGGTGGTTTAATCAATGCAATTGAAGGGGAAGATGTTACATATTTAACGAAGTTCCCAGGTGTTGGCAAGAAAACAGCCCAACAAATGATTTTAGATTTAAAAGGAAAATTAGGCGAATTAGAGTCTTCCGAAGCAGCGGTTGCGGCCATGACCGCAACCGAAGCGGTGACAACAAGCAATCAAGCATTGGCAGAAGCGTTAGAAGCATTAAGTGCCCTAGGCTACAGTGACCGAGAGATTAAGCGTATCACTAAGCAATTGGAAGCGTTAGGTGAGACAACGACAGATGTTTATTTGAGCAATGCGTTAAAATTCATGATGAAACGCTAAGGAGGAATAACGATGACAGAAGAAGAACGGTTGCTTTCAGCTGCAAGTCAAGAAGCAGAAGCTTCAATTGAAAAATCGTTACGTCCACAATTTTTAGCACAATATATTGGTCAAGATAAAGTAAAACAAGAACTAACGATTTATATTGAAGCGGCGAAAAATCGGAATGAAGCGTTGGATCATACCCTTCTTTATGGTCCGCCAGGTTTAGGGAAAACGACAATGGCGATGGTCATCGCCAATGAAATGAATGTGAACATTCGTACCACAAGTGGACCAGCCATCGAACGGGCGGGAGATTTAGTCGCTATTTTGAACGAATTAGAGCCTGGCGATGTGTTATTTATCGATGAAATTCATCGTTTGCCGCGAGTTGTGGAAGAAATGCTGTATTCCGCAATGGAAGATTTTTACATTGATATCATGGTCGGTCAAGGAACCACGGCACATCCCGTTCATTTTCCGTTACCGCCTTTTACTTTAGTGGGCGCTACCACACGGGCAGGGATGCTTTCAGCGCCATTACGAGATCGTTTTGGGATTATTTCTCACATGGAGTATTATCAAGAGCAGGATTTAAAAGAAATCGTTCTTCGTTCCGCGGATATTTTTCAAACGGAGATTTTTGAGGAAGGTGCCTTTGAAATTGCGCGCCGCTCAAGAGGAACTCCCCGAATTGCTAATCGTTTGTTAAAACGTGTCCGTGATTTTGCCCAAGTCCAATCAGATGGCAAAATCGACCGAGCGATTGCAGACAAAGCGTTAACCTTACTGCAAGTGGACCATCAAGGCTTGGATTATGTCGATCAAAAATTGTTGAAAACAATGATTGATTTATACGGCGGCGGTCCAGTTGGTTTAAGTACCTTGTCTGTAAACATCGGTGAAGAAACCGAAACGGTGGAAGATATGTATGAACCCTATCTTATTCAAAAAGGTTTCATTAAACGAACACCGCGAGGACGAATTGCAACGCCATTTGCGTATGCACATTTTGGGTATGATTATTTAGAGGGTCGTAAAAATTAAAAATAAGTCAAAAGAAAGCAAGCCTTAACCGCTTGCTTTCTTTTGTTTCACGTGAAACGTTTGTTCTTATTTAGAAGAGTGGCATATTTCAGCTGTTGTAGGTATACTGTGTTTGTAATCGCTTTTAAATTGGAGGGATCAATGTTGAATAAAGAAATCAAAGGGGCATTAATTGTTTCTTGCCAAGCGTTGGCAGACGAACCGTTGCATAGTTCTTTTATCATGTCCAAGATGGCTTTGGCCGCTAAACAAGGAGGGGCTAAAGGTATTCGAGCAAATTCTGTGGTAGACATTCGAGCAATCCGGAAAGAGGTTGATTTACCAATCATTGGGATTATTAAACGAGATTATCCTGACGCAGAAATATATATTACCGCAACTATGCGTGAGGTAGATGAATTAATGGCTGTTCAGCCAGAAATTATCGCTCTCGATGCAACCCATTCGAAACGACCAAATGGCGAAACGTTAGCCACATTTTTCAAAAAAATAAAAGAAAAGTATCCTAACCAAGAATGGATGGCGGATTGTTCCACGCTGGAAGAGATGATTGAAGCAGCGGAGTTAGGTTTTGATTATATTGGTACAACGTTAGTCGGCTATACGCTGCAAAGTGAAAATCAGCGGATTGAACAAAATGATTTTGAACTGTTAAGAGAAGCAAAGAAGCATTTTACTACACCAATTATTGCAGAAGGAATGATTGATACGCCAGCAAAAGTCCAACGTGTTCTGGAGCTAGGTGCTTATAGCGTGGTGGTGGGATCTGTTATTACACGACCGCAAAAAATTACTGAAAAATTTGTGGAAGCTACGAAAATAAAACAGAATCAAGCATAAACTAAATACACTATCGATACACTCGTTATTTTTTGATCAATACACTTCGATACGGTCGCTTTTTTTCTAGAGAAAGTTGAATCTTTCAATAATAAAAAGGGATACACTCCATTTGGCATAGTCCTTGCTGATAATAAATCAGTGTATAAAGCGCTATCATTTTATAGGAGGGGTTTTATGAAGGGTTTATCAAAAAAGAAACGGGTGTCTACTTGGTTAGCGTTAGGAATCACCGTAGTCAGCTGTTTTCCGTTAAGCGGGGAAGTGCAAGCAAGTGTTGAAAAAACAAAAGTTGATGAATTTGCAAATGTTTTAGATGTGAGTGCATCACCAACCGAACGGACGAATGGCGTATACGATACCAATTATTTTAATAATTTTTCTGATTTAGGTGCATGGCATGGCTACTATTTACCTGAAAAAAGCAATAAAGAGCTACTGGGTGGTTTTGCGGGGCCATTGATTATTGCGGAAGAATATCCAGTAAACTTGGCGGCAAGTTTAAACAAATTAACGGTCAAAAATAAAAAAACGGGAGAAACCTATGATTTAAGCCAAAGCAACCGCATGGACCTGTCTTATTATCCTGGGCGCCTAGAGCAAACCTATGAATTAGACGATCTAACGATTCATTTAGCTTTAATTTTTGTCAGCAATCGAACGGCGCTTATCCAAACGACACTTGAAAACACTGGTGAAGAGCCCTTGTCACTTGAAGCAAGCTGGACAGGTGCGGTCTTTGACAAAATTCAAGAGGGAACGGAAACCTTAGATATTGGCACTCGTTTAACTGCTAAAGACAATGACATTCAAGTGAATTTTGGTGAAGTCAGAGAAACGTGGAATTATTTTGCTACGAAAGACACAAAATATACGATTCATCATGCGGATAAAGTTTCAACAAAAATTGATAATCGGAATTATACAGCAACCGCTGAACCAATTGAATTGAAGCCTAAACAAACGTACAACACCTATACGACAGAAAGCTATACTTTTACAAAAGAAGAAGAGGCAAAGGAACAACAACAAGCACCCGAATATACCAAAAATGCGGCGCGCTATTTCAAAGAGAACAAGCAAAGATGGCAAGGATATCTAGATAAAACGTTTGATCAAAAGAAAACAGCAGAATTTCCTGAATATCAAAATGCGCTAGTCAAATCGATTGAAACGATTAATACCAATTGGCGAAGCGCGGCAGGTGCCTTTAAGCATGACGGGATTGTTCCGTCCATGTCTTATAAATGGTTTATTGGTATGTGGGCTTGGGATTCGTGGAAAGCGGATGTAGCAACGGCTGATTTTAATCCCGAGTTAGCTAAAAATAATATGCGGGCCTTGTTTGATTATCAAATTCAAAAAGATGATACCGTACGTCCACAAGATGCAGGAGCGATCATTGATGCTGTCTTTTACAATCAAGACAGTGCGCGTGGTGGTGAAGGTGGCAACTGGAATGAACGAAATTCTAAACCACCATTGGCTGCATGGGCAGTTTGGCATATTTATCAAGAAACCAAAGATAAGGAATTTTTAAAAGAAATGTATCCCAAACTTGTGGTTTATCATAATTGGTGGTATACCAACAGAGACCACAATAAAAATGGGATAGCAGAATATGGAAGCATGGTCAGTGATGCTCACTGGCAAAAAGACGACAAGGATCAAATCATTAAAGATAAAAATGGCCAACCTAAAGTGGATGATGATGCTGTTATTGAAGCAGCCGCGTGGGAAAGTGGCATGGATAACGCTACACGGTTTGACAAAGAAGGTGTGGGCAAAGGCGACGTGGGAGTTAAAGTTTTTGAAAACAAAAATAAAGGAAAAGTAGTGGGGTATTCGATTAATCAAGAATCAGTGGATTTGAATGCGTATCTCTACGCTGAAAAGGGCTATTTAGCTTCGATAGCAGAAGAACTAGGCAAAAAAGAGGACTATAAGAACTATCAAAAAGAAGCGAAGAAACTAAAAAAATATATTCAAGAAAATATGTTTGATGAAAAAACAGGCTTCTTCTATGACTTACAAATAAATGAAGACGGCTCGAAAACAAAATTGTTAGTCAATCGTGGCAAAGGAACAGAAGGCTGGTTGCCGCTCTGGGCAAAAGTAGCGACCAAAGAACAGGCGGCGGCAGTTAAGAAAAACATGATGAATCAAGAAATGTTCAATACCTTTATGCCATTCCCAACGGCATCCAAAGACAATGAAAAATTTGCTGCAACGAAATATTGGCGGGGACCAGTTTGGCTTGATCAAGCCTTGTTTGGTGTAGAAGCTCTTCAAAACTATGACTATACAAAAGAAGCAAAAGAAATGACACAAAAACTCTTCTTACATGCCGAAGGATTGATGGGAGAAGGACCTATTCATGAAAATTATGATCCACTAACAGGGAAGGGCCTAAGTACGAAAAACTTTAGTTGGTCAGCGGCAGCATACTATTTACTGTATAAAAACACCTTATTAAGTAATAATCCCACAACGCAAACCGCTTTTGAAATAAAATAGAAAAACAGCTCTTGAGAAAATATCTCTCAAGAGCTATTTTTTTCTTCACTTGCTACAATCTGTTTCCCTCTGATTTAATTAAATGTAATTTATTTGTTTAAATAAATATATTTCAAATAATTAAATAAAATATCTAAAAATAAACGATATGTACTTTTATTAAAAATGTTATTTAATAAAAATGAAATAGATATTAAATGGAATTGATTGTACAATGGTTAGTGAAGAGTGGGTTTAACGGAACCGAGTAATAAGAAATAAACTAATATTGAAACCAAACATTGCGACACCTCCTGCTCTAAGTTATGTTGAATTTCATTATAAGACAGATATCTTAGTTTCTTCAAGAACGAATTAGAAAAGTTTTTTTTAATTTGTTGACGTCTAACAATTATAATGTGCAAAAAAATAATTCAAACAAATATATTATTTGATTATTTGGTAATATTAAAGTTCGTAAAAATAATTTTTTATAAAATGTTATATTTTAGTTAATAAAAAAATAATACTTAATATTAACTTATTAATAGAAAGGAGCATATTATGGATGTGTTAGAGGCATTAAAGTATTTTAGAAAAAAGAAAAAAATTGCTCAGAAAGATGTTTTACCAAAAAAAGGGAAACAAACCTATCGAAGAATCGAAATTGGTGAAGCCAAGCTAAGTTACGAGGATTTAATGACAGCATTACAGTCACTGGGGATTACCTTTAATGAATTTTTTCATATGGTCTCTGAAACAAGAAGTACGGCTTCATCTAAAATTATGCATCAAATTGAATGTTGTCAAATGGGGTTGAACAATACAAGTGAAAAAAAGAACCTGATTCATTACTTTTATCAATTAGAGCGCAATCCCCACAAAAACGCAGTAGAGATGTCTATTTATACAGATATTAAGCTAACTTTCAGTAATGATTGGGAGGAAATTCCAGAATTTGATGAAACCGATCGAATGGCAATTCTCGCACTTATCTCTAGCAAAAGCTACTATACATATTACGATTATCAAATGGTGACTAATACAGGGGCGTTATTTTCTGAAAACGAAGTCCTTCAGATTCTTGAGCAGATGTTTCCTGTCAAAGATGCTGAATTACGTGATACCCAAACATTAAATGTCGCCTATGGTTTTTACCTAAATATCATTACAGCGCAACTTTATAAGAAAAATTATGCGAAAGCCCGGGAATATTTAGCGCTAATGAGTGTTACCACGATTCCTGCTGAAATCTACTATATTCATTTTAACTTACGTTACTTAAAAAATCTTACGTATTATCTGTACACTGGCAAAATGAGATATTATAAAGAAGTAATCGCCGTTATTGATATGATTGAAAGTTTTGGGGATGCACGTTTGGCGGAAGGCATGAAAAAAGAAATGCTTCAGCTGACGGCTGGTCGGACATTTAATTTAGATTATGGACAATTTCCTGTGAATATTGTCACTGAAAAATAAAAAGCACCCCCCGCAAGGTCAAACTTGCGGGGGGTGCTGATGTTAAACAATAATGTTATCTCTAATCATATCTAAATCTTTAATCAAAATTTTGCGGTTACGTAGTTCAATTGCCCCTAACTCTTTTAGTTGCTGCATCATCCGGTTAACGCTACTAGCAGAAGTTATCCCACAAAAATGCGCAATTTCTTCATTGGTCACCACGAAATCGATTAAAATACCTTCCTCTGTTTCTACGCCAAATGAATCGTACATTTCATAGATTTGTGTACAAACGGCCCCAAATTTGCCATTCATCAACATTTGCTGCATCTTTTTCATGGAATGCATTAAACGGTCCCGATAGTATTCTTTGACATACATTTGCAAGTCTTTACTATTATTGATATCCCGCCAAAATTGAACACGGTCGATTTGGTAAAGTTCTGCTTGTGGAGATTCGATGCGAATATTAAAAGGTGCATCAATAAATTCTGAATATTCATCACGTAGCAATGAAACAATTTCCAAATTGTTGATATAACGTAAATTAAATTCACGACCGTCTTTGGAGATAACGCTAGTTTTGATGATGCCACTTTTTAAAATATAGGCATAACGATCTTGCAGTCCTTCATAAGTTAAATAATTTTTCTTCTTTTTTACAACGACTCGAAAGGAATGTTCATCTAAGTAGTCTTGTAAAACATTTCTCATTGGCGGTAACTCCTCAATTATCTCTAAATATTTTTGTTTTTGCCTGTTGGGCTTCTTTCTTATTTAAGCGAATTGGACATCATATGTCAATAACAAATGTTGATAAAAAAGGTCAATTAAACGCTATTTTGAAAAATAAAATCAGCTTTTAGATAATTTTGCCAAAAATTTCGCTTAATGAGTATTAAAAATATTTTTTTATTTTATGTGCTCAAATATTTTTCAAAAAGAAAAAATTGTATTAAGGTAATAGTAGAAAGGGAGGAGATTTAATGACAGAACCAAACTTAAAAGACCCAAGAAAGTTATTTTATAGTGATGGATTTCCGCAACAAGATCAAGAAACTCCCGCATTACAGGACAAAATGGTCCCTAAACCAGATTGTGGGGAAGACAGCTATGTCGGAAATCACAAATTAGAAAATCGTCGGGTATTAATTACAGGCGGTGATTCTGGGATTGGACGAGCTGCGGCGATTGCTTTTGCTCGTGAAGGCGCAGATATCGCCTTACATTTTTTCCCAGGTGAAGAAAAAGACGCCGAAGAAGTGGCGCACTATATACGAGAAGCTGGCCGAAAAGTCGTTCTTTTGCCAGCAGATTTAAGAGATAAACAGGCACCTGAAGAATTGGTTGCACAAGCTCATGAAGCATTAGGCGGCTTGGATACCCTCGTTTTAAATGCAGCCCAACAAATTTCCTGTGCCGCTATTGAAGAATTACCAATGGAACAAGTGATAGACACTTTCCATGTCAATATTATTGCGATGTTTGGCATTGTCAAAGCAGCAGTGCCTCACTTGCCTGCCGGAAGTAGTATTGTGACAACGACTTCCGTCCAAGCCTTTAATCCCAGTGAGCATTTGTTGGATTATGCAGCAACGAAGGCATCAATTGCCAACTTTACCGTTGGTTTAGCAAAACAACTGGCACCAAAAGGCATTCGGGTAAATGGCGTGGCTCCAGGACCAATCTGGACACCGTTACAGTTAGATCATGGACAACCAATTGAAGAGTTGCCAGAATTTGGGCAACATTCTTTACTGGAACGTGCGGGTCAGCCTGCTGAATTAGCCCCTGTTTATGTTTTCTTGGCGTCCAATGATGCAAGTTATGTTACGGCTCAAGTTTATGGCGTAACTGGTGGAGAAGCAATTAATCTTTAGGAGGGATGTTCCGTGAATAAAGTTGTTAAAATACTTTTGCTTCTAGGTTCACTGATTTTAATGGCATTATTTGGCGCGGTGGCCATCACCACTTGGTCAGCCGATACAGCTTGGCAACCACCAGATAATGTCCAATGGTTCTTGCAAGACAACGAGTACGCACGTCAAGCAATCTTTTGGGTAGCGCTGGTTTTACTAGGAATTATGCTCTTTCTCTTTTTATTCATTCTTTTATTCCCAAGAAGAAAAGGCACGTTTGAATTAAAAGAAGAGCAAGGAAAGTTAGTGTTACACCGTAAAGCCATCGAAGGATTTGTACGCTCTAGCTTGCAAGACAGTGACTTTCTGGAAGCACCAACCATTCGTGTAAAGGCGACAAAACGGCGCATTAAGGTCAATGTTAAAGGCACACTGAAACGAACGGCAGATTTAATTGGGCAAACAGAAGCTTGGTCAAAAACAATGGAAGAACGGCTTGCTCGTTTGGTGGGAACTGGTCACAAGATTACGATTGATGTTCATTTTGAAGATATTCAATCAATGAAACGACCACAACAACAGCAAACACAAGCACGTGTGGAGTAGGAGGGATGTACAATGGTTGAATGGATAAAACAATATGCCGTTCCGTTAATTGGTGGCCTAGTCGGCTTGGTTTTTGCAATCTTGTTTCTGTCAATCGGCTTCTTTAAAACATTGTTAGTGGTACTCCTGACAGGACTAGGTATTTGGCTAGGTTTGTATTTGGAACAGACAGGCATTGTCAAAAATTATTTTCATCATAAATAGGAGGTTTTGGCTATGGAAAATGCAAATGTATCGATTGTTAAAGGTGAGTTGACGTTTGAGGATAAAGTAATCCAAAAAATTATTGGCATTGCTTTGGAAGAAGTCGACGGTTTGTTAACTGTGGACGGTGGTTTTTTCTCGAATTTACGAGATAAAATGATTAACAGTGAAGATGTTACAACAGGCATTCACACCGAGGTCGGCAAAAAACAAGTCGCAGTGGATATGGACATTGTAGCCGAATACGGGAAAGATATCGAGACCATTTATGATCAAATGAAAGAGGTTATTACTCGCGAAGTCCAACAAATGACTCACTTGGAAGTAATCGAAGTCAATGTCAACGTAGTAGATATCAAAACACAAGCAGAGTACCAAGAAGAAAGTGAAACGGTCCAAGATAAACTTGGCAACGCCGCTGAAGCGACAGGTAGTTTTATGTCAAAACAAACCAACAAAGCCAAACATGCGGTAACTAAAGGCAAGACAAAAGTCAAAGAAAACACGGCACCTCGTGTTCAATAATTGGTTATTATTTTATTAAAAATAAAGCAATAATAGAAGAAACTAGGAGGAATGAACCATGAGTAACGAAAAATTCAATAATGTACCAAAACCAGCAGGAAACGGACCACACACACCAGAAGATCATGCAATCAAAGGTGAATTAACATTTGAAGATAAAGTCGTTCAAAAAATTATCGGTTTAGCCTTAGAAAATGTCGATGGTCTATTAACAGTCGATGGCGGCTTTTTCTCAAATATTGCTGAAAAATTAGTAAACACAGATAACGTCACAGCGGGTATTGATACCGAAGTTGGTAAAAAACAAGTCGCTGTTGATATGGATATCGTGGTAGAATACGGCAAAGATATTCAAGACATTTACGAAAAAATGAAAGAATTAATCAGTTGTGAAGTGAAAAAAATGACCCACTTAGATGTGATTGAAGTGAATGTTAACGTAGTTGATATCAAATCAAAAGAAGAATACGAAGAAGATAGCGAAACGGTTCAAGATAAAGTCACAGGCGCTGCCAAAAGTACCGGTGAATTTGCTTCTGAACAAACAGAAAAAGCAAAAAAAGCTGTGAATAAAGGAACAGAACAAGTCAAAGAAAATATGGAACCACGTGTAGAATAAACAGTTAAAGGGAGGAAACAATCATGGGCTTTATTTGGGCATTAATTGTCGGCGGGGTCATTGGGGCAATCGCTGGAGCAATTACTAAAAAAGGATCATCGATGGGCATTATTGCCAATATCATTGCAGGGTTAGTTGGTTCAACAATTGGTCAAGCCATTTTAGGCACATGGGGACCAAGCTTAGCTGGGATGGCTATTGTGCCATCGATTATCGGGGCAGTGATTTTAGTTGCCATCGTTTCATGGATTTTAGGACGAAAATAGAGAAAGTTTAAAAAAATAGGGCATAAGTCGTTTCGGCTTATGTCCTATTTTTCTTTTTCTATGTATGAGGAAGTTTCGTATGAAAAGTAAATTTTGAGCAATTAGCCAAGAGCTTATTTTAATTAAAATCATTAGTCATTTTGGCTTTTCAACAAAAATCAACAACATTTGTTGAAGTTATTTGTAGATAACGTTTATCATTCACAAATTTACATTTTTTTGTAACGGATATCTCGTATAGTAATAACTGCAAATGAATTTCAGAAAATTTTTTGATAAGTCATCAAAGTGAGGGGATAGCGGTCTTTTATTGAAAAATAGCAACACAAAATAAACAGAACAAAAGAGAGAGGAATTCAAAGAATTATGACAGAACAAACACCAACAAAGCTTTTGAATAAAGGCTTTATCAGTATTACAGTGATTAATTTCATTGTCTATCTTGTTTATTATTTATTAATGGTTATTATTGCGGTGATTGCGCAAGATAGCTTACACGCTACTTTAGGTCAAGCAGGTTTGGCCTCAGGAATTTACATCATCGGGACATTGCTTGCACGACTTTTCATGGGGAAACTCCTTGAACTGATTGGGCGCAAACAAGTCTTACGTTATGGGGCTTTGTTTTATCTTTTAACGACTGTTGCGTATATGTATATGCCAAGTATGGGCATTCTTTATCTGGTCCGTTTTTTAAATGGGTTTGGTTACGGAACCGTTTCGACAGCGACCAACGCAATTGTTACCGCCTATATCCCTAAAAACAAAAAAGGGGAAGGGATCAATTATTATGGTTTGAGTACTAGTTTAGCAGCCGGCATTGGGCCATTTATTGGGATGTTATTGTTAAATGTTTCCAACTTCCATGTCATTATTAACTTTTCAATTATTTTAATTTTGTTAACAACCATTGCTTGCTTCATTTTCCCAGTGAAAAATATTGAGTTAACACCTGAACATCGTGAAGCTTTATCTAAATGGAATTTTGATAGTTTTGTTGAAAAGAAAGTTTTATTTATTACATTTATCGCCTTTTTAATGGGTCTTGCTTATTCAAGTGTCTTGTCTTTCTTATCTTCTTATGTCAAAGTAATCGATTTAGTTGACGTCAGCACTTTCTTCTTTATCGTCTATGCAGTCGTGATTACCTTAACACGTCCATCGACAGGTCGGATTTTCGATGTCAAAGGTGAACGCTACGTCATGTATCCGAGCTACATTTTCTTAACACTAGGCTTATTCTTATTAAGTATGACTACGTCTGGTTGGATGTTATTAATTTCAGGTGGGTTAATTGGCTTAGGTTATGGTACTTTTATGTCAAATGGCCAAGCGGTTTGTCTTCAAGAAAGCCCAAGTCCTCACCGTATCGGGATTGCTTTATCGACTTATTTCATCGGTTTAGACCTTGGATTAGGGGTTGGTCCGTACGTTTTAGGTGAATTACGTAACTTTATGTCATTCCAACAAATGTACTTCTTAGCAGGCTGTATCCCAATCGTTTGTACTATTTTATATATGGTCTTCCACAAAGCTAAAAATGATGCCAAAGATTTGTCTCTTGAAACGATTGAAGAGATTGAACACGGCTCAGAACTATAAATGGACAAGGAGTGATTTCAATGCCTAACGATGAACGGATTTTAAACGTTTTACAACAAACACTAACGGAAATTCAACGCATGAACACGCGTTTAGCTAAAATTGAAACAGAGTTAGCCGATGTCGATCAACATCACGCGACTTTGGATCATTACTTGCAAGAGCTAGAATTGGTGACAGAAAATAACAACGTCATGTAAAGTGAGTAGTTAGTAAATGAATGTTCTACGTTTCGGTATCACTAGAGTGGAACATTGAAAATTTTCGTAAAAAACGCCAAAAGGTAGCAGTTTTTCTGCTGCCTTTTGGCATTTTTTGTAATTTTTATCACTTAAAATGTTTCACGTGAAAACTTTTAAAAGTGGCGTGGACTTTGTTTGGTGACAATTTGTGTATTTAAATTTTCTAAGTTTTGCGCTAGTTCACCAATGCTAGCAGAAAAATCAACATAATAAGTGGGAACCGTTGATTTGACACTAACTTCTGAAAAGATATCTGTAATAATTACATCGAAAGGCTTTTCTGGTGAAGCGACAAAAATTAATTTTTTATCCACGGCTTTACTTAGCTTTTCATAAAGGGTATCTAAAATTAAATTACTTTGATTGGTCCTTACTAAGACACGAATCGGTGGTAAAGATTTCGTTTTCAGTGTACAAAAAAGAATAAACAAGCAGTCAACTAACAATTTTTCATTGCCAATCAATGTCGGAAGCATTTCAATTGTAAGGCGCTTCATATCTTTGTAGAGACTTGGATTTTTTTGAAGTGCTTCTTTTAAAAAGCTTTCTTGCACAAATGGATTGGCAATCGTGACAAAGGTCTTAAAAAAGACACTTAAATTTTGGATAGAAGTATATAGATAAAGATACTCGTGAAATGTCAATTTAATTTGATAAAAAGACGTTAGTTGATAAATGATCTCTTTAATGGGTGAGCCTAATAGCTGGACCATATGCATCCGTGCTGCAGGAATTTCCAAGACATCTTGTGTGGCGTAGCTGACACTAATCGTCAATAAGAAAAAGGCAAAAAGGCCTTCTTTTTGTATAAATTTTGTTGGAACTTGGTGTAAGGCTTCTTCTTTAAAAAACAATTCAAATTCACTCAGATTAACAAAGGGATTAACAATCGCTTCTTCCTCCACGAAAGTTTCTTTGATAAAAAAGCCCTCTTTCCAACGCGCTAAAATCACAGCAGAAAAAATTAAGTCTTTTGTAAAATCTTGTGTTGTATTGAAAGAAACAGAGTGTTTTAAACGTCGAAAGAGACTATGGACTTCTTTTTTAGTAATCGTGTGCAACGGCCAATCCCCTTCAGAGTAATTGTTCCAAAAAAGCATCATAAAGAAAATCCGGATATCTTTTTCTTTGCCCACCAACACATTGGTACGTTTTAAATTGATTTCAATCTGATATTTTTGGAGCCATTGGTTTAATTGTCCAATTTTTCGCGTAAAGGTTGATGAAGAAATTTCTAGGACTTTTTCAAAATGTTTGCTATCAATTGCATTATGGTTAAAGGCATAGGTCAGTACTTGATACGCGAAACTTTTTTTGACAAAGTAGGGCATCAAAAACGACAGTTGGAAATAGGGTGCAAACCAAAATGTGATTTCTTTGGCGTTTGCTGATAAAGAAAATAAGTTCTCCCAGCCGTTTTTTTCAATTTCTGTTTGGAGCAAAGCCACGGATTGTAGAATGGTATTTTGTTGCATTTTTAATTGAGTCGCTAAAGTAGAAATCGCCAATGTTTGTTCTTCTGCTTCACGACGTTCGAGTAACTCTTCTAAAAGAGCAAAACTTTTACGATAAGGTACATCAAGTAACCCTGTTAACATCCGATTCCCTCCAAACTGTTTTCCCCACGCAATTTGGCAAAATAAATTTTGCGAACTACTTGTTTTAGGTTATAGTATTCGTCTAAATAAGGAACGGGATGCCAATAAAAAGTTTTACTGGCGTGAAAAAGCGGATTATTTTTGTCAGTAATGACTAAGTCAGGCACTTCTTGAATATGATTAACAAATTTCAAAGGAACATCGCAATAATTATTGATTTCCTTCGCTAACCAATTTTCTTGTATCTGATTAATAGATGAATGAAGTAAAATTTTAACAGGAATTTGTTTATTTAATAAAACACTCCGAATAATTAAAAAAATGGTTTCTTTAAATAACGCATCTAGTGGATGTTGTTTGTCAAAAGGCAAACGCTTTAAGAAATAGTTGGTTGTTCGTGAAACATTTGGGTATTGTTTTTCATACAGAGAGACATTAGCAACCTCATAGCTCAATTCCTCTTCCACAGGGAAATGAATCAGTCGTTCACTGGCATTGGATAAATTAACCAACAAAAAGACCACTTCTATTGCGCTTAAATCCAACTGTAATTGCGTACATTTTTCAAAAATCCAAGTAGCGTGTGGACTGTTATCCATTCCCATGATCGCTAAGTTGGCAAAGTTGATGGTTTCCATTTGGACCAGAGAGTACATCGTTAATGTGCTGAAGAAATCATAATAAAAATGAATCTCAGCTTGCCAAGTGTCAGGCTCTTTTTGTTCATCAATAAAACAATCATTCACTAATAGTTGGAATTCTGAATAAGGAAAGGCCAAATTAATAGCAGCAACTTCTGGATAATTGGTGATTGTAAAACCGGATTGATAACGGAGTAAACCTATGGACATAATTAATTTTAATTTGCGTAAATCGGTATATGTAAAGTAAGGATAACGGTTTTTGATGATTTCAATAAAATTCTGCAATTGCGCTTGATTGGTTTTAGATAAAAAAGGAACGAGAGAAGTTCCTGAAATGAAAAATAAGGAGTAAAAGAAACTACGAAAATCTTTCTCTTTGCCACAAATTTTTTCGCGCCTTTTTAAATTTAAATAACAATTAAATCTAGCTAAATAATTGTTTAAACGGTCACTGACTTGTTTAAAGATAGAAAAGTTAATGAAATGTTCTTCACAAAAATCTTTGGCTGAAGTGTAGCGTTTTAAAAGTAAATCCAGGGCTAACATATAGGTTAGTGACCCGCGGACAACAGCTTCTTTCATTAACTCAATCGGGATATTTTCATCGGCGACTAATTCTATGGACTGTTGATTATTAATGATGCGAATATGTACATTTTCATGTGTATTGACTCGAGAAATTAACAAAGTTAATTGATTCAATAAATTGTTGATATTGTAATGGGAAAATTCATATTTTCGTCGGAGTACTTGCATGGGGACTTTTTCTTTACTGTCATACAAGTATTCAATTAGGGAAAGTAACTGAATTTCCTGTTTGGTTAATAAGTTATGCATAATAACCACCTTTCTAATTGGTTATGATTGTTTGATTTTTCAGATAATACAGATAGGGCATTCTTTTTTAAATGACATTTGACAATTGCCAGTGAAAGAACTAGTCGTTCTTATGCTACTGTATCTATTCTTAAAAATCAAGAAGAACTGAATGTGTCAAATGGAAGAAAACATGGACAAAAAATGATAGAGCAAAAAATTATTAAGAAAAACAACCAGTTTATATAAAACATTTAAATAACAAAAATGATAATGTGAGTCTGTTGATTTTTTAGCTTAAATAGCTCATACAAATAGGCTTTTTTGTCTGGTTAGTTCTTATGAAAAAAATTTAAAAAAACGGTATAGTGGAAGGAGGAATAGTAAAAATAAGAAAGGATAAGGGCGTGTTTTCATAAAGATGAAAAGGGTTTCTGGGATTTCATCAACTTTTTCTATTTGGAGGAGAAGTTGTTGATAATTTTCGATGAAAAATCCCGTTATACTCTTCTTATTCTTATAGAAGAGTCTATAGGAAAAAGCAGAAAATGAATCCGCATTCGAAGTAAGAGTGCGTTTTGAGGAGATAAAAAGAAAAGGTGTGTTGGCTGTCTGTTTTAGCAAGGAAGAAAGACAACAGAAGAGCACTCACTTATTTGGTTTAAAATAAAAAATTGGTACGAAGTGAACGTTCTCTTCTATGTGTCGTTAGTAGAGGAAGGATGAAAGAAATGAGAAAGAATGGTCCAATGGTAAACCGTTGGCTCTACGGGTTGATGTGTTTGTTACTTGTTCTAAATTATGGCACACCACTCATGGCTTTGGCGGAAGATGTTAACAGCGATGGCCAGTTAACGTTAGGAGAAGTGAAGCAAACCAGCCAACAAGAAATGACCTTAGCGCTTCAAGGAAAAGCACAACCAGTAACACAAGAGGTTGTAGTGCATTATAGTGCCAATGTGTCAATCAAAGCTGCACATTGGGCAGCGCCCAATAATACGCGCAAGATTCAAGTGGATGACCAGAAGAAACAGATTCAAATTGAATTGAATCAGCAAGCGTTAGCAGATACGTTAGTCTTAATGTTGAACCCAACAACTACAGAAGACGTGACGTTTTATTATGGACAACAACAACGAGCGTTGACGTTAAATACTGGTACTGATCCGACAGAATCAACGGCAATCACGAGTTCGCCAGCCGCATCAGCGAATGAAGGTTCAACAGAAGAAGCATCTACAAACTCCTCTGTTTCTCGTTCGTCCGAAGAAACTGTCGCCAGCACGACAAAAGCGATAGAAAGTAAAACAACCGAGTCTACGACTGTCAAACCGCGCGTAGCAGGACCAACAGATATCAGTGACTATTTTACAGGTGATGAAACAACGATTATCGATAATTTTGAAGATCCGATTTATTTAAATCCTGATGGCACACCAGCAACACCGCCGTATAAAGAAGATGTGACCATTCATTGGAACTTTAACTGGTCGATTCCAGAAGATGTGCGAGAACAAATGAAAGCAGGCGATTACTTCGAGTTTCAATTACCTGGCAATTTGAAACCTAATAAACCAGGTTCAGGTGATTTAGTTGATGCAGAAGGCAATGTCTATGGAACCTACACAATTAGTGAAGATGGTACGGTTCGTTTTACCTTTAATGAGCGAATCACGTCTGAAAGTGACATTCACGGGGACTTTTCTTTAGATACTCATTTGAATGATTCAGATGGGCGGGGCCCAGGAGATTGGGTGATTGATATTCCTACACAAGAAGATTTGCCGCCTGTAGTGATTCCAATTGTCCCAGATACCGAACAACAAATTGATAAACAAGGCCATTTTGATCGAACGCCCAATCCTAGTGCGATTACTTGGACGGTAGATATCAATCAAGCGATGAAAGATCAAACAAATCCAACTGTGACGGAAACATGGCCAACAGGGAATACCTTTAAGTCAGTGAAAGTCTATGAGTTAGTGATGAATCTTGATGGAACAATTAAAGAAGTGGGTCGCGAACTTAGTCCAGATGAATATACCGTTGATAAAAATGGTAATGTGACGATTAAAGGTGACACCAACAAAGCGTATCGTCTTGTGTATCAAACGACGATTGATGAGGCGGTTATTCCAGATGGCGGCGGCGATGTGCCTTTTAAAAATCACGCGACGTTAACAAGTGATAATAATCCAAATGGGTTAGATGCTGAAGCAACTGTTACCGCCACATATGGCAAAATATTAGACAAGCGCAATATAGATTACGACGAAGCCAATCAAGAATTCACTTGGGAAATTAACTACAACTATGGTGAACAAACCATTCCAAAAGACCAAGCAGTCATTACAGACACAATGGGCGATAATTTAACGTTTGAACCAGATTCTTTACATTTATATTCAGTGACATTTGATGACAAAGGAAATGAAGTCGTTGGAGCAGAACTTGTGGAAGGAAAAGATTACAAAGTGGTAATCAACGGAGACGGTTCCTTTGCAATTGACTTTTTACATGATGTGAATGGTGCAGTCAAGATTGATTATAAAACCAAAGTTGATGGAATTGTCGAAGGCGATGTTGCCGTGAATAATCGTGTGGATGTTGGCACTGGTCAGCATTCAGAAGGTGATGGCACAGCCAGTCAACAAAATATTATTAAAAACACTGGTGCAGTGGATTATCAAAATTCAACGATTGGTTGGACGTTAGCTGTGAATCAAAATAATTATTTGATGGAAAATGCCGTGATTACGGATACGTACGAACCAGTTCCTGGCTTAACTATGGTACCCAATTCGTTGGTTGTTAAAGATACAACCACTGGTGCTCAGTTGACGTTAGGCAAGGATTTCATGGTAGAAATAACTCGTAATGCAGAAGGTGAAACAGGCTTTAAGTTAAGTTTCATGGGGGCGTATGCCAAAACAAGTGATGCCTTTTACGTAACCTATAATACCTTTTTCGATGTTACCGAGTTAGATGCTAACAATCCTGCATTGGACCATTACCGAAATACCGCTGCCATTGATTGGATGGATGAAGCAGGAAACAATCATCACTCAGAGGATAATAAACCGTTTAAACCTTTACCTGCTTTTGATTTAAATGCGCAAAAAAGCGGTGTTTACAATGCCGTCACCAAAGAAATCACTTGGACGATTGCGGTTAATTTAAGTAATAATCGTTTAGTCGACGCCTTTTTGACGGATCCAATTTTAGCCAATCAAACCTATTTGGCTGGGAGCTTGAAAGTCTATGAAGGCAATACAAAACCAGATGGTTCGGTTGAAAAAGTGAAACCAACGCAACCGTTGACGGATATCACAATGGAAGAACCAAGCGAGAAAAACCAAAATACTTGGCGTGTTGATTTTCCTAATGATAGTCGTACGTATGTGATTGAATTTAAGACGTCTGTTGATGAAAAAGTTATCGAAGGTTCGGCTAGCTATGACAATACCGCATCTTATACAAACCAAGGTTCTTCACGTGATGTGACAGGAAAAGTTTCTATTCAACATGGTGGCGAATCAGTGAAAAAAGGTGGCGAATACCACAAAGATGATCCAGATCATGTGTACTGGCATGTAATGATCAATGGCGCCCAATCGGTTTTAGACGATGTGGTTATTACTGATACACCCTCACCAAACCAAGTATTAGATCCCAAGTCATTGGTGATTTACGGTACCAACGTAACAGAAGACGGAACTATTACCCCAGATAAATCTGTTATTTTAGAAGAAGGAAAAGATTACACATTGGAAGTTACCACCGATAATGAAACAGGACAACAAAAAATTGTCGTTAAAATGGCCCATATTGAAGCACCTTATTATATGGAATATCGTAGTTTAGTGACTTCTTCAGCGGCGGGGAGTACAGACACGGTATCCAACCAAGTGTCAATTACTGGAAATGGTTCAGAAGTCGTTCATGGGGATGACAATGGCGATGTGGTCGTTGACATTGATCACAGTGGCGGGCATGCCACAGGGACTAAAGGCAAAATTCAGCTGAAGAAAACAGCCATGGATGGGACGACTATTTTAGCAGGCGCCCATTTCCAAATTTGGGACCAAGCCAAAACACAAGTCCTACGTGAAGGTACAGTAGATGCCACCGGGGTTATCACATTTGGTGGGTTGCCACAAGGGCAATACATTTTGGTGGAGACGAAAGCACCAGAAGGCTATACAGTTTCGGACGAATTAGCTAAAGGCCGAGTCATTACTATTGATGAAGAAACTTCAGCCGAAGGAGCACAACCAACCATTATTAAAAACGATGTCAATAAAGTAATTTTAGAAAAAACAGATGAGAAGGGCAAAAAGTTAGTCAATGCACGCTTTAAATTAGAGCATGCCGTAACCACGCCGTTTACTCATTGGGAAGAAGTTCCCCTTGCGCCGGATCGAACCAACGCAAATGGCCAGTTAGAGGTGGATAGTTTAAAACCAGGGCTTTATCAGTTCACAGAAATCGAAGCACCGACAGGCTATCTTTTAGACACGACACCCAAACGATTCATTGTGACACAAAACACGAGCGGACAAATTCGTGATGTTCATGTTAAAATGCTTAATTACCAAGGTTCTGCTGAACTAATTAAAAAAGATCAAGCAGGTAATCCATTAGCAGGTGCTGAATTTTCGGTCCTTAATGCCACAGGACAAGTGGTTCGAGAACACTTAGTTTCGGATGCAGACGGAAAAGTCACAGTAACGGATTTAGCCCCAGGCAAATATCAATTTGTGGAAACCAAAGCGCCAGCAGGGTACCTTTTAAACACTGAACCAAGTACTTTCACGATTGCAGCAAGCGATCGGGGCAAACCAGCAACAGTTATAGCAACGGCTAACTTTGTTAACTATCAAGGCGCAGCTAAATTAATCAAAAAAGATGTGAATGGACACTTATTAAGTGGTGCGACATTTAAAGTGCTTGATGCGAAGGGACAAACGATTCAAACAGGCTTGACGACAAATAATCAAGGGGAAATTGTTGCAGAGCACTTAGCCCCAGGAAAATATCGCTTTGTAGAAACCAAAGCGCCAACAGGCTATTTATTAAATACCACGCCAGTCCCATTTGAAATTGCTGAGAAAAATGCTGGTAAACCAGCGGTCGTTGTTGCTAGTGACAACTTTGTGAATTACAAAGGGGCTTTCCAAATCGTGAAAACGAATAGCGCAGACCAACCATTAGCAGGTGCTGTTTTTGAACTATATGATCACAATAAACAATCATTAGGGATTACAGCAACGAGTGGCAAAGATGGCAAAATTATCTTTAGAGACTTGGCGCCAGGTACCTATTATTACAAAGAAATCAAAGCACCAAAATTACCAGATGGCGCAGATTATATTATTTATCCTGAATTAGTAAAAGTAGAAATTCGTGGTGATTTCAAAGGCGATCCGGAGATCTTCCAATTAGGGGCCTTCGCCAATTTCAAAGGACGCGCCGTCTTTAAGAAAATTGATGCCAATGCGAACCCACTTCCAGGAACGATTTTTAAATTGTATCGAATCGAAAACGGGGAAAAAATCTTTGAAAGAGAAGTAACTGCTGAAAAAGATGGTTCATTGGCTATGGAGGATTTAGGCGCTGGTAGTTATGAATTAGATGAAATGGATGCAACGGATGGCTATATCGTCAATAAACAACCCATTTATTTTGTAGTGAAGAAGAATTCAAATGATAAACAACCACTAGATGAGTTAGAGTTTGTAAATTATCAAGCAGAAGTAATGGGACGTAAAGTCAACGAGCAAGGTCAAACCTTAGCGGGTGCAGTTTTTGCAATTTACAATGCCGATGAGCAGAATCAGCCCCAAGGTTCACCAATAACATTCTTGAATCGTGCAGGAGAGAAAGTTTCTGAAATAACAACGGACAAGACTGGCAAAATTTACGCTAAAGGGCTGAATGAAGGGCATTACGTTTTAGTGGAAACGAAAGCACCAACAGGCTATCTGTTAGACACAACGCCACATCCATTTGATGTAACCGCCCAATTAGGAAAAGAGCAGCCAATTGCTTTAGGCGATCTTATCAATTATCAAGGAACTGCTCAATTAACCAAAGAAAACGAAACAGGTGAAGCATTGGCAGGTGCGGTGTTTAAGGTCATTGATGAAACAGGGCAAACCGTAGCTGGACAAACCAATCTGATGTCTGACAAGCAAGGCAAAGTCATTGCGAAAAACTTAGCACCGGGAACGTATCGTTTTGTGGAGACACAAGCGCCAACTGGCTATCTTCTTAATGAAACGCCAAGCGCAAGCTTTACGATTGCCAAAGACAACCAAGGCAAACCAGCCACTGTGGTACTTAAAGCACCTTTTATTAATTACCAAGGTGCTGCCAAGCTGGTGAAAATTGATCAGCAAAAGAATGCCTTAGCAGGTGCTGAATTTAAAGTGACAGATGCAGAGACAGGGCAAACTGTCGCTCGTTCATTACGTTCTGACAACCAAGGGTTAGTTCAAGTGAACCACTTACAACCAGGAAAATATACCTTTGTGGAAACAAAAGCACCGGATGGTTACCAACTGTCTAAGCAAGCTGTCGCATTCACTATTGCGGCAACAGCGAAAGACAAACCTGAACTCGTGGATGCGGGCACGTTTGTTAACGAGAAACAACCTGTATCCAAAAAAACAAAACCAAATCAGCCAACAACGAAACAAGTAGCTAGAGAGACAGGTTGGCTTGGTTTACCGAAAACCAACACACAAGTCAATTACTTCTTTGTCTTTATCGGCCTCCTGTTGGTCGGTTTGGCAAGTTGGCTCTTCTATAAAAAGAGCAAGAAATAAGCAAAAACTATAAAAAAACAGGCCATCCGTCCTTTCGACGGATGGCCTGTTTTTTCATCTTAAGCTAATCAACTGAACAAAAGTAGCTCCTTCTTATTGACATTCTCAGGTAAGCCTTCATCTCAGTTTACCCTTTGAACAGAACTTACTGGGTTCTTGGAGATAACCGCTTTTGCCTCAGCCTTTGTTTTTCGATGCTATCTTTAGGTATTTTGGCTAAAATATTGTACACTTTACATGTGCAAGAAATTTAGTTAGAGATATGAGGATAGAATGATGAAAAAGATGATGGTTTTATACAACGAAACTTCAGGAAGTAGTGAAAGTAAAGAGATTGCAGAACGCTTTAAAAAAGCTGCAGAAGCGAGAGGGGAAGCGGTTATTTTGCAACCTTCCAATCCAGACATTGATCCTGAAGAAATGCGGAAAAATGCCAAAGAAAATCAAGTGGGTGTCTTGGTCGTCATTGGTGGTGACGGGACCATTCATCATGCCGTTCAAAATTTTAAAGACACCATTCGTGACTATCAAATAGGGATTATTCCAGGTGGAACAGTCAATAATTTTGCACGTGTGTTAAGTATTCCTTTGAAAGAAGAAGACGCCTTTGAGACCATTTTGGCAGGACAGACCACACCAGTTGACTTTGGGATGGTAAATCAAGATGTGATGATTTCGACCTTAACGATTGGACTATTAGCAGATACAGCAGCAAATGTGACCCAACAGGAGAAACAAAAATATGGTCCTTTAGCCTTTACAAAGCAATTTTTCCGCTTATTAATGAAAAAGAAAAAATACAAACTAAAAATTGATGGCGATGAAAGACGTTGGCATGGCAAAGCCCAATTATTAACGATGACCATGACGAATTCTGCTGGTGGCTTTACCAATTTCGATGCCAATGCTACGCCAGATGACGGCGAAGTCCACATTATCATTTTACCTAAGTTAGTTTTTTACAAGTTTGTCTATTATTTACCTAAAATTATCAGAGGACAATTAAATGAAATTCCTGGTGTCGTGTATTTCTCTGGGAGTCAATTTAAAATTAGTGGCGAAAAAGACAAGAAAGTCCAAACACGAACAGATGGCGACCCTACTGATGATTTACCGATTAAAGTAACGGTGGAAGCTGGGGGACTCAACGTGTTTGTTCCTGAAACGTCCACATCTACGAAAGAATAAAAGAAACAACTGTTATTTTTTCGTGGAATAGATTTCTCATTTTGTGTACAATAGAACAGAAGAGAGGCAGTTGAGTGAACAGTGAAATGGGATGAATATGTTGATATATTCGATACAGATGTCGTTTCTAAAATTATTATTTTAAGAAACTTGCCAATTAATGAAGGCTGGATTGACATCAATGAGTTAGCAGAAGAATTACAATTAAACAAAAAATCAGTCAAAAAATACGTAGAACTTCTAAAAGATGACATTACGTATTATGCTGTGGATAATGATGCTTCTTTGGCTTTTGAAAAGGGGCATGGCTATCGCTTGAACTTGGCGTCTAGCCAAGCGTTCCAGAAACTTTATACAGCAATTTTTCGGGATAGTTTAACTTATCAAGTAATGGAAGATTTATTCTGGGGTCGATTTAATGGAATTGTGCCAGCGACAGCAAAGTATCATACTAGTGATGCCACGATTCGGCGCTTGCTCAAAGGGTTTACAGAAATTTTAGCACCATTGGGTTTAGTAATTAATAAAAGTACTTGGAAAATTGAAGGCAATGAAGCGTATTTGCGCCATTTTGCTTACACTATTTTTATGGACTTAATCCGTGATACTTGGCCTTTTGACTATATACAAGAAACGGAAGTCGCACAAACCGTCCAAAAAATGATGGCTTTTTTCAACGTAGAAGTTGCGGAAACGGTGACACGCCGAGTTAAATATATGGTCGCTATCTCAAAAGTCCGTAGTGCGCAAGGCGCCGAATATCGACCTTCAGCCGAGCAAGAAACTTATTTAGAAGGTAATAAACATTACCAAGCCTTTATAGAAGAGATGACAGCTACAACCCTTTTCCTTAACAAAAACGATTTAACTTTTGTGTACTTTTTCTTGTTAGCCAATGACCAATTTTATCAAGATGAAGCCACTGCACAAGCAATTTTAGCGCATTTTGATGAGACTGAAGCACCTGTTTACATGTTGACTCATTTAGTCCAACATTTCTTATTAGAAGAAATACACATGACGCCGCAATTGGAGAAAATTCGTCCGCAAATTTTTTATTATTTGTTTGCTACACATTTATTTGCCGAACTTTACTATGTCCAAAATGTGAAAATGTACAATGTCTTTTGGAATAAAGTTAAAGAAAAATATCCGGTTCTTTTAGAAGAATTAAGCCAAGGCTTAAATCAACTTTACGAACAAACAGGCAATGAATTATTTACAAATAAAGAATTTTTGGCTCTGCGTTATTCTAGTGTTTTGGCGCTTTCCGATGATTTAATTCATCGCGAACAAAAAATTGTTTTAGGTTTAAAATCAGGCTTGCCAGTACTGGAAGAAGAACGGGTGAAACTTTCGATTGAAAATAATTTTCGTCGGTTCTATGCATTGGAAGTTTTACGATACAGTGAAGCAAGCAAAGAAGAATGGCAAAATATTGATTTACTATTAGTGACTTCTTTGACAGATGTGGAAACGGGTCATCCAGAGATATTTTTACTTTCAAGTGAGTTAACGTTTGAGCAATATAATCGTTTGAACCAAAAAATAGTAAAAATTAACGAGAAAAGAACCACGTCACTTTAATAAAAAATCAAAAAAATGGGCTTTTTTGATGCATATGTCCGATAAATTGTAAAAAAATTTTTCTAAAAAGTAAAAAAAGACAAGAAGAAAACGTCAATAAGTAGGTGTTGATTACCTACTTATTGACGTTTTCTCGTTGTTTTTTAATAAATACTGCGTCAATTCTTCTGAAAATTATGTCCAAAAGGTACTTTTTTTGCTTTTTTTATCGTAAATAATAGATGGTTAGCTATTGATAGCAAAGGAACTACTACTTTTTTTAACAGTCAGTTAAAAAATATTGAGGGTTCTCACAAGAATTTTTCTATATAATAGAAAGAGCAAGGGAAGGAAGGCGGGATGAGATGAAAAAACGGATGGAACAAATTGAAGAAATTTTAAGTTGTGAAGAAAATAGTGCCGGTGTTCGCTTAAAGGAATTGGTTGAGGCTTTAGAATTAGAAGTCACAAATCAAAACTTGTTAAAGGTAACAAGTATCTTACATATGAATCCAAAATTTAAAAAAATTTATGCATACGAAGACAGTCGTGTTATTACGCTGTATCAACTTTTACAAAATAAGCCGTTGGAAGTAACGGAATGAAAAGTGGGAAACACATGAAGAAAACAATGCTCATTCTTCTATTTGGTTTATTGACAGTGGTGGGTCTACCAATGGTGACTGAAGCGGTTGAACCAGTTAACGTAACAGATACAACGATTTTTGGTGCGCAAGCGATGGTGCCTAATAGCACAGAGGATCAAACAGAGAAGTTACAGACGTTGCTGAGTCAGACAGCAAGGGAAGGACGGGCATTATTTTTACCACAGGGAAGTTATGCTCTGTCAAAAGATATTGTGATTTCTTCAAATTATCAATTAATTGGCGATACAACAGGAGCCACTATTTTACATAACGTTACAGGTACACCGATTCAGCTGACAGACACCACATACGGAACGAAAACCAATGTACGACTTCAGAATATTGCTTTTGACGGCATCAATGTGACCTTGAAATTGACGAATCAATTAACGCTAGCAAACAATATTTTTTATAATCCCTTAAAAGGATTCGTAGTCAATTTAAATGCAGATATTGGCGTTAAAATTTCAGGTAATATTTTTATGCGAGACACAGCACATATGCAGCCAGGAATTGATTTTAACCGAGCGATTTATATTGGTGGCTATTCAACGCCAAGTCGCTTCCAGTATATGTCAGATGTAGACATCGTGGACAATTTATTTGGGTTAAAAGTGACAGAATTAGATGCGATTAAAAGTACCAGTCGTTCAGACTTAGCAGCGACTATTACACGTTTGCAAACAGCCATTGAAGCCGGTGCTATTTCAGTACCTAATGAACAAAACTATCTATCCACCGGGGTTAATTCTTTTAATATGCTGAAGGATGTAACTGTTCAACATAATTTTTTCTATTCACCTTATGATAATGAAGACTTGAATGGTCTGGTGGGAGATCATGCAATTTATTTCCGTGGCGCTCAAAACATCACGGTGGTGGGGAATCATTTACGTGGACTACAAAATGGTCCAGCTGGCGGATTTAAGTTTAAATCAGGTCGTAATATTACGATTATGAATAATTATTTGCGAAATACAGGCCTCATTATGTATGGAACACCAGAGATTGGTTTGGCAGAAACGCAAGCAGAGGGAGCTATTTCAGAATTATCCAACTGGTTAGTGGCTAACAACATTTTTGATTGGAAGTATTGGGACAATCAATATGCAATTGGAATGGAGTACAATCGACATACAGGAAATAACAATGTGTTCAATGGCGTATTTATCAACAATCAGTTTGTTAACTACCATAATATTCCGCAAAATCGACGTCGGGAATTGTTAATCGCTAGTGGCGGTGGTTTCCGACCAGAAACGAGTTTTGTGAAAGACAATACTCGAGATGATGGCCTTAAAAACGGCCAATTATTGGTAGAAAATTGGACAGAGGCGGACTATCACTTAATGCCAGCAACATGGGAATCGTTGGTTTCACCAACACTTTACGAGCAATATAAAAATACGCCAATTCCGGTTAGAAATACTTTAGCAACCCCTGTGGCTACAACGATTGTGCAAGGACAATCAATCGATCCGCAGCAACTGGTTGCTAATACAAATGACGCGGATGAAGCAGTCCCAGCCGCTAAAATCGTCAATCCAGAGGTCTTAAATGAAATCGGCCAACAAAAAGTGACTGTTCAATTAACTTATGAAACAGGTTCATTGGTAACAGTGAACGTACCGGTGACGGTAGAGGCTCCGGCAAAAAAGCTTGATTTGTCCCAGCTACAAACCGTTTATGCTTCGATTGGTGAAGCAAACCAATATACAGTTTACTCTTGGCAGCTATTCACTGCCATTGGGCCTAAAACAATTGTTCCTTCCTATTATCAGCAGGCGACACAATTGTTAGCAGAAGGTCAGGAGAGTCAGGACAAAACCCAAGAGCAAGTGGATCAGTTAACAAGTAATTTGCAATCTGCAATGAAAGTATTAGTCAAAAAAGCCGATATCACGCTAGAGCGTACAGAAGCAGAAAATGAACTTGCAAGCGTTCATAAATTAGACGAATCTGTATATACCAAAGACTCTTGGCAAGCCATGCAAGAAGCCTTAATAGATACAACAACTGGCGAAGGAAGCTATAAGCAGTTACAACAACTGCTTGCTTGGTCAGATGAAGAATTATTAGAGCCAACACTTGGTGGCTTTAAAACGCCTGCAGATGCACAAAAGCGTATTAACCAATTAACACAAACCATAAAAACGGCGTTACTTCTGTTAGTTGAAAAATCAACAGAGACAACTAGTAACACAAGCGAAAGCAGCACTTCAAGCACAACCAGTGAAACCAGTAATACCAGCGAAAGCAGCACCTCAAGCACGACAAGTGAAACCAGTAATACCAGCGAAAGCAGCACTTCAAGCACAACCAGTGAAACCAGTAATACCAGCGAAAGCAGCACCTCAAGCACGACAAGTGAAACCAGTAATACCAGCGAAGGCAGCACGCCAAGCACGACAAGTGAGAGCAGTAGTACGAGTGAAAGCAACACGCCAAGCACAACCAGCGAAACCAGTAGTACCAGCGAAAGTAGTGCTTCAAGTACGACCAGCGCAACCAACAGTACAAGTGAGAGTAGCACCCCAAGAACTGTAAACGAAAACAGTCAAAGCAAAGGCCAGAATTCTGTCATTTACGCGGTAGAGTCTAATCAAGATCCTAATGACGCTCAAAGTAATTCAAAGCCCTCTGCCAAGGCTAGTCAAACAAAGGAATCAGTAGCAGAAAACCAAGCAACTAAACAGATACAGACAAATAAAGAATCGTCAGGAACAGTCAAAAAAGCGGATAATACGACCAAAATTGCCAAGAAAAAATTCCCCAAAACAGGGGAACAATCTTCAGCAGTTGGGAGCTTCCTAGGCCTGAGCTTTTTATCGTTAGCCATAGCAACCTATTGTTTTAAAGTGAAAAGATAACTCTTTAAAAACGGATAAGTAAACATCCTGAAACAAGAAATAGGACTTGTTTCAGGATGTTTTCATATAAAATTAAAAGAACTACAGTTTTTAGTGAAAAAATACACAAAAGTACTTGAATTTCTGTGATATAAGGGTAAAGTAAAGGAGGACAAAAAACAAAGGAAGTGAAATGTTTGTATACACCAGATGAAATTTTAGGTATTAGTATTGAAAATGGTCAGAAAAAAATTCAAAAGCCTTTGGTAGCAAAACTCATTTTAGGATTTATCGGCGGGGCTATGATTTCCCTCGGCTATTTGGCTTATGTGCGTGTTTCCGCCTCTATTCCAGCAGATTTAGCCAGTGTTCAAGCTTTAGTGGGAGCTGCGGTTTTCCCAATTGGTCTAATTGTTATTTTAATGGCTGGTGGTGAGTTAATCACAGGAAATATGATGGCGGTGAGTACGGCTTGGTTTGCTAAAAAGGTCTCTTTCAGAGAATTACTCGTGAACTGGGTCACAATTACATTGGCAAATATGGTTGGCGCCCTATTTGTTGCCTATTTTTTTGGCCATTATTTAGGTTTAACCAGTAGCGGCGCCTATTTAAATCAGGTTCTTTCTCTTGCAGAACATAAAGTTGCAGCAACTTGGCTTCAAGCAATTATTTCAGGTATTGGCTGTAACTGGTTCGTAGGTCTGGCCTTATGGCTTTGTTATGGTGCGAAAGATGCAGCGGGGAAACTATTAGGCATCTGGTTTCCAGTAATGATTTTTGTTGCAATTGGCTTTCAGCATAGTGTGGCGAATGCATTCATCATTCCAGCCGCAATTTTTGAAGGCGGCGTTCAGTGGGGGGATTTTTTCCGTAATTTTGTTTTTGTTTATTTAGGTAATATCATTGGTGGCGCCATTTTTGTTTCTGGCTTTTACTATTTAAGCTATCGCAAACATTAAATCCATTTAGCAGATAAAAACCTACATAAAGGCTAAATGCCTTTGTGCAGGTTTTTTCTTTTTAAACAAAAAGGAAAACGGTTGAAAAATTATTGCTAGATTTTTAAAACAATGTTACATTAATGTTACAAAAAGATTTCTGGAGGTAACGAAAAATGAAAAAAATTGTTTTGTTCAGTATGTTAACGTTCAGTGTATTGTCTTTAAGTTTAGCAGGATGTGGAAACAAAAAAACAGCAAGCACAAATGATTCTAAGCCAAAGCAAGAAACAAAGAAAGCCACGCAGAAATCCTCTAGCCAACAAGAAATGAAAAATAGTCATTCGTCTGTCGCGGGTCAAAATTCTAATGTGACAGGGGAAAATCCGTCAGAAAATACCACGCAGCCTTCTGCAGCAACTGATGGAACGAATGAAGTCCCTCAAAACCAAGCACCTGATACAAACATTACAATTACCAATGTTGTTTTCAATCCTGAAAGAAATGAAATTAATGGTACTACATTACCTAATGCAACCATTACAGCAACGGTAGTCGGTGATGCTTCTGCACAAGCAGGTGTTTTTTATGCGGATGCCAATGGCAATTTTACAGTAATTAGTCCCAGAGCGGGAGCGACTACTCAATTAATCGCAACCGTTGATCAACGGAATAGTGCACCTGTCCAAATTGACATTCCAAGTTCAGGACAAGAAGCAGCGCTTTCTTTTAGCAATATTACGATTGATCCGAAACAAGGAACAATTTCTGGTAAAACAGCACCGAATGCAACTATTTTAGTGTCACGTGCAGATGATGCGCGGGTGATTTTAGCAAGTTTTACTGCGGATGCCCGAGGGAATTTCACAGCCAGTAATTTAGTTCCCGGCACAAAAAATCGCTTAGATGTTACGTTAAATGGAGAAATAGGGACACCTTACTTGTTTGATTTACCAAATTAAAATAGAAGAGAAGTGATCAAAGCCACCAACGCTAGTTAGCGTTGGTGGCTTTGATGGTTTAAGCTTCTTCTTTTTTATGATTGCGGATATGTAAATAGATGGTATTTTTTGAAATACCTAATCGATCGGCAATCTTTATGACAGAATCTTTGAGATTAAAAATTCCTTGATCATATAAACGAATAACAATTTCTTTATTTTGATTCAAATGTGATACATTTGGATCGCTTTCTACTGCTTGTTTTACTTTTGTCAGTGAAGTAGTGATTAATTCGTCAATATTGTCAGAAAAATGTTCAGAATTTTTAAGCTCTTGGGACATATCATTTTGTTGTCCTGAAGGTAATAAGTCTTGCAAGTAATCAATTAATGGCATTTCTAAATGCATATTGATACAGATCAATCCAATAATACGATCATTTTCACCGATAACTGGAATGGTGGAAGATTTTAAAATAACCCCTTTTTGATTTTTATTGTAGTAGGGTTTCACAGCGTAATCATGTTCCGACTCTACTTGACTTAACATTTTTAACGCCATATCAGTAATGGGGGCACCTTCCTTGCGGTTACTGAAATGGCCATTGATGACTTTGATAGCTGAACTTTCCAAATTTTCTAAACTATGAAGAATGACTTCATGGGTACTACCAAAGAAGTTCCCTAATCCATCAAGCATTAAGGCATGTGAATGTAAGATTTGTTTATCTACTTCACTTAAACGTAAATATGACTCCAAGTGATATCCTCCCCTACACTGAAATTAATTTTAGTGTAATACTTTTTTAATGGAAAAGCAATAAGATTCTTTACGTTAAAAAAATACATTGACTAAACTTTTGTTTAGTCGTATACTCTGAATGTGGAATGAAATTTTTGTTACTCATTGTACTTTAGTTCATCGGAATGTTCGCTCATTCTTTCACTTGTTGAGCAATAAAAATTTTATTCAGGAGTACCATCCGTTATAAAAAAATATAGTTGGAGGCAAAGAAATGAAAACGTTATCAGGAATCTTGATGTTAGTCTTAGTTTTATGTGGCATGTCCCTATTCTCTTTTAAAGCACCGCGAGGGAAAAAATCTTTAAGTGCTTTGTCTGGTGCAGCTTGTGCCACCTTTCTACCAGAGGCATTTTTGCGGTATGCAGTAGGCGGCGTTTTTCATTTAGATTATGTGTCGCAAATTGGTGAAACTATGGGTAGTCTAGGTGGTTTAGCAGCTGGAGCTCTTGTGCCGCTGGCTTTCGGGATTAGTCCAGTTTTTTCAATTATTTTAGGTCTGTCATTGATTAAAGTCAGCTTGTTACCAGCTTTTATTACCGCGTATCTTTTATCTTTTGTTGTTGAGCAGATGCAAAAACGTATTCCAGAAGGGATTGACTTATTAGTCGTTATTTTAGTCATTCCAGTCGCTGCTTCGTTAGTTGCTGGTTTTATTCAACCCGTTGTATTAGGTGTCCTAGAAGTTATTGGGGGCACGATTTTAAGTGCAGTAGATGGCAATCCATATGTGATGGGCGCAATTTTAGGTGCTATTATCCCGATTGTTGGTATGACACCGTTAAGTTCAATGGTTTTAACTGCCTTGATTGGTTTGACTGGTGTACCAATGGCTGTCGGTGCGTTGACTTGTTACGGCAGTTCCATTGTCAATGCGGCGCTATTTAAAAAGTTAAAACTAGGCACAGCTTCAACCCCGTTAGCTGTGGCAATTGAGCCATTAACACAAGTCGATATCATCAGCTCCAATCCAATACCTATTTACGCAACGAATTTATTTTCAGGAATGGTTAGTGGTATTGTAGTGACTTTCTTTGGCTTAAAAGTACCTGTGACAGGAATGGCAACACCGTGGGCTGGTTTACTTGTGACATTAGGTAACAATGCCATTCAAACGACTTTACTAGCAGTAGCGATTATCACAGTGGTCAGTCTGATGTTTGGATTTTTAGGTGCGCTGGTCTTTAAACGTTACAGAATTGAAGCGGTGGATAATACACCAGAATTTGAAGGAACGACGGAAGTAACCAGTGAGAAAGAAAAAGAAGCAGTAAAAACCAAAGGAGGAGTTACGTATGAACACAGCTATGGCCATCAATAAACCTAAAAAAGTGAACAAAGTAATGAACTACAAAAGTTGTTTTGACATTATCGGTCCTATTATGATTGGTCCTTCTAGTTCGCATACAGCTGGGGCCTTAGCAATTGGCTTAGCGGCAAGAAAGTTATTCGGCGGAACGCCAGAAAAAATTGTGATTAAATACTATGAATCTTTTGCAGACACGCATAAAGGACATGGGACTGATTTTGCAATTATTGGTGGAATTCTTGGACTAGCAGCAGATGATGCCAACGTAACACAATCCATTGAACTTGCGGAAGAACAAGGAATCGAGATTCAATTTTTAGAAATGAGTGAAGAAAGTCCAGTGAAGCATGCTAATACAGCATGTGTGACACTCAGTGATGCAACGCACGAAATCCATTTAACAGGAATTTCTGTAGGTGGCGGCACTATCGAGGTGAAATACATTGAATTAGACGGTTTCAATGTCCAACTACATGGTCCTTTACCTATTTTGTTAGTCATTAATCAAGACGAGCAGGCGATGCAAGCTTTTAAAGATACGTTACAAAAAAATAATATTCAAGTGAATGCTGTGTCTCGTTATGTGGAAGGGAATCAAATTTTATTCATCTTTGACTTAGATTCGGCACCAATTTCCTCGGTGAAAGAACAATTGTTTTCACTAGATGACACATCGAAAATAATCTTATTATGATAGGAGTTTGACATATGTACCTTTCGATTGAAGAATTTATCGATAAAGCTGAAAAAACAGGAAAAAAAATCTCTGATTTGATGATTGAGCAAGAAATGGAGCGTAGCCAAAAAAGCTATGAAGAAATTTGGACACAGATGGGTCAAAATTTGGATGTCATGGATGCTGCTGTCAAACGCTCGCAAGAAGGAGCAGGCGTTTTTTCTCCTACTGGGTTAACGGGCGGTGATGCGGCACGTTTAAAAAAATACCGCGCAGCTGGCAAAACGTTATCAGGTGATTTAATGATGTCTGCAGTTCAAGCCGCACTAGGTACTAATGAAGTCAATGCAGCAATGGGCGTTGTTTGCGCAACGCCAACCGCTGGTGCAAGTGGCACCTTACCAGGGGTTTTAACAGCGATTAAAAATACCTTGAATTTAACGCGTGATCAACAAATTCGTTTCTTATTTACCAGTTCTTTATTTGGAATGGTCACAGCCAACAATGCGATGATTGCTGGTGCTGTTGGTGGATGTCAAGCCGAAGTAGGCAGTGCTTCAGCGATGGCCGCCGCTGCAGCTGTTGAAGCGGCTGGCGGAACACCACGCCAATCTTCTGAAGCTTTTGCTATGGCTTTAGGGAATTTATTAGGTTTAGTTTGTGACCCAGTGGCTGGGTTAGTCGAAATTCCTTGTGTCAAACGAAATACAGTAGGTGCAGGCAATGCGTTAATCGCTGCAGATATGGCTTTAGCTGGAATTGTAAATAAAATACCAGCAGATGAAGTGGTGGAAGCCATGAATAAAGTCGGCCGTCAATTACCACGAGAATTGAGAGAAACGGGTTTAGGTGGCTTAGCTGGCACAGCGACTGGCCAACGAATGAAGAATGAAATTTTTGAAAAAGTAAAATTCACCATTGTTTAAAATTTAATCATGAAGAGGGAAATAAGATGCTGGATATGAAAAAAATTCGCCAAAATGTAGAAGTGGTACAGAAAAAGTTAAAAACACGTGGTGTGGACGAGGAAGTTTTATTACGCTTTTTGGCTTTAGATGAAGAACGGAGAGCGTTACTTGTTAAAGTTGAAGAACTGAAAAAACACCGTAATCAGGTATCAGGAGAAATTGCACAATTAAAGCGTGCACAAAAAGATGCTTCACAACAATTGCTAAATATGCAAGAAGTTAGCGAGCAAATTAAAGTTTTAGACCAAGAAGTTGTTCATTTGCAAGAACAATGCACAGCCATTGCAGAACGTCTGCCTAACTTACCTCATGGGAGCGTGCCTGTTGGCGCAGATGAAGCCGCCAACGTAGAAGTTCGGCGGTGGAGTACGCCGAAAACTTTTTCATTTGAACCGAAACCACATTGGGAAATCGGTGAAGCCTTAGGAATTTTAGATTTTGAAAGAGGCGCGAAAGTATCTGGTAGCCGTTTTCTTTATTACAAAGGCTTAGGGGCTCGTTTAGAACGAGCGGTCTATAATTTTATGTTAGATCAACATGTTAATGAACATGGTTATACCGAGGTGATTCCTCCTTATTTGGTCAATAGCAAAGCAATGTTTGGCACCGGTCAGTTTCCTAAGTTCAAAGAAGATGTTTTCCAAGTTGCAGAAAGTGATTTGACGCTGATCCCCACAGCGGAAGTCCCATTAACTAACTACTATAATAATGAAATTTTAGAGGCGCAAGAGTTACCGATTTATTTTACTGCTTTAAGTCCTTCTTTTCGCTCGGAAGCGGGTAGCGCAGGCCGTGATACCCGAGGATTAATTCGTTTACACCAGTTCCATAAAGTAGAAATGGTTAAATTTAGTGATGCAGAACACTCATATGAAGAATTAGAAAAAATGACCAACAATGCTGGAGACATTTTAGAAAAATTGGGCCTCCCTTATCGAGTGATTACTCTTTCGACAGGTGATATGGGCTTCTCGGCAGCGAAAACCTATGATTTAGAAGTTTGGATTCCGGCACAGAAAACGTATCGAGAAATTAGTTCTTGTTCAAACTGTGAAGACTTCCAAGCACGTCGGGCGTTGATTCGTTATCGTGATAAAATGGGTCATGTTCAGTATGCCCATACACTTAATGGGTCAGGACTTGCTGTTGGTCGAACAGTGGCTGCTATTTTGGAAAATTATCAAAATGAAGATGGCACCGTAACGATTCCAGAAGTTCTACGTCCTTATATGGGCGGTTTAACGAAAATAGATTAAAAAAGAAGGTTGATGTCACAACATCAACCTTCTTTTTTAATTCGTTAAATCCGTTAACCAATGCCCAATTTCTTGAAAAACTGTAGCTTTTTCCGTTTCTAATAAAATTTCATGACGCAATGTGGGAAATAGTCGTAACGTCACATGCTGAAAACCTGCATGCTTTAATTGCTTTTGAATTTTCGCTGGCCCCTTGCTGAAATCACCAACTGGGTCTTCAGCGCCACTAATGATTAAAATAGGCAATTCTTTTGGGATCGCTTGGTACCAATTCCTTTGATTTGCTCGTTTAACAAGTGAAAAAAGGGTAGCAAAACCATTATTGGTAAATACGAAGCCCATTAATGGGTCATTTTCATAGTCAGCGACATTGGCTTGATTTTTAGAAAGCCAATTAAAGGAACTTGCTTCAGGAAATTTTTTGCTAAAAGAACCAAATGCCAGCTTATCAATGAACGGAGCTGGTTTTTTCGGCTGTTTCTCGGCCATTTTTTTAATAAAAGGCAATGCTGCGGTTAAAGGTAACGGACTTGTTCCAGTGCCCATGAAAATGACTCCTTGCATAGTCACAGGATAGTCTTGCAGATAGTTGCGCAAGGCGAAAGACCCCATGCTGTGACCCATCATAAAATAGGGCAATTGTGGATAGTGATTCATAGCCCATTGTTTCACTTGATGAATATCTGTAACGACATTTTCAGGCCCTTGTTCTCCAAAAAAACCATAGATCGGTGCGCTTGGTTGTACAGATTCGCCATGACCTAGATGATCATGCCCAATTACGGCAAACCCTAATTGATTTAAAAAACGAGCAAATTCATCATAACGTTGGATATGCTCTGCCATGCCGTGAATCAATTGAACTACGGCTTTGGGTGAAGGGCAGGGCCAATGACGTACATTGAGCTGAGTTTGTTGATCGTTTGAAGTGAGTATGAATTGTTCAGTCATAAGAAACCCTTTCTTTGCTTTTTGATTATTATACAAAAAAAAGACGGTGTTCAAAAGAAAAACTCATGAGAAAACGCCTCAGCTTTCACTGAGACGCCTTTTTTTATTTATCTTTAATAAAAATAGCAATGATGTCAAAAAATAGTCGATTTTACTAAGTGATGAATTATGGGTGGTACAAATACTGCTGGAAATAGTTGTTAACTTCAAGGGCATCTTCTTTATTTTTTGAAAGAATTAAGATGGTATCATCCCCAGCGATGCAGCCCAAGATATGAGGGTTGTGGATACGTATGCGATCAATTAAAACCCCAATGGCTTGCCCGTTGCCAGGTAAGACGGTTAAAAGATTTGTGAACTCTATTTGTGTTAAAGAAACACCAGTTTCAATAATAATGTCAACAAGACGTTCTTCATCTGTTTTATATTTTGGACGAAGGGCAGAATTATTCAAGATACGATAATAGGCTTCTCCTTGACCATTGTCTACTTTGTTTAAATTCAGCTCACGAATGTCACGAGAAATAGTTGCTTGTGTGGTGTGAATATTTTCTTTTTCCAATAATGCTAGTAATTCACTTTGTGTATGGATTTCATTTTCTGTGACCAATCGCTTAATCATCGTTTGGCGTTTTAATCGGTTCATTACTTTCCTCCAGTTCAGTTAATCATGCAAAAAAACATCATTGCTGTTATTTAAAACGGTGCCAGTAATTCCCTAAAATCACTGTACAACGTTTTACTAAATTGTGCAAGTCTCACTTTTTTGAATGCGAAATATCCGACAAAATCAATGAGAACCTTTTAGCTAAACGACCCTTTTTCTATTCTAATTAGAGAGATTCTGCTAGTATTGCTTTGTAAATGTCTGGAGGAAGGGTGTTATTTGTGAATAAGCAAACACGCCAAAGTTTGATTAAAAAAATCATTCAAACAACCGTAATTCATAGTCAAAATGAGTTGTTAAGAGAATTAAAAAAGCGCGAGATAAATGTCGCACAAGCAACGATTTCACGGGATTTATGGGAATTAAAAGTCGTCAAAGCATTGGATGAGTCTGGCGAGATGCGGTTAACGATTTTTGAACAATTCACTTCTTTAGAAGAACGAAAAAAAGAACAGTTGATACAAGCAATTCGTGAGGTAGTGACCAAAGTTGAACGTGTCGCCTTTTTACTAGTGGTTCATACATTACCAGACAACGCAACATTGTTTTCAGCTGTACTTGATGAAGTGTCTTTGTGTGAAAAGAAATGTTCTGTCGCTGGCTTCGACACTGTTATTATTGTTTCATCATCCGAGGAAAAAGCACAAGAACTAGAGCAGTATTTTCAACAATTTATTCAGCCAACACCTTTGTCAAAAAGTAACGCATAAAAGGAAGGGAGCCAGAAGTCGTTTTGACTTCTGGCTCCCTTCCTTTTACCTCTATAAGATTATAACTTTATTATGTGTATGGAGAAATAATTTTTTTTGAATAAATGCATTTTTTTTTATTTAATTATGCATTATTTTTTTAGAATATCTATGAAAGCGCATTCTTTTAGGTTGAAAATATGCATAAGAAAGAATACCGTTGTATATTTGGTATTTTGTTTGGCAAATGGCTCACGTCCTAGGTTAATCAGGTCTGTTATTCTGTGTTTGTAATTAAGTTGAGGAGGTTATTTCACATGAGTCATCCAATTAATGTATTTTCTGAAATCGGGAAATTGAAAACAGTGATGTTACATCGTCCAGGTAAGGAATTAGAAAATTTAATGCCAGATTATCTGGAGAGATTGTTGTTTGATGATATTCCGTTTTTAGAAAAAGCACAAGCAGAACATGATGCATTTGCAGAGTTGTTACGATCAAAAGATATCGAAGTGGTCTATTTAGAGGACTTAGCTGCTGAAGCGTTGATTAATGAAGAGGTCCGCCGACAATTTATTGACCAATTCTTAGAAGAAGCCAATATTCGCAGTGAATCAGCAAAAGAAAAAGTTAGAGAGTTAATGTTAGAAATTGACGACAACGAAGAACTGATTCAAAAAGCGATTGCTGGCATTCAAAAACAAGAATTACCTAAATATGAGCAAGAATTTTTAACAGATATGGTTGAAGCGGATTATCCATTCATTATTGATCCAATGCCTAACTTATACTTCACGCGTGATAACTTTGCGACAATGGGGCACGGGATTTCTTTAAATCATATGTATTCAGTAACTCGACAACGGGAAACCATTTTTGGGCAATACATTTTTGATTATCATCCTCGTTTTGCTGGAAAAGAGGTTCCTAGAGTCTATGATCGTTCAGAATCAACCAGAATTGAAGGTGGCGATGAATTAATTCTTTCAAAAGAAGTGGTGGCCATTGGGATTTCTCAAAGAACGGATGCCGCGTCAATTGAAAAAATTGCGAGAAATATTTTTGAACAAAAATTAGGATTCAAAAATATCTTGGCTTTTGATATCGGTGAACATCGTAAATTCATGCATTTAGATACCGTTTTTACCATGATTGACTATGATAAATTTACGATTCATCCAGAAATCGAAGGTGGTTTGGTTGTTTACTCGATCACTGAAAAAGCAGATGGAGACATCCAAATTACAAAAGAAAAAGATACATTAGATAACATTTTATGCAAATACTTGCATTTAGACAATGTTCAATTAATCCGTTGCGGTGCTGGAAATTTAACCGCAGCAGCCCGTGAACAATGGAACGACGGTTCAAATACATTAGCAATTGCCCCTGGGGAAGTTGTTGTTTATGATCGGAATACGATTACGAATAAAGCGCTAGAAGAAGCAGGCGTGAAATTGAATTACATTCCAGGAAGTGAACTAGTACGTGGCCGTGGTGGCCCTCGTTGTATGAGTATGCCACTTTACCGTGAAGATCTTTAAAAAACACCCAAAAATAGGAGGAATCATCATGAATTCAGTATTTCAAGGACGTAGTTTATTAGCAGAAAAAGATTTTACAAGAGCAGAATTAGAGTATTTGGTAGACTTCAGTATTCACTTAAAAGAATTGAAGAAAAAAGGGATTCCACATCACTATTTAGAAGGAAAAAATATCGCTCTTTTATTTGAAAAAACTTCGACACGGACACGCTCTGCATTTACTACAGCAGCGATTGATTTAGGGGCACATCCTGAGTATTTAGGCGCCAACGATATTCAATTAGGTAAAAAAGAATCTGTTGAAGATACAGCGATTGTTTTAGGTAGTATGTTTGACGGGATTGAGTTCCGTGGGTTTAGTCAAGAAGTAGTGGAAGATTTAGCGAAATATTCTGGTGTTCCTGTTTGGAATGGTTTAACGGATCAATGGCATCCAACACAAATGATTGCGGACTTTATGACAGTGAAAGAAAACTTTGGTCGTTTAGAAGGAATCACTTTAGTATATGTCGGCGATGGCCGTAACAACATGGCAAACAGCTTGTTAGTGACAGGTGCTATTTTAGGCGTAAATGTTCGCATTTGTGCACCAAAAGAATTGTTCCCTTCTGATGAAGTCGTTAATTACGCAAAAGAATTTGCGAAAGAATCTGGTGCAGAATTAATGATTACAGACGACGTTGCTAAAGGTGTTAAAGGAGCCAACGTGTTATATACAGACGTTTGGGTGTCCATGGGTGAAGAAGATAAATTTGAAGAACGTGTCAATCTGTTGAAACCTTATCAAATTAATATGGCTATGTTAGAAAAAACCGAAAATATGGATGGCGATTTAATCGTATTACACTGTTTGCCAGCCTTTCATGATACGAAAACACAATACGGAGAAATGGTTGCTGAAAAATTCGGCATTACTGAAATGGAAATCACGGATGAAGTCTTCCGCAGTAAATATGGTCGTCAATTTGAAGAAGCAGAAAACAGAATGCATTCTATTAAAGCGATCATGGCAGCTACTTTAGGCAACTTATTCATTCCTCGTGTGTAGGAAGCAACTGAAAAAACATTGAAAAAAGAATAGTCGTTTCGCCCTTTAAGAGATTCTTTTGAAGGGCGGCCTATTCTTTATTATGATAGGAAAGAAGGATTTGTAATGGGGAAAAAAATGGTCGTTGCACTAGGCGGAAATGCCATCCTTTCAAATGATGCTAGCGCACATGCACAACAGCAAGCATTAGTTCAAACATCTGCCTATTTAGTTCATTTAATTAAACAAGGGCATCGGTTGATTGTTTCACATGGCAATGGTCCACAAGTCGGAAATCTATTATTGCAACAACAAGCAGCTGATTCTGAAAAAAATCCAGCGATGCCGCTAGATACGTGTGTTGCTATGACACAAGGAAGTATCGGCTACTGGTTGTCCAATGCGCTTAATCAAGAATTAAACAAAGCAGGAATCAAGAAACAAGTGGCTACTGTTTTAACACAGGTGGTCGTAGATCCAGCAGATGAGGCATTCAAAAATCCAACAAAACCGATTGGTCCATTTTTAACAGAAGCTGAAGCCAAAGAAGCAATGCAAGCAGGTGCTATTTTTAAAGAAGATGCAGGACGTGGCTGGCGCAAAGTCGTTCCAAGTCCTAAGCCAATTGACATCCACGAGGCTGAGACTATTAATACCTTAATAAAAAATGATATAATTACCATTTCATGTGGTGGTGGTGGCATCCCTGTCGTAGGACAAGAATTAAAAGGTGTCGAAGCAGTAATCGATAAAGATTTTGCTTCTGAAAAACTGGCAGAATTAGTGGATGCGGATGCACTAGTTATTTTAACTGGCGTGGATTATGTGTGTATTAATTATGGCAAACCAGATGAAAAACAATTAACCAATGTCACTGTAGCAGAGTTGGAAGAATACAAACAAGCGGGTCATTTTGCACCAGGTAGTATGTTACCGAAAATTGAAGCCGCCATTCAGTTTGTAGAAAGCCAACCCAATAAACAAGCAATTATCACTTCTTTGGAAAACTTAGGAAGTATGAGCGGCGATGAAATCGTAGGAACGGTTGTGACAAAATAAAGTATAGTATTTAGGAGAATTAAGATGATGATAGAGAAAATAATCACTAAAAATAATCAAGATTTTCAATACTTTTCTGAATCAGAACTAACAGAATTGCGCAACGAGAGTTTCGTTCGCTCCTATAAAAAAGGCCAAGTCCTTTTTTATCCAGGTGATCCGAGAAATCATTTGATTTTATTGGTTTCGGGTGTCATTAAAATTGAAAAAAATGATCGCAGTGGTAATTTTTCCTATCTGCATTTTATGAAAAAGCAGGCTCTTTTTCCGAGAATCGGACTGTTTCAAGATGAGGTTCATTACGACTCCGCGATTGCCTATACGGATATTGAGGTTGTGTTTGTGCCAGTTAAACTGTTTGAGCGTTTTCTCCAAAATAATCCCCAGCAATTGATTCATTGGATTCAAGAACAATCGGTCCTTTTAAAAGAAAGTATGATCAAAATCCAAAAAGGAACAACCAATGATGCATGTGAACGGATTGTGACATCACTGGCGATGTTATTAAATGATTTAGGAGAACGAATTGACAACAGAGAACGCGTTGCAATTGCTTGTCCAATTACCATTAATGACATTGCACGAATGAGTGGAACCACGCGGGAAACAGCAAGCAGTGTTATGAAAAAATTAGTCCAAATGAACCGTATTAGCTACAGTCATAAATTCTTAACTTTTCTAGATACGCCATTCTTTATTGATCGATTGAGTAATTAATCATAGAGAAGGGAGATACAGGAAAGTAGGTTCCTGTATAAAAGGATATGGCAGAAAAAAAGAAGAAAAACAAAAAACAGCTTTCGTCTTTTAGTATTTTATTTATTATTTTAATTGTTTTAGGTATCGTAACGGTCTTGCTAAATGGCCAGCCATTTACCCCAAGAGAAATTGATGGCAAAATGGTTGACCACGTGGTAGGGGCCAAATTATCGGATATTATCATGGCTCCATTCAATGGGTTTAAAGATGCCATTGAAATTAATATTTTTATTTTAGTACTCGGTGGCTTTTTAAATATTGTGACGCAAACTGGGGCTCTTGAAGCAGGGATTCAATCAGTCGTTAAAAAGTTAAAAGGGAACGAATTGAAAATCATTCCGATTTTAATGATTTTATTTTCTATTGGTGGGTCGACTTATGGAATGGCAGAAGAAACAATTCCTTTTTATGGTTTATTGAGTGCCACCATGGTCGCCGCTGGTTTTGATACGTTTGTCGCAGTGGGGACTGTGCTATTGGGTGCAGGATCAGGTGTTATCGGTTCAACGGTTAACCCTTTCTCCACAGGGGTAGCGATGGATGCGTTGCGAGGTATTGGCATTCAGCCGAATACAGGAATTATTTTAATTGTCGGTGCTATTTTGTGGGCGGCCTCTACCAGCTATTCTATTTTCATTGTGATGCGTTATGCGAAAAAAGTGAAGGCGGACAAAGGTTCAACAATTTTATCTTTACAAGAACAAGAGGATATGGAAAAAACGTATGGACAAGCAGCGTCGAAAGAAATGCCATTTACGAATCGTCATAAAAAAATCTTAATGGTATTCGCTTTCTGTTTTGTCGTTATGATTGTTTCCTTAATTCCATGGAACGACTTTGGAGTGACGATTTTCAAAGGCTGGACGTCTGTTTTAACAGGCAACAGTTTCGGTGACTGGTACTTTGGCGACTTAGCGATGTGGTTCTTCCTTTTAGGGATCATTGCTGCCTTGATTGGTCGCTTTACTGAAAAAGAAACCATTGAAGCATTTATCGACGGTGCCAAAGATATGTTATCCGTTGTTTTAATTATCGTAGTTGCTCGCGGGGCATCTGTTTTGATGTCTAAAACGTATTTAGATTCATTTATCCTTGATAAAGCGGCAGGCTTATTACAAGGACTCTCCCCAGTCTTATTTGTCATCGGTGCCTTTGTTTTATACTTAGGTTTATCTTTCCTAATTCCTTCAACTTCTGGTTTAGCGTACGTTTCTATTCCTGTAATGGGTGCGTTAGCTAAAAACATTGGTTTAAGTCCAGAAGTGATGGTTATGATTTTTGCTTCAGGTTGTGGCTTGATTAATTTGATCACGCCAACATCTGGTGTCGTAATGGGTGGTTTGGAAATTTCCAAAGTTCAATATGCCACTTGGACAAAATTCATGGCCAAACCAATGATTGTCTTAGGCTTAATTAACCTAATTATCTTAATTGGCGCGATGTTACTCTTTAGCTAATCAAAAATTTTTTATGTTAGGGCTTCGGCTTTCGGAAAAAAGAAGAAGCAATGAAACAACAGCGACTACCTAAAAGTAGTCGCTGTTGTTTCATTTTGATAGTTGTTGAATTAACAATCTTGCGACAGCGCGGACAGAAAAAGGATTTTGCCCAGTGATTATACGGCCATCTTGATACGCAAATTCTTTATAGGGACGCTTTTTCGCAAAAGTAGCACCATGTTCTTTGGCAATTGTTTCGTTTAAGAAAGGAACAACTGCTTTTTTCATGGCTAAAATTTCTTCTGCAGTAGTGAAGCCAGTAATGGTTTTATCTGCAATCAAATAATTTCCTGACGCATCTTTGACATTTAAAAGACCAGCAATTCCGTGACAAACAGAAGTTAGGTACTTGCCCTGTTCGTAAAGGCTACGAGTGATTGCTTGCAACTGAGGATTATCAGGAAAGTCCCACATAACGCCATGGCCTCCTGTAAAGTAAATCGCTGCGTATTCATCTGGCTCAATTTCTTCAAGAGAGAGGGAATGCGCTAGCGCTCGTTCTTGAAAATCGGCACTTTCATAAACCGCCATAATGGATGAATCTACATATTTCATACTCCGGGGATCCAAAGGGACATAGCCTCCTTGGGGACTAATATAGTCAACTGAAAATCCTGCTTTGGTTACTTCTTCCACGAACTCCGTGGCTTCACCTAGCCAGAGGCCCGTTGGTTCTTCGGTGCCGTGATAACGGGAGACGTTTGTGAGGACCACGAGAATTTTTTTCATGCTTGCTTCCTCCCTGGCATAATCGACGTAATGTGGGTCAATAGTTGTTGGAGTTGCTCAATTTTGGTGGTATCGTGAGAAAGTGAGTAATAATTTTTAGTTCCTTCACTGCGACAATCAATTAATTTGGCTTGTTTCAAAATTTTTAAGTGGTGAGAAACAGCGGGGCGTGAGAGTTGTGTCGCCTCTGTTAACTCAGTGACACGACGGCCAACACAGGCTTGGTCTTCTAGCAGTGCAATAATAATTGCTTGGCGTTTTTCATCACCCAATGCGATTAAAAAATCACTAAGCGCAGTAAATTCTGTTTGAATTCCTTCTAATTCTTTCATAATCTTTCGCCTCTTTGGTTCGTATTTTTAAACGATTAAACCATTTTTCGTGTTTTTTGTCAATAAAATACGCTGAGGGCTGAAACTTGACGTGGATCCCATTTTTCGTTAAGATACTAATTGATTAAAGGTTTAAACTTTTAAACCGATAAAAAGGATAGTAAAGAGAGGAAAGATTCAATGATGAAAGCCGCTTTAATTCATAAATACGGACAAAAAGAATTAGCAATCGAGGAGGTGCCCTTACCCACCATTCATGACAACGATGTTTTGGTCAAAATTATCGCTGCCAGTATCAACCCGATTGATTTAAAAACAAAAGATGGCAAAGTAAAGATGCTTTTAAATTATCAAATGCCACTGATTTTAGGCAGTGATTTTGCTGGGATTGTTGTCTCTGTTGGAAAAAAAGTTCAAAATTTTAGGCTGGGCGATGCAGTTTACGGGCGAGTACCCAAAAATCGCGTGGGAACTTTTGCTGAATATATTGCAGTGGATCAAGCGGCTGTAGCTATGAAGCCGAAAAATTTAACGTTTGAAGAAGCTGCGGCCATTCCGTTAGTCGGTTTGACAAGTTATCAAGCGCTACATGATATTATGAATGTGCAGCCAGGCCAGAAAGTCCTGATTCAAGCAGGTTCAGGAGGGATTGGAACCATTGCGATTCAATTAGCAAAACTAGCAGGCGCTTACGTTGCCACCACAACGAGTAGTAGAAATAAAGAATGGGTTCAAGCGTTGGGAGCAGATGAAGTGATTGACTATCGGACACAAAATTTTGAAGAAGTTTTATCCGACTACGATTATGTGTTTGATACAATGGGGGGGACAATCTTAGAAAAAGCTTTCTCAGTGGTTAAACCTCAGGGAAAAGTCGTTACATTGTCAGGCATTCCCAACGAACGTTTTGCTAAAGAGTATGGCTTGCCGCTTTGGAAACAATGGGCTTTTAAAATAGCTACTCGCAAGATTCATCGCTTGGAGCAAGCCACAGATGTTAGTTATCATTTTTTGTTTATGCGTCCCGATGGCGAGCAATTAGCTTTACTCACTGAGTTCATTGAACAGGGAAAATTACAGCCGATAATTGACCGAGTCGTTCCTTTTAGCCAAATTCAAGAAGCGGTGGATTATTCACTGACAGGACGAGCACAAGGGAAAATTGTTGTGAAAATCGCCGAATTAATAAACATGGATGGTTAACCAAAATGTTATTTTAATGTGTGTTTGGTGTTATATTGATTAAAAAAGAATTGCATTTCTTTTTTTTAGACGATATTATAAAATATATAAATTAAAAATATATTTTATAAGGAGTGAAGAATATGGGAAAGTTGATTGGTAAATTGTATGAAACTAAGGATTATTCAAAATTTAAATTTTTAAAGGGAAACAGAGCAATTAAAGAAAAGCGTAGTTTAATAGAATCTATAGAAAAATCAGGTATTTTAGTTCCTATAGATGTAAATGAGAAATTTGAAATTATTGATGGACAAACTCGTTTTTTGATAGCCAGAAAATTGAATAAGTCCATTCCTTATATTATTTCGAAAGGTCTGAACTTAGATGATGTAATTGAGCTTAATTCGACAATTAAGACATGGAAAATTGGAGATTTCATACGAAAATATTCGATGGATGGTATGAACGAATATAAAAAACTACAGTTTATTGTAAAGAAGTATAAAAATATCTCACCCTCTTCTTTAATATCTTTGGCTATGGGAAATAAACACTATGATGGTAATTCACAAGAATTAGTAAAAACAGGTCAATTTTCATTTTATAACTACAAGGAATTTATAAGATTATTAGATTCTTACGGAAACTTTTGTGAAGAGTTGAACTTGAGAAGTTCACAGCAAACATTTTTTGCTTATGTAGAATTATTTATTGTAAAAGATTTCGATTATTATAGGTTAATTAATGGATTTAAAATAAAAACTAAAAATGTTATAGAAGGAATTTTTCACCAAGGAGTCGTTTTGGAAGAGTTTTTGAAAGCATATAATTATAAATTGCATAGAAATTCAAACAAAGCAATTAAATATGAAATCGAAATTGATGGGAAGCCAGTAATAAGAGATATTCAAAGTATGTTTTTAATAAAGGAGATAAAAAATGGATAGAGAAATGAGTGATATTTATATAACGGAAGAATATGAAATGTTCAGCTTTTTAAGAAGTAATCGTGAAGTTACACTGAACAAGAAACTGGAAAATTCTATTCTACAAAAAGGAATTATTCGACCCATTATAGTAAACTCCACAATGCAGATCATCGATGGGCAACATAGATATAGTATTGCAAGAAAATATGGCTTACCCGTGCCATACTATGTTTCCGTAAACAAAGAAATGAATGACATTATTAAAATAAATAATACAGCATGTAAGTGGCGGGTAATAGACTATATTAATAAATACGTAATTTTAGGAAATGAAGAATACAAAAAGTTAAAAGATTTACATATAGAGAATAACAAAATTCCCTTAGTTGAGTTAGTTTCTGTATGCATGGGATCTTGGACTAGGCAGAATAAAATGATGACAGAAGTTAAGAATGGAATGTTCAGTTTTTACAATTATGAAGAGCTAAAGAATTTATTGAATGAATACAATGAATTGAAAAAAAATACTCAAATTAAAGATGCGGGAGCTGTATTCCAAGCTTATTTTAATTTGTCATCTATAATGAAATACAATCAAAAATGGTTTATAAAAAAGGTAAATGGTTTAGAAATATCAAGAAAAGTATTAGGTATAAGGCAACCTGAAAAAGTTTTAAAATTATTTTTAGAAACATATAATGATAATCTGAAAAAAAATTCAAATATAAATCATGATATGCGATATCATTTAGATTTAAAGCATAGAGCAGTTATTGATGATGAGATAAATTTCAAACGAGTAGATCCCAAAAAATTCAAACAGTGATTATTTATTGGTTGATCACGACTAAGTAAAGGAGACTTGCAAGAAAAATAGGCCTGTTTTTCTTGCAAGTCTCAAAATTTACCATTTAAACGCCGTCTAACAAAAGTGATTTTAGGCGGGAAAAGATTTTTATAGAAAATCCTCATTTTTCCAGTTTCTATTTTGCAAATTCGTTATTTTTTGTTATTCTATTGATGGTTGTGTATGCGCTTTCTTTTTAGGTGGATACACAAAAATGAACGGAGTGCAGAAAGGAATGGTGTTCAAAGTGGGGAACAATTTATCGACAAGAAAAGGAGAAAACAGAGAAACAATTGTCAGTTGGCTGGGTCTTTCGTTATTGGTTGGCTTGGCGTTTATCTTATTTAGTCTGTTTCATCAACCAATGATCAGCCAAGCCAATGAGCCGACCCAAGAGAAACATTTTATGGTTTATTATCGGGCTTGGCGTGACAAAACGATGCAAGGAGTTAATACAACATTGCCAGATGAAAATTGGCTAACGATGCACGATATTCCTTATGGTATTGACATTGTGAATGTCTTTAGTTATGTGCCAAAAGGACAAGAAGCACTTGCACAGCCATTTTATGATACGTTAAAAAATGAGTATGCGCCAGCACTGCATGCACGAGGTGTTCGTTTAGTTCGTGGGATTGATTACAGCGAGCTATTAAAAGTTCCTTATGCAGGAACAACGCCTACAGAAGCAGAATTTGATGCTTATGCGAAAGAGTTGTTAACCAAATTTGTCGATGATTTAGGAATTGATGGGTTAGATATTGACATGGAAACTCGTCCAAGTGAAAAAGATATTGTTCTATCTAATGGTGTCATTCGTGCATTATCAAAATACATTGGACCGAAGTCGGGAACGGATCGTCCATTTTTGTATGATACCAATGCAGAATATTTACCACCTTTACAAGATGTCAGTGACTGTTTCGATTTTCTCGCGTATCAACAGTATGGCAGCGATGACCAACGCACGCAACGAGCATTAAATAATTTAAGTCCGGTTCTCAATGGGGAACGATTTGTTCCAGGATTAACTTTCCCAGAAGAGCAAGATCGCAACCGCTGGTATGACACAAAAGAGCCGTATATGGAAAGTAACATGTATAAAGTAGCTCGTTATTCTTATGAAAATAATTTAGGGGGCATGTTCCTCTATGCCTTAGATCGCGATGGTCGCACCTATAATGAAGACGATTTAAATCAGATAAAACCTTCTAATTTACTTTGGACAAAAACGGCCATTGCAGAGAGTAAAGGCGTTTCTCTTGCAGAGATGAAAGCGGCTGCGCAACACTATTTAAAACGAATTAGCTACGCCAACACAGACCTTGAAGCACAAAATAAAGCCGCAGAAGCAGTGACACAAGCAACAACGCTTTATGATGTGAATAAAGCTATTTTAGGTGGCGATTATGGCCAAGGGATTTCAAACACCTATGATGCTGAATTAGAAAAAGGCCTGTTAGCCATTGACTTAACCACTTTATATCGTGCGTTGGATCAAGCAGTTACAGCCATTGAAAAGGCAGAAAGCTATACACCAGAAACGATTCAAGCACTACAAACAACAAAAGAGACAGTCGCCACAGAACTTGCGGGAAAAACGTATACAGCCGCACAAGTGACTACTTGGCAAACGGAGGTCCAAACAGCTTTGGATAATTTAAAAGAGAAACAAACACAACCTTTAAAAAGTGTCTTTTCCATTGATGCGGGAAGAAAATATTTTTCCGTGGAGCAACTGGAAGAATTAGTGGCCAAAGCTAGTCAAAATGGGTACACAGATGTCCAATTAATTTTAGGAAATGATGGCTTACGGTTTATCTTGGATGATATGTCGGTCAATGTGAATGGTAAAAAATACAACCACAACCGGGTTTCAAAAGCAATCCAACGAGGCAACAACGCATATTACAATGATCCTAATGGCAACGCGTTAACACAAAAAGAAATGGATCGGTTGTTGGCTTTTGCGAAAGCGCGCAACATCAACATCATTCCCGTGATTAACAGTCCAGGACATATGGATGCCTTGTTAGTGGCCATGGAAAAACTAGCGATTAAAAATCCCGCTTTTGATGGCTCAAAACGAACAGTAGATTTAGGGAACCAAAAGGCAGTGAATTTCACAAAGGCGATTATCAGTAAGTACGTGGCTTATTTTTCCGCGCATAGTGAAATTTTCAATTTTGGCGGCGATGAGTATGCAAATGATGTCGATACAGGCGGTTGGGCGAAACTGCAATCTTCTGGGCGCTACAAAGATTTTGTCGCTTATGCGAATGATTTAGCTAAAATAATTAAAGATGCGGGCATGCAGCCAATGAGCTTCAATGATGGCATTTATTACAACAGCGACGATTCTTTCGGTACATTTGACCCAGAGATTATTATTTCTTATTGGACAGCCGGTTGGAGCGGATATGACGTAGCCAAACCTGAGTACTTTGTTCAAAAAGGACACAAAATTTTTAATACCAATGATGCGTGGTATTGGGTAGCTGGCAATGTTGATTCTGGCATTTATCAATATGATGATGCTTTAGCAAATATGTCGAAAAAAGCATTTACAGATGTGCCAGCAGGTAGCCCAAATCTTCCAATTATTGGAAGTATTCAATGTGTTTGGTATGATGACCCTCGTCGTGACTATGATTTTGAACGAATTTATACGCTAATGGATACGTTCTCGGAAAATTATCGTGAGTATATGGTGGTTAAATAAAACTAGTTAAAGCTAACGAGTTATCTATAAAGACTGGCACGAATCAAGCTTGATTCGTGCCAGTCTTCTTTAACTGAAGAAGATTTGTTTGCGGGCCAACAATCAATTTAGGAATGCCTTATTGAAATGTTCCTGTTCTTATTGTAGACTGAAAGAAGTGGTGGTGGAAAGCTATCACCATTAATAGAAAAGCAGGAAAATAAAAAGGATCTTGTTGGAAGTTTAATGCTTAAAAATGTAAGCGGAATCATTTTTGTTGGAATGCTAAAAAAGGGAGTAGAGTTATGAGTAATGAAAATATCGTCTTAGCAAGAAATACAGAGCGTGCACCAAAGCATCATCTCGCAGCCCAAACAGTCGCATTTTCCCACTATAATCATTTGTCGGCACAATTACCTATTGAGCCAACCTCTGGACAATTGGTAGAAGGTGGCATTCGGGCCCAAGCGACACAATGTTTGAAAAATATCCAAGCGGTTGTTGAAAGTATCAACCATGTGATGAGTGACATTGTCAGAATGACCATTTTTGTCAAAGATATGCGGGATGCTGCCGCAGTTGAGGAGGTCTATGCGGCCTTTTTTACCCATTATTATCCAGCTAAAACAGTGGTCGCCGTCGCAGATTTGCCGTTAGACGCTTCTGTTCAAATGGAGGCACTTGTTTCAAATGGGGAAGGAACTATCCCTAATGCACCTCAAGCTGGGGATTTAATTAAATTAACAAATCAGACTGTTCAGGCACCAATTGATGCTCTAGCCAGTCAAACGGTCGCGTTTTCTCACTATAACAATCTGTCTGCACAATTGCCTATAGATCCTCAAACGGGCAGAGTTGTGGCTGGCTGTGTTAAAACGCAAACAAAGCAATGTTTGAAAAACATAAAAGCCATTTTAACCAGTATTGATGTGCCTTTTGATGATATTGTGAAGATCAACATTTATTTAAAAGATTTATCTAAGCTGGAAGCTGTCAATCAAGTACATGCCGCTTTTTTCCCAGATTCAGGAATTGCGCGCACGGTCAATTATATGCCAGCACGAACAGTGATTGCTGTTGCTGATTTACCAATGGGCGCGGCGGTGCAAGTAGAAGCGGTGGTTTCTCATGGGGATGGTACGCCACCACAAGCGATTGAAGATCGACATGGATTAATTATTGAAGCAAATAATACAGAGCACGCACCGAAGTGTCCATTTTCGACACAAACTGTTGCTTTTTCTCATTACAACCATCTATCAGCTCAGCTACCATTGGACCCTAAAACAAATGCGTTAGTCGCTGGCGGAATCAAGGAACAAACGACGCAATGTTTAGAAAATATTAAAGCGATTATTGAAAGTGTGGATCACAGCTTAGCTGATCTGGTGAAAGTGAACATTTTTGTGAAAGAGATTGAAGAGCTGGCGGCAGTAGATGACGTCTACCAAACGTACTTCCCTGAAGGCACGCCTGCAAGAAGAGTGATTGGTGTGACGGATTTACCAAAAGGTGCTCAGATTCAAATCGAAGCGATTGCTGGGAACGCAGAAGGTACGCCACCAATTGGTTAAACAGTAGAAGAAACAAACGTCAGCTGGCTTCTGAAGCCAGCTGACGTTTTTAGTATTTAGATAAATCAGTAAAGTAAGTTAGTTGCCATTTTTGTGTTTTTTTGGCGGTTTGATTAAGGTTTTGGCACCAAGAAGGATAAAAACGGGCCGCCATTTTGCCTTTTTGTTGATGCGTTTTGAGAATTTTTTGTTGGATTAAACATTCTTTTGGCAGAAGAAAGAGACCTTGCTTTTCTTGATCAGCAATGACAATTGCTAACATTTCAGGGGCTTCCGTTGCATCAAAGGCTTCGTTCTGATTTTGTTGATTTTTTTCCCAGAAGGCTACAAAATAGCCTTCTTTTTTCGGCGTTTTTTTGGCTAAGCGACTGCGGATAAGTTGTTGCGATTCATTAACTTGACATAAAAAGCCTTCATATTCGGCATTTTGTTTTTCTTCGGAAAGCAGGGTAATCGTGCCCACTGCTTTTTCAAGTATTGGCAATGAATTCATAGGGAATGTCCTTTCTTTTCGTTTAATGTCGGTAAGAGTTCTTGGATAATGGTTAATCCTTTCGCCAATACCTCAAGCTGATTGGAGGCCAAGGAAATTCGTAAAAAAGCATCTGGCTGATTTTGCACAGTAAAGCGGCTCGAGTGAAAAAGACGTACCCCATTTTGGAGAAATTCTTGTTCAATTTGCGGCGCCGTTTTTTCGGTAGAAAGGGGAATAGTTCGGTAGTACGGCAAAGGATTGCTAGGTCTAGCTAACCCAAAAATGGTATCAAATAAGTCATTGGCTTGTTTTGTTAAAGCCAATTTTTCTATCACTAATTCTTCTGCAACTGGTGAGCGTAAGACTTGGGTGACAATTTCAGCATCAAAGCCAGAAGTTTTAACGTTAATGTTAAAAATCGCACGCTCTATTTCTTGGCGAAGAAGCGGAGGGAAAACAAGGTACGCAATGCGTAAGCCTGTGCAGACAAATTTTGTCATCCCCGCTAAGTAAATCGTTTGTTGAGGTAAGAGTTCTTGAAACGTTGGTAAAACCGCTTGCTGTGCATAAGTTGTTAAAAAAGAATGAATGTCATCTTCAATTACCCATAAGTGTTCTTGCTGAATGATTTCAGCTAAAGTCATTCGGCGGGCGCTAGACATTTGGAAACCAATCGGGTTATTACATGCGGGCATTAAGAAAATACCATGTATTTTTTTCTTTTTGCATTCTTGCAGTAAATGCTCTGGGTCCATCCCCTCGGAATCATAGCCAATCGGGACGATTTCTAAATGATAAAGCTGGGCGAGTTCAATAAAATTTGAATACGTGTATCGATCTACGGCAATCCGCTGACCTGGAGAAAAAGCGGCGGCTAACGTCACGGCCAGCCCATTCTGGACACCAGATACAATGGCAACTTCTTCGGCATTGGTCCGAACGCCTTGTGTCTGAAGCCATTCGGCAGCGGTTGCTCGTTGAAAGTGCGTACCTAAAGGATCGCGATAATTTAGCAAACTGTTAAGGGCCGCATTTTTACTAACTGATTCAATAAAAGGTAAAATCCGCTGATTACACATATCAAAGGAACTAACCAGCCCTAAATCAATTAGATGGTCCGCTACTTGGTTGGTAGAGATTGTAATTGAGCGAAACGCGTTGGGAGAAACGAAAGTGCCGCTACCGATGTTGGTATAAAGTAAGCCTTTTTCCATAGCGTGTTTATAGGCTTGACCAATCGTCGTGAAATTCAGATCCAAGTAATCAGCTAATTCTCTTTGCGAAGGCAATTTCACATTTTTTTGAAGCGCACCAGATAAGATATCCGCTTCTAATTGTTGAACCAATGATTGGTAATAAGGTCTTGTTAAACGTTCTTTAACAGGGCGCCATGACAACGCATAGTTCTCATAGGAATTAATCGGCATGAGGGGAACTTCCTTTCTATAAAATTGTATTCCATACAATTATAGCATTGAGTGTATTGTTTGTCTGGTTTATGATAGCGCAAAGGGAGGAATTCAGATGGACATTATTTCTTATGAGAGGGTTATTCAACAATTGTCGTTTTCCGAAGCAATTCAAGTGATGAAACGTTGCTTTGCAGAGTTGCAAAAAGGAAAAATTTCGCAAAGTGAGCGCCATGTAGAGGTTTTACCAGATGGGAAAAATCAAAATCTTTTTGCATTAATGCCTGCTTACTTAGGAAAAAATCGCTTTTTTGGGGCAAAAATCATTACAGCTTTTCCAGAAAATCCACAAAAAAATTTGGCCTCGCATCTTGGTCAAATTTTATTGTTTGATAGTTCTACTGGAAGACCAGTCGCGATGATGGACGCCAATGCGATTACGTGGCTTCGCACGGCAGCTGTTTCTGCTTTGGCAACCGATTATTTAGCAGCTCCAAAGGCAAAAAGTATCGCTTTGATTGGTGCAGGTCAACAAGCTTCATCTCATCTCGCAGCGCTACAAAGCGTTCGGGCGATTGAAAAGGTTTTTATATATGACCGCACAGCAGAACGTGCACGAAAATTAATCGCTAAGCAACAGCACAATTACCCCGAATGTACCTTTATTGGTTGTTCTTCTGTCCAAGAAGCCGTCCAGGAAGCGGAAATTATCTGTACACTAACTTCCAGTCAGGACGCATTTTTAGAAGAAAAAGACGTTTTGCCGAATGCCCATATCAATGCAATTGGTACATTTACGCCGACTTCCAGAGAATTAACAAGCGACCTTGTTAAAAACAGTCAAGTGTTTGTAGATGAGTATGCGGCTGCATTAAAAGAAAGCGGGGATCTTTTAATTCCGATTTCAGAAGGTGCCTTTTCAGCTGAAAAAATTGTAGGTTCTCTCGGCGAATTAGTCACTGGCAAAGTTAAACTAAAGGCGGAGCAGAAAGGCCGCACGATTTTTGATGCGGTTGGCTTAGCAGTTGAGGATTTGTGTTGCGCGGAATACATTTATCAAAAAATACAAGGAGAGAATTAAAATGAGTTATCCCTATTATATTGTCGATGCTTTCGCGGAGGAAGTTTTTAAAGGCAATCCCGCCGCTGTTTATGTTTTGGAAAAATGGTTGCCAGAAGCGGTGATGCAAAACATTGCGATTGAAAATAATTTGTCAGAGACTGCTTTTACGGTCAAGGAGGGACAAAGTTACGCCCTGCGCTGGTTTACGCCGGAACGAGAAATCGATCTCTGTGGACATGCTACATTAGCGACGGCTTTTGTGTTGTTTAACTATTATTCCGTTGCGGAAGAAACACTCCATTTTACTAGTCAAAGTGGACCGCTCGCAGTGACCAAAAAAGAGGAATACTATTATCTAGATTTTCCTTATATCCTACCGGAAAGGATTCCAATTTTGCCAGAGTATGAAGCCGCTTTAGGCACGAAAATTTATGAAGCTTATTTGGGTCGCGATTTATTTTTTGTCTTAAAAGACGAAGAGACAGTGGCAAAAATCACACCAGATTTTTCTGCATTAAAAGCATTGGATTTAGGAGTAGGAGTCATTGTAACGGCATCAGGAGACTCGGTGGATTTTGTTTCACGAACTTTTTTCCCGAAACTAAGAATTAACGAAGACCCAGTTTGTGGTTCTGCGCACGCCAATTTAATTCCTTATTGGGGAAAACGGCTCAATCAAACGACCCTTTCGGCCTATCAAGTGTCCCCAAGAGGCGGCTTTTTAACTTGTGAAGTGAAAGAAAATCGAGTCATTATTGGTGGTACTGCTAAACTATTTGCAAAAGGAGAAGCGTACTTACCTGTATAAAAGTACACCGACCGCTAGCAATTCGTCGTTAGCGGTCGGTGTACTTTTTAAATAGAATAGTTGCGAGAAACAAAGGGAACTTCTTCACCATTTTCGAGCTGATTTAGGTACAAGGCTAACATGAAAAAGTAACCTGAGAGTAAGTTGACTACATCATACAGCTGCGGATCAATTTTTTTACCACCATAGTCCATGCGATAAAGTAAACGAACAATATCTTTGGCTTTGGCTCTTAAAATGTGTGCATAAGAGGAACAGATTGTGCCCATCGGTAAAACAAAAGGACGATTTTCTTCGTATGTCAGTTCATTCATAGCATTGACACGTTCCAAAAGCCAGGCTATTTCGTCCTCTGTGACTGTTAATTTTGTTCGGGTCGTTGGATTGACATGGTAGATTAACTCGCAAATTTTGGCTAGTTCTTCTGTTAGTGCAGGCTGTTCAGGGACGTCTAATTGTTGCACGTATCCTCGTAGAAGACCTGTCATCGAGGCCAATTCATCAGTCATTAATTCAAAATCACATCGTAAATCTTCTGGTTTAGAAGATAGATACGGGTACGCTTCATACGGACTGCGGTACATTTTTTCCATTCAATTTCCCTACTTTCTAAAAATAAAAAGCCCTCAAAAAGAATGCACGAAAGCCAATCTTTTTGAGCGCCGTTGCTCGACTGTTCACAGTACACCATTGTACTTGCTAAGGTAATCATAGCCAAGAGTGAAGGGAGAGTCAAGGGGGAATCAATATGAGATAACTTTATTGATTTATTTTTTGCTTAATATAATTAATGACATCTTTCTTTTGTTCTTTAGCCTCTGATATATATTCCTTTAGTTCTTTATCCGTAATTGTTGAACTGTTAATTCCTTGTTCATACAATTGTCGTCTAGTTTTTGAAACATCATCTGTTGGATTCAATTCTCTATTCTTTAAATTCTCGGTTGTTTCAATTGTTATAGATGATGTAGAAGTTGGTGTTGTGTCCGGATTACTACTATCTTTTTTAGAAGACTGGGTAGTTTGCTGCTTAGTTGATACTTCAGTAGATGAAGCGTCGCTATTTTTTCCCCCAGTATTATTACTACATGCCGTTAAAAATAAGGCTAACAATAGTACAATAAGTTTTTTTTTCATTATATCCTCCTATAAAATAACGAAACATGGTCGGCCTTCTGTCCAATCAATTGGATCATTTGACGGGGTATTCCAAAGTGCTTGTGTTGACACCCAACCTGAGTAAAACTGGCGACCATACGGATCATAGGTTAAAGTGTAACCATTTTTGTACTCATGAACGACAATAGCATGTCCAATCCCAACATTTTGATATAAAATAACGGGATATCCTTCAGAAAGATAGGCGTTTAATGTAGCTACATCATTAATAACTTTGATCGAACGGCCATATGATTGAGCTGTTATCACTAAATCAGTTGCAGAAGCGCCAAAGTATCTTTGATTTAACCCGCCATAAGATGCCATTCTTGTTGCAACACTGACAGGATTTACATTATAACCGTAAGAGCCTCTTAAAATCATAGATAAACTTGTTGGAACACATCCTGCTGCGCCAATGGTATAGTTTCCGATATAAGTATTAATCCATTGTGGGTCACGTTGAGAATAATAATAAGGTTTTTTCTTTAATCTTTCTGCACGTAATCTGTTTGCTATCTCTGCTGGTGTGCGAGCTTCATCGCCAACTAAAAAGGCTTTTCCAGATCCTTTAGGAGCAGTTTCACCTTTTCTAACTATTTTGATTTGAATAGCTTCCAAATGTTTAGAGGCAGCTTGACTTCCAGCTGAGGCACCATTAGCTGCCCAATTCAACCAACCTTTATCTTGGATATGGACACGGTAATAGACATCATAATATCTTGAAACATCACCGGCCAGTTTAATTTTAATGGCTTCTAATTGTAAATTTTTTCCAGTTGTGCCAGACAATGCCCCATTAGCTTTATAAGCTTGCCATCCGATATTTTGGATGTGCGTAGAGTATTCTATATTTCCAGCTAGAGCAGCATCACTCAGGTTGATTTTGATTGCTTCCAGTTGTAAATTTTTCCCACTTGTACCAGCTATTTCACCATTCTTGACAACCCCTTGCCAACCAATATTTTGCACGTGTGTTTGATAGTTGACATTTGGTTTGATTTCATCTGGACGTTTTGCTTCATTTCCAACTAAAAAGGCTTTTCCATTTCCTTTAGGAGCAGTTTCGCCCTTTCTAACTACTTTGATTTGGATGGCTTCTAAATGTTTAGATGCAGCTTGACTTCCAGCTGGGGCGCCATTAGCTGCCCAATTTAACCAACCTTTATCTTGGATATGGACACGGTAATAGACATCATAATATCTTGAAACATCACCGGACAGTTTAATTTTAATGGCTTCTAATTGTAAATTTTTTCCAGTTGTGCCAGATAATGCCCCATTGGCTTTATAATCTTGCCATCCGATATTTTGGATGTGCGTAGAGTATTCTATGTTTCCAGCTAGAGCAGCATCACTCAGGTTGATTTTGATTGCTTCCAGTTGTAAATTTTTCCCACTTGTACCAGCTATTTCGCCATTCTTGACAACCCCTTGCCAACCAATATTTTGCACGTGTGTTTGATAATTGACAGTTGGTTTGATTTCATCTGGACGTTTTGCTTCATTTCCAATTAAAAAGGCTTTTCCATTTCCTTCAGGTGCCGCTTCGCCCTTCTTCACTAATTTAATTTGAATGGCTTCTAATCTTTTAGCGGCGCTTTGACTACCTGCGGACTCACTGTTTTTTGCCCAATTCAACCAACCTTTATCTTCTATATGCACACGATAATAAACATCATATGCGTTAGCTATTTCTCCAGTTAAGCGAATTTGAATCGCTTCGAGCCGCAAAGACTTTCCGCTTGTACCAGACAATTGATTATCTTTCACATATCCTTGCCACCCAATTTCTTGGACATGTGTTCTATATTCTACAGATCCAGCCAAATCTGAATTTGAAATATTCATTTTAATTCCTTCAAGACGTAAAGAGCGTCTGCTAGTCCCAGAAATTTCCCCGTTTTTGACAACCCCTTGCCATCCGATGTCTTGGATATGTGTCTGATAATTAATATCAGGAACTTTTTCTTCTGCTTTTGCCGGTGCTATAGGTGTGTCCTCATTACTTTGTGATGTTTCCAAAGTAGTTTCAGTATCGTCGCTACTATTTTCTGTATCATTAACAGTTGTTACTTCTGATGTAGAAACTTCAGTGGTGGAATCGGAGGTTGAGGAAGTGGACGTTGTTTCTGTTTCCTCTTGAGAATTTATGATGCTTGGGTTCATTTCTTCAGTGACACCGCTACTCATTTGTCGCTCCGTTAGAGATGTTTCTGAAGCCACCGTTTCTTCAGTAGTTCCCTTAGAGCGTTCCAAAGCGTAAGCAGAAATAGGGGTAACGAGAAATCCCGACAACAAAACCGCTAACATAGAACTAGTTATAACACTTTTTTTCATTAATTTACTCCTTCATAGCTTATTTATTATTTATAGTATACGACAACGTCAAAGGCCAAACAAGAACGTCTTGTTTTTATAAGAACAATAGTGAAAAAGTGTCTATAAAATGACTGAAAAAATTACCAGAAGTAAACCAATCAATAAACTGACAAGACCAGAAAGTTGACCTAATCGTTGTTGGGTAGAAGAAGGCTGGTCGGTAACAGTGAGCAAACTTGAGAAAAAGTTCATTTTTTTCACGAGTATTAAATACGCAACAACAAGCAAAAGAATACCCGAAAAAAGGTACGAAAGGGGCTCAGAAATAAATTTTTGGGCACGAAGTAAAAAAATTCCTATGAAGAGGACAACAAAACCATACTTAAGAAAAGTTTCTTTTGACATGTTGAAATCGCTTCCTTTTAATTGATGAATTTTATTAATAGTCACTATCAAAAGGATTAAGACATAGCCATGCAAGTTTATTGATTAATGAGTTGAATGCTAATCCTTTAGCAGTTCAAAAAAGGCTTGGACACTCTGATATACAAATAACATTAGGAAACGTACCCACATTTATATCCAACTATTGATAGAGAAGTTGCAGATAATTTAAAAAATGTAATTAATATTAAAACATCCAATAAATCATTGGTAAATTGGAATGGAAATCAATATATTAAAAATAAGAGATAATACAAACTAGCTTATTTTTCGTTTATTTTTTATAATTAATGTTACAGGAAATTTACCATTAATTATAAGGAGAGGAAAAAATGTTTGAATTGTTAAAAAATAATTGGTTTGAGTTACTTATTTTAATTTTTATTTATCCTGGCTATAAAGGGATAAAAAAGGCTATCGAAAATGGCTTATCTGAATTGCCACAAAGGCTACATGAAAAAAACTAGAAGAGATAAGAAATGAAAATAGTAATATAATGCAAGACAAGGAACATCAAACAACTAGGGAATTGCAAGTTGATAACTATTATCGTTCAATTTCAGGTAAAAAAATAGAAGACCTTTTCTCTCGTTGGATGGATATGATAGCGGATACTGAAAAAATTGAAAATTTGAAGCCAGCTGTTTTAAATAAGATGATTAAGGAATTAATGATGTATGGTTCAGCGAGAACAGTTTATATTGGCTCTCTTTTTCAACAATATAATTATAAAAGACCGTCTACATCAGATGAATTTAATGCTTTCGAATTACTTTATCTAGGAGCTAGTCTAGTGGCTTCTATGAAGCAAGATTTTACAGGATATGAGGTTGACCCTGAGGTACTGCTAAGAATGAAAATTACAGATATCGATTCTGAAATAAACAAAGAAAGATTTAAACTTGCAAAAGAGAACGCAAGCAAGATAATAGAAGACGGTTTTATATAGATAGCTACCGAAAAGGGTACCAGAAACCAAATTAAAAGCCTAGAAACGTTGGAAAATCAACGTCTAGGCTTTGTTTTTAGACTATTCCCACTCCACAGTTGCAGGTGGTTTTGAAGTAATATCGTACACGATACGGTTTACATGTGCAACTTCGTTCACGATGCGCACAGAGATTTTTTGTAAAACATCCCAAGGGATACGGGCAAAGTCAGCGGTCATGCCGTCGATAGAAGTCACAGCACGGATACCGACTGTGTAATCGTAGGTACGGCCATCGCCCATAACGCCTACTGAGCGGATGCCAGGTAAGACAGTAAAGTACTGCCAAATGTCACGATCTAAGCCAGCTGCTGCGATTTCTTCACGTAGGATAGCATCTGAATCACGAACGATTTGTAACTTATCTTCTGTAATTTCACCAAGCACACGAATACCTAATCCTGGTCCTGGGAATGGTTGGCGCCAAACGATTGCATCAGGCATGCCAAGTTCAGTTCCTAAGGCACGAACTTCGTCTTTGAATAATGTATTTAAAGGTTCAATTAATTCAAATTGCATGTCTTCAGGAAGACCACCAACGTTGTGATGTGATTTAATTGTTTGCGCAGTTTCTGTACCAGATTCGATGACATCTGTGTAAAGAGTTCCTTGTGCTAGGAATGAAACGCCTTCTTCCCCAGCAAGTTTAGTTGCTTCGTCATCAAAAACATACACAAATTCGTTACCGATGATTTTACGTTTTTGTTCAGGGTCAGAAACGCCTGCTAATTTGCTTAAGAAGCGTTCTTTCGCATCTACTTTAATAATGTTTAAGCCAAATTTACCGCCTAAACTTTCCATTACTTGTTCTGCTTCACCTTTACGTAATAATCCATGGTCAACGAAGATACAAGTTAATTGGTCGCCAATGGCTTTTTGTAAAAGCACGCCGACAACACTTGAGTCAACGCCACCTGATAAACCAAGTAAGACTTTTTTATCGCCTACTTGTTCACGGATTTTAGCGACTTCCATATCGATGAAGTTTTCCATGCTCCAGTCACCAGTACAGCCACACACATCAAAAGCAAAATGACGTAATAAGTCGTTACCATATTCTGAATGACGAACTTCTGGGTGAAATTGTACGCCGTAGAATTTGCGGTTGGCATCTTCGATAGAAGCGATTGGACAATCGTTGCTTGTCCCAACTTTTTCGAATCCAGGAGCGATTTCTGTTACTAAATCACCGTGGCTCATCCAAACGGTTTGTTTCGCAGGTGTTCCTTGGAATAATGTCGCATCACCAAGGATTTCTAATTCTGCTTTTCCGTATTCACGGTTTGCGGCAGGTTCTACTTTTCCGCCTAAGTTATGAGTCATTAATTGCATACCGTAGCAGATGCCAAGAATGGGAATTCCTAACTCATAAATTTCTGGATCAATGCTAAAAGCATCTTTGTCATACACGCTGTTTGGTCCACCTGAGAAGATGATTCCTTTAGGCGCGATTTTGCGAATTTCTTCTGCCGTAGTTCGGTGGCTTAATAACTCAGAGAATACGCCAAATTCACGAATACGACGAGTAATCAATTGGTTAAACTGACTACCAAAGTCTAAAACAATAATTTTTTCGACAGATGTCAAATCGGCAACGTTAGTCACGTCTATTACCCCTTATCCATTTAAATTTATCTAAAGAAAAGGCGGTTAAAAAGTGGTCAGCACCAAGAATTAAGAAAGGATTTTCAAAAATTGTTTTACGATTTTTAGAAAATTTTGGCTTAATTCCGCAGGGGCTACTTTTAAACAGCCGAAAATCAGGCGGTTAAAAAGTGGTTCACTTTTGTTCCGTACTCTTCTTTGTCTAGCTATACTTATTAAAACATTTTACTCCTTGAAAGTCATGCATTCTGCTGAAAATTTTCAAGGATATTTCTACAAAAGATACAGGATATTTCTTAGCTCGTCAACCCTTAATATTTACGTAGATAGATTTGGTCAATCAAATGATTTTCCGTTTTATGCAAAATAATGTCCGCACGTCCGCGCGTTGGCAAGATATATTCCTCCAAGTTCGGTAAGTTCACGGTTTTCCAAACATTCCGTGCCATGGCGAAAGCATCTTCTCGTTTGCCAATTGCATATTGGTAATAATAATTATTAGGATCTAAGAAAGCCGTATCTAATAAGGCCCCAAAACGTTCTAGGTACCATTTTTCAATTAAGGCTGGATCGGCATCTACAAAAATAGAAAAATCAAAAAAATCACTCACATAAATTTGTTGATTGGCGGGTAACTGTAATGTGTTAATGCCTTCAACAATCAGAATATCTGGTTGTTGTATCAACTCATATTCGCCTTCGATAACATCGTAGACACTGTGAGAATAGACGGGTGCTTTAATTTCGTCTTTGCCGCTTTTGACTTCGTTTAAGAAATTAATTAGCTTCTCCATGTCATAACTTTCAGGAAACCCTTTTCGGTCCATAATTCCCTGTTCTTCTAACACTTTATTGGGATACAAAAATCCATCCGTTGTAATGAGTTGAACGTTTCTTCGTTTAAACGTTCGGGCCAGAATTCTTTGCAAAAGACGAGCGGTGGTGCTTTTACCAACGGCGACACTGCCGGCAATTCCAATGATGAATGGTGGTACAGAGACATATTCATGTAGGAATAATCCTTTGCTAAGTGTTAGCGATTCAAATTCTTTCATGTACAAATGAATAAGATGCGTTAAGGGTACATAAATTTCTTGTACATCTTTTAGTGAAATTTGGTCGTTCACACTTTTAATGTTATCCAATTCTGCTTCGGTTAACGGTGCTTTGCCGTCATGATAAAACCCATGCCATTCTTCTCTGGAAATTGGGTAGTAATTCATTTTATCGTCCATTGTTCCTCCACCAAACCCTGTTCAATCTTTGTACATTTTACCATAATTTCACAAGGGAAACACAGGATTTTACAAAAGAATTCCCTTCTTCGCCAATTTATGATGAAAATGGTATCATGAAAAGAGAAAACTGTTAGAAAAGAGGGGAAAAGCCATGAGAAAAATTGTATTATTTGGTGATAGCATTACTGCTGGTTATTTAGACGAAGCTGTCTCACCTGTTCTTGTTGACTTAGTAAAACGGGATATTGCTGCGATGGGTCTAGAAGAAGTGGCTGTCATTAATGCTGGAATGCCTGGCGATACAACAGAGGATGGTTTAAAACGATTAAATAAAGAAGTACTAATTGAGAAACCTGATGAGGTGGTGATTTTCTTTGGCGCCAATGATGCGTCACTGGATCGAAATATAACAGTAGCCACGTTTAGAGAAAACCTTGAAACAATGATTCACGAATTGGTTCAGAAAAGGTGATTTTAATTACGCCACCATATGCGGATAGTGGCAGACGTCCAGAACGTCCACAAACGCGTATCAAGGAATTGGTCAAGGTTGCACAAGAAGTCGGAGCGGCACATAACTTGCCAGTTATTGATTTGTATAAAGCGATGACTGTTTATCCTGGAACGGATGAATTTTTACAAGCGGATGGTTTGCATTTTTCACAAGTGGGCTATGAATTATTAGGTGCCTTGATTGTTCGAGAAATAAAAGGTAGACTAAAACCAAAACAAGCATAGATAGGAAGAACAAAATGGCGAATCATTATTATACAGAAAATCCAGAATTAGCACATGATTTAGAAAGCTGGTCTTTTCCATTACGTGGTCGGACCTTTCAGTTTACGACCGATAGCGGGGTCTTCTCAAGAGGAACAGTGGATTATGGTTCTCGTGTGTTGATTGATGCCTTTGAATGGGAAAATTTACCAGCAGGCCGTTTGTTAGATGTTGGTTGTGGCTATGGACCAATTGGGTTGTCCTTAGCAGCGGCGACTGGTCGACTGGTGGAAATGGTGGATGTCAACCAACGGGCAGTTGGGCTAGCTCAAATGAACGCCCAACGTAACCAAATTACTACTGTGGATATCCATTCTTCCAATGTGTATGAAACCTTAAACGAAACGACCTACGCGGCGATTGTTAGCAACCCGCCCATTCGTGCAGGCAAAAAAGTTGTCCATGGCATTTTAACAGGGGCTTTTCCGTTGTTGAAAGTTGGTGGCACACTAACGGTGGTTATTCAAAAGAAACAAGGTGCACCTAGTGCAGAAAAGAAAATGGCTGAAGTATTTGGCAATGTTGAAATTGTGACAAAAGACAAAGGCTATTATATTTTACGAAGTGTTAAAGAAGCAGAGTAAAAAAGAACCGCCACTTTAGTGGCGGTTCTTTTTTAGAATAGATACGCTTGATCAATTTTTTGGTTCAACAGTTTTTTTTCGTCTGGCGATAAAAAAGCACCTGCAAGCGCATTTTTAGTGAGTTGCTTCATTTCGTCATAACTTAATTGATACCAAGTGGCCAATTTCATGAATTCTTTCGTTAACGTAGTATCTGAAACAGTTCGATTATCGGTATTGATGCAGACGGCTAAGCCAGCCTCTATAAATTGTTGAAAAGGGTATTCAGCCAATGTTTTGACGGTTCCTGTTTGGAAGTTGCTAGTTGGACACATTTCTAAAAGAACCTTTTTTTCTTTTAAGAGCGCCAAATATTCGGGTGTATCTTTCAAAGCAATACCGTGACCAATCCGAGTAGCACCTAAAGTGACAGCATCAGCGACATTTTTGCCACAGCCGCATTCCCCAGCGTGGAGTGTTAATGGAATTGACAATTGGTTGGCTAAAGCTAATACGTCTTCAAATGTGTATGGAGGGAAATCGACTTCATTGCCAGCTAAATCAAAGCCGACAACGCCTGTCTCTCTGAAATCATGCGCTAAGTGAACGATTTTTTCTATGGCTTGTTGTTGGTCATGCCGCATGCCGCATAACAGTGCATTGCTTTTTACACCAAAATCTTCTTCGCCTTGTTTTAAGCCAGTTAAAACAGCAGTCACGATTTCAGGTAACCGTAAGCCTTTTTCTGTATGTTGGGAAGGCGCAAAACGCACCTCTATGTAAGCCACGCCATCTTCGGCAGCTTGGCTAATCACGTCATACGCCGCTGCTTGCAAAGCCTCAGCTGTTTGTAGACAGGTGAGCACGAAGTCGAACCGAGTTAAATAATCATTCAAATCGGTGCATTTTTCAGGGGCAACCACTAACTCTTTCAAGGCTTGTTCGTCTTGGGGTAATGGAATGTTTTGTTTTTCAGCAATGGTGCGTAAAGTGGTTGGTCGAATCGACCCATCTAAGTGACAGTGCAGCTCGATTTTTGGTAATTGACGGACACGGGATTCTTCCATGAAAAAAATAGCCTCCATTTTCTTTTGTTTTTTAATCTTTTTAGTCTATTTCTTTTGTCTTTTTTTTGTTAAAATGTAAAAGATTCGATAAGTATTTTGAAGACTGTAACACGTCTACAAATGTCTGTCAATGCAAAAGGAGACGTTGGGAGGGGCGCGATGAAACTAACGATTAAAGAAATTGCTGATATGGCTGGTGTTTCTGTCACAACCGTCTCACAAATTCTGAATAATAAAGGGAGTCGTTTCAGTGAAAAAACCCGCAACAAGGTGTTGGCGGTAGTCGCTGAAAATCATTACAAACCAGATTACTTTGCTTCGAATGTAATCAACCGTCATTCCAAAACCATTGGTATGATTGTGCCAGATGTGACGGATTTCTTTTTCTCAAAAGTGATTGAAGGTGTAGAAACATATTTAAATTCGTTAGGCTACATGATTTTGTTATGCAATTCAAAGCATGATTCCGAGCAAGCGATGCAATATGTTAGCGAGTTGATTCATCGGTCGGTGGATGGCATTATTTTTGCCACGCCGAATGTTTTGCCAGAAAATCATATTTTAAAAGACCGACGAGAACATCCGATTCCTGTCATTCTTGTCGATCGTGGGATTAATCCACGAGATAGTGGACGATTAATCGTTAAAGAGTACGAAGGTGCTTATCAAGCGGTCCATCATTTGATTCAACAAGGGCATCAGCATATTGGCATGTTGCGTGAAAGTGCCGGCTATTATCGTTTGACGGAACGAGTGACGGCGTATCAGCATGCGTTACAGGACAATAATTTACCTTTTCGTCCGCATTATGTTTGTGCTGGGGAATTGAACTTGCATGGCGGCTATGCTGCGGCGAAAGAAGTTTTGAAAAATGAAGAAATCACAGCAATTTTTTGTGGCAATGATGAAATGGCGATGGGGGCCTATCAAGCCATTGAAGAAGCGGGCAAGAAAATTCCTGACGATATTTCGGTGGTTGGTTTTGATGGCTTGGAAATTTCCGAATATTTGGTGCCGAGTTTAACAACTGTCTATCAGCCGAGTTTTGATATTGGCTATTATGCAGCAAAATTTTTGGTGGAAGCTATTGCAGATCCAACAGGGAAAGTTCCAAATAAAGTTTTCGATGCGACGTTTATTGCTAGAAAAAGCACAAAACCGATTTAAAAAACAGCTTAGAAATAGAATGTTCGTGTTGTTTGCGTTTTCACAAGAAAAAAATAATAGTAAACTGGTTTACTAAATGGTTTAAAGCTGAACGATTTTGTTGTATAATACATTATCGGGAAATCGGAGGGAACGAATTCATGAGAATGGTAGACATTATTGAAAAGAAACGTGACGGGCATCAACTAACAAGCGAAGAAATTCAATTTATTATCAACGGATACACAGATGGTTCAATTCCAGATTATCAGGTAAGTGCCTTTTTAATGGCTGTTTTTTACCAAGATATGACAGACGAAGAAATTACACAAATGACGTTAGCAATGGTCCATTCAGGCGAAATTGTGGATCTTTCTTCTATAGAAGGAATCAAAGTCGACAAGCATTCTACAGGTGGCGTAGGCGACACTACGACGCTTATTTTAGCGCCGTTAGTTGCTAGTGTCGGGGTCAATGTAGCAAAAATGTCTGGTCGTGGCTTAGGCTACACGGGCGGTACGTTGGATAAATTAGAAGCGATTCCTGGTTTTAAAGTTGAATTGACAGAAGAACGTTTTATTCAATTGGTGAACGATACAAAAGTGGCAGTAATTGGTCAGTCAGGTGATCTAGCACCAGCAGACAAAAAACTTTATGCGTTACGCGATGTGACCGCCACTGTTGACTCAATTCCATTAATTGCAAGTTCCATTATGAGTAAAAAAATTGCCGCAGGGGCAGATGCGATTGTCTTAGATGTGACTACTGGTGAAGGGGCCTTTATGAAAGACCTAGCAAGTGCTCGTCGATTAGCGGAAACAATGGTTCGCATTGGAAAACTGGCAAATCGCCAAACGATGGCAGTAATTTCAGACATGTCACAACCTTTAGGGGAGGCCATCGGAAATAGTTTAGAAATCGTTGAAGCAATCGAGACCTTGCAAGGAAATGGGCCAGAAGATTTAGTGGAGATGTGCTATGTCTTAGGAAGTCAGATGGTCGTTTTAGCTAAAAAAGCCGAGACGTTAGACGAAGCACGGGCTTTATTAGAAGAAGCATTAACAAGCGGTCGAGCGCTCGCAAAATTTAAAGAAATGATTGAAAATCAAGGCGGCGACAGTTCCGTTGTTGACCAGCCAGAAAAATTATTAACCGCAACTTATCAATTTGATTTACCTGCCAAAGAAACAGGCGTGGTACAAAAAATCGTTGCCAATGAAATTGGCGTTGCCGCAATGTTGCTGGGCGCTGGTCGTGCTACGAAAGAAGATACGATTGATTTTGCAGTTGGCTTGAAACTTCACAAAAAAGTAGGGAGCCCAGTTGAAAAAGGCGAATCATTACTAACCATTTATGCCAATCGTGAAGACGTGACAGAAGTCGAACAATTGCTTTATAAAAACATTGAAATTGGACCAACCGGCGAAGAGCCTATTTTGATTCACGATATTATTACGGAATAAAACAAAAAGAAAAGAGGAATTCTCATCATGGAATTAAACCGCATGATTGACCACACTATTTTGAAACCAGAAGCGACAGAAGCCGCTGTCCAAAAAATTATTGACGAAGCTAAGGAGTACAACTTTTTCTCTGTATGTATCAATCCTTGTTGGGTCGCTTTTGCTAGCGAGCAATTAGCAGATACCGACGTCGCTGTGTGTACCGTTATTGGCTTTCCTTTGGGGGCAAATACACCAGAAGTTAAAGCATACGAAGCAGCTGATGCGATTAAAAATGGTGCGAATGAAGTGGATATGGTGATTAATATTGGTGCATTAAAATCACAACAATACGATTACGTACGTCAAGACATTCAAGGCGTAGTAGATGCAGCCAAAGGAAAAGCGTTAGTCAAAGTGATTATTGAAACAGCATTATTAACAGACGAAGAAAAAGTTAAAGCTTGTGAATTAGCCAAAGAAGCAGGTGCCGATTTCGTTAAAACATCTACTGGCTTCTCAACAGGCGGCGCTAAAGTAGCAGACATTCGTTTAATGCGTGAGACAGTTGGTCCTGACATGGGCGTTAAGGCTTCTGGTGGCGTGCATAATGCAGAAGAAGCGTTAGCAATGATTGAAGCGGGGGCAACACGCATCGGTGCAAGTACGGGTGTAGCAATTGTTTCTGGCGCAACTGGCGAAGGGTATTAATTCGTATTTCAAATTAAACGAAGGTGTGGCGAAAAAGATGACAGTAAAACAAGAATGGCTTGATTGTGCCGTAGAAGCATTGGCACACGCCTATGTACCGTATTCTAATTTTCCTGTGGGCGCTTGCTTAGTGACTGCAGACGGGAAAATGTATCAAGGAGTCAACATTGAAAATGCCTCCTTTGGTTTAACAAATTGTGCAGAAAGAACGGCGATTTTTAAAGCCATTTCAGAAGATGAACGGACCTTCCAACATTTAGTTGTAGCAGGTAATACAGAGGCACCCATTTCTCCATGTGGCGCTTGTCGTCAAGTAATGGCTGAATTCTTTGATCCACAAATGCCGGTCACGCTAGTTGGTAAAGATGGCGCGACTAAAACAATGACAGTTGAGGCATTATTGCCCTATTCATTTACAGATAAAGATTTTTAAAAAAAGGACATAAGGTTTCGTTGGGCTCAAAGTAGATTTCAATAGCATAAATGCGAATGAAATAATAGATAAAATAGTAGGGGGCTTTTCGGAAAGTGAAACAAGCAAAATTTTTAGGTCTAGGATTGGCAGCAGTTGCCTTAACCATTGGGTTAGCTGCATGTGGCGGCAATAGCAAAAAGAACGCCAACACAAAAGGTGATCCACAACATAGTGTCGTAATGGTCACAGATACAGCCGGCATTGATGACAAATCTTTTAACCAATCTGCGTGGGAAGGAATGCAAGAGTGGGGCAAAGAGCACAAACTTCCAGAAGGACCTCAAGGGTATGCGTATATTCAATCAAATGAAGCATCTGATTATACATCAAACATTGACCAAGCCATTTCAAGTCAATTTAAAACGATTTTTGGCATTGGCTATTTACTAAAAAATGCAGTAGTAGATGCAGCGGACGCCAACCCAGAAACGAATTTCGTTCTAATCGACGATACAGTTAATGGGAAAAACAACGTCGCTTCTGCAACATTTAGAGATAATGAATCTGCGTATTTAGCAGGTGTGGCAGCAGCTAACACTACGAAAACCAACAAAGTAGGATTTATCGGCGGGGTTGAAGGACCTGTTATTGGCCGTTTCCAAGCTGGTTTTGAAAAAGGTGTAGCAGACGCTGGCAAAAAATTAGGCAAAGATATTCAAATTACGTCTACTTATGCAGGGACATTTGCAGACGCTTCAAAAGGACGGGCCTTAGCTTCTTCTATGTATCAAGCAGGTGCCGACATTATTTATCACGCAGCGGCGACTACAGGACAAGGAATCTTCCAAGAAGCCAAAGCGCTAAATGAAACAGGTTCAAAAGATAAAGTTTGGGTGATTGGTGTTGACCGTGACCAAAACGAAGACGGTAAATATACAACCAAAGATGGCAAGGATGATAACTTAACGTTAGCTTCAACCATTAAAGGTGTAAATATTGCTGTGAAAAAAATCTCTGATCTTGCATTAGAAGATAAATTCCCTGGCGGCGAACATTTAACTTATGGATTGAAAGATGGCGGTGTTGATTTAACAACAGAAGCCCTAAGCGATCAAGCCAAAACGGCAGTTAAAGAAGCCAAAGAACAAATCATCTCTGGTGACGTAAAAGTCCCAGACCAACCTTAGAAACAACTTAGTTGTTTAAATACATTAAACTATTTTTAGGAGGCTTTACAGAAATGAAAAAAGCAAAATTATTCGGTTTTAGTTTGATTGCATTAGGTTTATCAGTTTCACTTGCAGCATGTGGTGGTGGCAAAGGCAAAACCGCTGAAAGCGGCGGTGGCAAAGGGGATGCAGCGCATAGTGCTGTAATCATTACAGATACAGGCGGCGTGGATGACAAGTCGTTCAACCAATCTTCTTGGGAAGGATTGCAAGCTTGGGGTAAAGAACATGATTTACCAGAAGGTTCAAAAGGGTATGCATATATTCAATCGAATGATGCAGCTGACTATACAACCAATATTGACCAAGCGGTATCAAGTAAATTCAACACAATCTTTGGTATTGGCTACTTGCTAAAAGATGCAATTTCTTCTGCAGCAGATGCCAACCCTGATACAAACTTTGTTTTAATCGATGATCAAATCGATGGCAAAAAGAATGTCGTTTCTGCAACATTTAGAGATAATGAAGCAGCTTACTTAGCCGGTGTTGCTGCTGCAAATGAAACAAAAACGAACAAAGTCGGTTTTGTTGGTGGTGAAGAAGGGGTCGTAATTGACCGTTTCCAAGCTGGTTTTGAAAAAGGTGTGGCTGATGCTGCGAAAGAATTAGGTAAAGAAATTACTGTTGATACGAAATATGCGGCTTCATTTGCTGATCCTGCCAAAGGGAAAGCTTTAGCTGCTGCAATGTACCAAAACGGCGTTGATATCATCTTCCATGCTTCTGGTGCGACTGGACAAGGGGTCTTCCAAGAAGCAAAAGACTTGAATGAATCAGGTTCTGGCGACAAAGTTTGGGTAATCGGCGTTGACCGCGATCAAGATGCTGATGGCAAGTACAAAACAAAAGACGGCAAAGAAGACAACTTCACGTTAACTTCAACGCTTAAAGGTGTCGGCACAGCGGTTCAAGATATTGCCAACCGTGCGTTAGAAGACAAATTCCCTGGTGGCGAACATTTAGTTTATGGATTAAAAGATGGTGGCGTTGACTTAACAGACGGCTATTTAAACGACAAAACAAAAGAAGCTGTTAAAACAGCAAAAGATAAAGTAATCTCAGGTGACGTAAAAGTCCCAGAAAAACCAGAATAATTTAAGCTCCTAAATGAAAAAAGAAGGGCTCATTATTGTTCCTTCTAAAAATAAAGTGGTCCTTGGCAGCGACGGCTGCCAAGGGAACCCTTTATGATGTTTGGATTTTTAACTAAATAGTTGAAGTTCTTCAACTACTTAGTTAAGGGTCAAAATTACCCTCTAAAGTATTGCCAATATAATTTTGTTAGGAAGTGAATAGACCTTGTCTCAAGAAGAAAACGTAATTGAGATGCGTAAAATCACCAAAGAATTTGGGACGTTCAAAGCCAACGACCAAATTGATTTACAAGTAAAACCTGGTGAAATCCACGCACTGCTAGGTGAAAATGGTGCAGGCAAGTCGACCTTGATGAATATCTTATCAGGGCTATTGGAACCGACCTCAGGTGAGATTTATATGAATGGCGAAAAAGTCAACATTACAAGTCCTACTGCAGCCAATCGTTTAGGAATCGGAATGGTCCATCAGCATTTTATGTTAGTTGAAGCCTTTACTGTGACTGAAAATATTATCTTAGGTAGTGAACCTACCCATGGCGGTATTTTAGACCGGAAAAAAGCGAAAAAAGAGATTGAAGAAGTGTCTAAGCAATACGGGTTGGATGTAAATCCCAATGCCTATATTCGCGATATTTCTGTGGGTATGCAACAACGGGTTGAAATTTTAAAGACCTTATATCGTGGTGCGAACGTTTTAATTTTTGACGAACCAACCGCAGTATTAACGCCACAAGAAATTGATGAATTAATGATTATTTTGAAAGAACTAACCGATGAAGGCAAATCGATCATTTTAATTACACATAAGTTAGATGAAATTAAAAAAGTGGCCGACCGTTGTACGGTTATTCGCCGGGGGCAAAGTATTGGCACCGTCAATGTGAAAGACGTTTCTTCGCAACAGTTAGCCGATATGATGGTGGGTCGTTCTGTTTCCTTCAAAACAGAGAAAAAACCAGCGCAACCGAAAGAAACAATTTTATCAATTAAAGATTTAGTAGTGAAAGAAAGCCGCGGCTTAGATGCAGTGAAAAATCTTAGCTTAGATGTCCGAGCAGGGGAAGTTGTTGGAATTGCGGGGATTGATGGCAATGGACAAACAGAATTAATCCAAGCCTTAGCAGGATTAACCAAAGTCGAAAACGGGTCCATTCATTTGAATGAAAAAGAGATTACTAATCGCAAACCTCGGGAAATTACGGAAATGGGTGTCGCCCACGTTCCTGAAGACCGACATAAATATGGCTTGGTATTAGAGATGACATTGGCTGAAAATATTGGCCTACAAACGTATTACCAAAAACCATACAGTTCAACAGGTATTTTAAACTATCGAATGATTAACAAACATGCCCGTGAATTAATTGAAGAATATGATGTACGGACTCCTAATGAATTAGTACCAGCTCGGGCGCTTTCAGGTGGGAATCAGCAAAAAGCGATTATTGCCCGAGAAGTGGACCGCGATCCAGATTTGTTGATTGTTTCTCAACCAACACGCGGTTTAGATGTCGGAGCTATTGAATACATTCATCGTCGACTAATTGAACAAAGAGATAAAAATAAAGCTGTTTTATTAGTAAGTTTTGAATTAGATGAAATTTTAAACGTTTCTGATCGTATCGCTGTTATTCATGCGGGGGAAATTGTCGGAATTGTTGATCCGAAAGAAACGACAGAAAATGAATTGGGCTTGTTAATGGCTGGCTACTCATTGGAAGAAGCCCGTGCTGAGTTATCAAAAGTAGAGGCAGGTGAAACTGTTGAATAATCGTTCTGAAAAAATAAGAAATATTTTAGTCCCTGTGTTATCTGTTATTATGGGTTTCCTCTTAGGGGCAATTATTATGGTTATCTTTGGCTATGACCCAGTGGCTGGGTATCAAGCGATGTTTGAAACAGCTTTCCAAGGAAAGAAAAGTATTGGTGAGATTTTTGTCACCGCAGCACCGTTGATTTTTACCGCTTTAGGATTCTCGGTGGCTAATTCGGCTGGATTCTTTAATATCGGGCTTTCTGGACAAGCCTTATGTGGTTGGGTGGCTAGTATTTGGGTCGCTTTATCCATGCCTGATGCACCCCGGATGATTGCGTTGCCGGTGGCGATTATTGTTGGGGCAGTTGCAGGAGCTTTAGCAGCAGCCATTCCAGGTTTCTTGCGTGCCTATTTTGGGACGAGTGAAGTTATTGTTACGATTATGTTGAATTATATTTTATTATACACAGGAAATCATATTGCTAATAATGTCATGAAACCAAGTATTATGGCGAACAAAGGGATCACCAAAATGATTGGTGCGAATGCATCATTACGCTCACCGTTTTTAACAAGTATCAGTGATGGCTCTCGTTTGAACATCGGCATTTTCTTGGCCTTCATTTTCCTTATTCTTGTGTGGTTCTTGATGAAAAAAACAACGCTTGGTTTTGAAATTCGGTCGGTGGGGTTAAACCCATTTGCTTCTGAATATGCTGGAATGAGCAGCAAGCGAACGATTATTTTATCCATGATGATTTCAGGAACGCTAGCTGGCTTAGGTGGTGCGGTCCAAGGATTGGGAACTTTCCAAAACTTCTTTATTCAAAACACATCGTTGAGCATTGGGTTCGATGGTATGGCCGTGTCTCTATTAGGAGCAGGTAGCTCAATCGGGATTTTACTTTCCGCATTACTGTTCGGGATGTTAAAACTTGGTGGACAAGGGATGCCGTTGATAGCTGGTGTACCAACCGAATTAGTTGATGTTGTTATTGCAGCGATTATTTTCTTTGTGGGAATTAGTTATTTAATTCGTTTCTTGTTAGCAAAAGCGTCTGGTAGTAAAAAAGAAGTAGCGATTGTAGAAACAATTGAAGCGGCGCCAGACAAAAACAATCAAGAGGGGGGAGACATCTAATGGATTTAGCAACAATTTCCTCAATCATCACGCAAACATTAGTGTATGCAACTCCGCTCATCTTGACAGCATTAGGCGGAACGTTCTCAGAACGAAGTGGTGTGGTTAACGTTGGTTTGGAAGGTATTATGGTAATGGGTGCTTTCAGTTCGGTCGTTTTTAACTTGACGTTTGCTGATACATTTGGCGCGGCGACACCATGGATTGCTTGTTTAGTAGGAGGCGTTGTCGGGATTGTCTTTTCTCTCTTACATGCCGTTGCAACTATTAACTTACGAGCAGATCATATTATCAGTGGTACTGTCATTAACTTGATGGCACCGGCGCTAGGGGTTTTCCTAGTAAAAGTTATTTATCAAAAAGGACAAACAGATATGATTACACAATCATTTGGTTATTTTTCTTTCCCAGGATTGTCAAAAATTCCAGTGATTGGTGAACTATTCTTTGCAAAAACCTCTTTGCCAGCTTTCGTAGCAATTTTGATTGCGATTTTAGCTTGGTTTGTCATTTATAAAACACGTTTTGGCTTACGGTTACGTTCTGTGGGGGAACATCCACAAGCGGCAGATACATTGGGAATTAATGTCTACTTAATGCGTTATTCTGGTGTCTTACTATCCGGCTTCTTAGGCGGTATGGGCGGAGCTGTCTTTGCTCAAAGTATTGCGGGTCGTTTTGGGATTACCACAATTGCAGGACAAGGGTTTATTTCAATGGCCGCAATGATCTTTGGTAAATGGAATCCACTTGGGGCAATGGGCGCAGCCTTATTCTTTGGCTTTGCACAAAACTTAAGTATTGCTGGGGAAAACCTACCAATTATTTCAGAAATTCCAAAAGTTTATCTACAAGCAGCACCATACGTATTAACCATTTTAGTCCTAGTTGTGTTCTTCGGAAAATCATCGGGACCAAAAGCGAACGGGAAAAATTACGTCAAAACGAAATAAGAAAAGAAATAGGCCCTCCGTCAAAGCGACGGGGGGCCATTTCTTTTCTTAGGATAATCAGTTGAACACAAGCGGCATTAGGCACTGCCTCACTGTAAAAAAGCGAGTTGATAAAGGTAACTTTTCTTTTTTCTTTTAGCTGTTCTTTACAATTCGAAGGAAGTGTCGAAATTTTGAAAAAAACCAAACAGGTCTAGCAGCTTTTTTTCAAAAATCGTTGGTTTTTCTGCTATACTTTTGTTTGTAGTAAGCATAGGAAAAGTGGAGGACGTTCAATGAATAAAACACGCGTAGAAGCATTTAGTGATGCAGTCATTGCCATCATCATGACCATCATGATTTTAGAAATTAAAACTCCTCAAGTGGGTGTTTTGGCAGGTTTGATAGAAAATATCCCATATTTTTTATCGTTTATTGTCAGTTTTATTTTTATCTGTATCGCATGGTACAATCATCATTACATAATGTCCGTAACTCATTGGTTTTCTAAAAAAGCGTTTTGGGCAAATAATTTTTGGTTATTCTCCATGGCCTTCATTCCGGTAGCAACTGCTTGGGTGAGTGAATTTTGGTGGATGCGGGCACCTGTTTATTTTTATCTTGTTGTGTATACGGTTTGGGATTTTGCCTACTTCTTGCTAACAAGGATCATTTATGAAGACAATGTAGTGAAAGATCCACAAGGTGCAGCTAAGTTAAGAAAATCGAAATCTTATAGTAAGGCAACAAAAATCATTCATCTTTGTCTTTTCGCAATCGGATATATCGGTATTTATTTTTATCCGCCCATTGGCATTGGTGTGATTTTATCAGAAGCGGTTATCTGGTATTTAAATGTGCCAAAAGAGGGAGACCGCTTGGAGTGTTAAAAGTTTCGATTGGATAAAGAGTCGTGTTCTTTTTAAGGAGCAGGCTATTCGAAAAAAACAATAAAAAAGTTTCCTAATTACGGTGGGAGACTTTTTTTCTTTCAATTTTTAAGCCCTGCTAAAATCAAAGGAATCAGTGAAAATTTTAATGCTCTTTCAGGCAATAATAGCGGATTCATGGTATAATTGAAGAGCTGAGAATAAATAGATTATTCTGTTTGATTCTCGAGACTATTTAAAAGGCTAGCGTAAAATAATTGTCATTCTTGACGTATTTACGACCTTAGAGGAGGAAGCAAGTGTGTTTAAACGTGTTCATTTAATCGTACTAGATTCAGTCGGTATTGGTGAAGCACCAGATGCTGAAAAATTTGGAGATGTCGGCAGTGATACACTGGGTCATATTGCCAAAGAAGCGGGACTAACCATTCCTCATTTAGAAAAACTTGGATTGGGAACTATTGCTCCTTTAACAGGTGTCAAAGCAGTGGCAGACCACGATGGCTATGCTACCAAATTAGAAGAAATTTCTGTTGGAAAAGATACTATGACCGGTCACTGGGAAATTATGGGCTTGAACATCAAAAAACCTTTTCGGGTATTCCCAAACGGCTTTCCTGAAGAATTACTGAAACAAATTGAAGATTTTTCTGGGCGAAAAGTTGTTTGTAACAAACCATATAGCGGGACAGCAGTCATTGATGATTATGGCGAACATCAAATGAAAACTGGGGATCTAATCGTTTATACTTCAGCAGACCCTGTTTTACAAATTGCGGCGCATGAAGACATTATTCCATTAGAAGAATTGTATAAAATTTGTCAATATGTTCGTGACATTACGAAAGACGAACCTTATATGATTGGTCGGATTATCGCTCGCCCGTATGTTGGTGAACCAGGTAATTTCACTCGAACCAGTAACCGTCATGACTATGCTCTAGATCCTTTTGGCCATACTGTTTTAGATTCGTTGAAAGAAAACGGCAATGATGTGATCGCTGTTGGGAAAATTAACGACATCTTTAATGGACAAGGAATTACTGAAGCTATCCGCACGAAGAGCAATATGGATGGGGTGGATCAATTATTAACGGTCATGAACAAAGAGTTCACAGGTTTAAGTTTTACTAACTTAGTGGATTTCGATGCGCTGTATGGTCACCGTCGTGATGTAAAGGGCTATGCAAAAGCCATCGAAGATTTTGATGGTCGTTTGCCAGAGATTATGGCAGCTATGGCCGAAGATGATTTGCTTTTAATTACAGCAGATCACGGGAATGATCCAACTTTCCCAGGAACAGACCACACACGTGAATATGTGCCTTTATTGGCTTATAGTAAAAAAATGACAAAACAAGGCAGCTTGCCACAAGGATTTTATTCAGATATTTCAGCAACGATTGCTGAAAACTTTGAAGTTCCTGCAACGGAAAACGGTCAAAGCTTTTTAAATCAATTACAATAATTCGAGGAGGCAACACATGACAACGTTAACGAATCATTTAAACGAAACAACTGAGTTCTTGAAAGAAAAAGGGGTGCAACAAGCAGACTTCGGTCTAATCTTAGGTTCTGGGTTAGGTGAATTAGCTAATGAAATAACCGATGCGATTGCTATTCCTTTCTCTGAAATTCCCCATTTTTCTGTTTCAACAGTCGTTGGACATGCTGGACAATTAGTTTACGGAACGCTTTCTGGAAAAAAAGTTTTGGCGATGCAAGGGCGTTTTCATTATTATGAAGGACATTCGATGCAAACGGTCACTTATCCCGTTCGTGTGATGGCTGCTTTAGGCATTCATTCAATGATTGTAACCAACGCAGCTGGTGGCGTAAATGAAACATATACACCGGGAAATTTGATGTTAATCAATGACCACATTAATTTTACAGGCGATAATCCGTTAATTGGTGAAAATGATGAAGAAATCGGGCCGCGTTTTCCAGATATGAGTCATGCTTACACGCAAGAATATCGGGAAGTGGCAAAAAAAGTGGCTGCGGAACAAAATATTGATTTAAAAGAAGGCGTGTATATGGGCTTTTCTGGCCCGACATATGAAACGCCTGCAGAAATTCGAATGTCACGGACGATGGGTGCGGATGCAGTTGGCATGTCAACTGTTTCGGAGGTCATTGTAGCTGTGCATAGTGGCATGAAAGTACTAGGCATCTCTTGTATTACGAATTTAGCAGCTGGTATGCAAAGTAGCTTAAATCATGCAGAAGTAGTTGAAACAACTGAACGCGTTAAAGGACAATTCAAAGAGTTAGTGAAAGCAACACTAGCAGCTTTATAAAAAAGGAGTAAACCAGAATGAGTGTGCATATCGAAGCAAAACCAGGTGAAATTGCCGATAAAATTTTACTACCAGGGGATCCCCTCCGAGCAAAATATATTGCGGAAACTTTTTTAGAGAATCCTGTCTGCTATAATCAAGTTCGTGGGATGTTAGGTTACACAGGAACGTATAAGGGACAGCGTGTTTCGGTCCAAGGAACAGGGATGGGGATGCCTTCAGCAGGTATTTATGCCCATGAGTTAATTAACTCTTACGATGTGAAGAAGTTAATTCGTGTTGGTACGTGTGGTTCTATTTCAGAAAAAGTCAACGTTCGTGAATTAGTTATCGCACAAGCAGCAGCGACGCCTTCTTCCGCGATTCGCAATGATTTTCCTAAATATGATTTTCCACAAATTGCGAGCTTTGATCTTTTACTCAAATCTTACGAAATTGCTAAAGCAAAAGGCTTTACTACCCATGTTGGTAACGTATTGTCAGATGATGTTTTTTACAAAGATAGTTTAGATGATGTCTTTCGTTTAGGTCGATACGGGGGATTAGCGATTGAAATGGAAGCGGCAATGTTATATTATTTAGCAGCAAAATTTGATGTAGAAGCATTGGCGATTATGACGGTGAGTGATAGCTTGGTGACAGGCGAAGAAACAACGGCAGAAGAACGCCAAACGACGTTTAATGAAATGATTGAAGTTGGTTTAGAAACGGCAATTGCTAATTAAAAAAATGCTTGGATGATTATTTTCATCCAAGCATTTTTTTTAATTTAAGAGCGCTTTTTTTACATCTTCAACAATTTGAGTATTCGCAATAGGTCCATTGTATAACCAACTACTTTTTTTATCATAGGTATGAACTTGGTTATTTTTCACAGCAGGTAAGTTCTTCCAAATTGCTTCTTGGAAAAGAGGTGCTGATTCATCGCTGTTTACAAGGAAAATGTGGTCTGCGTCAAGCTCAGCTAATTTTTCTAAAGAAACTTGATTCCAATCCGCATTGGCGTTTTTAGAAATTTCTTCCACTAATTTTGGAACTTGGAGGCCTAAGTCCTGATAGAGCACGGTTCCGCTTGAGCGATTATCGCTAACCATAAAGACTTGGTTGTTGGTTACCCATAAGACTGCCGCAGATTTGCCAGCATCTTTTTTGCCAAGGTCTTCTTGGACGCCTTTGGTTAAGGTATCATAATCTTCTAACACTTTTTTCGCTTGTTCTTTTTTATCTAAAACAGTAGCAATATCTTCCAATTGATCACGCCAGGTGACATTTTCGCCGTTTTTGACTACATAAGTTGGCGCAATTTTACTGTATTCTTTGTATTTACCGCCTTCAACTAGAGCAGATGAACTGATTAATAATAAGTCAGGTTCAAATTTTAAAACCGCTTCATATGGCAAGTCATAGGAAATAGTGGGGACATCTTTCAATTCTTTCGCTAAATAATCTTGAATGCTGCCTTGTCCAACTGTCCATTGTGCCACTGGTTTTTCTCCTAGTGCAACTAGATAATCTTCTAAATAACTCGCAATAATCCGTTTGGGTTTCGCGGGGACGGTTACTTTATTGCCTAAGGTATCTGTTACTTCATGTGTTTTGTCAGCGTTGTTGGCTTCTTTATTCGTATTACCACAAGCTGCGAGTAAGAATGAACCAAGAAGAAGGGTGGTACCAATTAGGACCGTCTTTTTTAAAAGTTTCATTGTGTAACTCCTTTATTTTTAGTTGATAACGATTCTCATTATCATTTAAAAACGACCGTTTGTCAATCATCGCTTGCTTTTTTGAGCAAATAAGTTGCATTTTTTAGATAATTCGTTTTTTGATTGGAAGAAACATTGCTTTTTAAGGAAGGGTCTTTTATAATCAAGGAACAATGAGTGAGAACGATTCTCAATAAATGTAAAATAACGACAGAAAAATTAAAGAGGAATGGTTATGAATTATTTAGAGGCAGAGGACTTAACTACAGGATATGGTCGTCAAGTGATTAGTGAAGCGCTGAACTGTTCATTTGAAGCGGGAACTATTACAAGTATTATTGGACCAAATGGTTGTGGCAAATCGACCTTGTTAAAAACACTTGCGCGTATTTTGCCAGCTGAGAAAGGCAAGGTGTTCATTAAGAACCAAGAACTTCAACATTTTTCTTCAAAAGAAGTGGCGCAAGAACTAGCGATCTTATCACAAACGCCAGAAAATACAATCGATTTATCTGTTTTTGACCTCGTCTCTTTCGGGCGATATCCTTATCAATCGGGCTGGAAAAGTGTCACCACAGAAGATCAAGAGTACATACAATGGGCATTAGAATTAACAGGCTTAACTGAGTTAGCTAGAGAGTCTGTGGCAATTTTATCAGGTGGGCAACGCCAACGGGTTTGGATTGCTATGGCGCTAGTGCAGGATACAGATATTTTAATTTTAGATGAACCGACCACCTATTTGGATCCAGCGCATCAGCTAGAAATTTTAAATGTGTTAAAACGAATTAATCAAGAACATCAGAAAACTATCGTGATGACGATTCATGATATTAATTTAGCTTCTCGTTTTTCTGATCGCGTGATTGCGATGAAAGAGGGAAAGATTATCAATGAGGGAACACCGCAAGAAGTGATTACTGTTACTGGCTTAGCAGATGTTTTCGCTATTCAAGCAGAAATTAGTTATCATAGTCAGACACAGCGGCCACTAGTGCTTTCTTATGAGTTGATGGAAATGGAGCTGGATGGATGAAAGGCATAAGCGGATTTTATAGACACCAATGGCAAGTGTTGCTTGTCTGTCTTTTTTTGCTACTGGGGACAATGCTTCTGTCATTGATGTTTGGTGCGACGTCGGTTTCGATTCAAACGATTATTGATTCATTTACGCACTTCGATGCGACCAATCAAGCGCATCAAGTCATCCAAACGGTTCGGTTGCCGCGGATTTTAGGGGCCGCTTTTGTGGGGGCAAGTTTAGCGGTGAGTGGGGCGTTAGCGCAAGGGATTACACAAAATCCATTGGCAGATTCTGGCTTGCTGGGTATCAATGCTGGGGCTGGCTTGGGCTTGGCGCTTGTTTTTGCTTTCCTCCCTCAGGCAAGTTATTGGTGGCTTTTAGTTGTTTCTTTTCTTGGTGCCGGCGTGAGTGTGGCACTGATTTATTATCTTTCTAATCATTCAATTCGAGGAGCAAGCCCCATGCGTCTGACCTTAGTGGGAGCTGGTATTAGTGCCCTTTTTTTATCATTTAGTCAATTCTTAGCCATTCAGTTCAATTTGAGTCAAGAGTTAACGTTTTGGTTTCTTGGCGGTGTCAGCGTTATTTCTTGGGCACAATTAAAAATAGTCGTCCCTATCTTTCTGGGCGCATTTGCATTAGCAATTCTGATTAGTCCGTCGGTGACTATTTTACGGTTTGGCGATGATGCAACAATTGGTTTGGGGCGAAATCCGCAGCGTATTCGGTTGTTTGCCAGTATAACGATTTTGCTTTTATCAGGATTGTCTGTGGCGCTAGTTGGCTCGGTCAGTTTTGTTGGTTTGGTGGTGCCTCATGTGATGCGAACAGTTTCTGGAGAAAATTACCGGCGCTTGATTCCGTTCTCGGCGTTAGGTGGTGCGCTCCTCGTTTTGGTGGCAGATTTAATCGCTCGAATGGTGAATCCGCCTTTTGAAACACCATTTGGGATTATCACGGCCTTAATTGGCATCCCATTCTTTCTTTATTTATTTCGTAAAGGAGGGAAACTAGGATGACACAGAAAAAAGTGTCTCGTTGGGTGGCTATCTTAATAGTTGGGATTATCCTAACTGCTTGTATCAGTTTAACGCAAGGGGAATTATCTGTTTCCGTCATGGATTTAAAAGCCCTTATTTTGGGACAGGGAAGTCAGGCCAAACAACTGTTAGTTTGGGATTTTCGGTTACCACGGATTGTGCTTGCGGTCCTAGCGGGCGCAGCTTTAGGCTTAAGCGGCGCTATTCTTCAAGGGATTACTCGGAATCCGTTAGCAGATACTGGGATTTTAGGTATTAATGCGGGTGCGGGTTTGGCAGTGATTTTGTTTATTAGTTTTGTTGAGACGACAAGTATCACAACGTTTGCACTTCCACTCGTGGCCTTAGTTGGCGGCTTGCTAGCGGCTGTTGGGATTTTGGTAATCGCGTATCATCATCGTTTAGGATTGACGCCAGTTCGAATGGTCTTAGCGGGTGTCATTTTGAGTACGGGTATTTCAGCACTCACCTTATTAATTACATCAAAAATTGACACTGAAAAGTACCGTTTTGTTACAATGTGGCAAGCAGGCAGTATCTGGGGCAGTAATTGGTTCTTTGTGGGCGCTTTGTTGCCTTGGCTAGTCATCGGGTTCTTTTTTGCGATGAAGCGTCATCGTCTGTTGGATATTTTACAATTGGGGGACGAAACAGCTATTTCTGTAGGTATTGCTGTGAAAAAAGAACGAATCGTTTCGTTGCTCTTAGCGGTGATGTTGGCGGCATCAGCGATTTCCGTTACAGGGGGAATTAATTTTTTAGGTTTACTTGCGCCACATATTGCTCGCAAATGTGGTTTTACGCAACAAAAACAGGTATTGCCATTGGCGGCGTTGTTTGGGAGTTTACTTTTATTGGTTAGTGATACGATTGGTCGGCTATTGCCTGGCAATGGAGAAATGCCTGCAGGGATTATTGTTGCGATCATCGGTGCGCCTTATTTTCTTTATTTGTTAATCAAAACAAGCGATTCGTTATAAAAAAGAATCAAAAGCTGGGTCAATCGGTCGTTGTGAAAGCAACTGTCATTTGCTCGGCTTTTTTATTGGCGGATTTTTGAAAAAATAGTATGATAAATGCGTAAGAGGATTGAATGGAGGATGAAAGAATGGAAAACTTTAATTTTTATGTACCAACAGACATCCGTTTTGGGAAAGATCGTTTAGACGAATTACCTGCTGTGTTAGATCAATTTGGCAAAAATGTCTTACTTGTTTATGGTGGCGGTAGTATCAAACGTAATGGCTTGTACCAACAAATTACTGATTTGGCCCAAAAAAACGGGCATACACTGATTGAGTTGAGCGGTGTCGAACCAAACCCGCGCATTGAAACCGTTAGAAAAGGAATTGAGTTGTGTAAAGAAAACCAAGTCGATGTTATTTTAGCAGTTGGCGGTGGTTCAACCATTGATTGTTCCAAAGCAATAGCTGCGGGCTTTTATTCGGAAGAAGATATCTGGACAGTTATTGCAGCCAGAAAAGGGTATACTGGTCCTGCTTTACCAATCGTGACCATCTTGACTTTAGCAGCGACAGGTAGTGAAATGAACGCAGGTGCTGTCATTTCTAACTTAGAAACCAATCAAAAATTAGGCTTTGGTGGTCCGAATATGATTCCAAAAGTTTCGTTCTTGGATCCAACGAATACTTTTACGGTTCCTCAAAATCAAACAGCAGCTGGCTCAGCGGATATTTTCAGTCATTTGATTGAAAACTATTTTAGTATTTCGACAGGCGCGGACGTCCAAGATTTTGTGTCAGAAGGCTTAATGCGAACGGTTATCAAAAATTGTCCTATTGCTTTAGAAAATCCAGAAGATTATGATGCACGTGCTAATTTAATGTGGGCAAGTAGTTTAGCCTTAAATGGTTTAACAGGGCGCGGCAAACAAGGTGTTTGGTCTTGTCACCCAATGGAACATGAATTAAGTGCGTTTTATGACATTACGCATGGGATTGGCTTAGCAATTTTAACGCCTCGTTGGATGAATTACGTTTTGTCTGAACAAACCGTAGGCAAATTTGCACAGTTTGCTCGAAATGTTTGGGGAATAGTCGAACAAGAGGAGGAAGTAGCAGCGAAAAAAGGTATTCAAGCATTGTATGATTACTTTGTGGCTTGTGGCATTCCAATGACATTACCAGAAGTTGGCATCGAAGCAGATAAATTTGAAGAAATGGCACAACAAGCTGTGGACCATAGTGCAATTGCCGAAAAGGCTTATGTACCATTGGATGCAGCGGATATAGTAGCGATTTATAAAGATTGTTTAACCGAAAGTCAATTTATTTAATCCATAAAAAAGCGGTTTGCCTTGGCAAACCGCTTTTGTTAATAAGAAACAAGTTCTTATAAGTAGTATTTTTCTTTCACAGTTAAATCATCGTTTAATTCATAAACTAATGGTTTACCTGTTGGGATTTCAAGATCCATAATATCTTCATCAGAAATGCCTTCGATGTGTTTAGCTAAAGCACGTAATGAATTACCATGAGCCGCTACTAAAACAGTTTTGTTGTCTTTTAAAGCTGGCGCAATTTCATCTTGCCAGAATGGTAATGCACGTTCCAAAGTAACTTTCAAGTTTTCGCCACCAGGAATATCGCGTTGGTCTAACATTGCATAACGACGGTCGTTTGCTGCAGAACCTTCATCTGTTGCTTCCATTAATGGAGGAAGAGTATCGTAAGAACGACGCCAGATGTGGACTTGTTCGTCTCCGTATTTTTCAGCAGTTTCTTTTTTGTTTAGTCCTTGTAATTTACCATAGTGACGTTCGTTTAAGCGCCAAGATTTGATTTGAGGTACCCATAATTGATCTGAGTATTCTAGTAAATAGTTACAAGTTTTGATGGCACGAGTTAAAACAGAAGTATAAGCAACGTCGAATTCGATGCCTGCTTCTTTAATTTTACGGCCGCCTTCTTTTGCTTCTTCAACACCTTCAGGTGCTAAATCTACGTCAGCCCATCCAGTAAATTGGTTTAAGGCATTCCATTCGCTAAGTCCATGACGAGAAAAAACTAATTTTGGCATGTATAAGCTCTCCTTTGAGTTTAGTTTTCTGAAAATAAGATTTCCACGTTTATTGTACACCGTTTTGCGCAAGATTTCCAATGGAAAATAGTAAAAAAACGTGAAAGTTGCTGAAAAATTAGAGTGAAATCGAATCAAAAAAGAAGCCCCATCTGAAGGACTTCTTTTTTCTTCTTAGGAATACAGCCGCTCGACATCTGTCTCAGGTAAATTGATGTACTTATAACAAGTGCCCACCGAAACGCCGCATTTATTAGAAATAAATTGGATTGTTTCTTTGTTTTCATAATATAATGCACGGATTTTGCGGACGGTGCGTCCATCGATTTTTGGACGTCCACCTACTTTTCCGTTTTCACGAGCTTTGTGGAGCCCGACGAGTGTTCGTTCTTTAATTAGTGCACATTCCATCGCAGATAAGCTCTCCATTAATTGGAAATAGGCTTCACCTGTTGGAAGGTGAGTATCAATTCCTTCTGAAATGCTGACAAAATCAACTTGTTTTTCCTTTAACATTTTCATAAAGTCTGTTAATTGGCGGGTTGTTTTACCTAAATGGTGCAATTTACAAACAATAAGTGTATCCCCAGCAGAAAGAAGTTTTTCGACTTCGTCTAAGACACTGATCTCCGCTTGAGGATCAAATGTCTCTTGGAAAATATCATCACAACCAAACGATTGGAGAGTGGTTAGTTGATTTTTTAAATCGTCTTCAATAATAGTTGTGCGTGCATAACCAATTCGTTTCATATATTATCCTTCCTATATAAATAATCTTTTTTCACACATTCTTAACGTGCGGGAACATGTAAGGTTTTCGGTCCATCTTCATAACCGACGATTACCATAGAAACCATATTTAAAAATAAGCCGTGTTCAACGACGCCAACCAAGTTGTCTAAATAAGAACCCAAAGCTTCTGGATCTGTAATTTTTTCTAAATGCAAATCGATGATATGGTGGCCTCCATCTGTTATTAATGTTTCGCCAGCAGCGTTTAAACGAAGTGTTGGGTGATAGCCTTTTTCTTCAAATAAATGCACTAGTTGGCGGCTGCCATAAGGAACAACCTCAACTGGAAGCGGGAAAGCCCCTAAATCGTCCACCATTTTTGATTTATCCACAATCCAAATACATTTCTTTGAATAAGTGGCCACAATTTTTTCAAAAAGTAAGGCAGCGCCACCGCCTTTGATTCCTTGAAAATCAGCGCTGATTTCATCGGCGCCATCAATCGTAAGATCCACATACGGAACCTCATCAATACTTTTTAAAGGAATGCCCAAGGCCAAGGCTTGTTTCTCTGTTTCTTTTGAAGTAGTAACCCCTACGATTGACAATCCTTCTTCTTTTACGCGACGACCAATTTCGTCTACCATAAATTTTGCTGTTGAGCCAGTACCCAAACCGACAATCATGCCGTCTTCTACATATTTTGCAGCTTCGATTCCTACCATTTGTTTCAGATTCATCGCTGTTTTCCGCCCCCTTCAATAGTCAAAGATATTGTACCGTTATTTAACTAAAAAAGATAGAAAGTTTTTGAAAAAGTCATAAAAATTTTTAAAGGAAAAGTACGTTTAAATAGAAGGAAAATCTTTTTTTCGAAAGGCGAAAGAAGAGGGTTGACAGCTGATACTTATCGTGGTATCCTAACAAAGGTGCTTTATCTACAGGTTCCTTATAGGGACGTGCTGACTGTCTATCAAAGCATATTTGATAAAGAGTGCAGAGATTGCATTATTTTTTATCGCGAAAAAAGAACCACCTGGATGTGTGGAACTAGAAGCGAAGTAAGGAAGGAGGAGAACAAGGAATGCCTACAATTAACCAATTAGTACGTAAACCTCGTAAATCTAAAGTAGAAAAATCTGATTCACCAGCCTTAAACAAAGGATATAACAGTTTTAAGAAAACTCAAACAAACGTTAACTCTCCGCAAAAACGTGGAGTTTGTACACGTGTGGGTACGATGACACCTAAAAAACCGAACTCAGCTTTACGTAAATATGCCCGTGTTCGTTTGTCAAACTTAATCGAAGTTACAGCTTATATCCCAGGTATCGGTCACAACTTACAAGAACACAGCGTGGTATTATTACGTGGTGGACGTGTAAAAGACTTACCAGGGGTACGTTACCATATCGTTCGTGGTGCGCTTGATACTGCCGGTGTTAACGACCGTAAACAAAGCCGCTCTAAATACGGTACAAAACGTCCTAAAGCTTAATTATAATAAGACAATAACAACTTGAAAAATCATATTTCGGAAGGAGGAGTTACGGATGCCTCGTAAAGGTCCTGTTGCAAAACGTGATGTTTTACCAGATCCAATTTATAACTCAAAATTAGTAACTCGCTTAATCAACCGTGTAATGGTTGACGGTAAACGCGGGATTGCTGCTAACATTATCTATAATTCATTTGATATCATCAAAGAATCTACAGGTAACGATCCATTGGAAGTTTTTGAACAAGCAATGAAAAACGTTATGCCTGTTCTTGAAGTTAAAGCACGTCGTGTTGGGGGTTCTAACTACCAAGTACCAGTTGAAGTTCGTCCAGAACGTCGTACAACTTTAGGTTTACGTTGGGTAGTTAACTACGCACGTCTACGTGGTGAACACACAATGGAAGAACGTCTAGCGAAAGAAATCATGGATGCTGCTAACAACACTGGCGCTTCTGTTAAAAAACGCGAAGACACACACAAAATGGCAGACGCAAACCGCGCATTTGCTCATTATCGTTGGTAAGATCCTCTCTGTCTGTCGCGTAAAGTGGCAGCAGAAAGTCAATTTACAATCGATTTAAATAAAGAGAGGAGTAAACATACAAAATGGCAAGAGAATTTTCACTTGAAAAAACTCGTAACATTGGTATCATGGCCCACGTTGATGCTGGTAAAACAACAACAACTGAGCGTATCTTGTACTACACTGGTAAAATCCATAAAATCGGTGAAACCCATGAAGGTGCTTCACAAATGGACTGGATGGAACAAGAACAAGAACGTGGTATCACGATTACATCCGCTGCGACAACTGCACAGTGGAAAGGCTACCGTGTAAATATCATCGATACTCCAGGACACGTGGACTTCACAATTGAAGTACAACGTTCTCTACGCGTATTAGATGGTGCGGTAACAGTTCTTGACTCTCAATCAGGTGTAGAACCTCAAACAGAAACTGTTTGGCGTCAAGCGACTGAATATAAAGTTCCTCGTATTGTATTCTGTAACAAAATGGATAAAATCGGTGCGGACTTCTTCTATTCAGTAGAATCATTACATGATCGTTTACAAGCAAACGCTCATCCAATTCAAATTCCAATCGGAGCTGAAGAAGACTTCACTGGAATCATTGACTTGATTAAAATGAAAGCTGAAATCTACACAAATGATTTGGGAACAGATATTCAAGAAACTGATATTCCTGAAGATTATTTAGAAAAAGCGCAAGAATGGCGCGAAAAATTAGTTGAAGCTGTTGCTGAAACTGACGAAGACTTAATGATGAAATATCTTGAAGGTGAAGAAATCACTGAAGAAGAATTAGTCGCTGGTATCCGTCAAGCAACAATCAACGTTGAGTTCTTCCCTGTATTAGCTGGTTCAGCATTCAAGAATAAAGGGGTTCAATTAATGTTGGACGCTGTTCTTGATTACTTACCATCTCCATTAGATATCGATGCTATCAAAGGGATCGATACTAAAACAGACGAAGAAACAACTCGTCCAGCTGATGACGAAGCACCTTTCGCTTCATTAGCATTTAAAGTTATGACTGACCCATTCGTAGGTCGTTTAACTTTCTTCCGTGTTTATTCTGGTGTCCTTGAAAGTGGTTCATACGTATTGAACGCTTCAAAAGGCAAAAAAGAACGTATCGGTCGTATCCTACAAATGCACGCCAACACTCGTCAAGAAATTGACAAAGTGTACTCTGGTGATATCGCTGCTGCTGTTGGTCTAAAAGACACAACAACTGGTGATACATTATGTGCATTAGATGCACCAGTTATTCTTGAATCTATTGAATTCCCTGACCCAGTTATCCAAGTCGCTGTTGAACCTAAATCAAAAGCTGACCAAGATAAAATGGGCGTGGCTCTACAAAAACTTGCTGAAGAAGATCCATCATTCCGCGTTGAAACAAACGTTGAAACTGGTGAAACAGTTATCTCTGGTATGGGTGAATTGCACTTAGACGTTTTAGTAGACCGTATGAAACGTGAATTCAAAGTTGAAGCTAACGTAGGTGCTCCTCAAGTATCTTACCGCGAAACATTCCGTGCTGCGACTAAAGCAGAAGGTAAATTCGTTCGTCAGTCTGGTGGTAAAGGACAATACGGTCACGTATGGGTTGAATTTACACCAAATGAAGAAGGTAAAGGCTTCGAGTTTGAAAACGCAATTGTCGGTGGTGTGGTTCCTCGTGAATACATCCCAGCAGTTGAAAAAGGGTTAGAAGACTCTATGAACAACGGTGTTCTTGCTGGTTATCCATTAGTTGATATCAAAGCAAAACTTTACGATGGTTCATACCACGATGTCGATTCAAATGAAACGGCCTTCCGTGTAGCTGCTTCTATGGCATTGAAAGCTGCGGCTAAAAATGCAAACCCAGTTATTTTAGAACCAATGATGAAAGTTACAATTACTGTTCCTGAAGATTACTTAGGTGATATCATGGGACACGTAACAAGTCGTCGTGGACGTGTTGAAGGTATGGAAGCACACGGTAACTCTCAAATCGTTAATGCGATGGTACCTTTAGCTGAAATGTTTGGTTATGCTACAACATTACGTTCAGCAACACAAGGACGTGGTACATTTATGATGGTATTTGACCACTATGAAGACGTACCTAAGTCTGTTCAAGAAGAAATCATCAAGAAAAACGGCGGCAACGCATAATTTTCCTTGAGAATAAAAGGTTTGTTTTTAGAACTATCCTTTTTTCAAGATTTCGTGTAAAATAGCTTATGATGATCAGACGATTTTTAGTAACGTCTATCACATATAAAACAAACAATAAAATTTATATTTTTAGGAGGAACATTCAAAATGGCAAAAGAAAAATTTGACCGTTCTAAATCCCATGTTAACATTGGTACTATCGGACACGTTGACCATGGTAAAACTACATTAACAGCTGCAATTGCTACTGTATTATCAAAACACGGTGGCGGGGAAGCACAAAGCTACGATTCTATCGATAACGCTCCAGAAGAAAAAGAACGTGGAATCACAATCAACACTTCTCATATCGAATATGAAACTGAAACTCGTCACTATGCACACGTTGACTGCCCAGGACATGCGGACTACGTTAAAAACATGATCACTGGTGCTGCTCAAATGGACGGAGCTATCTTAGTAGTTTCTGCTGCTGATGGTCCTATGCCTCAAACACGTGAACATATCTTATTATCACGTAACGTTGGTGTACCATACATCGTTGTATTCTTAAACAAAATGGATATGGTTGATGACGAAGAATTATTAGAATTAGTAGAAATGGAAGTTCGTGACTTATTATCAGAATACGATTTCCCAGGCGATGATGTTCCAGTTATCGCAGGTTCTGCTTTGAAAGCTTTAGAAGGCGACGAGTCTTATGAAGAAAAAATCTTAGAATTAATGGCTGCAGTTGACGAATATATCCCAACTCCAGAACGTGATACTGACAAACCATTCATGATGCCAGTCGAAGACGTATTCTCAATCACTGGACGTGGTACTGTTGCTACAGGCCGTGTTGAACGTGGTGAAGTTCGCGTTGGTGACGAAGTTGAAATCGTTGGTATTAAAGACGAAACATCTAAAACAACTGTTACAGGTGTTGAAATGTTCCGTAAATTATTAGACTACGCTGAAGCAGGCGACAACATCGGTGCTTTATTACGTGGTGTAGCACGTGAAGATATCGAACGTGGACAAGTATTAGCTAAACCAGCTACAATCACTCCACACACAAAATTCAAAGCTGAAGTATACGTATTATCAAAAGAAGAAGGCGGACGTCACACTCCATTCTTCACTAACTACCGTCCTCAATTCTACTTCCGTACAACAGACGTTACTGGTGTTGTAGAATTGCCAGAAGGTACTGAAATGGTAATGCCTGGTGATAACGTTGCTATGGACGTTGAATTAATTCACCCAATCGCTATCGAAGACGGAACTCGTTTCTCTATTCGTGAAGGCGGACGTACTGTAGGTTCAGGCGTTGTTACTGAAATCGTTAAATAATTAACTTTTTAACTATAGTTTTAACCAGCGTAAAAAACTGGGGTATTCGGACGTAAGACCAGAGAATTTATTCTCTGGTCTTTTTTTTGTTTAGAAATTGGCTGGCTAAAAAATAAGCCAATTGGCTGTTTTAGCAGACTTGTTTCTTCAGTATACTTGGAGAAAAAGGTTAGGTGATTTAATGGAAAAAGTATTGACGATTGCAGGCTCCGATTCAACTGGAGGGGCAGGGATTCAAGCAGATTTAAAAACATTTGAAGAGTATGGAGTTTTTGGATTTTCAAGTTTAACCTCGATTGTGACGATGGATCCTACGACAGGTTGGTCACATGAAGTAACTGAATTGCCAGAAACGCTCTTAGAAAAACAATTGATTTCGGTTTTTGCAGGCGGTCCAGTAGCGGCTTTGAAAACAGGGATGATGGGTAATGAACAAAATATTAAAATGGCTAGTAAGTACATTAAACAAGAGAAAATTCAAAAAGTCGTGATTGACCCAGTCATTGCTTGTAAGGGAACGGCACAAATTCTGCAACCCAAAAGTGTGGAAGGCCTAAAAAACGATTTACTGCCATTAGCATTAGTGGCCACGCCTAATTTAATTGAAGCGGGCATCTTATCTGGTTTAGGCGAAATTTCTTCCGTGGCGGAGATGGAAGAAGCGGCAAAACGAATTGTACAAATGGGAGCCAAGCATGTCGTGGTTAAAGGGGGACATCGCTTAGCTGGTGAAAAAGCACTGGACTTGTTTTACGATGGTCACACCGCGCATCTTTTGGAAAATGAATTATATCCTACTGATTATAATCATGGTGCAGGTTGTACTTTTTCAGCGGCAATCACAGCTGGCTTGGCGAAAGGTTATTCGGTGTTAGAAGCAGTAACTTTAGCAAAAAAATTTGTAGCAGCGGCGATTAAACACGGTATTCAAGTTAATCCTTATGTGGGGCACGTATGGCATGGCGCTTACACTCATGCGGAACAACGGATGCGTAAGAAAGCATAATATTTAGAACTAGAGGAGTCTGTCAAGGACTGGCTCTAGTTTTTTTGTGATAAAGAATAACAATAGTAGGTATTACGTTAAAAGAATGTTCAAATTTTTAAAAGAGGAGTAGAATAGAACTGTAATTGCAAAAAAAGAAGCGGAACATAGAAGGGGTGATAACTTTTCTGTGCTTCAGTTTAGAACGGACTGTGGTGTTTGTTTTGACGAACTACCGGAAAGCGACTTCTTTTTGTTTTGGCTTCAAATGGTATTTAATGGAGGGAATGCAATGTTAGAAAAAGAAACGTACAGTCAACTGTTTAAATGGTCTTTTTCAAAAAAGACACAAGTCACATACTGGGATGGTACCGTCAAAGAGTATGGGCAAGGGTCGGGGGATCCGGTTTTTAAAATTGTATTCAATGAAAAAATTCCTGTGAAGGATTTACTGAATAACGCTTCGTTAACTTTAGGGGAAGCCTACATGGATCGCAAAATTGAAATCGAAGGCGATATCCAAGCGCTGATTTATGATGTGTATAACCAAAAGGATAGCTTTTTACACAATGCTAAATTTATTAAATGGCTTCCTAAAGAAAGTCATTCAAAAAAACGTTCGCAAGAGGATATTCACAGCCATTACGATCTAGGAAATGATTTTTACAAAAAATGGCTTGACCAAACAATGACGTATTCATGTGCTTATTTTAAAACGCCTGAAGATACATTAGAACAAGCGCAAGTGAATAAAGTTCATCATATTTTAGATAAATTGTTTATCAAAGAGGGCGACACTTTACTGGATATTGGCTGCGGCTGGGGCACGTTAATTTTAACTGCGGTGAAAGAATATGGAGCCAAAGCAACTGGGATTACATTAAGTGAAGAGCAATTTCATCATATTCGCCATATTATAGAAAAAGAAGATCTACAAGATCGAATGACTGTCAAATTGATGGATTATCGTGATTTAAAAGGAGAGTCTTTTGACCATATTACGAGTGTTGGGATGTTTGAACATGTCGGTGCGGAAAATCTACATGAATATTTTGATGTCGTTCAGCGGAATTTAGCGCCTAAAGGTACGGCGTTGATTCATGGGATCAGTCGCCAACAAGGTGGGGCTAAAAATGCTTGGATTAATCGTTATATTTTCCCTGGTGGCTATATTCCTGGTGTCACTGAGCTAGTCGGCCATATGACAGAAAACGACTTGCAAGTGATTGACTTGGAAAGTTTGCGCAGAGATTATCAATTGACGTTGGAACATTGGACAAAAAACTTCCATAATATAGAAGCAGAAATTGTTGACGAAAAAGGCGAGCGCTTCTATCGAATGTGGGACTTATATTTGCAAGCATGTGCAGCCTCATTCCAAGCAAGCAATATTGATGTTATTCAATATTTATTGGTTCATCCAGATAACAATGATATTCCAATGCGCCGGATTGGTTAATAGAATAAAAAAGAAAGAATTTGAGATTCTGGTAAAAAAGGAATCCCAAATTCTTTTTTTATAAAAATAGAATGAAAAGAATTGAAAAACAAAACAAATGCTTTTCAAAACAAGAAAAAATTCTTTCAAAAAAACGCAGAAAATCCTTGCTAACACTATCCTTTCATAGTATAATCAAAAAGGTGCTGTTTACAGGAGTGTAAAAAGCATTGGTAGATCAACGATTTGATTTGCCGGCTGTGAAGCGAGAGGTTGCGACACGCTCGGACGCTTTGCCATGAACGAGCATGCCGGATAAATTTTCGTGGAGCTATGTCTACTTTTAAAATAGGCGAAGGAGGGAACAAGATGGCAAAACAAAAAATTCGTATCCGTTTAAAAGCGTATGAACACCGTATTTTAGATCAATCAGCGGATAAAATTGTGGAAACAGCAAAAAGAACTGGAGCTGACGTATCAGGTCCGATTCCATTACCAACAGAACGCTCACTTTACACAGTTATTCGTGCGACTCATAAATACAAAGATTCTCGCGAACAATTCGAAATGCGTACTCACAAACGTCTAATTGACATTGTGAACCCAACACCAAAAACAGTTGACGCTCTAATGAAGCTTGACTTACCGTCTGGTGTTAATATTGAAATCAAACTATAAAATTAAGATGGAGGTGTACTCATGACCAAAGGAATCTTAGGGAAAAAAGTGGGAATGACACAAATCTTTACTGAGTCTGGTGAATTAATTCCAGTAACAGTAGTTGAAGCTACGCCAAACGTAGTTTTACAAGTAAAAACTGTTGAAACTGACGGATACGAAGCTATCCAAGTTGGTTACCAAGACAAACGTGAAGTTTTATCAAACAAACCTGCGAAAGGTCATGTTGCAAAAGCAAACACGGCTCCTAAGCGCTTCATTAAAGAATTCAAGAATGTTGAGCTAGGAGAATATGAAGTAGGTAAAGAAATCAAAGTAGATGTTTTCCAAGCAGGAGACGTTGTTGATGTTACAGGTACTACGAAAGGTAAAGGATTCCAAGGGGCAATCAAACGTCACGGCCAAAGCCGCGGACCTATGTCTCATGGTTCTCGTTATCACCGTCGTCCTGGGTCAATGGGTCCAGTAGCGCCTAACCGTGTATTTAAAAATAAACGACTAGCCGGCCGTATGGGTGGCGACCGCGTAACAATTCAAAACCTTGAAGTTGTTAAAGTGGACGTAGAAAGAAATGTTATCTTAATCAAAGGAAACATTCCTGGAGCGAAAAAATCTTTAATCACAATCAAATCAGCTGTGAAAGCTAAATAAGTGTAGGGAAAGGAGGAACTAAGGAATGCCGAATGTAGCATTATTCAAACAAGATGGAACTCAAAACGGTGAAATCACTTTAAATGAAGAAATCTTCGGAATCGAACCTAATGAAAGTGTTGTCTATGATGCAATCATCATGCAACGTGCTTCATTAAGACAAGGAACACACGCAGTTAAAAACCGTAGCGCTGTTCGTGGCGGTGGCCGCAAACCATGGCGTCAAAAAGGAACTGGTCGTGCTCGTCAAGGTTCAATCCGTTCACCACAATGGCGTGGAGGTGGCGTAGTCTTTGGACCAACACCGCGTTCATACAGCTACAAACTTCCTAAAAAAGTTCGTCGCTTAGCAATGAAATCTGTATTATCAGACAAAGTTGCTGAAAATAACTTGGTAGCAGTAGAAGGTTTAAGCTTCGATGCACCAAAAACAAAAGAATTCAAACAAGTTCTTGCTAACTTGTCTATCGATACTAAAGTATTAGTTGTTTTAGAAAATGGTAACGACTTTGCAGCTTTATCAGCTCGTAACTTACCAAACGTTTCTGTAGTAACTTCTGATAACGTTAGTGTGTTAGATGTTGTGTCAGCTAACAAAGTCTTGGCAACACAAACAGCTCTTACTCAAATTGAGGAGGTGCTTGCATAATGGAATTACTAGACGTAATCAAACGCCCAGTGATCACTGAAAAATCCATGTTAGCTATGGACGAAAAGAAATATACTTTCGAAGTGGACACTCGCGCAAACAAAACTTTAGTAAAACAAGCTGTTGAATCAGCATTCGATGTTAAAGTAGCAAACGTAAACATCTTAAACGTGCGTCCAAAATTCAAACGCATGGGTAAATATGCAGGTTATACAAAAAAACGTCGCAAAGCGATCGTTACATTAACTGAAGATTCAAAAGAAATTCAATTATTCGAAGCTGCTGAATAAGCAGTCCTGAACAATATCAACGTAGGAGGGAAATAAGACGTGGCGATTAAAAAGTACAAACCTACCACAAATGGCCGTCGTAACATGACGAGTTCTGATTTCGCTGAAATCACAACTTCAACACCAGAAAAATCATTGTTACAGCCATTAAAAAACAATGCCGGTCGTAACAACAACGGTCGCATTACGGTTCGTCACCAAGGTGGCGGTCACAAACGTCAATACCGTGTGATTGACTTCAAACGTAATAAAGATAACGTCGCAGCGGTTGTTAAAACGATCGAGTACGATCCAAACCGTTCTGCTAACATCGCGTTAGTTCATTACGAAGACGGGGTTAAGGCATACATCTTAGCACCAAAAGGATTAGAAGTAGGCATGCGCCTAGTATCTGGTCCAGAAGCAGATATTAAAGTAGGTAACGCATTACCATTGGAAAACATTCCAGTTGGTACAGTTATCCACAACATTGAAATGAAACCTGGTAAAGGTGGACAATTAATCCGTTCAGCTGGAACAAGCGCGCAAGTACTTGGTAAAGAAGGCAAATACGTATTAATCCGCTTAAACTCTGGCGAAGTTCGTATGATCTTAGCAACTTGCCGTGCAACAATCGGTTCAGTTGGTAACGAACAACACGAATTAATCAACATTGGTAAAGCTGGCCGCTCTCGTTGGATGCGTAAACGCCCAACTGTTCGTGGTAGCGTAATGAACCCTAACGATCACCCACACGGTGGTGGTGAAGGTAAAACACCAATTGGACGTAAAGCGCCAGTATCTCCATGGGGTCAACCAGCAATTGGATACAAAACACGTAATAAAAAAGCTAAATCAGACAAACTTATCGTTCGTCGTCGTACTAAATAATTTTTTTGACCATGTGTCGTACATTTTGAGAGGAGGTTCACCATGGGTCGTAGTTTAAAAAAAGGACCTTTCGTCGATGATCATTTGATGAAAAAGGTCGAAGCACAACAAGGTGCCGAAAAGAAAAAAGTAATTAAAACTTGGTCTCGCCGCTCTACAATTTTTCCATCATTCGTAGGTTTCACAATCGCTGTATATGATGGACGGAAACATGTCCCTGTTTACATTCAAGAAGACATGGTAGGACATAAATTAGGTGAATTTGCACCAACTAGAACTTATCGTGGCCACGTTGCTGACGATAAAAAAACTAAACGCTAATTTTGAGGGGAGGATATGCAAATGTCAGAACAAATTACATCAGCTAAAGCAACTGCAAAAACAGTTCGCACTTCACCTCGTAAAGCACGTTTAGTAATCGATCTTATCAGAGGGAAAAGCGTTGCGGATGCAATTTCAATCTTGAAATTCACACCGAACAAGTCTGCTGGAATCATTGAAAAAGTTTTAATGTCAGCAGTTGCTAACGCAGAAAACAACTTTGACTTAGACGTTGAAAGCTTAGTCGTATCTGAAGCATTTGTTAACGAAGGACCAACAATGAAACGTTTCCGTCCTCGTGCAAAAGGTTCAGCTTCACCAATCAACAAACGTACTAGTCACATCACAGTAGTTGTAACAGAGAAATAAGTCTCATGAAATAGGCTGTTTTCTTTATGAAAACAGAGCTTAAACATTTAAGAGGAGGGACAATCAGTGGGTCAAAAAGTACATCCAATTGGAATGCGTGTAGGCATCATCCGCGACTGGGATGCGAAATGGTATGCTGAAAAAGAGTATGCCGAATTCTTACACGAAGATTTAAGAATCCGTAAATTTATCGCAACAAAACTTGCTGATGCTGCTGTATCTACAATTGAAATCGAACGCGCTGCAAACCGTGTTAACATTTCAATTCACACAGCTAAACCAGGTATGGTTATCGGTAAAGGCGGATCTGAAGTCGAAAACCTAAGAAAAGAATTAAACAAATTAACTGGCAAACGAGTTCACATCAACATCGTTGAAATCAAAAAACCAGATTTAGATGCAAAATTAGTAGGCGAAGGAATTGCACGTCAATTAGAAAACCGTGTTGCTTTCCGTCGTGCTCAAAAACAAGCCATCCAACGCGCAATGCGTGCTGGCGCTAAAGGAATCAAAACTCAAGTATCAGGTCGTCTAAACGGTGCGGATATCGCTCGTTCAGAAGGATACTCTGAAGGAACTGTACCACTTCACACATTACGTGCGGACATTGATTACGCATGGGAAGAAGCGGACACTACTTACGGAAAACTAGGAGTTAAAGTGTGGATCTATCGTGGAGAAATTCTTCCAACGAAAAAAAACACTGAGAAAGGAGGGAAATAATCATGTTAGTACCTAAACGTGTAAAACACCGTCGTGAATTCCGCGGAAAAATGCGCGGTGAAGCTAAAGGCGGAAAAGAAGTAGCATTTGGTGAATGGGGTTTACAAGCAACTGAATCTCACTGGATTACTAACCGTCAAATCGAAGCAGCCCGTATTGCAATGACTCGTTACATGAAACGTGGCGGGAAAGTATGGATTAAAATTTTCCCTCACAAGTCTTACACAAGTAAAGCTATCGGCGTACGTATGGGTAAAGGTAAAGGGGCACCAGAAGGCTGGGTATCACCAGTTAAACGTGGTAAAATCATGTTTGAAATCGCAGGCGTTCCTGAAGAAGTAGCTCGTGAAGCTCTTCGTCTTGCATCTCACAAATTGCCGGTAAAAACTAAGATCGTAAAACGTGAGGAAATGGGTGGTGAATCGAATGAAGGTTAAAGAAATCAGAGAATTAACCACTGCCGAAATGCTAGATAAAGAAAAACAATTAAAAGAAGAATTGTTCAACTTAAGATTCCAATTAGCAACAGGTCAATTAGAAAACACTGCACGTATTAAAGAAGTACGTCAATCGATTGCACGCATCAAAACAGTATTGCGTGAACAAGCTAACTAATAGTGGAAGGAGGCCAAACGCGTATGACTGAAGAAAGAAATCAACGTAAAGTTTACCAAGGTCGCGTGGTATCAGACAAAATGGATAAAACAATCACAGTTGTCGTTGAAACAAAGAAAAACCACCCTATCTATGGCAAACGTATGAAATATTCTAAAAAATATAAAGCGCATGATGAAAACAACACAGCGAAAGTTGGAGACATCGTAAAAATCATGGAAACTCGTCCATTATCAGCTACAAAACGTTTCCGTTTACTAGAGGTAGTCGAAGAAGCAGTTATTATCTAATAAAACGAGAATTTCCTAATAGATTGAAGCACAAAATCTGAAAGGGGGATACACATCGTGATCCAACAAGAAAGTCGTTTAAGAGTCGCTGACAATTCTGGCGCACGTGAAATTTTAACGATCAAAGTCCTAGGCGGATCTGGTCGTAAAACTGCTAACATCGGTGACGTTATTGTTGCTACTGTCAAACAAGCAACGCCAGGTGGGGTTGTTAAAAAAGGTGAAGTAGTTAAAGCCGTTATCGTTCGTACAAAATCTGGCGCTCGTCGTGCTGACGGTTCTTACATCAAATTTGATGAAAATGCTGCGGTAATTATCCGTGACGATAAAAGCCCACGCGGAACACGTATCTTCGGACCAGTTGCACGTGAATTACGTGAAAACAACTTCATGAAGATCGTTTCTCTAGCACCAGAAGTATTATAATCTCGAGCCCACGTTAAAGGAGGTGCGAAACAGTAATGTTTGTTAAAAAAGGCGATAAAGTAAAAGTTATCACTGGTAAAGATAAAAACAAAGAAGGCGTTGTCTTAGCAGCGTTTCCTAAACAAGATAAAGTTATCGTTGAAGGTGTCAACGTCGTTAAAAAACACCAAAAACCAAACCAAGCAGCCCCACAAGGTGGAATCCTTGAAGTGGAAGCGCCAATTCATGTTTCTAATGTAATGGTGATTGATCCTTCAAACGGAGAAGCTACTAAAGTTGCGTTTAAAGAAGTCGACGGCAAAAAAGTCCGCGTTTCTAAAAAAACAGGTGAAGTTTTAGATAAATAAAAATTGCGGAAGGAGGGCTTACTGAATGAACCGCCTGAAAGAAAAATATATTAAAGAAGTAACACCATCATTGGTGGAAAAATTTAATTACAGCTCAGTTATGCAAACACCTAAAGTTGATAAAATCGTTATCAACATGGGTGTGGGTGATGCAGTATCAAATGCTAAAAACTTAGACAAAGCTGTTGAAGAATTAGCATTAATCACTGGTCAAAAACCACTTATCACAAAAGCTAAAAAATCTATCGCTGGATTCCGTTTACGTGAAGGAATGCCAATCGGTGCGAAAGTAACGCTACGCGGCGAAAGAATGTACGAATTTTTAGATAAATTAGTAACAGTTTCTTTACCTCGTGTACGTGACTTCCACGGTGTCAGCAAAAAAGCTTTCGATGGTCGTGGTAACTATACTTTAGGTATTAAAGAACAATTAATCTTCCCAGAAGTTGATTATGATTTAGTAGATAAAGTACGCGGTATGGACATCGTAATTGTTACAACAGCGAACACTGACGAAGAGTCTCGCGAATTGTTGGCACAATTAGGTATGCCATTCCAAAAATAATATAAGGAGGCGAACTACGTGGCTAAAAAATCAATGATTGCTAAAAACAAACGTCCTGCTAAACATTCAACACAAGCTTATACTCGTTGTGAACGTTGTGGACGTCCACATTCAGTTTATCGTAAATTTCATCTTTGCCGTATTTGCTTCCGCGAACTTGCCTATAAAGGTCAAATTCCCGGCGTGAAGAAAGCTAGCTGGTAAACAAGTAAACTCGCATAAAGGAGGTAAATAGTTCAATGGTCATGACAGATCCAATTGCAGATTTTCTAACTCGCATTCGTAATGCGAACATGGTTAAACATGAAACTTTAGAAGTACCTGCTTCAAAAATCAAACGTGATATCGCAGAAATCCTGAAACGTGAAGGATTTATCCGCGACGTAGAATACATCGAAGATGACAAACAAGGCGTAATCCGTGTTTTCCTAAAATATGGTAAAAACGAAGAACGTGTTATCACAAACTTAAAACGTATTTCTAAACCAGGTTTACGTGCATACGTAAAAGCTGACGAAGTACCAAAAGTATTAAACGGTCTAGGAATTGCAATCATCTCTACATCAGAGGGTGTAATTACTGACAAAGAAGCTAGAGCGAAAAATATCGGCGGCGAAGTAATCGCCTACGTATGGTAATTCTAAAAAATACACAAGGAGGTGTCTCTAAGTGAGCCGTATTGGTAATAAAGTTGTTGTTCTTCCTGCTGGTGTTGAAATCAAGCAAGACGGAAACAACATTACAGTTAAAGGACCTAAAGGTGAATTAACACGCGAATTTTCTTCTGATATCAAAATGAACATCGAAGGAAACGAAGTGACATTCACTCGTCCAAACGATTCAAAAGAAATGAAAACAATCCACGGAACAACTCGTGCAAACTTCAACAACATGGTTGTTGGTGTTTCTGAAGGTTTCCAAAAAGCACTTGAACTTATCGGGGTCGGATACCGTGCCCAAGTACAAGGCAACAAATTAACTTTAAACGTTGGTTATTCTCATCCTGTCGAAATGACAGCACCAGAAGGCGTAACATTTGAAGTACCTGCGAACACACAAGTTATCGTTAAAGGCATCAACAAAGAAGTTGTTGGTGAATTAGCTGCTAACATCCGTGGCGTTCGTCCTCCAGAACCTTATAAAGGCAAAGGGATTCGCTATGTTGGTGAATTTGTACGCCGTAAAGAAGGTAAAACTGGTAAATAATAACAGCTGTGTAGAAAACAGAAGTCAACAACAAGCAACTGTCATTTTATGGGATTTTTCCAATAAAATGCTTTTGTCTTGTCTGCCAGCTTCTCTTTTCCGTAATCTGCTGACTGCTTGAAATATTAGTAGTAAACATTAAATCAAAGAGGTGAAAATTGTGATTACAAAACCAGATAAAAACAAAACACGTCAAAAGAGACATCGTCGTGTACGTAACAAAATCTCTGGTACTGCTGAGTGCCCACGCTTGAACATTTTCCGTTCTAACAAAAACATCTACGCGCAAGTCATTGATGACGTAGCGGGTGTGACGCTAGCAAGTGCCTCTGCCTTGGATAAAGAAATTTCAGGTGGAACAAAAACAGAAACAGCTGCAGCTGTTGGTAAACTAGTTGCTGAACGTGCCGCTGAAAAAGGCATCAAAAAAGTAGTCTTCGACCGTGGTGGATACCTTTACCATGGCCGCGTGCAAGCTTTAGCTGAAGCTGCTCGTGAAAATGGACTAGAATTTTAGGAGAAGGAGGAACACCATTCATGGTTTATATTGATCCAAAACATTTGGAATTAGAAGACCGCGTTGTAGCGATCAACCGTGTAACAAAAGTTGTTAAAGGTGGACGTCGTTTACGTTTCGCAGCTTTAGTTGTTGTCGGTGACAAAAACGGACACGTTGGTTTCGGTACTGGTAAAGCACAAGAAGTACCTGAAGCTATCCGTAAAGCAATCGAAGACGCGAAGAAAAACTTAGTTGAAGTGCCTATGGTTGGTTCTACTATCCCGCACGAAGTAATTGGCGTATTCGGTGGCGGCCGTATCCTTATGAAACCTGCAGTAGAAGGTTCTGGGGTAGCTGCTGGTGGACCAGTTCGTGCCGTATTGGAATTAGCTGGTGTAGCAGATATTACATCTAAATCACTAGGTTCAAACACACCTATTAACGTTGTTCGCGCAACTGTTGAAGGTCTAAAACAATTAAAACGTGCCGAAGAAGTGGCAGCACTTCGCGGTAAATCTGTAGAAGAAATTATCGGTTAAGGAGGACAAAAATAATGGCTGAATTAAAAATTACTTTAAAACGCAGTGTTATCGGACGTCCTCAAAACCAACGTGCTACAGTTAAAGCGTTAGGTTTAGGTAAAGTGAATAGTACTGTTACAAAACCTGCCAATGAAGCAATCAAAGGTATGGTTAACACTATTTCACATTTAGTGGACGTAGAAGAAGTTTAAGATTTATAGATTTGTAATAGAAGATTGCTTAAGGAGGTGCCAAACCTATGAAACTTCATGAATTAAAACCTGCTGAGGGCTCACGCCAAGTACGTAACCGTGTTGGACGTGGTACTTCATCTGGTAATGGTAAAACAGCTGGCCGTGGACAAAAAGGGCAAAAAGCCCGTTCAGGCGGTGGTGTTCGTTTAGGATTTGAAGGGGGTCAAACTCCATTATTCCGTCGTTTACCAAAACGTGGGTTTACAAACATTAATCGTAAAGATTACGCTGTTGTAAACTTAGATACTTTAAACCGTTTTGAAGATGGAACAGAAGTAACTCCTGTTGTCCTAAAAGAAGCAGGAATCGTTAAAAACGAAAAAGCGGGAATCAAAGTTCTTGCAGATGGTGAGTTAACGAAAAAATTAACTGTGAAAGCAGCTAAATTCTCGAAATCAGCACAAGAAGCTATCGAAGCTGCTGGTGGTTCAATCGAGGTGATCTAATTGTTCAAGCTATTAAAGAACGCCTTTAAAGTCAAAGACATTAGATCAAAAATCTTATTTACAGTTTTAATCTTGTTTGTATTTCGCCTAGGTGCGCACATTACTGTGCCCGGGGTGAATGCAAAGGGATTGTCTGATTTAAGTAGCTTACCCTTTTTGAATATGTTGAATATGGTGAGTGGTAGTGCCATGCAAAACTTCTCTATCTTCTCGATGGGGGTTTCGCCATACATTACAGCCTCTATTATTATTCAACTATTGCAAATGGATATTGTACCTAGATTTGTAGAATGGTCAAAACAAGGGGAAGTTGGGCGTAAGAAATTAAATCAAGCAACAAGATATCTAACGATTGTCTTGGGTGTGGCTCAGTCAATGGGGATCACTGCTGGTTTTAATAGCTTAAGTCAAACTGGGATTGTCAACAATCCAACCTTAGGTACCTTTGTGATGATTGCAGTTATTTTAACTGCTGGGACGATGTTTGTGACTTGGATGGGTGAACAAATTACAGAAAAAGGAATCGGAAATGGTGTTTCAATGATTATCTTTGCCGGGATTATTTCCCGTTTGCCAGGAGCAGTCAAAGAAATCTATGAAGATTACTTCGTCAATATCGAGTCTTCTCGTATTTGGCAATCTGTTATTTTCATTGCAATCTTAGTTATTGCTATTTTGGTGATTGTTACAGTCGTAACGTTCTTCCAACAAGCAGAACGTAAGATTCCAATCCAATATACAAAACGTGTTTCTGGTGCACCAACAAGTAGTTATTTACCGTTAAAAGTAAATGCTGCTGGGGTTATTCCAGTTATCTTTGCCAGCTCGTTAATTGCAACACCAAATGCCATTTTACAAGCTTTCTCATCAAAATTCGCTGGTGAAAATTGGTATGACATTATGACAAAAATCTTCAGTTATAACACAGTTCCAGGGGCAATCATCTATACTGTCCTAATCGTTGCGTTTACGTTCTTCTATGCATTTGTTCAAGTAAACCCTGAGAAATTAGCGGAAAACTTACAAAAACAAGGAAGCTACATTCCAAGCGTGCGGCCAGGTAAAGGTACAGAAGAATATGTATCTGGCGTGTTAATGAGATTAAGTGTTGTCGGCTCAATTTTCCTAGGACTTGTTGCTTTACTTCCAATCATTGCGCAAATGGTTTGGAACTTACCTCAATCAATCGGTTTAGGTGGAACAAGTTTACTAATCGTTATCGGGGTTGCATTAGAAACAACGAAACAATTAGAAGGATTAATGATGAAACGTCAATATGTCGGCTTTATCAATAAGTAAGAATCGAGTGTTGAGGTTTTACCTCAGCACCATTCTCACATATGGCTAGCTTCATAAGCCGGTCTTTAAAATTAGGAGGAGAATATATGAACCTCATTTTAATGGGATTACCTGGAGCAGGTAAAGGCACCCAAGCAGAAAAAATCATTGATACGTATGGCATTCCACATATTTCTACTGGAGATATGTTCCGTGCAGCAATGAAAAATGAAACTGCCTTGGGCCTAGAAGCGAAATCTTATATCGATAAAGGTGAACTGGTTCCTGACGAAGTAACAAACGGAATTGTTAAAGAACGCCTTGCTGAACCAGATACAGACAAAGGATTCCTATTAGATGGTTTCCCACGTACACTGGATCAAGCAAAAGCATTAGATACAATGCTTAAAGAATTAAACAAAAAAATTGATGCTGTCATTGACATCCATGTAGAAGAAGATGTATTAATCGAGCGTTTAGCTGGACGATTCATCTGTCGCACATGTGGCGCAACGTATCATAAATTATTCAACCCGCCAAAAGTTGAAGGCACTTGTGATCGCTGTGGCGGACATGAATTCTACCAAAGAGAAGATGATAAGCCCGAAACGGTTAAAAATCGTTTGGCAGTCAACATTGAAAGTAGCGCACCAATCTTAGCTTTCTATAAAGAACAAGGCTTGATGCATACAATCGATGGCAATCGCGAAATCGATACTGTTTTTTCTGATGTGAAAAAAATCATTGACGAAAACTAATTTCCAATTGCCCGCAGTTTAACCCTGTTGTTGTATTCAGTTTCTCTTGCCAAAACATAACTAAATATGGTAGAATATATCAGTCCGACTTCTACAGTTTTGTGACATCAAAATGAATAACGAAGTTAGTTGAGAATTTCTAGGTGGGAGCTGGAGTTTCCGCCGTTTTATCGTGTGAAAACGCGAAACAAGTACAAGGAGGTACTGTGCGTGGCAAAAGAAGATATGATTGAAGTCGAAGGTACAGTCGTCGAAACTTTGCCGAATGCAATGTTTAAAGTCGAACTAGAAAATGGACACCAAGTTCTTGCTACTGTTTCAGGTAAAATCCGTATGCACTACATCCGTATCTTACCTGGTGACAAAGTAACAGTTGAATTATCACCGTATGATTTAACGCGTGGCCGTATTACTTATCGCTTTAAATAATTGTACTCCGTAAAACCACAGGAGGTATTATCATGAAAGTAAGACCATCAGTAAAACCAATGTGTGAACATTGTAAAGTAATTCGCCGTAAAGGACGTGTTATGGTTATTTGCCCAGCAAATCCAAAACATAAACAACGTCAAGGATAATTAGGAGGTGTAACGAATAATGGCTCGTATTGCAGGAGTAGACATCCCTCGTGACAAACGTGTAGTAGTTTCTCTTACTTACATTTATGGTATTGGTAACACTACAGCTAAAAAAGTTTTAGCAAACGTTGGCGTATCTGAAGATGTTCGTGTACGTGATTTAACAAACGAACAAACAGATGCGATTCGTGCGGAAATTGATAAGTTAAAAGTTGAAGGGGATCTTCGTCGTGAAGTGAACTTAAACATCAAACGCTTGATGGAAATCGGTTCATACCGTGGAATCCGTCACCGTCGTGGATTACCAACTCGTGGACAAAACACGAAAAATAATGCACGTACTCGTAAAGGCCCTACTAAAACAGTAGCAGGCAAGAAAAAATAATTCCTAAGTGAAGGAGGTTAGAACTTCATGGCAGCAAAAAAAGTTAGTCGTAAACGCCGTGTCAAAAAGAATATAGAATCAGGTGTAGCACATATCCATTCTACATTCAACAATACAATCGTAATGATTACTGATACACATGGTAATGCATTAGCATGGTCATCAGCAGGATCATTAGGCTTTAAAGGAAGCAAAAAATCAACTCCTTTTGCCGCTCAAATGGCTGCAGAAGCCGCAACTAAAGTGGCAATGGAACATGGACTTAAAACTGTAGACGTAACAGTTAAAGGACCTGGTTCTGGACGTGAAGCAGCAATTCGTTCATTACAAGCAACAGGTTTAGAAGTGACTGCAATTCGTGACGTGACTCCAGTTCCTCATAATGGATGCCGCCCTCCAAAACGCCGTCGTGTTTAATGAGCGCCACTCATTCTGAGTTTGAATTAGGAACGTCATTGAACAAGACACTTTTCGTTTTGAAAGGGGTATAGATAAGAATGATTGAATTTGAAAAACCAAGAATCGAAAAAATTGATGAAAATAGAGATTATGGTAAGTTCGTCGTTGAACCATTAGAACGCGGTTACGGAACTACTTTAGGTAACTCTCTACGTCGTATTTTATTGTCTTCTTTACCAGGAGCTGCAATTACGAATATTCAAATCGATGGTGTTTTACACGAATTCTCAACCATTCCAGGTGTACGAGAAGACGTAACACAAATTATTTTGAATATTAAAGGCTTAGCATTGAAATTATATGCTGAAGAAGAGAAAACCCTTGAGATCGATATTACAGGACCCGCTACCGTGACTGCCGGCGATATTATCGTGGACAGTGATGTTGAGATCCTAAATAAAGATTTAGTTATCTGTAGTGTTGCTGAAGGAGCTACTTTCCATGCTCGCTTAACAGTGAAACCTGGTCGTGGCTATGTTCAAGCAGACGAAAACAAAAAAGAAGATATGCCAATCGGTGTACTTCCAGTTGATTCCATCTACACACCCGTTCGTCGTGTTAACTACCAAGTAGAAAATACACGTGTTGGTCGTCGTGATGATTTCGACAAATTAACAATGGAAATATGGACAGATGGTTCAATCATTCCTCAAGAAGCACTAAGTTTAGCTGCGAAAATCATGACTGAGCATTTAGATATCTTTGTAAACCTTACTGACGAAGCGAAAAACGCTGAAATCATGGTGGAAAAAGAAGAAACTCAAAAAGAGAAAATGCTAGAAATGACGATTGAAGAACTTGATTTATCAGTTCGTTCATATAACTGTTTAAAACGTGCAGGCATTAATACTGTACAAGAACTTACAAACAAATCTGAACCAGAAATGATCAAAGTACGTAATTTAGGTCGTAAATCTCTTGAAGAAGTAAAACTTAAATTGCATGATCTAGGGTTAGGATTACGTAAGGACGATTAAGACTTTTACGAAGTTTCCAGTCCTGCTTAACAGCAGTGGCTCGTGAGAACAGAAACGAAGGAGGGAACCCAACGTGAGTTACCGTAAATTAGGACGCACATCAAGCCAACGTAAAGCTATGCTACGTGATATTACAACTGATTTAATCATCAACGAACGCATCGTAACTACTGAAGCTCGTGCGAAAGAAGTACGTTCAACTGTAGAAAAAATGATTACTTTAGGTAAACGTGGAGATCTTCATGCACGTCGTCAAGCAGCTACTTTCGTTCGTAATGAAGTTGCTAGTGTTCGTGAAGAAGATGAGTCTATCGTTGTTGAATCAGCTTTACAAAAGCTATTTAACGATTTAGGACCTCGTTTCGCGGAACGCCAAGGTGGTTACACTCGTATCTTGAAGACAGAACCAAGACGCGGCGATGCAGCACCAATGGTAGTTATCGAATTTGTTAAATAATTAATAAACCGATCACTTTATAGATGTTTCTTTTAGAGTGTTATGATGTTGGAGGCGACTCCGAGTCTAGCTCTGCTTTCCCTGCTAAAGATGGCTTTAGCAGGGGAGCACTCATCATATAAAGGTGATTTTTTTTTGCTTTGGGAAAACGCTGTTTTCTCAAAGCTTTTTTGTTTCTTAAAAGCATTGCAGAAGCTTTTCCGGTTTGTTATACTGATTATTAATTGGAATTTTCAGATAATTAAACATCTGAGTTAGTAGAAGGGGGAATTATATGTCGCAAATGTTTGCTTTTTCGTTGCTGATGGTTATTTTATACATTGGTGATGTAGTTTCTATCAAAACAAAAGCTTGGATTCCATCCGTTTTTGTTTGTGGTGTTTTATTTATTCTTGGTTATTGGACTATTTTTCCACAAAATATTGTGGAAGTGGCAGGGATTCCTACAGTGGTTGCCACTTTATTAATGTATCTGTTGATTACTAATATGGGCACTCTGCTCTCTGTTAAAGAATTGGTTAATCAATGGAAAACGATTGTGATTGCTTTGTCAGGTATTCTGGGCATTATTGCCTTGTTGTTAGCTGTGGGGACTTTTGTTTTTGACTTAAAAACAGTTTTAGTTGCAATCCCGCCGTTAGTAGGAGGTTTAGTTTCTTCATTAGTAATGTCAGAAGCGGCTCAATCAGCTGGTTTAGCCTCACTTTCGGTTTTGGCAATTTTAATTTATGTCATTCAAGGGTTTGCTGGTTATCCCTTAACTTCAATTGTTCTAAAAAAAGAAGGAAAGCGGAAGCTTCAAGAATATCGAGCAGGGACATGGCAGCCGGTTCATGAACAAGAGGGGCAAGAAACAGGAGCAGAACCAGATGTGCCTAAACTATTTGAAAAAGTACCCAAACGATATCATACAGATTATTCACGAATTTTACGTTTAGCCTTAGTTGCCACACTTGCTTATTATGTTTCTGTGTGGACGGCACCGTTTGTGACGATTAGTCCTTTTGTGCTGTGTTTATGTTTTGGCGTGATTGCAACGTCTTTAGGCTTTTTAGAAAAGCAACCATTGCAGAAAGCAAATAGCTTTGGTTTTGCGATTTTAGGGTTAATGCTTTTTGTCTTTGATGGCTTAAAACAAGCCACACCTGAAATGTTGATGGATTTATTTTTACCAATGATTGGGATTATTGTGATTGGTGTTATCGGGATGTACATCTTTTCAGCAATTGTTGGTCGTGTATTAGGTGTGAGTAAAGAGATGGCATTCGCTGTTTCGTTGACAGCTTTATATGGCTTTCCAGCCGATTATATTATTACTAATGAAGTGATTCAATCATTGACAGAAGATGAACAAGAACAGGCGGCTTTAACGAGCCATTTAATGCCACCGATGTTAGTGGCAGGTTTCGTAACAGTCACCATTGTTTCGGTTATTTTAGCGGGTATTTTTTCAAGTATTTTATTAAGTTTGTAGAAACGGGGCGTAAGTATGAAAAAAATCAAAGCACTAGTCAAGCAGCATGCACAAGAAATGATTGCTTTTCGACGGGATTTACACCAACATCCAGAATTACAATTTGAAGAATTTCGAACGACAGAAAAAGTAGCGGCAGTTCTTGATCAATTAGGAATTACTTATCGCAAAACAGAACCGACGGGTTTAATTGCTGAAATTGTGGGCGGCAAACCAGGCCGAGTGGTTGCGCTGCGGGCGGATATGGATGCCTTACCTGTACAGGAATTAAATGAAGATTTAGCTTATAAATCTTTAGAAGCTGGCAAGATGCATGCATGTGGGCATGATTCCCATACCGCGATGTTAGTAACAGTGGCTAAAGTATTAAAAGAAATCCAGGAAGAACTTCAGGGAACAGTAAGGTTAATTTTTCAACCATCTGAAGAAAATGCGCAAGGTGCTAAAGCAATGGTTGCGCAAGGCGCAATGACCGGTGTTGATGATGTATTTGGCTTACATATCTGGTCACAAATGCCTGTAGGAACCGCTTCGTGTCGAGTGGGCTCAAGTTTCGCATCCGCAGATATTTTTTCTGTTGATTTTAAAGGCCGTGGTGGCCATGGTGCCATGCCAAACGCTTGTATTGATGCGGCAGTCATAGCTTCTTCTTTCGTGATGAATCTGCAAACGATTGTTTCTCGGGAGACAGATCCTTTAGATCCAGTAGTTGTCACGATTGGACGGATGGATGTGGGGACCCGTTTTAATGTGATTGCTGAGAATGCACGTTTAGAAGGAACGGTTCGTTGCTTTAGTGTAGCAACGCGTAATCGAGTAGAACAGGCGCTACAACGCTATGCGGAACAAACAGCCGCTATTTACGGTGGGACGGCTTCGTTAGATTATCAATATGGGACGTTGCCAGTGATTAATGATGAGCAGGATGCCTTGTTTGCCCAAACACTAATTAAGGAAAATTTTGGTGAAGCGGCCTTAAGACAAGAAGAGCCGACAACTGGTGGCGAAGACTTCAGTTATTATACTGAACATGCTTCTGGTTGTTTTGCCTTAGTGGGAAGTGGTAATCCAGAGAAAGATACGGAGTGGGCACATCACCATGGTCGTTTTAATATTGATGAAGATGCGATGGCAATGGGTGCTGAGTTATATGCCCAATATGCGTTTGAATATTTGAAGACACATTTTTAAAAGAAAATCAGTAACTTCTTGTTTTATGAGAACAAGAAGTTATTTTTATGAAAAATAGACCTGTCAAGACAGATAAGAGCTCCCATAATGACCGTTCTTTTGGTATAATAAAAAATAGTGTGAAGAATCAGAACAGATGATTGAAAAAACGCTACTTTTTTGGTAGTGTTAGAAAGAATAAATAGATTGAGGGAGTATGCGATGCAACCAATCATTGAACTAAATAATATCCAATTTAATTATCAACCAGAAGATGCTTCTCCCGCTTTAAAAGATGTGTCTTTTTCCATTCAACAAGGCGAATGGGTCGCTATTATTGGCCATAATGGTTCTGGTAAATCAACGTTAGCCAAAACGATCAATGGGCTGTTACTGCCAGCTGCTGGGACTATCAAAGTTGGCGGCAAAGAATTAAATGAAGCAAACGTCTGGGATATCCGGCGTATGGTAGGAATGGTTTTTCAGAATCCAGATAACCAATTTGTCGGTTCAACAGTCGAAGACGATGTGGCTTTTGGTTTAGAAAATCAAGGTATTCCGCGTGATGAAATGGTCGAACGTGTTCACGATGCATTAGAACGGGTTCGTATGTTAGATTTTGCCAAGCGAGAACCTGCTCGGCTATCTGGCGGCCAAAAACAACGAGTAGCTATCGCTGGTGTGGTTGCTTTGCGACCAGATATTATTATTTTAGACGAAGCGACAAGTATGTTAGATCCAGAAGGTCGTGCAGAAGTAATTGCTACCATTCAAAAGATTAAAGAAGAAAGTAATTTAACAGTTATTTCTATTACCCACGATATTGATGAAGCGGCTAATGCGAATCGTATTTTAGTGATGCGCCAAGGACAATTGACAAACGAAGGAACACCAGAAAAGATTTTTTCTGCAGGAGAAGCGCTTGTTGAAATGGGCTTGGATTTACCGTTTCCTGAAAAATTAAAAGTAGCTTTGAAAGAGCGTGGCGTTGTTGTGCCAACGAATTATTTAACAGAAGAAGGGATGGTGGATTGGTTATGGACATCCGTTTTAAACAAGTAGATTTTACTTACCAACCCAATACTCCTTTTGAGCAACGGGCATTATTCGATATTAATTTAACGATTCAAGACGGCTCTTATACAGCGATTGTCGGACATACTGGCAGTGGCAAATCAACGCTATTACAACATTTAAATGCTTTGGTGAAACCAACTAAAGGCCAAGTGACAATTGGAGAGCGTGTAATTACGCCAGAAACTGATAATAAGAATTTAAAACCAATTCGTAAAAAAGTTGGGATCGTTTTTCAATTTCCAGAAGCACAATTGTTTGAAGAAACAGTGGAGCGAGACATCGCTTTCGGACCGAAAAACTTTGGTGTTTCAGACGAAGAAGCGAAAAAATTAGCTAAGAAAATGCTTGATTTAGTCGGCTTAGATGAAAAATACTTACAACATTCTCCGTTTGAGTTATCAGGTGGTCAAATGCGCCGTGTCGCAATTGCTGGTGTGCTAGCGATGGAACCAGAAGTCTTAGTATTAGACGAACCGACTGCTGGTTTGGATCCTAAGGGTCGTAAAGAAATGATGGAGATGTTTAGTCGTCTGCATAAGGAACATAATATGACCATCGTTTTAGTGACACATTTGATGGATGACGTGGCTAATTACGCAGATCACGTGATTGTTTTAGAAAAAGGACAAATCGTCCGAGCGGGAGCACCACAAGAAGTGTTTCAAGAGACACAATGGCTGAAAGAAAAACAATTAGGCGTGCCAACTGCAGCCGAATTTGCTGAAAAATTAGTGGCAAAAGGCTTTTCTTTTGAGCAATTACCATTAACGGCCGATCAATTAGCCGATCAGCTTCTGAAAAAAATGCAGGAAGCAGGTGAGGCAAAATGATGAATAAATTGATTTTTGGGCGTTATATTCCAGGCGATTCTTTTATCCATCGTTTAGATCCGCGTGCAAAATTATTAGCTAGTTTTTATTTTATTGGAATTATCTTTTTAGCAAATAATTGGCAGAGTTATGTTTTAATAGCAGCCTTTACTGCTTTTGCTATTTCATTATCAAAAATCAGCGCCCGCTTCTTTATCCGCGGTGTTCGGCCATTATTATGGCTAATTCTGTTTACTGTGGCTCTTCAAACCTTGTTTACACAAGGGGGGGAAGTGTACTTTCAGTGGGGAATTATTTCCATAACCCAGTTTGGTGTGACGAATGGGCTATTTATTTTCTGTCGTTTTGTTTTAATTATTTTCATGTCAACGTTATTAACTTTAACGACGGCACCATTAGAGTTATCAGATGCGATTGAATATTTGCTACGCCCACTTCATGTAGTGAAATTTCCAGTTCATGAAGTTTCATTGATGTTATCAATTGCCTTACGTTTTGTCCCAACATTAATGGATGAAACGGAAAAGATTATGAATGCTCAACGTGCCCGTGGTGTTGATTTTGGTGAAGGAAACTTACTTCAAAAAATGAAAGCTATTGTTCCACTTTTGATTCCGCTTTTCGTAAGTAGTTTTAATCGTGCGGAAGACTTAGCGACTGCCATGGAAGCAAGAGGTTATCAAGGTGGTGAAGGACGGACAAAATACCGCATTCTTCATTGGCACCTACGAGATACAATAGTAATGTTTGGCTTTGTCTTGTTAACCATTGGCTTATTTGTATTAAGAACTTAGAAAAGGTGAAGAAAAATTATGCCCCGCTATAAAGCAATCATTGCCTATGATGGCACTCATTTTCATGGCTTTCAAAAGCAACCTAATGAGCGTACCGTTCAAGAAGAAATAGAAAAAACGTTAGCACGCATGAATAATGGACGCTCCGTGACGGTTTTTGGTTCAGGACGAACAGATGCAGGTGTTCATGCAATGGGCCAAGTGATTCACTTTGATTATCCGCAGGAACGTCCGTTGGAAAAAATGCGCTTTGCGTTAGATACACAAACACCCGAAGACATTGCTGTGCGCAGCGTGGAACGTGTTTCAGAAGACTTTCATGCACGTTATCATGTGATCGAAAAAACCTATCAATTTAAAGTGGATATTGGCAAACCGCGAAGTCCATTTCGACGTTTTTATGCTAGTTATTTTCCGTATCCCATTGATCTCGAAAAAATCCAACAAGCTTTGCCTGATTTATTAGGCACCCATGATTTTACCTCTTTCTGTGCCTCAGGAAGTTCGGTAGAAGATAAAGTCCGAACCATTCATGAAGCCAGTGTTCATGTCAATGAAACGGGGGATGAATTAACATTCACTTTTCGGGGCGATGGTTTCTTGTACAAAATGATTCGGATTTTAGTTGGTACGCTATTGAAAATCGGCAATGGGCGGCTGGAACCAACCGCGATTCCAGCAATTATCGCAGCCAAAGATCGAAATTTAGCAGGTCCGACTGCTCATCCAGAAGGATTGTATTTAGCAGAAGTGAAATATGAAAACTAAAAAGACGTAGACCTTACAAGAAAAGGTCTGCGTCTTTTTAGTTGCAAAATTTAGATGTATTTAACAGCTGTTCCGTAAGCCACGACAGATTGCATGTCTGTGCCAATTGTGCCAGAATCAAAACGCATCATCACAACGGCATCTGCACCTAATTTAGAGGCTTCTGCTTTTAAACGTTCGATTGCTTGGTCGCGTGCTTCTCGTTGCATATCAGTGTAACCTTTGATTTCACCGCCAACTACGCTTTTTAGTCCAGCACCTAAATCTTTAAACATATTTTTAGAACGTGTGGTTAACCCGAAAACTTCTCCAATAATTTCATATTCTTGACCGCTAATTCTCTCGGTTGTTGTAACTAACATGGGCAATTTCCTCCAGTACTTGTTGGTAACTTCAATTTACCATAGTCAAGAGTTTGGTACAACGAATATACATAAAAACGACACTAGAAAAGATGCGCTTCCGCATTTTTTCTAGTGTCGTTTTGGTAAGAATTAATCAAGAATAGGATCTTTTTTAGAAATCATGACCCAAACCCAACTAATTAGAAAAGCAACCGTTGCTGGAACGACCCAGCCCATACCAATAGTGAACAATGGTAAGTATTGGCCGGCTTTTTCTAAAAGCGTTGTTACAAACGCCGTATCTTTGATAAAGGCAGGCGCGCTATTTAATGCATCTAAAACAGCAGCAATCAATGTGATATAGGTCGTTGCTTGATAGACTTCCCGTCGATGTTTGAAAATAGGACTGATGATTACCAAAAGCATTAAAGTAATCGCCAATGGATAAAGGAACATCAAGACTGGAACGGCAAATTGAATGATGTTGGTTAAGCCGACATTTGCAAAAATAGCTGGTAAAATAACAACAATTGCCAAGAATTTTTGATAGGAAACTTTCGGAAACATTTCTTCAAAAGTCTCAGAAAAGGCTGTGCTTAAGCCGATACCGGTTTTTAAACAAGCAAGAACTACGATAAAAGCCAGTAAAATACTCCCTGGTAGGCCTAAATAGTAATTGGCAATTTGGGCTAAGGCAATCCCGCCGTTTTCACTGATTGGAAAAGCCCCGATACTCATTGTTCCCATATAAGCAAGTAAGGTATAGATAATCCCCATCAATACAACACTGAAAGCACCTGATTTAATCATTCCTTTAGCGATATCTCCTGGTTTTTCGACGCCCATATTTCGTAAAGTGGAAACGACAACAATCCCAAAAGCTAATGAAGCTAAAGCATCCAGCGTATTATAACCTTCTGTAAATCCTTTAAAGAAAGGACTTGAAATATAATTTTCACCAACAGCGGCACTGGCCACATGACCTAATGGTTTTACAAAGGCTAAAACAATCAAAATTCCTAGCAATGCTAAAAATAACGGATTTAAAAATTTACCCACATAATCTAAGATTTTACTTGGCTTTCTAGAGAAGAGCCAAACAGCTAAGAAAAATAATGCGGAAAAACCAGCAAGAACCAGCCATTGCAAGTCTTTCGGAACAAATGGTGCAAGACCAATCTCAAAAGAAGTAGTTGCTAACCTTGGTAAAGCAAAGAAAGGACCAATCGTTAAATATAATAGTAAGGTAAAAATAAGAGCATAACGACGATTAATCCGAGAAGCTAAGTCAAAAACACCTGAACTTTTAGAAACACCCATAGCAATGACACCAAGAAAAGGTAAGCCAATTCCAGTGGCTAAGAAGCCCAAGTTTGCTAAAAAGACGGAAGCCCCCGCTTCTTGTCCCATATGTACAGGGAAAATTAAATTTCCAGCACCGAAAAACAAACCGAATAACATTGAACCAACGTATAGATAATCACGCCAAACTAACTTTTTTTGCATAGATTCACACTCCTTAATATTGTCTTATTATTTAAAATAACAGAAGAAGAAACAGAGAGCAACCAGTTTTTATAGAAAACATTGGTTTTCTTATTTTTCTATGAAATAAGCATACTGATAATCATCACAATAGTGTCCATTTATATAAAATTCTTCTTTAAAATGTGCTTCCTGCACAAAACCATGTTTTTCATAGAATCGAATGGCTTCTTGATTGGTAGCCATTACTCGCAAACTCAGCTTATGAATCCCGCTTATCTCAGCCATATCTTTGATATACGACAACAAAGAACCACCAATCCCTTGATCTTGGAAATCTGGCGAAACGCCAATACTTAGTAGCCATTGCTTTTGATGAGCTGCTAACGAAGTGGGCGGATGGACTTCAATAAATCCAGCAAGTTGTTGTCCGCTGATGGCAACGAAAATCGTTTCATCCTTCATTTTTTCCTGATATGCCGCAAGCGAGAGTGGTTGTATCTCGGCAGGGGTATTCTTTTTTGTCCAAATGATTTGATCCAAGGCATGTAATGCGGGCCAATCGGCTTCGGCAACTAAGCGAATAGTGAGTGAGGTAGACAAGATAATAGGGCTCCTTTTTCTGAAATTTTAAAATATAAAAAGACTATAGCATTTATTGTCTGAAAATTCAAATACTTTTAAAACGAAAAGAAAAATGGCTGCACCTTTTCGAGAAAATCAAAATATGCTACCATAGCTACCAGAGGATAGATGGTAAAAAAGAATCTATCTAAATGGAGGGTATGTTTGTGAAAAAAATGGCAGTATATTGTGGCGCCAGTCTGGGGAATGAGCCAATCTATCAGCAAGCTGCAGTAGCGTTAGCCGCTTGGATGAAAGAAAATCACTATGATCTAGTTTATGGCGGTGGCAATGTTGGTCTAATGGGTACGGTGGCTGACACGCTTTTAGCAGAAGGTGGAGAGGTAATTGGTGTCATGCCCACTTTTTTAATGGAACGAGAGATTGCACATAATGGCATTACAAAGATGCATACAGTCAGTGATATGCATGCGCGTAAGAAAAAGATGATTGAATTGGCAGATGTGTATTTAGCTTTACCCGGTGGTCCCGGCACGCTAGAAGAAATTAGCGAGGTGATCTCTTGGGGCCGAGTCGGTGAACATATGAATCCTTGTATTTTATACAACGTGAATGGTTACTATGATTTACTAGCTGCTTTTTTTGATAAAATGGTAGAAACTAATTTCTTAACAGAAGCGGATCGAGCTAAAATTTTCATTTCAGATTCCTTAGAAGAAATTGGTGCATTTATTGATTCCTATGAACCGCCAATGATTCGTCAATACAAAAAATAACAAAAGAGGCAGTCACTCTAACCAGAATGACTGCCTCTTTTTTACTAGTTTTTCGTTAAAATCCGATGTAAGAACTCTTTTGTCCGAGCTTCTTTTGGATGGACAAAAATATCTTCAGCGGTCCCTTCTTCGGCAATGACACCTTTATCCATGAAAATAACACGATCGGATACGTCCCGCGCAAATTCCATTTCATGTGTTACAATCACCATTGTTAGCCCAGTATGGGCAAGATTTTTCATCGTTTTTAGCACTTCGCCAACCATTTCAGGATCCAATGCAGAAGTTGGTTCATCGAAAAGTAAAACATCTGGATCCATTGATAATGCTCGAGCAATGGCTACCCGTTGCTTTTGTCCACCAGACAATTGAGCAGGTTTGGCATCAATAAAACGAGCCATGCCAACTTTTTCTAAATTTTCTAAGGCAATTTTTTTGGCTTCTTCTTTGTTTCTTTTTAGGACAGTCATCTGACCAGAAGTACAGTTTTCTAAGACATTCATGTTATTAAATAAATTGAATGATTGGAAAACCATACCTAAATGGGTCCGATATTTGGGCAAACTATAACCACGTTCTAAAACATTTTTACCATTATAGATGATTTTGCCATCTGTTGGTTTTTCTAACAAATTAATACAACGTAGTAACGTTGATTTACCAGAACCAGAAGAACCGATAATGGTGACAACTTCTCCTTTGTTGACGTTCATATTGATATCTTTTAATACTTCGTTTTCGCCAAAGCTTTTTCGTAAATGTTCAATTTCAATAATTGCACTCATCTGTTTGCCTCCTAGCTTTCTTTTCCTTCTTCAGTTAATTCTTCTACTTTAACGTAAGCAGAAGGGCCATCCATTTTACGTTCCACAACACGTAAGATTCGTGTGATCACAAAAGTCATTACCAAGTACATGATGCCGACAATTGTAAAGGTTTGGAAGAACTGGAAGTTTGCGCCAGAAGCAGCATTCCCTTGGAAGAATAAATCTGCAACACCGATAACACTTAACACGGCCGTATCTTTGATATTAATGACAAATTCATTCCCTGTTGCAGGTAAAATATTACGTAATACTTGGGGAATAACGACTTTACGCATTGTTTGTCCATGGGTCATCCCAATCGCTTGTGCTGCCTCGAATTGTCCTTTATCTACTGCGAAAATACCTCCGCGAACAATTTCAGACATATAGGCACCAGTATTCACAGAAACGATAAATAATGCGGCCACTGTTCGGTCTAAAGAGATGCCAAAAGCTAGAGCTAAACCATAGAAAATAACCATTGCTTGAACCATCATTGGTGTACCACGGAAAACTTCAATATAAATAGAAAGAATTAAATTTCCTAATTTTTGGAAGAAACGAGCGACTGGGTTTTCAGAATCTGGAATTGTACGGAAGACACCAATTAGTAAACCAAGGGTTGTTCCGACAACTGTCCCAATTAACGCGATAAATAGCGTTAAACCAGCACCACGTAAAAACATGTCGCCATATTGATTCCAAATATTTTTGAAATCGTTAATAAGTCCTGTTTTTTGTTCATCACTATCTGTTGCTGCAGGTTGATCCTTGATTGCTTGGTCCATAATTTTTGTCCGTTCATCTTGAGAAATACCTGCTAAAATTTTGTTTACTTTTTCAATGTCTGGATCGCCTTTACGCATGCCGACTGCTACTTGCGAGTCTTCAGCGCTAGCATCAAAGCCCTTTTCTTTTGGAAATTCTAACATTTTTAATTCTTTATTGACACTAGTTGCTGTTATGCCTTCAGGGCGTTCACTAACATACCCGTCAATCATGCCAGAAGCAAGTGCTGTTCGCATAGCTGAAAAGTTATCCATTGCTTGCTGTTTATTGACATTTGGAATTTGATCAATTAATCCGTAGTGGAATGTATTTAGTTGAGCCGTAATTTTAGCATCAGCTAAATCTTTCAAGCTTTTTGCATTAGCGTATTTGCCATCTTTTTTTACAATTACGACAAATTGTGATTCATAATAAGGGTTTGTAAAAGCAATTTCTTTTTTTCGTTCAGCGGTTGGGCTCATTCCGGCGATAATGGCATCAATTTTTCCAGATTGTAAGGCGGGCGCCAAGCCATCCCATTTGGTTTGGACGATTACTAATTTACGACCTAAACCATCGGCAATTTTTTTAGAAATTTGAACATCATAGCCACCTGCATAAGAGTTGCCTTGAATAGGCACTGCGCCATGTGCGTCATTTTTCTGTGACCAGTTAAAAGGGGCGTAGCCAGCTTCCATGCCGACACGAAATTCACCATTTTCCTCCGCCGAAGCGTTGGTTGTCATGCCAAGTAACGAAAATAGCGTGACAAGTAGTAGACTGAATGAAAAAACTTTTTTGTTCATCTTTTTCTCTCCTTTAAATTTCTTGTCTGATTGATCGTTTTGTCTTTTTTCAATCAACAAGCTTTGATAATCAGCTGAGCAAAAGCGATTCTGTCTTTTTAAAGGAGAATACTTCTGTCACAACCTATTTTTGAATACAAAAAAACAACCAAACAGATGTAAGGTTGCTAGGTAATGTCGAAAAAAATTCCTCAACGAAACATAGCACAACTTAGCATCACTACTAAGACAGTCCGCAAGCTCTTAACTTACGTCCCAACACACAACAGAAGAGGCTCCGTTATGCATTTCGGCGATTGATCCTAAACTTGCTTCCCAGTGTCCTCTCACTCCACAAGCGTAATAAAAACCGCGACCTCTACCTCTTTTTTGAGGCACTATTCAGTTATTAAATTCAGTTATTAATTTTAGGATAAATCCAGAAGAAAGTCAATATGTTCCAGCAAAGGAATTTATCAAGAGGACACAAACACCATGAAATTAACGTAACATTTTCCCTACGAAATAGAAACTAATACGAAAAAAGCAACCATTCCTAAAGGAACAGTTGCTTTTTACTTAAGCTTTGACAGCTTTTGGTTCACGACCTAAAATAGCTTGAAGAACAGTCAATACACCTAAAGAAGCTAAAATTGTATAAATTAGACTTGAGTAAGTTAAGATACCGAAATCCCAAGTTTTGTAAACTAATAAAACAATTGCTAAGGCGATAATAGCGATAACGTTGAAGAACGCAAAAGCCCAAAGATTTCCGTTTTCTTTACGAGAAAGATAAAAAACAGAGAACCAAATGCTTAAAACGCCCCAAGCGATGCAGGCAATAATTGCAGCCCAATAAATAATAAATGCGACCATTGTTGTTTCACCTCACTTTTACTCATGCATATTTTACCACGAGTTGAGAAATTTGTCACAAACTCTTTCAAGATAAATCAATATATAGGTAAGAAGTTTTCAAAAAGTGGAAAAACTTTTGGTGCTAATGTTAAAATACGTTATAATATAGAAGATTAGGAGCTGAATCGATATGCAAGATATCACGCAAGCCGAGGCAATTCATTGGTTGGCAACCCAACAAAAAATCACATTTTTAACAGGTGCGGGTATCTCGACAGCCTCAGGTGTGCCAGATTATCGTTCCTTAAAAGGTGTCTATCAAGGAATCCAGCAACCGGAATACTTATTGAGCCGGACTTGCTTAAAAACAGAGCCAGAAAAGTTTTATCAATTCGTTAAAACGCTCTATCATCCAGACGCACAACCTAATATCATTCACCAGAAAATGGCCCAATTAGAGCAAATGAAACGGGGAAAAATTGTTTCACAAAATATTGATGGGCTTCATCGAAAAGCAGGTAGCCAAGAAGTGGTGGACTTTCATGGTAATTTATATGAATGTTATTGCCAAACTTGTGGTGCAACGGTTCCTTGGCAAGACTATTTGCTTAGTGATCGGCACGCTGATTGTCATGGACAAATCCGTCCAGCTATTACTTTGTATGAAGAAGGACTATCCGAAGAGGCAATTGAAAAAGCCATTCAGGCCGTTGCTTCTGCCGACTTAATCGTGATTGTCGGCACGAGTTTTCAAGTGCATCCATTTTGCGATTTGATTCATTATAAACAACCAACGGCAACTATTTTAGCCATTAATCAAACGCCGCTATTTTTACAACAACCTTATTATTTTTTAGAAGCGAAAGCCGAAACGATATTTGCAGAATTAACGATAAAGGAGTAACGGAATGGAAGAATTTAAATCAGAAAAAGAAAAAATGATCGCAGGTGCACTATATTTTGCCTCAGATCCTGAATTAGTGGCTGATCGCAAAAAAGCCCGTGAACAAATGGCGTTAATTAACCAACAACCAGACACTTATATTCGTCGTCAATTAATAGAAGAAACGTTTGGAAAAGTGGGTGTCGGGACGTACATCGAACCGATGATTCAATTTGATTATGGCTACAACATTTCTGTGGGAAAAAATTTCTATGCCAATTTTAATAACGTTTTTTTAGATGTTTGTCCAATCGAAATTGGCGATAACTGTATGTTTGGACCCAATGTGCAACTTTATACAGCCGAGCATCCATTACAAGCGGCCAAGCGTAATAGCGGAATGGAATCAGGGAAACGAATTATCATTGGCAACAATGTTTGGATTGGCGGTGGAGCGATTGTCCTTCCTGGCGTAACATTAGGCGATAATGTAGTGGTGGCAGCAGGTGCTGTTGTGACCAAATCGTTTCCAGAAAACTGTGTGATCGCAGGTAATCCAGCACGGATAATTAAAGAATTGACTGAAGATGACGCCCCAACAACTTCTTTAGAACAACAACGAGCAAAGATTAACCAAATCGATAAGGAACTGGTCCGTTTATTAGAACAGCGGATGGACGTCGTCGCAGAGATTGCTGCAGTGAAAAAGAAAGCAGGTCATGCGGTTTTTGATTCTGAAAGAGAACAACAAGTATTAGAAACTATTCTGAATCATGTTGAAAATGCCGAGTATGAAGAAACATTATCTGAGACTTTCCAGGGAATTATGGACGCCTCTAAACGTTTCCAAGAAAAACATTTAGGAGAGTGAGGCGAAGGTCGTGGATGGAGAAATCAGAAGAAGAGAGATTGTTAAAAGATTAAGAGAGACCGAAAAGCCAATTAGTGCCACTCGTTTTGCAAAAGCTTTTGATGTCAGCAGACAAATTATTGTAGGAGATGTCGCTCTATTACGGGCGACAGGGGTCGAAATTGTCGCAACAGCTCGAGGGTATATGTTGGAACAACCTTTAGAAGGAATTGAACGGAAAATTGCTTGTCAACATACACCTGAACAAACGAGAGAAGAATTGTCAGTCATTGTTGCCAAAGGTGGAGAAGTGGTAGATGTGAGTATTGCACATCCGCTTTATGGGGAATTAATCGGCAGTTTGCGCATTCAATCAGAGAAAGATATTGATAAATTTATGGACAAGTATCAAAAAGAGCATGCTACATTACTATCAGTTTTAACAGGAGGCGTCCATCTGCATACTATTCGCTGTGCAGACGAAGAAACTTTCCAAGAAATCAAAGAGGCACTTCGAAAAAAAAGTATTTTGTTTGAAGGATAACGAGAAAAAGAGAGGACGTTGATGTTTGTTCAAGCCCTTTCTTTTTTTTCTTAGAAAATTACCAAAAAAAGATAGAAGAATTTGTGAATTTTCTTCTATTTTTTTAACTTTTTGCTAGAAATTTTTTATGAAACAGTATACTATTAAAAAAGGAGCCATTTAAACAATAACTATGTCAATTATATATGTTGGTACATAAAAATAAATGGAGAAAAATAAAAAAGGAGAATGAGTATGAAAAAACAATTTGCCCTGTTCTCTACCTTATTACTTTTAGGTTCATCAATGCCAGTAGGTGCATTTGCAGAAGGTAATAACTTGGTAGCTGAAAATAGTTCTGTCGCAGAAACAACCGCAGAAGCAACAACTGCTGAAGCCACTGAAACGACAGCGACTAGTGAAACAACAGAAGCGACAGAAGAATCAACAACTGAAACAGAAAGTTCAACCGAATCAAGTGAATCTGCAACCACGGAGTCCACGGAAACGTCAGGAACCGAAACGACAGATTCCACAACGGATTCTACATCCACAAGTACGACAGAATCGACTACTGACTCCACCTCGACGAGTACAACAGAGTCAACCACAGATTCTACGTCAACAAGTACAACTGAATCAAGTACCACGCCAACGACCACACCAAGTTCTTCTAAAGAACAGCCAAAACCTGGCACGAGTACTTCTGAATCAAAACAGCCGGCGAAACCAGTGACACCAACAGCGCCAGCTGAAAAGCCAGTAGAACAACCAGCAGCGTCAACACCGCAGCCTGAAATAGTCCCACCAGTTACAAATGAAACGGTTGGGTTAGTGGAAGACGATGAGACGTTTACGGTCAGCAAAACGAAGAAGACAGAAGAGTTTATTCAAGAAATCGGTGAATCTGCTCGGAAAGTGGCCAAGGACAAAAACTTATATGCTAGTGTGATGATTGCTCAAGCAATTTTAGAAAGTGGCAGCGGCAATAGTAAATTAAGCCAGAAACCAAACTACAATTTGTTTGGTATTAAAGGCGATTACAAAGGTCAATCTGTTTCTTTTATTACCTATGAAGACAATGGTTTCGGTAACCTATACACAGTAGAAGCAAAATTCCGTCAATATCCAACGTATAAAGAATCAATGGAAGATTATGCGAAATTATTGAAAAATGGTTTAGATTCCAATAAAGATTTCTATCATGGTGTCTGGAAAACGGAAGCCAAATCATACAAAGAAGCGACACGTTTCCTAACAGGAAAATACGCAACGGACAAAGATTACCATAAGAAATTAAATGCGTTAATTAAAACATACGATTTAACTTATTATGATAAAGAAAAAGCAACCGTTGAACCAATGGAATCAAATTTCCCAGCCTATAATGGCAAAAACTATGACACCTTTAATAGTTATGCTTGGGGCAACTGTACACAATATGTCTACAACCGTATTACGCAATTAGGTAAACGTGTGGACTTAACAATGGGGAATGGTCAAGATTGGGGCGAAACAGGTCGTGCACGCGGGTACAAAGTAAGTCGTACACCAAAAGCAGGTGCAGCGGTTTCCTTCCCAGCTGGTGTTTTAGGCGCAGACAATACTTATGGTCATGTCGCATTTGTGGAAAAAGTCTTTAAAGATGGTAGCATCTTAATTTCTGAAATGAACGTGAAGGGATTAAACGTTGTTTCGACACGTACAATCTCAGCCGATGAAACACATTTGATGAACTATATCGTTCCAAAAGATAAATAAAAAAATCAGCTCTTTGTCAATAAGAACGAATGAGTTGGAAAAATCAAAGCTAGCACTGAAGAAGCAATTTTAATTCTTCAGTGCTAGCTTTTTTTTGTGGCAAAAGTTCTCTCCAATAAAGTTTAATACATTCAGATATTGCCAGGAGGCTTCAGGTCGGGATGAGTTAGCAACAGTCGCTGAGAGCTATATTTTTTTTAGGTAGAATCATTTACTTTTAGGTGGAAGATGTCTTATAATTGTAAGCGGATACAAAAATAAAAAAAGAGGTGGGTAAATGAGTAAAAAAGAAATAAATCAAGTAGTTGCCAGTAGCTATCAATTGTATATTAATGGAGAGTGGACAACAGGTAGTGGTAACAAAATGATTGCTAGTTACAATCCTAGTAATGGCGAAAAATTAGCAGAATTTGTAGATGCCACAAATGCAGATGTGGATCGAGCTGTAGAAGCAGCCCAAGAAGCGTTTCAGACATGGAAAGATGTTGACGTTGTAACAAGAAGCAATCTTTTGTTGAAAATTGCTGATTTGATTGAAGAAAATCAAGAACATTTGGCTATGGTGGAGACTTTAGATAATGGAAAACCGCTTCGGGAAACGCAATCGATTGATGTCCCTGCCAGTGCAGACCATTTTCGGTATTTTGCTAGTGTGATTCGTGGAGAAGAAGGATCTGTCAAAGAATTTGATAAGGATACGTTATCCATTGTTGTGAAAGAACCCATCGGTGTTGTGGGTCAAATTATTCCGTGGAATTTCCCCTTATTAATGGGTGCTTGGAAATTAGCACCAGCGTTGGCAGCAGGTAACACGGTTGTGATTCATCCGTCCTCGAGCACATCATTAAGTCTGTTGGAATTGTTTAAAATTTTTGATCAAGTCTTGCCGAAAGGAGTAGTGAATTTAATCACCGGTCGTGGTTCTGATTCAGGAAATTATATGTTGGCACATCCAGGGTTTGATAAGCTAGCTTTTACAGGCTCAACAGAGGTGGGGTACACTGTCGCTAAAGCGGCGGCCGACCGCCTAATTCCAGCCACTTTAGAACTTGGCGGAAAATCAGCCAACATTATTTTTGAAGATGCCAATTGGGAACGTGCATTAGAAGGCGTGCAGTTAGGGATTTTATTCAATCAAGGGCAAGTTTGTTGTGCTGGGTCTCGTGTGTTCGTTCAGTCAGGTATTTATGATCAATTTGTAGAAGCTTTAAAGGAAAAGTTTGAACAAGTGAACGTTGGTTTCCCGTGGGAAAAAGATGTTGAAATGGGCGCTCAGATCAATGAGCATCAATTGGAAGAAATTTTAAAATATGTCGAAATTGGTGTGAAGGAAGGAGCTACGCTGATTACTGGTGGGCAACGTTTAACAGAAAATGGGCTAGACAAGGGGGCGTTTTTAGCACCTACGTTATTAGCGAATGGTACGAATGCAATGTGTGTGGCCCAAGAAGAAATCTTTGGTCCTGTTGCAACAGTGATTAAATTTGAAACGGAAGAAGAAGTCATTCGTTTAGCTAATGATTCTGAATATGGTCTAGGTGGTGCCGTCTTTTCTCAAGATATCAATGTGGCATTACGGGTTGCTCGTGGTGTACGGACAGGTCGAATGTGGGTCAACACATACAATCAATTGCCTGCGGGCGCGCCATTTGGCGGTTATAAAAAATCAGGAATTGGTCGAGAAACGCATAAATCAATGCTAGATGCTTATACGCAAATGAAAAATATTTACATTGTGACAAAAGAAGAAGCAGATGGACTGTATTAAGTAGTGTAGTGAATTCTAGATAATAAACTTATTTTTGGTTATTGTTATTTTTCGAGCTAAACAAAACAATAATTTTTTTAAAAAGTTGAGTGATGAGTAAAGTAAAACAGATTAAAAGTAAAGCCTGGTACAAAAATCACTTTGGATTTTTGTACCAGGCTTTAAAGCGGAGTAACAATAGTGTTCACTCTTGGTTGTTTTTAATTTTTGACTATTGTAGAAGGAGTTATTTTGCTTCTTCTGCTTCAAATTTAGCAAAAGCTGTTTCAATAACTTCTTTTAATGCAGAAGCAGAAGCTTCCATTTTTTCTTGTTCAGCATCTGTTAATGGAATTTCAATGACTTGTTTAACTCCTTGGCGGTTGATGATCGCTGGTGCACCGATATAAATATCGTTTTGACCATATTCACCTTCTAAATAAACAGATAATGGTAACACAGAGTTTTCATCGTTTAGGATAGCTTTAGTGATACGCGCTAGTGCAACCGCGATTCCATAGAAAGTAGCTCCTTTTTTCTCGATGATTGTGTAAGCAGCGTCGCGTACGTTGAAGAATAAATTAACCATTGCTTCTTCATCGACGTCAGGATTATTTTTCACCCATTCGTAAATTTGTAAGCCAGCGACATTCGCATGTGACCAAACTGGGAATTCTGTATCTCCGTGTTCCCCTAAGATGTAGGCATGGACATTTCGTGCATCAACGTCAACTAATTCGGCAATTGCTTGACGGAAACGAGCAGAATCTAGTGAAGTTCCTGAACCGATTACTCGTTCTTTCGGGAAGCCAGAGAATTTCCAAGTTGAATAAGTCAAAATATCAACTGGGTTTGCGGCAACTAAGAAGATACCGTTGAAACCAGAATCAACAATTGTTGTAACGATTTCTTTATTAATTTTCAAGTTTTTATGAACTAAGTCTAAACGAGTTTCGCCTGGTTTTTGAGGCGCACCAGCTGTTAAGACAACTAAGTCTGCATCATGGCAATCGTCATAAGTAGCAGCATAGATTTTTTTAGGAGAAGTAAATGCTAATGCGTGAGATAAGTCCAACGCGTCTCCTTCAGTTTTTGGTACATTAATATCAATAATCCCAACTTCTTGAGCAATATTCTGAGTTACTAAAGCAAAGGCATAGCTAGAACCTACGGCACCGTCCCCGACTAAAATTACTTTTTGGTGATCTTTATTCCCTGCGGCTGCAGTCATGTGTACCATTCCTTCCTCTACATTCTTTTTCGTGAGCAACGAGTTTTTATTTCCTGTTGCTAAAGTGATAGTAACATGGTTTGTAAAAAATGTCACGAACTTTGATTGTAAAAATGATACAGTTTTCAGACCTGTTTCAAAATGGTAGCTCTTACATGTGCGTAATTTCACTATCTTACGCATATTTAAATTTCTAAAAATTTTTTTACATCTTTCTTAATCTTCAAAGACTGCGAGTTTTTTTATTTCTATGGTATAATGAATAAAACTGGGTAGCGCATACGCTTCCCAGCCATTTTGTGTTGGCAAGCTTATAATCCAAGGAGAATGAAAGATGAAAGTAATCGTAGGACTGGGAAATCCCGGTAGTAAATACAAAGAAACAAAACACAACATTGGCTTTATTACGCTAGATGAAATTGCGTATCGGCAAAATGTTTCGTTTAATAATAGTAATTTTGAAGCAGATATTGCAGAGTTTTTTATAGGGACTGAGAAAGTATTGTTAGTGAAACCATTAACATTTATGAATGAATCAGGTCGCTCTGTTGGTCCGTTGTTGACCTACTTTGGGGTAGATGAGGAAGATTTGATTGTTATTTATGATGACTTAGACTTAGAGATCGGTAAAATTCGTTTACGGCAAAAAGGTAGTGCTGGCGGCCACAATGGGATAAAAAGTCTGATTGCCCATTTAGGAACAAATGTCTTTCCTAGAATTAAAATTGGCATTGGTCGGCCCTCAAAAAATGATACAGTTATCCACCATGTACTAAGTACTTTTCCCAAAGAAACACACGAAGAGATGTTACTTGCTGTAAAAAAAGCAGCCGATGCCGCTTTATATGCATGCGAAGGACATACGTTTGTTGAAACAATGAATCAATTTAATGGAAAATAGCAGAAAGGAGGGCCCTTGTTTGAATATTATCGAACGAATTAGCCAAACAGAAATTGCTAAATCATGGCGCAGTCAACTAATGACAACAGGAACGCGCCAACTAATTACTGGGTTATCAGGCTCTGCTAAAACATTACTGATGGCAGGCGCTTTACAAAAGACGCATCAAAAAATTGTTATTGCGGTCCCAAACCTATACTATGCCAATCAATTAGTAGATGATTTTTTAAATATTTTACCTTCAGAACAAGTTCATCTATTTCCAGTAGATGAAGTGTTATCCGCCGAAATGGCCTTTTCTTCACCAGAAGCGCGCGCAGATCGAGTGAGTGCGTTAAATTTCCTGATGACAGCGAATGCAGGAATCGTGGTCGTACCAGTAGCTGGACTACGAAAATATTTGCCAACGAAAGAAACGTGGCAAAATGCGCAACTTTATTGGGAAATCGGGACAGAAGTAGAACCTGAGATCCTCGCGCAACGCTTAGTGTTAATGGGCTATGAACGCCAAGCAATGGTCGGAAAGCCTGGCGAATTTAGTATTCGCGGAAGCATTGTTGATGTCTATCCGCTAAATGCCGAATACCCTGTTCGGGTGGAACTGTTTGATGTTGAAATTGACTCAATCCGTTATTTTGAAGCAGATACCCAACGTTCATTAGAAAATCTTGAAGAAGTAACGATTTCACCAATGACTGATTTAGTATTCTCAAAGGCAGATATGAATCATGGCATGACGAGGTTACAAGATGCTCTAGAAAAACGTTTAGCGACAGCTAAAGATCAAACGGAGACCGATTTTTTAGAAGAATATTTTGGTCAGTTGCTGTCTTCTTGGGAACAAGGGATTCCTACAGAAAATGCTCACTATTATACAGATTTTCTGTACCAACAAAAAACTACGCTGTTAGATTATTTACCAGAAAATAGTTTGCTTTTTGTGGATGATTATTCTCGTATGATGGAAACGGAGCGAGAAATCGCTAGAGAGGAAGCGGAATGGCAAACCCTGAAAATTGAAGAAATGCGCGTGTTTTCTGAACAAACTTTTGGCGTAGACTTTCATGATCAATTGCGAAAAACTGCACGAAATACGACCTTCTTTTCACTTTTTCAAAAAGGAATGGGGAATCTTCGTTTCCAAGAAGTCCATAATTTCCAATATCGTTCAATGCAACAATTCTTCGGTCAAATGCCGTTGCTAAAAGCGGAAGTGGACCGTTGGCAAAAGCAAAACCAAACGGTCGTTGTTTTTGTTCCTACGAAAGAACGGATTCAAAAAGTCGAAGAGCTATTTCAGGACTTTGACATACCTAGCGTAGTAAGCAATTGGGATCAGTTGTTAGATGGGCATGTCCAAATTGTCCAAGGGGCATTACAAACAGGGTTTGAATTGCCTAAAAACAAGCTCGTGGCGATTACGGAAAAAGAAATTTTTCATACAACGACCAAAAAACGGGCACGTCGTCAAACAATCTCTAATGCGGAACGTTTGAAAAGTTATAGCGACTTAAAAACGGGCGATTATGTCGTTCATGCGAATCACGGGATTGGTAAATATATTGGTATGGAAACCTTAGAAGTTGATGGGGTCCATCAAGATTACATGACTATCTTGTACCAAAATGATGACAAGTTATTTATTCCAGTAACACAATTGAACTTGATTCAAAAGTTCGTTGCTTCCGAGTCTAAAACGCCGAAAATTAACAAGCTAGGCGGCAGTGAATGGACGAAAACTAAACGAAAAGTTGCTTCGAAAATTGAAGATATCGCGGATGATTTAATCTTACTTTATGCGACAAGAGAGTCGGAAAAAGGCTATGCTTTTCCGCCAGATGATGCGTATCAAAAAGAATTTGAAGAGGCTTTTCCGTATTCTGAAACAGATGATCAATTACGTAGTGCCGCCGAAATTAAACACGACATGGAAAAATCTCGACCAATGGATCGTTTGTTAGTTGGCGATGTAGGGTTTGGTAAAACAGAAGTGGCTTTACGAGCGGCTTTCAAAGCTGTTAGCAACAATAAACAGGTTGCCTTTTTAGTGCCAACAACTATTTTAGCGCAACAACATTATGAAACGATTCAAGAGCGGTTTGAGGGCTTTCCTGTAGAAATTGGTTTATTAAGTCGTTTCCGCACGAAAAAACAGCAAAATGAAACAATTGAAAAAATTAAACATGGCCAAGTAGATATTGTGATTGGTACCCATCGTTTATTGTCGCAAGATATTAATTTTAGTGATTTAGGCTTGTTGATTATTGATGAGGAACAACGGTTTGGAGTGAAACATAAAGAACGACTAAAACAATTGCGTTCACAAGTGGATGTCTTGACGTTAACAGCAACGCCAATCCCAAGGACCCTTCATATGTCGATGTTAGGTGTCCGTGATTTATCCGTCATCGAAACCCCACCAGAGAATCGTTATCCGATCCAAACGTATGTCATGGAAAATAATCCTGGGGCGATTCGGGAAGCGATTGAGCGAGAAATGGCCCGAGATGGTCAAGTCTTTTATTTATACAATCGAGTAGATACGATTGAACGAAAAGTTGAAGAGTTACAAGCACTAGTTCCAGATGCACGAATTGCGTATGCACATGGGCAAATGACAGAAGTACAACTGGAGAATACTTTGTTTGATTTTATTGAAGGACAATATGATATATTAGTCACTACAACAATTATTGAAACAGGAGTAGATATTCCTAATGCTAATACCTTGTTTGTAGAAAATGCGGACTACATGGGCTTATCTACGTTGTATCAATTACGTGGTCGTGTGGGGCGTAGCAATCGAGTGGCCTATGCTTATTTTATGTACGAACAGCAAAAAATCCTAAACGAAGTTAGTGAGAAACGTTTAGAAGCAATTAAAGACTTTACGGAATTAGGTTCTGGGTTCAAAATTGCGATGCGTGACCTTTCCATTCGAGGGGCCGGGAACCTTCTTGGTGCCCAACAACACGGCTTCATTGATTCGGTTGGGTTTGATATGTACTCGCAGATGTTATCTGAGGCAGTTGCTCGTAAACAAGGAAAAAATATCCAAGACCAAAAAACGTCTGTTGAAATTGATTTGGGCATTGATGCTTATATTCCAGGAACGTACATTACAGACGAACGACAAAAAATTGAAATTTATAAACGGATTCGTCAATTAGAAAATATGGATATGTACGAAGAATTAGAAGCGGACTTGTTAGACCGCTTTGGAGAGTATCCTGACGAAGTGGCGCATTTATTAACCACTGGCCGTATCAAAATGGATGGCGACCGTGCCTTGTTAGAAAGTATTCGTAAACGCGATCAAAAAGTCAAGTTTGTGTTAAGTAAAATTGGCACAAAAACATACTCTGTGGAGCAGTTGTTTGAAGCGTTATCGGCAACCAGCTTAAAAGCGGATCTAGCAGTTGAGAAAGAACAAATGACTATTTCCTTGAAGTTGCCGAAAGATTGTAAAGAAGCTGTTTGGATTCAAGAAATTGCTGCTTTTACAACCGCATTGCGACAAGAAAAATACAAACATTCGCAAGGAACGGATTCCCTTTAAAAGGAGGCCTAGAAGATGGCACAAAAAGAAATGCAACGAATGATGCAAGGTGCCGTTGTGTTAACCATTGCTTCCTTCATTGCAAAAGTGTTGAGTGCGTTTTATCGCGTTCCTTTTCAGAACTTTGTAGGGGATGAAGGATTTTACGTGTATCAGCAAGTTTATCCAATCTATGGGATTGCGATGACATTAGCATTGTCAGGCTTACCGCAATTTATTTCCAAAATTGTTGCTGAACAACCAGATATTCGGAGTCAAAAACAAGTGTTGCGCCAACTATATCCCTATGTGTTATGGTTAGCGATTGCTTGTTGGGCCTTCTTTTTCTTTGGTAGTCAAGAAATTGCTATTAGTATGGGGGATGCTGCACTCCAACCATTAATGGAAGTTGTTTCCTTTACCTTTTTACTCGTTCCAATTCTTTCTTTCTATCGTGGGAATTTTCAAGGTCATTTGTTGATGGTGCCTAGTGGTATTTCACAGGTGATGGAACAGTTTGTGCGTGTCGGGGTTATTCTAGTAGCTGCGTTGTCCTATCATTACTTTGGTGGCTCCATTTACCAAACGGGGACGGTGGCCATGAGTGGTGCGTTGGCTGGCGGTATCTTAGCGGTACTTGTCTTATGGTACTACAATCGAAAAATTCTTAGTGGAAGTACGGAATACTTGCATCAATGGAAGATTATGCCTCAAACCACAGGACTATTTAAACGTTTAATGATTGAGGGTGGTTTGGTCTCTTTATATAGTGCTTTTCTGATTCTATTTCAATTAATTGATTCCTTTAAAGTAAAAAATGCCCTCATGCTTTTCGGGCTCTCTGATTTAGCTGCGAAAGTGGACAAAGGGGTCTATGATAGAGGACAACCACTAGTTCAATTAGGATTGGTAATTGCTTTAGCTTTAAGCTCGACCTTTTTACCAGGTTTGACAAAATATTTTATGAAAAAAGACCGTCAACAATTTTTACAAGTTGCAAAAATCTTTTTGCGCCTTACCACAACCTTGGCATCGGCGGCTTCGATTGGTCTAATGATGTTATTGCCGTACATGAACTTTACGCTTTTTAAAGATTATAAAGGCAACGATGTTTTAGGGGTGTATGTTTTATCCATCGCTTTTATGGCCATTATTCAGGCCTACCAAAGTATTGAACAAAGTCGCAATCGTTTTAAAGGTCCTTTAGTGGCAGCTGGTGTGGGCTTATTAGTGAAGTTACTGACAACGGGCTTTTTCACCATTCGTTGGGGAACATTAGGTGCTAGTTGGTCTACTATTCTTGGGTTACTAGCGACGTTATTCGTTTTAGTCCGACAATCGGATGCAGCGATTAATTGTTTTGTTCGAGAACGAAACTTTTTGAAAAAACTGTTGCTTAGTTTAGCAATCATGATGCTGTCATTACTGGTCTATCAAGGAATTATCTCCATCTTGTTCCAAGGTGTGCATCACCGAAGTCAAGCGTTTTTCGTTACAGTTTTAGGTGTTGCAGTGGGTGGTACAGTTTTTATTAGCACCATCATTAAGTTAGAATTATTTACGATACGTGAATGGTTAAGTTTACCGTATGGCGCAAAAATTTTACGGATGAGACAAAAAAAATAAAAGAGGTGAATGTGATGCGGTTAGATAAATTTTTAAAAGTTTCTCGCATTATTAAAAGAAGAACAGTTGCCAAAGAAGTCGCTGATAAAGGCCGGATTCAAATCAACGGAGTCTTAGCCAAATCTTCTAGTACTGTGAAGATTGGTGACCTTGTCAAAATTCAATTTGGGAACAGAATTTTAGAAGTAGAAGTCCTGCAACTGAATGACTCTACGAAAAAAGAAGATGCCACAAAAATGTATGAAATAAAATCAGAAACACGTGTCTCTGAAGAATAAACAGGTGAGGATGGAGCGCTTGGCAAGTTCATTGAAAAGATGAATATTCCAAGCGCTTCATCCTTTCAGCGTTTTAATGAAACAGACGCGCCGCTTTTGAAAAAAATTAATAAATCAACCGCTGTTATTTCAAAAGCAAAGAATATTTTAGAAAAAAGCTTGATTTTCTTTAACTTCTCTGAAATTAACATTAGACAAGGTTCTTAGATGTTGGTATAATAAAACGGACAATCCAAAGCGAGTGGAGCGAGACGATGGGAAAGAATGAAAAAAACTCGAAGAAAGTTGCGGCATTGGAAAATGACTACACGAAAGAACAGTATGTCGAATTCCAAAAACAACAGAAACAATTGATTTTTAGACGCAGACGCTTGGCAGCGATTTTTCTCGTGGCCTTCATTATTTTTGCCTTTTCTGGCATCCAATTGATGAAAGATTATCATCGCTTAGGTGCTTTCAAACAAGAACGAGCAGATGCAATTGCTGAATCCGTAGCAGTTGATAAGAAGGTCAAGGATCTAAAAAAAGACGTTGCTTTGTTAAAAGATGATGATTATGTGGCAAAATTAGCACGTAGCCGTTTCCTTCTCTCAAAAGAAGGCGAACAGATTTATCCCACACCAGAACAAATGAAAAAAACACAGACTTCTGGAGCGGAAGAAAGCAAGAGCAGTTCAGAAAAAAATAGTCAATCACAGTCTTCAACTGAAACAACTAAGTCTTCAGCTGAATAAACTGCAATTATAATTAGGGAAAAAATAGGAGGAACAATTTTTTTATGTCAATCGAAGTAGGAGCTAAATTGCCAGGAAAAGTGTCAGGGATTACTAACTTTGGTGCATTTATTGATTTAGGAGAAGGAAAAACTGGGTTAGTACACATCAGTGAAGTGTCTAATGGATTCGTTAAAGATATTCATGATGTATTAACAGTAGGTGACGAAGTAACAGTGAAAGTAACCTCAGTTGGTGACGACGGCAAAATTGGCTTATCGATCCGTAAAGCACAAGAGCCAGCAGAAGGGCAACAACCAAAACGTGAATTTCAACGTCGTGAAAACAATTATGAGAATCGTGACCGTAATCCACGCGCAGGGGGCAAAAAGCCTTTCAATAAACCACAAGCAAATAACAATAACAATAAACAAGATTTTGACTCATTGATGAGCTCTTTCTTGAAAGATAGTGATGACCGTTTATCTTCATTAAAACGTAATACTGAAGGCAAACGTGGCGGACGTGGCGGACGTCGCGGCTAAGCACAAACAAATAGGGGGACTGGGGATAACGAATGGGTTATTTCTCGGTTCCTCTTTTATTCTAAGGAAGAAAGAAGGGCGAACAATGTTTTGGCAGTTTTATAAACGAGGAAAAGAACAAGGATTTTGGCAACCGCATCAAACAATCGTGGTCGCCGTTTCTGGTGGTGTAGACTCCATGGCCCTTTTGACGTTAATGGAACAGGTGGCAGAAAAAGAACAATTACAATTGGTTGTTGCACATGTCAATCATCAATTGCGAGAAGCGTCGGCACAGGAAGCGCAATATCTCGCTACCTATTGTCAGCAGCGAGAGCTAACGTATTATGAAACACGTTGGGAAGACCCTGAAAAGCAACGAAATTTAGAAGCAAAAGCGCGCACATTTCGTTATGAATTTTTTAAAGAAGTCATGGAAATTGAAGGTGCGGCGGTCTTAATGACGGCACATCATCTAGACGATCAAGCGGAAACGATTTTAATGAAGCTGATTCGAGGAACTAATTTTTCCCATTCCGCAGGCATTAAAGAGAGACGTCCTTTTGCGACAGGGGAATTGATTCGTCCGTTACTCATTTATCCAAAAGAAGAATTGTATCAATTTGCACAGCGCCAAGCATTCGTTTATTTTGAGGACGAAACGAACCAAACCAATGAATATTTGAGAAATCGGCTCCGTAATCAGGTTTTGCCGCTATTAAAGCAGGAAAATCCGCAATTCTTAGATCAGATTGCTTCTTTTAGTAATGAACAACGTTTTGCCCAAGAATTTATTCAAGAACAAATTGAGCCTCAATTATCTGAAGCCTTAGAACCAACCAAACAAGGCTGGCGCATTCCTTTGAAGAGATTATTAAAAGAAACGCCTGCGTACCAGCACTTCTTTTTAACCGCGTTTTTCCAAAAAACATTAGTGCCATTAGGGGTTTCGTTAAACCAACGCCAGATGACACAAATTTTAAAAGTTTTGAATGATGAACGGCAACCGCAAGGCTCGGTTATGTTAGAACAGCAATGGCAACTAGCTAAAAGTTATGATTGGCTATGCTTAGAACAAAAACAGGCTGCACTGCGAGAAGAAGTTACACATTTATTAGTACCTGGTGCGGGGATTTATCTATCGGAAACCGAGTGGCTAGGATTAATTGCGACAGACAAACCGTTTCCTCTTCCTGAAGAGATTAATCAGTGGACGGGTCAGTTGTTAGCGATCCCGTTGACCACAGCCACACCTTTGACCGTTCGTCATCGCCAAAGTGGTGATCGGATTACATTAAAACCAGGGTTTACGAAAAAATTAAGCAGAGTTTTTATTGATCAAAAAGTGCCAAATGAAGCGAGAGAGAGTGCTTGGGTCATTACGGATGAGCAAGAGGAAATCATTTGGGTACCAAAATTTGCAAATTCCTATTTGAGTATTCCTTTAGAAACTGATAAAATACACTACAGACTCCTTTTTAAGACAAAGGAGTAATGCTGAAAGGAGCGCACTATGATAGAAAAAGATATTGAGAAAGTCCTAATCTCCAAAGAAGAAATTCTTGCGAAGTCTGCAGAGCTTGGCAAGCAACTGACAGAAGAATATCAAGGGAAAAATCCTTTAGTGGTCGGTATTTTAAAAGGTGCAGTACCATTTATGGCTGATTTGACTCGTGAAATCAATACTTATTTAGAATTGGACTTTATGGATGTATCTAGCTACGGCAACGCGACAGTTTCTTCAGGCGAAGTAAAAATTGTCAAAGACTTGGACACAAATGTCGAAGGTAGACATATTTTAATCGTAGAAGATATCATCGATAGTGGTCGTACATTAGCGTATTTAGTAGATTTGTTTAGATACCGTAAAGCTGCATCTGTGAAAATTGTTACCTTATTAGATAAACCAGAAGGCCGTGTAGTAGACATTAAAGCTGACTACGTAGGGTTTGATGTGCCCAATGAGTTTGTGGTCGGTTACGGATTAGACTATGCAGAAACGTACCGCAACTTGCCTTATATTGGCGTTTTAAAACCTGAAGTTTACGAATCAAATTAATATCTATCAAGGAATTAATTGTGTTACAATGTAAAGGTCAGGATTGATAAAAGAATAACATGAATTGTAATGATGAGCATAAGGAGGACAGGCATGAACAAAAAGAATAATGGCATGAAAAATGGTTTATACTACGTCTTAGTAGTACTTGCCATGGTCATGGTTGTCTATTTCATTTTTGGAAATAACAACCAACAATCGCCAGACATCGATTACTCAACCTTCCAACAACAATTGGAAGACGGAAAAGTCAAAGACATGACCATTCAACCAACTAATGGGGTTTACCGGATTGAAGGTCAGTATAAAGAAAAACAAGAAGTGAAAGACACAGGTGGTCTGTCATTGTGGGGCTCAACGCAAGCGTCGTCAAAAGGCTTCACAACAACCGTTTTACCTAGTGATACAACCTTAGCTGGCATTCAAGATGCGGCACAAAATAACAAGGTGAAGCTAGTTGTCAAAGAACAATCAACAAGTGGTGCTTGGTTGTCACTGTTGTTTAGTTTCTTACCATTAGTGATTATTTTCTTCTTCTTCTACATGATGATGAGCCAACAAGGCGGTGGCGGTGGCGGCGGTGGCCGTGTGATGAACTTCGGTAAATCAAAAGCCAAAGAAGCCGATAAAAAAGCTAACCGTGTCCGCTTCTCAGATGTAGCTGGTGCGGAAGAAGAAAAACAAGAATTAGTTGAAGTAGTGGAATTCTTAAAAGATCCACGTCGTTTCGCTGAATTAGGCGCACGGATTCCTGCGGGCGTACTATTAGAGGGACCTCCAGGGACTGGTAAAACGTTACTTGCTAAAGCCGTAGCAGGTGAAGCAGGTGTGCCATTTTACTCAATCTCAGGTTCAGATTTCGTTGAAATGTTTGTCGGGGTCGGTGCTAGCCGTGTCCGGGATTTATTTGAAACAGCGAAGAAAAACGCGCCTGCAATTATCTTTATCGATGAAATCGATGCAGTTGGTCGTCAACGTGGTGCTGGTATGGGTGGCGGACACGACGAACGTGAACAAACCCTTAACCAATTATTAGTTGAGATGGATGGTTTTGATGGCAATGAAGGAGTTATCGTAATTGCTGCAACGAACCGTTCAGACGTGTTAGACCCAGCGTTGTTACGTCCAGGTCGTTTTGACCGCCAAATCTTGGTAGGACGTCCAGATGTCAAAGGTCGTGAAGCGATTTTACGTGTTCATGCGAAAAACAAACCGTTAGCTGATGACGTTGATTTGAAAGTTGTTGCACAACAAACACCAGGTTTTGCTGGTGCTGATTTAGAAAATGTCTTAAACGAGGCAGCCTTAGTTGCCGCTCGTCGTAACAAGAAAAAAATTGATGCTTCTGATGTGGATGAAGCCGAAGACCGCGTAATTGCTGGTCCAGCTAAAAAAGATCGCGTGATTAATAAAAAAGAACGCGAAATGGTGGCTTACCATGAAGCAGGACACACAATTGTTGGTTTAGTCTTAAGCCGTGCTCGTGTTGTCCACAAAGTAACAATTATCCCTCGTGGTCGCGCAGGCGGTTATATGATTGCTTTACCAAAAGAAGATCAATTCTTAATGACTAAAGAAGATATGTTTGAACAAATCGTTGGCTTACTTGGTGGACGTACAGCAGAAGAAATTATCTTTGGCGTTCAATCAACAGGGGCTTCAAATGACTTTGAACAAGCAACAGGGATTGCTCGTAGCATGGTAACTGAATATGGAATGAGCGACAAATTAGGACCTGTTCAATATGAAGGAAACCATCAAGTCTTTGTCGGTCGTGATTATGGTCAAACAAAAGCTTACTCAGAACAAGTGGCGTTTGAAATCGATCAGGAAGTTCGTCGTATCTTAATGGATGCTCATACGAAAGCGCATGAAATTATCGAAGCGCACCGTGAACAACATAAACTAATCGCTGAAAAACTATTAGAATATGAAACATTAGATGCAAAAGCAATCAAATCATTATTTGAAACAGGTAAAATGCCTGAAGGTGCTGACAGCGACTATCCTAGTGAAAAAGAAGCGCAAACATTCGAAGAAGCAAAACGTGCTTTAGAAGAAAAAGAAGCGCAAAAACAAGTTGAAGAAAAACAAGACTTTGAAGAAGCGAAAAAAGAATTACATGATGAAGCAGAAGAAGTCAAAGTAGAAAGCGAACAAACAGAAAAAGAAGTCCAATCTGAAGAGAAAAAAGATTCAGATTCCAATTCTGAATATGATCGCAATAACTACGAAGATCGTTATAAATAACCAATTAGTAGAAGGTGCAGTATTTGTCGAGTTGACGAATACTGCACCTTCTATAATATTAAGATATTCTATAGAAGGAAGATTATTTGGTTGAAAAAACACCTGATTCCTAGTATTATCTGACTAATGGACAAAAAAGCACCAAGAGAAGAGGAAAAAGAATGGAAGATTATTTAGTAAAAGCCCTTTGTTATAAAGGTTCAATACGAGCATATGCCATCAGTGCCACTGAAACTGTTAGCGAAGCGCAAAGAAGACATGATACATGGAGTTCTTCTACTGCAGCGTTAGGACGCACATTGATTGGAGCCCTTTTACTAGGAGCGACTTTAAAAGGTGACGATAAATTAACTGTAAAAGTACAAGGAAATGGCCCAGCTGGCGCTATTATTGTCGATAGTAATGGCCGCGGAGAAACAAAAGGCTACATTAAAAATCCACATGTCAGCTTAAAGTTGAATGCAACAGGTAAAATTGATGTACGTGGTGCTGTCGGTAACGAAGGAATTTTCACAGTCATTAAAGATTTAGGATTAAAAGAAACCTTTTCTGGACAAACACCTATTGTTTCTGGTGAAATCGGTGAAGACTTTACATATTTTATGGCGGTCTCTGAACAAGTTCCTTCAGCTATCGGTTTAGGTGTATTGGTGGACACGGATGAATCTGTGAAAGCAGCCGGTGGTTTTATGATTCAAGTAATGCCAGGTGCCGATGAAAGTACCATTGATTTTATTGAACAGCGTCTAGCGGAAGTGCCACCAATTTCACAATTACTAGAAAATGGAGAAACACCTGAACAAGTCTTGTATCGCTTATTGGGAGAAGACGAAGTAGAAATTTTAGAAAAAATGCCTGTACAATTTAAATGTGACTGTTCCAAAGAAAAATTTGCGACCGCTTTGATTGCTGTTGGGATCGATGAATTAAATGCGATGATTGATGAAGATCATGGAGCAGAAGCAGTTTGTCAATTCTGTAACAATAAATATCACTATAGTGAAGAAGAATTAATTGAACTTCGCGATGAAGCGATTCGCAATACGAAACAAAAGTAGGAGGAAAGACTATGTGGAAAATTGGAGACGTTGAAATCCCCAACCGTGTTGTCGTAGCTCCGATGGCGGGTATTAGTAACGCCGCTTTTCGTGTGACTGTAAAAGAATTTGGCGCAGGATTAGTCGTTTGTGAAATGATTAGTGACAAAGGAATTAAATTAAGAAACAAAAAAACCTTAGAAATGCTATATATTGATGAGCGGGAATATCCTTTAAGTGTACAAATTTTTGGTGGAGATAAAGAAACATTAGTGGAAGCTGCTAAGTTTGTGGAAGAAAATACGCAAGCGGCGATTATTGATATTAACATGGGCTGCCCTGTCAATAAAATAATTAAAGCTGAAGCTGGTGCGAAATGGTTGCTGGATCCGAATAAAGTGCATGAGATGGTTCACGCAGTCTCTTCGGCAGTTTCTTTGCCGGTCACTGTAAAAATGCGAACAGGCTGGGATGAAGATCATCTATATGCTGTAGACAACGCTTTGGCTGCCGAACAAGCAGGGGCTTCGGCAATTGCTATGCATGGTCGGACACGTGTCCAAATGTATGAAGGGACAGCCAACTGGGACGTTTTAAAGGAAGTGAAAAAGCATTTAACCATTCCTTTTATGGGAAATGGCGATGTCAAAACGCCTGAAGATGCTAAACGCATGTTAGAATATGTTGGAGCGGATGGTGTGATGATTGGTCGAGCTGCTTTGGGCAATCCTTGGATGATTCAACGGACGAAAGAATACTTGGAAACGGGTGAATTGATGCCTGAGCCTTCACCAGCTGAAAAAATTAACATTGCAAAAGTTCATTTACAACGATTAGTGGATTTAAAAGGTGAAAAAATTGCGGTCCGTGAGTTTCGCCAACATGCTTCTTACTATCTAAAAGGAATCTCGCGAGCAGCCAAAGTGAAAGTTGCGATTAACCAAGTCGAAACACAACAAGCAGTTGTCGATTTACTTGATGCCTTTGTAGAAAAGATTTCCAAAGTTGCTGTAACTACTATAGAAGAATAAAAAATTCAAGCCGAAAGTAAAATTCGGCTTGCTTTTTTTCGAATTACTGTGGCATTATTAGGATAGGTTAAAATCAAGAATGGAGGAACAACAGTGGCAGAAGAACAACAAGCGCATTTAGAGGATTTAAATGATCAAATGCTCGTGCGCCGCGAAAAAATGGAAGCTTTACGTGAAGAAGGGATTGATCCTTTCGGTAAACGTTTCGATCGCACTCATAATTCAGCAGAACTTCATGAACAATATGATAATCATACAAAAGAAGAACTTAGTGAAATGAATACAGAAGTCAGCGTTGCTGGACGTATGATGACAAAACGTGGTAAAGGAAAAGCTGGTTTCGCCCATTTGCAAGACCGTGAAGGCCAAATTCAAATTTATGTTCGGAAGGACCAAGTTGGAGACGAAGCCTATGAACTATTTAAACATGCTGACTTAGGCGACTTCTTTGGTGTGACAGGTCAAGTAATGAAAACCAATACGGGGGAAGTTACTGTTAAAGCTCAAACAATTACGTTATTAACTAAAGCTTTGCGTCCATTGCCAGATAAATACCATGGATTAACGAATGTGGAACAACGCTATCGTCAACGCTATTTGGATTTAATCAGTAACAAAGAAAGCTTTGATCGTTTCATGAAACGCAGTCAAATTATTAGCGAAATCCGTCGTTATCTAGATGGCAATGGCTATGTCGAAGTAGAAACGCCTGTCTTGCATAACGAAGCAGGAGGAGCTGCTGCTCGTCCATTTATCACACACCATAATGCGTTAGATATGGACTTATACTTACGCATTGCCCTAGAGTTACATTTAAAACGTTTAATTGTCGGTGGCATGGAAAAAGTATATGAAATTGGTCGTGTCTTCCGTAATGAAGGAATCGATACCACTCATAACCCAGAATTTACAATGCTAGAAGCTTATACTGCTTATACTGATTATCAAGATGTGATGGATTTAACAGAGGGAATTATTCGTAATGCTGCGGAAAAAGTCTTAGGAACTACTGATATCACGTACGATGGTCAAGCGGTTGATTTAGGCAGTCCTTTCAAACGTCTACACATGGTAGATGCGGTCAAAGAACAAACGGGCGTAGATTTTTGGCAAGAGATGACGATAGAAGAAGCCCGTGCGTTGGCTAAAGAACATAATGTTGAAATTACAGATGCCATGACAGTCGGTCATATCATTAATGAATTTTTCGAAACATTTGTAGAAGATACGTTGCAACAACCAACATTTATTTATGGTCACCCAGTAGCTGTTTCACCATTAGCGAAGAAAAATCCAGAAGATGGTCGTTTCACTGACCGCTTTGAACTGTTTATTATCGGAAAAGAGTTTGCTAATGCATTTACAGAATTAAATGATCCAATTGACCAACGTGAACGTTTTGAAGAACAAGAAAAAGAACGGGAACAAGGAAATGATGAAGCACACGGAGTAGATGAAGATTTCATCGAAGCCTTAGAATATGGCTTGCCACCAACCGGAGGATTAGGTATTGGGATTGATCGACTAGTTATGTTATTAACCGATGCACAATCAATTCGTGATGTCTTGCTATTCCCAACAATGAGATAAAAAAAGATGCCTTAAGGGCATCTTTTTTTTGTATTCGCAAAAAATTAAATAAAAAAAGAATAGAAAAACAATTGAAACCAATTCTTTTTTTCTAAAAAAATCGAAGATGGGTAATAAAAAGAATGGGTAATCTGATAAAAAACGAACTTTATCTAATCGGATAAGAAAGAATAATCGGTATTGAAAAAAAGTTTAAAAAAAGTGAAAATAATGATTGACCAATGCTTGAAATCTTGGTATATTATTACATGTCGCAAGGCGAGTCACACAGCTGAGCGATTCAGAAATCAATAATTAAATAACAATTCTTGATTTCAAATCTCTCGAAAAAAGTTTGAAAAAACAACAAAAAAGTTGTTGACAAATAACAAACGAGATGATAAGATATAGAAGTTGTCACAACAGACAACAACAACCGAGCAAAACAACTTAAAAAACTTTTTAAAAAAGTTCTTGACATTCAAACGAAAGTTTGTTATGATATAAAAGTTGCTGCGAGGTAATGTAGACCTTTGAAAACTGAACAAAGAATAGACGAACCAAATGTGTAGGGCGTCTTGATTCAATTCAAGACAACAAACATTTTTAACAAGCAAGCAATATGCTAGCAAACAAATTGAGCTTAACAATCGTAAGATTGTTCTAACTTTTATTATGAGAGTTTGATCCTGGCTCAGGACGAACGCTGGCGGCGTGCCTAATACATGCAAGTCGAACGCTTCTTTCCTCCCGAGTGCTTGCACTCAATTGGAAAGAGGAGTGGCGGACGGGTGAGTAACACGTGGGTAACCTACCCATCAGAGGGGGATAACACTTGGAAACAGGTGCTAATACCGCATAACAGTTTATGCCGCATGGCATAAGAGTGAAAGGCGCTTTCGGGTGTCGCTGATGGATGGACCCGCGGTGCATTAGCTAGTTGGTGAGGTAACGGCTCACCAAGGCCACGATGCATAGCCGACCTGAGAGGGTGATCGGCCACACTGGGACTGAGACACGGCCCAGACTCCTACGGGAGGCAGCAGTAGGGAATCTTCGGCAATGGACGAAAGTCTGACCGAGCAACGCCGCGTGAGTGAAGAAGGTTTTCGGATCGTAAAACTCTGTTGTTAGAGAAGAACAAGGACGTTAGTAACTGAACGTCCCCTGACGGTATCTAACCAGAAAGCCACGGCTAACTACGTGCCAGCAGCCGCGGTAATACGTAGGTGGCAAGCGTTGTCCGGATTTATTGGGCGTAAAGCGAGCGCAGGCGGTTTCTTAAGTCTGATGTGAAAGCCCCCGGCTCAACCGGGGAGGGTCATTGGAAACTGGGAGACTTGAGTGCAGAAGAGGAGAGTGGAATTCCATGTGTAGCGGTGAAATGCGTAGATATATGGAGGAACACCAGTGGCGAAGGCGGCTCTCTGGTCTGTAACTGACGCTGAGGCTCGAAAGCGTGGGGAGCAAACAGGATTAGATACCCTGGTAGTCCACGCCGTAAACGATGAGTGCTAAGTGTTGGAGGGTTTCCGCCCTTCAGTGCTGCAGCAAACGCATTAAGCACTCCGCCTGGGGAGTACGACCGCAAGGTTGAAACTCAAAGGAATTGACGGGGGCCCGCACAAGCGGTGGAGCATGTGGTTTAATTCGAAGCAACGCGAAGAACCTTACCAGGTCTTGACATCCTTTGACCACTCTAGAGATAGAGCTTTCCCTTCGGGGACAAAGTGACAGGTGGTGCATGGTTGTCGTCAGCTCGTGTCGTGAGATGTTGGGTTAAGTCCCGCAACGAGCGCAACCCTTATTGTTAGTTG
>NZ_CP172958.1:220000-815000 GCF_050548325.1 Enterococcus sp. AZ035
AAAGTATGGTTTGGTAGTTCAGCTGGTTAGAATGCCTGCCTGTCACGCAGGAGGTCGCGGGTTCGAGTCCCGTCCAGACCGCCATGCGGGTGTAGTTTAGTGGTAAAACCACAGCCTTCCAAGCTGTTGTCGCGAGTTCGATTCTCGTCACCCGCTTTTCTTTTTGGGCCTATAGCTCAGCTGGTTAGAGCGCACGCCTGATAAGCGTGAGGTCGATGGTTCGAGTCCATTTAGGCCCATAATTTTATAAAATGGCCCGTTGGTCAAGCGGTTAAGACACCGCCCTTTCACGGCGGTAACACGGGTTCGAGTCCCGTACGGGTCATAGTTTTGTTACGGAGGATTACCCAAGTCCGGCTGAAGGGAACGGTCTTGAAAACCGTCAGGCGGGTAAAACCGTGCAAGGGTTCGAATCCCTTATCCTCCTTTCTTAGGAATTAAGTTTCCTTGGTCTAATTATCGCGGGGTGGAGCAGTCAGGTAGCTCGTCGGGCTCATAACCCGAAGGTCGTAGGTTCAAATCCTGCCCCCGCAATTGCTTTTATTTTTTAAAGCATACATTTGCATAAAGCAAAAACGAATTGGTTTGGTAGTTCAGCTGGTTAGAATGCCTGCCTGTCACGCAGGAGGTCGCGGGTTCGAGTCCCGTCCAGACCGTTTTTGGCTCGGTAGCTCAGTTGGTAGAGCAATGGATTGAAGCTCCATGTGTCGGCAGTTCGATTCTGTCCCGCGCCATCCAAGAAAAATTTGCGGGTGTAGTTTAGTGGTAAAACCACAGCCTTCCAAGCTGTTGTCGCGAGTTCGATTCTCGTCACCCGCTTTTTTCTTATTTGGGGCCTATAGCTCAGCTGGTTAGAGCGCACGCCTGATAAGCGTGAGGTCGATGGTTCGAGTCCATTTAGGCCCATTTATTTCTTGGGGAAGTACTCAAGTGGCTGAAGAGGCGCCCCTGCTAAGGGTGTAGGTCGGGAAACCGGCGCGAGGGTTCAAATCCCTCCTTCTCCGTTTTTTCTTTTTAATGGCCCGTTGGTCAAGCGGTTAAGACACCGCCCTTTCACGGCGGTAACACGGGTTCGAGTCCCGTACGGGTCATAGTGAAGCATACAAACAATGTTTGTATGCTTTTTTTATTTTTATTACAAAAAAATGTCGTTGAAAGCGTTGACATTTGTTGTAAATATGTTATTCTTTGGATGTAGGGATAAGTAAATAGATGGATAGTGATTGTTTAAAGACAAGCTAAACCTAATTTTTTCATGAAGCGACAGGTGTGTCGTTCTTTTTGAAGAAATTGGGTTTTTCTTTTTTCAACGAAACACAAAGGAGGTGGGGCATTGATTATTCACAAAATTTTAAACAATAATGTGGTTATTACATTAGATGATGATAAACGAGAGCAAATTGTTATGGGCAAAGGAATTGCTTTTAAGAAACGCATTGGGGATTGGGTTCCTGATGAAAGTATCGATCAAGTTTTTTATTTAGCCAATCAAGAAACATCACTTAAGTTTCAAGAATTGTTAGGAAATATTCCTTTAGAGATGATGAAACTCTCGGATGACATTATTGTTTATGCAAAATCAACGTTGAAAAAGAGTTTGAATGATACCATTTATATTTCTCTGACGGATCATTTGTACACAGCTTTAGAAAGAAAAAAACAAGGAATTGCAATTAAGAATTTATTATTATGGGATATTAAACGTTTTTTTCCTGAAGAGTACGAAGTAGGAGTAAATGCTTTAAAAATGGTACAAAAGCGCGTAGGAATGGAATTGTCAACGGATGAGGCAGGTTTTATCGCATTGCACTTGGTAAATGCGGAGATGGAGGAAGAAGTCGGTAATATTTACGAATTGACAAAGTTGATGCAAGAGATTACAAATATCGTCAAATACTATTTTAAGGTAAGTTTTGATGAAGACTCTGTCTACTTTTATCGATTTAGCACACATTTAAAATTTTTCTGTTATCGCTTATTACACCAACGTGAAGTTGTCGAAAATGATGATGAAGAACTGTATGCGGTAATCAAAAAGAAATATCTCAACGCCTATCGTTGCGTGGAAAAGATCAGCTTGTATTTAAATGAGAACTATGACTATCAAGTTTCAAATGAAGAACGCTTGTACCTAACGATTCACATTGCACGAATTGTACAAACAACGGAACAATAAACGCACCACTTTGGATAGTGACATTCAGTTGGCTAAACCTTCAAATGAAAATAAATTTTTGGAGGAAAAAAAGATGGGAAAATATCATGAACTAGCAGAAAAAATTGTAAAAAATGTCGGTGGGCAAGAGAATATTAATAGTTTGACACATTGTATCACACGTCTTCGCTTCAAATTAAAAGATGAGAGTCAAGCGAATGATGATGTCTTAAAAAATATGGACGGTGTGGTAACTGTTATGAAAAGCGGTGGACAATACCAAGTCGTTATTGGGAACCATGTTCCAGCCGTTTACGAAGAAGTAGTTAGTATTGCAGGCTTGTCAGGAGAACGTGAAGAAGAAGCTTCCAGTGGGAATTTATTTGATCGCTTAATAGATATTTTAAGTGGTTGTTTCCAACCCTTTTTAGGGGCGTTAGCAGCGGCTGGGATGGTCAAAGGGTTAAATGCCTTATTGGTTTTCTTAAAGCTCTATACGGCTACGTCAGGGACTTATACCATGTTAAATGGGATTGGCGATGCAATTTTCTACTTTATGCCAGTTATTTTAGGTTATACAGCAGCTAAAAAATTCCGGTTGCATCCAATGGTAGGGATCGTGATTGGCGCAGCTTTATGTTACCCAACGATTCAAGGAAGTGCATTACAAACGGCCTTTGAAACAACAGCGGGTGCCGGAGCCGCAGCACCGTATAATTTATTCGGTTTACCTGCCTATAATACATTTATGGGGATTCCTTGGGTCGGTGCGAACTATACAAGTAGTGTCGTACCAATCATCTTCATTATTGCTTTTGCGGCACAAGTTCAAAAAGTGTTTAAACGTATTATTCCAGAAGTTGTTCAAACGTTCTTAGTACCGTTTTTCGTCTTGTTGATTGCCTTACCAATTGGTTTCTTAGTAATTGGGCCAATCGTTAGCATGCTAACAGATTTATTAAGCGCTGGCTTTACAGCATTAATGAGTTTCTCACCAGCTTTGTATGGTTTGATTCTTGGTTTCTTCTGGCAAGTCTTAGTTATTTTTGGTTTACATTGGAGCGTTGTGCCATTAGCTATTATGCAAGTGACACAAGAAGGTTCAAGCCAAGTATTAACGGGATCATTTGCAGCTAGTTTTGCGCAAACAGCGGTTGTTTTAGCGATGTTCTTCAAATTGAAAGATAAAAAGTTAAAAGCTTTGTGTCCGCCAGCAATTATCTCTGGTATTTTTGGTGTAACAGAGCCAGCAATTTATGGAATCACTTTACCAAAAAAATGGCCATTTATTTATTCAATGATTGGTGGCGCTGTCGGTGGTTTATATTTGATGATCAACAATGTGACAGCTTATACAATGGGTGGTTTAGGAATTTTTGGTGTGCTAAACTTTATCAATGGTGATGATGCAAGTGGGATGATCCAGTCCTTTATTGCAATTGCCATTGCAGCGGTCGTTGGTTTTGGTCTAACATTCTTCTTCTGGAAAGACAATACAGTTGAGGAAGAAGAAGTGATTATTGATAAAACAACGATTAAAAAAGAAAATATTACAAGTCCAGTCAAAGGACGAGTGTTATCTTTAAAAAATGCAGAGGATCCTGCTTTTGCAAATGGAGCATTAGGAAATGGGGTCGTGATTGAACCAACGGAAGGTAAAGTGGTTGCACCCTTTGATGGAACGATTGTCACACTATTCCCAACAAAACATGCATTAGGTTTGATTTCAGATAACGGCACAGAATTATTGATTCATATTGGGATTGATACAGTTCAATTAGAAGGCGAAGGCTTTGAAGCTTTTGTAAAACAAGGTGACCGCGTGAAAAAAGGTCAAACATTAGTAACCTTTGATTTAGAAGGAATTAAAAAAGCTGGGTTTAGTACACAAATTCCAATCGTTGTGACGAATACAGCGGATTATTTAGATATTTTGGAAGTCGGCAGTAATGAAGTTTCAACAAGTGATGATTTGCTGACCGCTTTAATATAAAAAGATGTGGAGGAAGAGAATTTATGGCATTTAGAAAAGACTTTTTATGGGGTGGCGCAACAGCAGCCAATCAATGTGAAGGTGGCTATAACGAAGGCGGACGTGGTTTGGCAAACGTCGATTTAGCGCCAACTGGTCCAGATCGTTTTCCAGTAATCACTGGTGAAAAGAAAATGTTTAACTTTGATGAGGAACATTTCTATCCTGCACAAGAGGCGATTGATATGTATCATCGCTATAAAGAAGATATCGCCTTGTTTGGTGAAATGGGTTTTAAAACATACCGTTTATCCATTGCTTGGAGTCGAATTTTTCCAATGGGAGATGAAACAGAGCCGAATGAAGAAGGCTTGAAGTTCTATGAAGACTTATTCAAAGAATGTCATAAATATGGGATTGAGCCACTAGTAACGATTACACACTTTGACTGCCCAATGCACTTAGTGGAAGAATATGGCGCTTGGCGTAGTCGTAAGTTAGTAGGTTTCTATGAAAATCTTTGCCGTGTAATTTTCAACCGATATAAAGGATTAGTCAAATATTGGTTAACATTTAACGAAATTAATATGATTTTACATGCACCATTTATGGGAGCAGGTCTATACTTTGAAGAAGGCGAAAACAAAGAACAAGTGAAATACCAAGCGGCCCATCATGAACTACTAGCAAGTGCAATTGCGACAAAAATTGCTCATGAGGTAGATCCTGAAAACCAAGTAGGTTGTATGTTAGCGGCTGGTTCCAACTACGCTTATACTTGTAAACCAGAAGATGTTTTCGCTGCTCGACAAGCAGATCGTGAAAATTATTTCTTTATTGATGTCCAATCACGTGGGGAATACCCTGCGTATGCTTTAAAAGAAATGGCCCGTAAAGGTATTCAAATTGAAATGGAAGAAGGCGACGAAGAACTTTTAAAAGAACATACGGTGGACTTCATTTCGTTCTCTTATTATTCTTCTCGGGTCACATCAACAGATCCAGAAATTAATGAACAAACAGCTGGTAACATCTTTGCCTCTGTGAAAAATCCTTATTTAAAAGCCAGTGAATGGGGTTGGCAAATTGATCCGCTTGGTTTGAGAATTACGATGAATGACTTATATGATCGTTATCAAAAACCACTATTCATTGTTGAAAATGGCTTAGGAGCGGTAGACACACCAGACGAAAATGGTGATGTAGTCGATGATTATCGTATCGATTATTTGGCGGCGCATATTCAAGCGATGAAAGATGCTGTTGAACAAGATGGTGTCGACTTGTTAGGCTATACGACTTGGGGCTGTATTGATTTAGTATCAGCTGGAACAGGTGAAATGAAAAAACGCTATGGCTTTATCTATGTGGATCGCGATAACGAAGGAAATGGTACGTTAAAACGAAGCAAGAAGAAATCGTTTGATTGGTACAAAAAAGTAATCGCAACAAATGGTGAAGATTTAAGTAATTAATAAAATTAGCAACTATTAAAGGGCGTTTGACGTTGGTAGAAAAAACAAGGACTCTTCTGCCAGCGTCAATTCCCTTGATGGTTTCTTTGTGATGCCTAAAAACAGAGGGAAAGAGGGATTTTATGGGATTTCCAGAAAATTTTTTATGGGGCGGCGCAACAGCTGCTAACCAATATGAAGGTGGCTACCTTTCAGGAGGCAAAGGTCTGAGTACATTAGATGCAATTACTGGTGGTAGTCAAACAGAACCGCGACGGATTACGTATTTAACTAAAGAAGGCCAAAAAGCTTCGTGTACGCGCGATCAAGCATTACCCGAAGGAGCGATTGGCTATATCGATGAAGAATTATACTACCCTAGTCATGTAGCGACGGACTTTTACCATCATTACGAAGAAGATATCGCCTTATTTGCAGAAATGGGTTTCAAATGTTTTCGGCTGTCTATCGCCTGGAGCCGGATTTGCCCAAATGGAACAAAAGAGATTAATGAAGAAGGCTTAGCCTTTTATGATAAAGTTTTTGATGCTTTGCTGCGCCATGGAATTGAGCCCGTTGTGACGATTAACCATTTTGATATTCCGATGTATTTGGCCGATGAATATGATGGTTGGAAAAATCGTGAAGTGATTGATTTCTTTGTTTTCTTTTGCGAAACCATTTTTACGCGTTATCAGGATAAAGTGAAGTATTGGATGACTTTTAATGAAATTAATTTTTTAAGAAGTTGGACGCAAATTGGGATTCACAATAATGATAAACAAAGTAAATATCAAGCAGCGCATCATCTATTTGTAGCAAGTGCGAAAGCAGTTGAATTAGGACATTCCATCAATCCAGATTTCCAAATTGGTATGATGGTGGCTTATATTCCAAGTTATCCTTTGTCCTGCAAACCTGAGGACGTGATGGCAGCTGTTCAATTTAACCGAGAGCAAGAATTTTATATGGATGTCCAGGCTAAGGGCTATTATCCAGCGCATAAGCTCAAAGAATTTGAGCGTGAAGGAATGACAATTCAAATGGAGTCAGAGGATTTAGCGATTATTCAAAAAGGAACAGTTGATTATATCGGGTTTAGTTATTATATGTCGACCGTTTCGACTGCTTATCCCGAAGAAGTAAAATATGTCGGAGGCAACCAAATGCCTGCGGTTAAAAATCCTTATTTGCAAGAATCTGAATGGGGCTGGGCTGTCGATCCTTTAGGGTTAAGAATTTCATTGTGTCAGTTGTCAGATCGTTACAATATGCCATTGTTTGTGGTTGAAAACGGGTTTGGTGCGGTGGATACATTGCAAGAGGATGGCTCGATTGTCGACGATTACCGCATTGATTATTTTAAACAACATATTGAAGCCATGAGAACCGCAGTAGAAGAAGACGGGGTTAACTTAATTGGTTATACGCCATGGGGTTGTATTGACTTAGTTTCAGCAGGGACTGGCGAAATGAAAAAACGTTACGGCTTTATCTATGTAGACATGGATGACCAAGGTCAGGGAACCTTGAAACGAACTAAGAAAAAATCATTTAATTGGTACAAACAAGTTATCGCTAGTAATGGTGAAAACTTAACAACTGAGTAGAAAATGAGGGGAAATAAAAAATGAAAAAACGATTGACGATTGTGGGGATGCTTTTTCTGGCCATTTTAGTAATGGTTGGTTGTGGTAAAAATCAGCAAGCAACGACAAAAGAAAAAGAGACAAAACCTGAAGAACTAACTCTTTACATTGTGCGCCATGGAAAAACCATGTTAAATACGACGGACCGCGTACAAGGATGGTCAGATGCGGTCTTAACACCAGAAGGTGAAAAAGTTGTGACAGCAACTGGGATTGGCCTGAAAGATGTTGCCTTTCAAAATGCATATAGTAGTGATAGTGGCCGCGCCTTGCAAACTGCTCAACTTATTTTAGATCAAAATAAAGCAGGCAAAGACCTTGAAGTCGTGCGTGACCCAGATTTACGTGAATTTAATTTTGGTAGCTATGAAGGGGATTTAAACAAGACAATGTGGCAGGATATTGCTGATGATCAAGGTGTTTCCTTAGAAGAATTTATGAAAAACATGACTCCTGAATCCTTTGCCAACAGCGTAGCTAAACTGGATCAACAGCGCGAGGAAAGCAAGAATAACTGGCCTGCAGAAGACTATGCTACAATTACTAAACGTTTGAAAAAAGGCTTAGATAAAATTGTTGCTACAGAATCAGCCAATCCCGGGAATGGCAATGTTTTAGTGGTCTCTCATGGCTTGAGTATTTCAGCGTTGTTAGCAACTTTATTTGATGATTTTAAAGTCCCAGAAGGCGGTTTGAAGAATGCTAGTGTTACAACGATTCATTACAAAAATGGCGAGTATACTTTGGATAAAGTCAATGATGTCAGCTACTTAGAAGCAGGCGAAAAAGAATCAAAATAATCTAAGGCATCGAGAAACGGTCTAGTTAGGAGTTGGTGGAGCAACAGAAGGGTTGCTTCACCAACTCCTATTGTTGTGTTCTTTTTTTATTAAAGGTAGAATCAGAAAGAAGAATTTTTTCATTGGGAGGAAATGAGATGAAAAATAGAACAAAATCACGCTGGAAAAAAATTGTCCTAGGAATCGGGCTTTTTTTAGCGGTATTAGTCATCGGTCTGACTATTTTTATTAAAAATAGTACGTATCAAGCAACCGATTCAGCCTTAAAAATAAGTCAAAGTGCCACGCAAGAAAAAAACTATGATTATTATACAAACGGGCAAAAAAATGATACAGCACTGATTTTTTATCCAGGTGCATTGGTTGCGCCCGCTAGTTATAGTGAATGGGCGCAAGAAGTTGCTACGAAAGGTTATGATGTCTATGTTGTTCATTTTCCTTTGAATTTAGCGGTTCTTGCACCAAATGCTGCAGAACAAATTATAAAGGATCATCCACAACAAAACTTCGTTTTGGCTGGACATTCTCTGGGTGGTGTGATGGCTAGCCGTTTTGTAGCGGAAAATGAGCAACGAATCAAAGGCATGATTTATTTAGCCAGCTATCCTGACGAAAAAGGTGCACTAAACAAGCAAAATCTGCCGGTTCTGTCAATAACAGCCACAAACGATGGTGTTTTAAATTGGACTAGCTATCAAAAAGCCAAACAGTTTTTGCCAAAAGATACGCAGTATGTATCTATCGAAGGTGGGAATCATGCAGGGTTTGGTAATTACGGTGTCCAAAAAGGAGACAACAAAGCGACAATTTCTAATGAGCAACAGCAAACAGAAATCAGTCAATTGATTGTAGCATGGCTACAATCACGCCCCAATAAATAATCCGATGAGCCGAAATGTTATTTTTTCGGCTCATTTTTACTGCGATAAACAGAGGGGGTTACGCCTGTTTCTTTTTTAAAAGTGGTGGCAAAATATGCTGCGGTTTGGAAGCCAACTTTTTTCGCGATTTGTTGAATCGTAAGGGGTGAATGGAGAAGCAATTCTTGGGCTTGCCTAATTCGGATACTTGTTAAATAAGCTAATGGGGTTTGTTTTGTCTGTTCCTTAAAGGTTCGCTGCAAATGAAAGGGACTACCGTGGCAGGCTTGCGCTAAATAGTCTAAACTTAATGGTTCCGCTGAATGCCGATCAATAAATTGCTTAATTTGAGCAACCCATTCCTCGTTAGGAACGACTTGCCCGGTTGGTTGACATCTTTTACATGGACGAAAACCAAGTGTTAAAGCTTCCTGAGCCGTTTTGAAGATCAGAACGTGGTTCTTGTTGGGCACACGGGAAGGGCACGAAGGACGACAAAAAATTTTAGTTGTGGTCACACCATAAAAAAAATCACCATCAAATTGCGTATTATTATTTTGAATGGCTTCCCAACGTTTCTGAGTAAGTCGATACGTTGTTTTCATTGTAAGCACACCTCCCGTTTTCTTCATTGTAAAAGAATCCCTAATAAAAACAAGTAAAAAGTGATAGGAGCGCAAGATTTTGAAAGCCAAAAGAATTATAATGAAGATAAGAAAAACACGAGAAAGAAGTGTAGAAATATGGCAAAAAAAATTTATTATGCGCAACAAGAATGGCAGAACGATCACTATTATCTTGGTGTGACAGACGCTGGACTAGCTTTTGTAGGTTCAGCCAATCAATCGATAGAAGAGCTGAAAAACTGGTACCCTCAAGCACAATTAGAAGCTTCTGAAAAGAAAACTGCGCCTTATAAAGAAGCATTAATAAGTTATCTTAACCAACATTCGACAACGTTTGCTTGCCCCATAGACATAGAAGGAACGCCCTTTCAAAAAGAAGTTTGGCAGGCGTTGCAAGAAATCCCTTATGGTGAGACAATGACCTATCAAGAAATTTCAGAAAAAATTGGGCGTCCACGTGCGGTTCGAGCAGTTGGCACAGCGATTGGGAAAAATCCTTTATTAATGGTCATTCCTTGCCATCGAGTCATCGGCAGCAAGGGACAATTAACCGGTTACCGTGGTGGTTTAGCAATGAAACAAGCATTATTAACATTTGAACAGTCTTAAAAGGAGGCGGCGATGAACAACTATCAATGGTATACAGAACAATGGGGAAAACCTACAAGAGAGGATGATTTGCTGTTTTTATTGTTGACGGTGGGTGTTTTTCAAGTTGGTTTAAGTTGGAAAGCAGCCGCAGGGAAAAAAGTAGCATTCATGAAAAATTTTTGCCAAATGAAGCCGGAAAAAGTTGCCGCGCTGTTGCCTGACGAAGTCGATCGAATAGTAGCTGATCCAGATATGATTCGCAATCGGCGCAAAATTGAAGCAACCATTAAAAATGCGCAAGCAATTTTAAAAGTACAAGAAGAATTTGGCAGTTTTGCCAATTATCTATGGCAATTTGTAAAAAACGTCCCCGTTTTATCTATTTATGAAGAAGCATACCAAGTCCCGCGCACACAGCTTTTGTCAGATAACGTAGCAAAAGACTTAAAAAAAAGAGGATTTTCTTTTGTAGGTCCGATTGTCACCAATATGTTTCTGAAAGCTAGCGGGATTATCCAGGTGGAAATTTTAAATCCAGAATAAAGGAGTGTTAGGATGTTTGAAAATGAATCTCTTAGTTTTGAAGAACAAACAATTATTCAAGCAGCAGAGCGTTATGTTCAACAAGAATTAGCCAACGAAGCAAGTGGCCATGACTGGTGGCATATTTATCGGGTGACACAATTAGCAAAAACAATTGCAGAGAAAGAACAAGCAAATTTATTTTTATGTATATTAACAGCATTGTTACATGATATTGGCGATGAAAAATTTAACGAAAGTGAAGAGGCTGGCTTGCTAAAGGTGCAACAATGGTTGGAAGCAAATAACGTATCAACAGAGCAAACGAATCACATCCTTTCCATTATTGCTAATATGTCCTTTAAAGGAGGAAATACTGGGAAAACAGTCACTACATTAGAAGGAAAAGTGGTCCAGGATGCGGATCGATTAGATGCCATCGGTGCGATTGGAATTGCACGGGTGATGGCTTATTCGGGAAATAAAGGCCGTTTAATTCACGATCCTCACAAACAACCTCGTGAACAGTTAACCCAAGAAGAATACCGGAATGGGGAAGATACTGCTATTATGCATTTTTATGAGAAACTTTTAAAGTTAAAGGAACAAATGAATACAAATTATGGTCGCTTATTGGCGGAAAAGCGTCATCAATTTATGGAACTTTATCTGGAGGAATTTTATCAAGAGTGGGATGGACACCGATAAATGAGGGCCAACTAAAACAGTCAGTACATTTCTTTTTGAATTTTAAGAGAACTCTTTTTTACAAATACCTCAGAAGTGGTAAAATGATGGATGAATAAACGGGTAGTTTATCTTAGTTTTACGTTACATATAGGAGGTAATTATGGAGACAAAAAAATCGAGTGGCATGTTTGCAGTTATTGCCGCACTGATTGCGAATATTTTAGTAGCGATTAGTAAATTTGTTGGTTTTGCTTTAAGTGGTAGTACCGCTATGATGAATGAAAGTATCCACAGTGTCGTGGACTGTAGTAATCAGGTGTTATTACTTTTTGGGAATAAGCGCGCTTCTCGTGGACAAAGTGCGTTACATCAATTTGGAGAAGGCCGTGCAAAATACTTTTTTAGTACAATTGTTGCAACGATGCTCTTTTTTGGTGGGGGCGCGTTAGGCGTAATGGAGGCTATTCAGAAGTTACTGCATCCCTCTCATGAAGTAGAAAATGTGGCTATTGTCATTGGTATTTTAATTTTTGGTTTGCTTGTGGAAGGTAGCTCGTTGCGTGTAGCGATGAAAGAAATCAAAGAATTGAATACAGAGAAGTTATCGCTCTTAAAATTTTTGCGAGAAAGTCGTCACAGTGAAATTTTAATTATTTTTACGGAAGACTTTTGTGCGGTTATTGGTTTGTGTTTAGCTTTGGTGGGAACCCTTTTAACAATGGTAACTGGGATTGCTGCATTTGATGCTATCAGTGGTTTACTGATTGGTTTACTATTAATGTGTGCAGCCATTTTCTTAGCGAAAGAATTTTATAGTTTGATTATAGGAGAAAGTGTGACCGCTACAGATTTAGCAAAAATTAAAACTGCATTTGATCGGGCGGATGTTGAAAAACTAATTGATGTAAAGACCGTTCATTTAGGTCCAACTGAAATTTTAGTAGCGGCAAAAATTGATGTGGTAGAACCAATGGAAGAAGATGCACCTGATGTTGTGAATGCGATTGAACGAGACATTCGCAGTAAAATGCCTGATAAAAAAATCTATATCTATATTGAAGTTGACGATTATGATGTGAATTACGTTCGTAAATAACAAATGAAAGAATAACTTTAAAAAACAATATGGGGGAAGAAACGATGCAAGAGGCAATTATAACAAGTACAGTAGATTTAACCAGTGGTGGTTGCAACGCCTGTGGTTTAGTGGAAGATACCGTCTACACATTAGCAATGAATGGAGTGGACATTCCGTTAGATGGCTTGACAGTTGCTCATCTAGTTTCTGCTGTTGTTGCCAGAAATGGATTTAAACAGGAGCTACAAATGGATATGCTAGATGACGAATATATCCTTTATCGAAAAGAAGACACAGCAGTAACCTTTAAAGAAGCGTACAATCATTTAAGCTACGATAACGGTTCTGAAAAAATCCAATCTAAAAATAAACTGGAAGATTTACCAGAACTTTTTGAACAAGTCAATCAAATTCTAACAACTGTTTTTGGAATTGAAACTGTCAATTTTATTATAGAATAAAGTAAAAAATAGAACAGAAATTGGACAATCAATGAGTGAAAGAGATTGTCCAATCTCTGTTTTTTAATGTATAAATAGAAAATAAAGACAAAAAATGATTAAGTTAAGTGAACGCCTTTATCGACATAAATGATGTCACCGACCACACCACTAGCTAGTTCACTGACTAAAAAGGCACAAGTGTTTCCGACTTCTTCAATGGTTACACCTGTTTTATCTGGTGTCCGCTCATTAGAAATACTAATCAATTGATCGTAGTCTTTTACACCAGTCACAGCCAATGTTTTAATCGCTCCTGCGGAGATTCCGTTGACACGAATTTTATCTGCAGCTAATTCAAAAGCTAAATATTTCACGGCAGTTTCTAAAGAAGCTTTAGCAATCCCCATCATATTGTAGTTAGGAATCGCACGTTCGGAACCTAAATACGTCAATGTGACAATTCCTGAACCAGGATTTAACAAAGGTTTCGCATAATGAGTGACTGCTAAAAGAGAGTAGCTACTAATATCTTGTGCTAATAGGAAACCATCACGAGTGATGTCACTAACGTTTCCAGACAATTCTTCTTTTTTGGCAAAAGCAATCGCATGGACTAGTCCATCGATCGTGCCCACTTCATTTTTAATTGTTTCAAAGGCTGCTTGAATGGACGCATCAGAAGCAACATCGCACTCCACCAACAAATCATTTTCATCTGCTAATTTAACCACTTGCTTTTTCATGCGTTCGTTTTGATACGTATAAATAACATTGGCCCCTTGATCTTTTAATGCTTTTGCACAGCCCCAAGCAATACTTTTTTTGTTGGCAACACCCATTACGACGACATTCTTATTTTGTAAAAACATATAAAATCTCCTTTAATAAAAAATTTTTGTTGATAGAATAGGCTTTTCTTCATCAAAATGTAAAAGTTACATTTATTGAGTTGACGAATAAAATTTCAACTGGTATTATCTGTGTGAGAATGATAACAAAATCTTCTCAATTTTCTAATCTTGAAAAAAACAGACATTTTTCCTGATGTCTGAATTATTAACCAAAATACTTTGAAAGTCAAACTATTTTTCTTATTTTTTGAGAAAAAGTGCTGGAAACCGCATGAAATAATAGTTTGATAATCAAAATAAACTCGGAGGTACAGTATGAAAAGAGTGGTCATAACCGGCATGGGTGCCGTAACACCATTAGGCAATACCGTAAAAGAATTTTGGCATAATCTAGTGGATGGCAAGCTAGGAATTGGCAAAATTACTAAATTTGATTCTGAAGATAGTGGGGTGGCTTTGGCTGGTGAAGTGAAAGAGTTTGACCCAAGTGCTGTTTTAGAACGCAAAGAGCAAAAAAGAATGGACTTATTTTCTCAATATGGCTTGGTCGCTGCTTTAGAAGCGTGGGAAATGAGTGGTTTAACAGAAGCAACGATTGACCCGACTCGTTTAGGTGTGATTGTCGGTAGTGGGATTGGCGGGATGACTACCTTACAAGACCAAGTACGGGTAATGGATAAAAAAGGCGCAAAACGCGTAACACCATTTTTCGTGCCCATGGTAATTGCTAATATGGCAGCGGGAAATATTTCGATTCGTTTAGGTGCAAAAGGACCTTCTCAAACTATCGTGACTGCTTGTGCTTCTGCGACGAATGCGATTGGTGAAGCTTTTCGCACGATTAAATATGGTTTAGCGGACATGATGGTAACTGGGGGGACAGAAGCCACAGTATGTGAAATTGGGATTGCAGGCTTTGCAGCATTGAATGCTTTAAATACAACAGAAGATGCGACTCGGGCTTCGATTCCTTTTGATAAAGAACGAAAAGGTTTTGTGATGGGTGAAGGCGCAGGAATGCTGGTTTTAGAAGAACTCGAGCATGCACAGAAACGTGGCGCAACTATCTACGGCGAAATTGTTGGATATGGCAGCAACTGTGATGCTAGCCACATGACCGCTCCTTTAAAAGACGGTAGTGGCGCGGCGGCTGCGATGGAAATGGCGATTGCAGAAGCAGGGATTACGCCGGAACAAATTGGGTATATCAATGCTCATGGTACGTCAACCCCAGCGAATGACGCTGCGGAAACAACGGCCATCAAACGTGTCTTTGGTGAGCGAGCATCGCAAATTCCAATTTCAAGTACAAAGAGTATGACTGGACATTTATTGGGCGCGGCTGGCGGTATCGAAGCGATTGCTTGTGTACAAACATTGCAAGAAGGAAAAGCTCATCCGACAGTAGGCTACCAAGTTGCTGATCCAGATTGTGATTTAGATTATGTCACAGAAGGTGCACGTGACATTACAGCGGACTATACAATTAGTAATTCGTTTGGCTTTGGTGGCCATAATGGTGTAATTTGCTTGAAGAAATGGGAGGAAAACTAGTATGAAAAAAGTAATGACTGCAACAGAAATTATGGAAATGATTCCTAATCGCTATCCGATTTGTTATATTGATTATGTGGATGAAATTATTCCAAATGAAAAGATTATTGCAACAAAAAATGTGACAATTAACGAAGAATTTTTCCAAGGACATTTCCCTGGAAATCCAACAATGCCAGGCGTTTTGATTATTGAAGCATTGGCACAAGTAGGTTCGATTTTAATCTTAAAAATGGATCAATTTGAAGGTGAAACGGCCTATATTGGCGGTATCAACAAGGCCAAATTCCGTCAAAAAGTGGTCCCTGGTGATGTCTTGAAATTACATTTTGAAATCGTCAAATTACGTGACTTTGTCGGCATCGGCAAAGCGACTGCTTACGTGGAAGATAAAAAGGTCTGCGAATGTGAATTGACGTTTATTGTGGGACGATAAGAATCAATCAATTTTGGATACGTTAGTTTCCCTAAGAAAAGGAATAAGTCACAATGGCTTATTCCTTTTTAAATTTATATAAATAACACTAACGCAAAAAAACATGCTATAATCATAAAAAGCTTACGTGAAGGTGGTAAGCTTATGAGTAAAACAATTTACAGGAGGGTTTTTCTTTTGGATATTTCAGTAGAGTTTTCGGGACATAAATTGGCGAATGTGTTAATGAACGCATCAGGCATTCATTGTATGACAATTAAGGAAATGGACGAGTTAGCGGCTTCTCAAGCAGGTGCTTTTGTCGCTAAGACGGCAACACCTAATCCTCGTCAGGGCAATGAGGAACCACGGTATTTTGATACACCATTAGGAAGTATTAACTCAATGGGCTTGCCTAATTTAGGGATTGATTATTATTTAGATTATCAGATTGCACGTCAAAAGGAATTTCCTGAGGAGTTACGCTTTTTATCTGTATCTGGTATGAATTATGAGGAAAATATTGCTATTTTAAAAAAAGTGCAAGAAAGTGAATACACAGGAGTGACAGAATTTAATTTGTCTTGTCCCAATTTGCCTGGTAAACCGCAAATTGCTTATGATTTTGAATTAACAGAAAAGCTTTTAACAGAAGTTTTCCAATTTTTTACTAAACCATTAGGTGTAAAATTACCCCCATTTTTTGATATTGCACATTTTGACGCAATGGCTGAAATTTTAAATAAATTCCCTTTAGTATACGTGAATAGTATTAATAGCATCGGTAATGGTTTATATATTGACAGTGACAAGGAAGAAGTGGTCATTAAACCAAAAGGAGGTTTCGGTGGACTGGGCGGCGAATATGTCAAACCAACAGCGTTAGCCAATGTTCGTGCGTTTGCGCAACGTTTGAAACCAGAAATTAAAATTATTGGAACGGGCGGTATTACATGTGGAAAAGATGTTTTTGAGCATCTTTTATGTGGTGCGACATTAGTACAAGTCGGCACACAATTGCATCAAGAAGGTCCACAAGTTTTTGAGCGTCTAGCCAAAGAATTACAAGAAATCATGGCAGCAAAAGGTTATGAAAGTATTGAAGAATTTCGTGGGAAATTGAAAGAGATGTAACAAAAAAACCGTCAAGAAATTTTCTTGACGGTTTTTTGTTATTTCACAGCCTTAACATTTTCCATAAAGGCTTCCAAATATTCAGGTTGTGTTAATTGTTGGTTACAGGTGTCGCTATCATGGCAAATGTAATTGCCTTTTTTCGTGTAGGTTCCGTCACCGCCTGATTTGGTGGTAGCTAGGAACATAGACACATTCGTGATTGTTTGACAGATGGAGCAAACACCTTTAACAATGGTGGGTGAAAGGGTGCCGTGGACGCCGATTAATTTATTTTCTCGATAAGCTAAGATAAATTTTTTCTGAGTCCCAGCGTCGTTCCAACCGACATAGGTATTGTTCCGTAAATCCATGTTTTCCCACTCAGGAATCTTTAACTTTTTCACTTTGCGAAAGACTTTCGTGACTTGTGGTGTTGAAGGTTCTTTAAAGGGCAACACGGTTTCTTTTAATTCATCTAAATATTTTTCAGCACGTGCGCGTGTTAAACGACGATCCATCACTTTGTCCAACAAAATCGTAACAGCAGGGTGTTCTTCTGAAAATAACCCATTGATTTTTTCGGCACATAGGGCCTGGACAGTTTTGACAGTCGTAGCATCGTTAACAGACGTATAGGTGTTTAGTAACACAGCGACTTGTTCTTTAATTATGTTAAATTGGTAAGGTTGAATAGTTGGGTTCATGATTTTAAATTCCTTTCAAATAGACCGAGTACATACGCTGAAAGGCAATTTGTCTCACCAACGTATGTTTAGTGACAGACAACCTCATGTGTTTTTGATAAAGATAGCGTTTGACGTATCATATCATCACCCCCTTTAATGATTGATTTTTTCTATGTAAAAAGTGAAAATAATTGATGAAAGCTTGGTAATTCTAACGCAATTCAAGAAAAAAGGCAAGTTAAACTCGTTTTATTTCCCAATTCAATGTCTGGGGAGTGATAAACTTCTAAAAAAGATACGTGATTTCCTAGATTAATCCTAGGTTATTTGCTACAATAATGAAGAATTAACCAGAGAAAAGGAGAAATTACAATGATTGCAGCAAGCGATTTAAAAGCCGGTATGACTTTTGAGCAAGACGGCAAATTAATTAAAGTAATGGAAGCTAGCCACCACAAACCAGGTAAAGGTAACACGGTTATGCGTATGAAATTAAAAGATGTTCGTACGGGTTCAACAACAGATACAACAATGCGCCCAGATGAAAAAGTGAAAAAAGCGCACATCGATACAAAACCGGTTCAATATTTATACAGCCAAGATGATATGGCTATTTTCATGGATTTAGAAACATATGAACAATATGAAGTACCAACTGCTTTAATTGAAGAAGAACTAAAATATTTATTAGAAAATATGGAAGTAAAAATTCAATTTTATGGTGAAGAAGTCATTGGTTTAACTTTACCAACAACGGTAATCTTACGTGTTGCTGAAACACAACCTTCAATCAAAGGCGCAACAGTAACTGGTTCTGGTAAACCCGCTACAATGGAAACAGGATTAGTTGTTAACGTTCCAGATTTTGTTGAAGCAGACGAATTATTAGAAATCAATACTGCGGAAGGTACGTATTTAAAACGTGCTAAATAAGTAGCAGAAAAACAGAAGGCTAGCCTTCTGTTTTTTTTTGGTCTATTAATTCTTTTACCTATAAGAAAACCATTGGTGTGATAGGAAATAGCAATCGTTAGAATCGTTGACACTAGAAAATGGGAAATGGTATAGTTTGGTCAACACATGACGAAGGAGGAAATCAACCATGACGAAAAAACAAGCTAGCCTTTTTTTAGAAACGGAAAGCTGTTGTTGTATGGTGCAAAATAGTGCAGCATACTCTTTTGTGATGGGGAAAACCTCCGTTATTTCTGAAAAATTGCCTAACACGATTCCTCTCTGAATCTAGACAACCAGAAATAAACAAAAAAGGTGCTGATGCGATCAGCACCTTTTTGTTTTATGTACATGTATTAGAAGGAGGAATTCGCTATGATTGTTCAGTCAATTTTAGACACAATCGGAGCAACACCATTATTTGAATTTACAAGTGAACAATATCCTATGCCAGAAGGCACTAAAATTTATGCGAAACTAGAATATTTGAATCCAGGTGGCAGCGTCAAAGATCGGCTTGGTGTGCATCTTCTCAAAGAAGCAATGAAAACGGGAAAGATAAATCAAGCCACAACAATTATTGAACCGACAGCGGGGAATACAGGGATTGGACTTGGATTAGCTGCCAGTCAACTGGGCCTCAAGACAATCTTTGTTGTGCCAGAAAAATTTAGTCAGGAAAAACAACAGCTGATGCAAGCGTTAGGTGCTAAAATTGTCCCTTCGCCAACAGAGCAAGGGATTGTCGGAGCGATAACTAGTGCCCAAGACTTAGCCAAGGAAATTCCTAATAGTTACGTGCCGTTACAATTTGAAAATCCGGATAACCCTGCTGCTTACTACGAAGGATTAGGACCTGAAATTGTTCAAGACTTAGGCGGAAAGATTACTAGCTTTGTCGCAGGTTTAGGCAGTGGTGGAACGTTTGCAGGTGTTGGCAGATATCTCAAAGAACAAAATAGTAAGACGCAATTATGGGGCGTGGAGCCAGAAGGTTCAATTTTAAATGGCGGACCTGCACACGGACATGAAATCGAAGGCATTGGCGTGGAGTTCGTGCCGCCTTTTCTTAAACAGATTCCTGTGGACGGCTTTTATACCATTTCAGACGAGGATGGTTTTTTCTGGGTCAAACAATTAGCCAAGAAAAGCGCTTTGCTGGTGGGAAGCTCCAGCGGCGCAGCATTTGCGGCGGCATTAAGAGAGGCGCGCCGCTTACCAGCAGGCAGCACAATTGTAACTATTTTTCCTGACGGTAGTGATCGTTATTTATCAAAAAATATTTATTCTTAGGAGGAAACCTTTTATGAAATTCAATACCAAATTAATTCATGGCGGCATTAGTAAAGACACAACAACAGGTGCAGTGAGTGTTCCTATTTATCAAACGTCAACCTTTGAACAAAATGGCGTGGGCCAGCCAAAAGAATATGAATATTCTCGTTCAGGTAATCCCACACGTCACGCGTTAGAAACCTTAATCGCTGAGTTAGAAGGTGGGAGCCATGGCTTTGCGTTTAGCTCAGGCTTAGCGGGTATTCATGCAATCATTTCTATGTTTGGACCCGAAGATCATATTTTATTGGGTGACGATGTCTATGGGGGCAGTTTCCGTTTATTGGACAAAGTATTTGTAGCAAATGGGTTAAGCTACACGATTGTAAACGCCAGTGACTTATCAACAATTGAAGCCGCAATTCAGCCAAATACAAAAGCCTTGTTTTTGGAAACACCAAGTAATCCACTGTTAAAAATTACAGATATTGAAGCGGCGGCTAAGCTTGCTAAAAAACATCAGTTGTTAACTATTGTCGATAATACTTTTGCGACGCCTTATTTTCAACGGCCGTTAGCGTTAGGTGCTGATATTGTGGTTCACAGCGGGACAAAATATTTAGGGGGCCATAGTGATGTAGTCTCTGGTTTAGTCGTAACGAATCACCCAGAAAGCGCAGAAAAGATTGCCTTTTTACAAAATGCGATTGGTGCTGTTTTAGGACCACATGATAGTTGGCTGGTCCAACGTAGTTTAAAAACATTAGGCGTCCGGATGGCAGCGCATGCCCAAAATGCTCAAAAAATTGCAGAATTTTTAGAAGCGCATCCAGCTGTAGCAACGGTGTATTATCCAGGACTAGCGAGTCATCCTGGTCACGAAATTGCGCAAAAACAGATGTCGGGATTTAGTGGCATGATTTCTTTTGAATTAGCCAAGGATGAGCAAGTCGTTCCTTTCGTAGAAGCGTTGGAAATTTTTACTTTAGCGGAAAGTTTAGGTGGCGTAGAAAGTTTAATTGAAGTACCTGCCATTATGACTCACGCATCTATTCCCAAAGAAAATCGTGAAGCTGTGGGAATTAAAGATGGACTCATTCGTTTATCTGTAGGAATTGAAGCAGTCGAAGATTTATTGGCTGATTTAGAAAAGGGATTACAAGCATAAACAAAAGGCCCTCGTCTTTAGACGAAGGCCTTTTGTTTATAATTCTTCACCATTCGTAGCAATCACTTGTTGATACCAAGCAAACGATTTTTTCTTTCGCCGCTCCAACGTTCCGTGACCATCGTTGTCTTTATCTACATAAATGAAGCCATACCGTTTCTTCATTTCGCCTGTACTAGCGCTCACTAAATCGATGAATCCCCAAGGTGTGTAGCCCATCAAATCAATGCCGTCATACGCAACGGCTTCTTTCATCATCTCAATATGTTCACGTAAATAAGCGATTCGGTAAGTGTCGTTAATCGTTCCGTCTGGTTCTAACTCATCAATAGCACCAAAGCCATTTTCGACAATAAAAAGTGGTAATTCATACCGATCATTGAACCAATTCATTGCATAGCGTAAGCCCATAGGATCGATTTGCCAGCCCCAATCAGATGTTGCTACATAAGGATTTCGCACCAAGTCTTTTGCTTCATTGTAGTCAAAAGTAGGGGCCTTTTCTGCACCTTTTACAGCAAACGACATGTAATAGCTAAAGCCAATATAATCAACACAGCCATTAGCTAAATCAGTTAAATCTTCTTCTGTGACATCTAATGAAATGTTTTTTCGTTTCAAATAGCATTGAATTGCACTTGGATAATGACCGCGGACATGAACATCGGTAAACCAATAACGTTTTTGCATTGCGCTAACACTCATCATCATATCCTCAGGATTACAAGAATAAGGATAAATAGGCACCATCGCAATCATACAGCCAATTTGGAAGTCGGGATTGATAGCGTGGCCAATTTTCACTGCACGTGCGCTAGCGACTAGTTCATAATGAGCAGCCTGATACATAATTGCTTCGCGGTCTTCTCCTTCCTGGTAAGCAATACCAGAGTTAGTAAAAGGTGCAAAATCTTCTTCATAATTGGCTTGGTTGTTAATTTCGTTAAAGGTCATCCAATATTTGACTTTTTTCTGGTAACGAGTGAAACAGACTTCAGCAAATTTGACAAAAAAATCAATGACTTGGCGATTGCGAAAGCCGCCATATTTTGTGACTAAATGATAAGGCATTTCAAAGTGAGACAGTGTCACGACTGGCTCAATGCCATTTTTCAAACACTCGTCAAAAAGTGCATCATAAAAACGAAGGCCTTCTTCATTGGGCGTTTCTTCATCTCCGTTAGGAAAAATTCGTGTCCAAGCAATAGAGGTTCGGAAACAATTTAAACCAAGTTCTTTGAATAGTTGAATATCTTCTTGATAGCGATGGTAAAAATCAATCGCTTCATGGTTAGGATAGTGTTCATCTGGTAAAACGCCTGCGGTAATTTTACGAGGGACGCCATGTGCACCGGCAGTCATTACATCCGCCACGCTCACCCCTTTACCGCCTTGGTCCCAGCCTCCTTCTAATTGATGAGCAGCGACAGCGCCGCCCCAAAGAAAATCATTTTTCAAAATTGACATATCGTTTCAGTCCTTTGTTCAAATTTTTATACGTTTTGTGCTTCGACTTTTTCAAGGGTTTCTTCAGTAATCGGTTGATTGGTTTCTTCTGCGTAGTTAAGTGCATCCATTTTTTTAGCAAACGGTAAATAGATAAAGAAACTCATCGTCAGTACCACTACTTGAAGCAACGCTGCTTGCCAACCACCAACTAAAAGTCCAGAAATGATTGGAGGAGTAGTCCAGGGAACTTGTACCGCAGTAAAGAGAGGAACCAGTCCTGTGTACAAGGCAAAATATGTCACAACAGAAGAAACAATCGGTGTGATAATGAACGGCACAGCCATGATTGGGTTCATCACGATAGGTGTAGCAAAGACAATTGGCTCGTTAATATTGAAAACAGCTGGCCCAATTGAAAGCCGACCTAATTGCTTAAACTGAGCTGATTTGGCAAAGAAAACCATGAACACGACTAACCCGATTGTCATGCCCGCACCAGTGACCGTTAAAAATTGATCTAAAAATTGTTGTGTAACAATATGGCCACCATTAGCCAGTGTTAAGTCTTTTCCTGATTTCAAAATTTCGGTATTTTCTAAAGAGTTTGCTTGTAAAATAGGGCCCATGATACCGCCAACGATTGTTGACCCGTGAACACCGAAAAACCAAAAGAGGGGAATGACAAAACCTAATAGTAATGCGCCACCTAGTGAATCTGTGACTCCTTGAAGTGGTGATTGTAGCACTTCGTAAATAAAGTCAAAGAATGTCGTATTGAAGACTTTATCTAGAAGAATGAAAATTAGCATTGCACCAGTTACAATGACGCTGGCAGGAATTAACGCAGTAAAGGAATTGGCCACATTTTCTGGTACAGCTTCTGGTAATTTGATACGAATATCATGACGTAAAAACCAACTATATACAACGCCGACTAACAAACCAACAATAATAGCTGTAATCATCCCTTTGCCAGCTGTCCAATCTTTGTTGATGACATTGCCAACTACTGCGCCAGAAACCGCATCTTTGACTTCAGATGACATAAACAAAATGAAAACCACCATGGCAATCATGCCCGCTGGGAGGCCTTCAAATCCCTCGCTTTTTACATATGAGTAGGCAATACCGATGACCGCAAATAACGACATAATCGCAAAAGATGCACCATATGCTTGATTGAAATAAACAGCCAGACCGCTTGCGTTAACCCATTCAGAAATAGCTGTAACTGGGAAATTCGCTAATAGAAGAAACACGGAACCAACAATGGTAAAAGGCATCGTGTAAAGCATCCCGTTCCGTAAGGCAGTAATTGCTTTGGTATTGACGAATTTTAGTACTGGAGGTAATAATTTCTCGTTAATCCATTCGTTCATAAAAATCTCTCCTTTGAAGAATAATATAAATGCAAATGTATCCGTTTACATATTTACTATATAAGCTTATTTGAAGAAAAAATAGACTTTTGCTTGAATGAGAAACATGTACCAAGAAAAAAAACAAAAAAGCTCATGCTGTTTTAGACAGCATGAGCTTTTGTGAAAAACAACTAGGAAGGTGTTTCATCTAGTTCCTTTAAAAGTTGACTTGCTTGATGAGCTAGGAGTTCAATTAAAGCAATGACAGGGATTTGAGTGGTTGTATTGACTGACTTATCTGCAAATGGAGAACGTTCGTCGGGCATATAATAGGAGATGTTGTAGTCAGCCAAGCGGGCAATAGTTGAATGTTGATTGTTGGTAATGCTTAGCACTTTGGCGCCAGCTGTTTTAAAATCGGTCATTTGTTTAATCATTTCATTGGTTTCCCCAGATACAGACAGAATCAAGGCTAATGTATTTTCAAATCCGCGCTTGGGGATAGGCGTAAAGGGATCAGCAATACTGTAAGAATTGATATTTAAGTTGGCAAAATAACGACTGCCATAACTACCTAAAATTCCGCTAGTACCAATGCCAGTAAAGGCAACGTGACGTGCTTGAACAATCATTTGGATTGCTGGACGAAGCATTTCGTAATAGGTTTCTTGGTTTAATTTTTTTAAAAAAGCATCGACGTGAACCGTGGCATCATAAAAATTTTCAAACGTTTGTGTTTGTTTGGCTTCTTCTTTCACTGCATATTTTAATTCGGAAAAACCAGCATAGCCCATTTTGTTACAAAATCGTAGAATCGTTGAGGTGGAGACATGACAGGAAGTAGCCAGTTGGCGAATGGTCTGTTGAGGGATTTGGTGCAGGTGTTCCAATACATAATGGTAAACGAGCATTTCTAATTCATTCAAGGTCTGAACCTTCTCTAAATCAAACAAAGTAATCCTCCTTTATATAAAAACTGAATATGTTATTTTTTTGTGTAAATCAAATAAACCAATTCTTATTTTTCTTGAAAAAAATGTAAAATAACTCAATAAAAAGTTTCTTATTTCCTATTTTACAAAAAGTAGCCCAATTATCCTAGTTTTTCTCTTTTTTCTTTTAAAAATAACAATGCGCACCCCTAGAGTTTTTTGAGAAAACAAGCTAAAATAGATAAGAAGAGAAAAGGAGGCGTTGATGTGGCACGGGAAGTAATTTTATTTATTGCAGCGAGTATTGATGGTTTCATTGCGGACAAAGCGGGCGGTGTTGCTTGGTTAGAAGAGAATATTCGTGGCGATGAAGAAGATCGTAGTTACGATGAAATGTATGAAAAAATAGACACTGTGGTAATGGGGCGGACTACTTATGATCAAGTGACACAAGAATTGTCCCCAGATGTGTATTTTTATGAAGACAAGCATTCTTATATCATTACCTCTCATCCAGAACCATCAACTGCTTCAAGAACTTTTACCAAGGAAGATCCAGTCACATTAATTCGTCGTCTCAAAGAAGAAGACGGCGCGGGAATTTGGATTGTTGGAGGCCCAAAAGTGGTTCAACCGCTTTTGGCAGCTGATTTAATTGATACCTTCATTTTGACGACAATACCACTGTTTCTGGGTGAGGGCATTGCTCTATACGAGACAATGGCTCAATCAATCCCAGTTCGTTTAAAACAGGTTTATCAAAAAAATGAGTTGGTTTATTCGATTTATCAACGTGAAAACAAAAATTAAAAAATAATTATTCGGTTGGGCAAGTTGCTTTCAAGGTTTTGAGTTTCTCATAGGGCGAGAGGAACAAAGCAACAGTTGTCTAGCCGTTTGTGTTGTTTTTGATTGACAAAGAAATGGTAGAGGAGAAAAAAATGAAACATCAGATCAAAAGAAGGTTGTATATTTCACCTGTTCAAACAATTGTCTTAGGCTTTTTTCTATTAATTGTTGTAGGCACAATCTTATTAATGATGCCTTTTTCTGCACAAGCTGGACAAAAAACGCAATGGATTGATGCTTTTTTCGTGGCAACTTCCGCCGTCTGTGTTACAGGGCTTTCGCCTTTGAATACGGCGGAACATTGGAGTCCTACCGGGCAAGTTATTATTATGATTTTGATTGAATTAGGCGGCTTAGGCTTTTTAACCGTTGCCACGATTTTCTTTAGTTTGCTACGGAAAAAAGCGTCACTAAGTGTACGGATGTTGTATCAAGAAGCTTTAAATGTTAGTGAAGTTTCCGGAGTTTTTCGTTTAATGAAATATATTATGAAGTTTGCGGCCATTATTCAATTACTTGGAGCCTTCTTGTTGTCCTTTCAATTTGTGCCAACAGTTGGGTGGAAAAAAGGGATGTTTTTTAGTCTCTTCCATGCCGTTTCGGCATTTTGTAATGCTGGCTTTGATTTGCTAGGGGATAGTATGGTTCCTTATCAAAATTCGCCTTATCTTTTACTAGTCATTAGCTTTTTAATTATAGCTGGTGGCTTAGGATTTATTGTGTGGCGCGATATTTTTGCAATGATTAAAGGCTATAAAAATAAAATTAAGCACCGTGTTAGTATTCATACACGCCTTGCTTTAACGGTGACCGCCACCTTTTTAGTCTTAGGGACCGTTATTTTTTACATTTCAGAATATCGCCATTTTCCAGCTGACATGTCTTTTTGGCAGCGTCTTGTCAACAGTTGGTTCTTGTCGGTTACACCAAGAACGGCTGGCTTTTATTCAGTTGATTATTTGAAAATGAGTAATCCAGGCCTGATTGTCACGATTTTGTGGATGTTTATTGGTGGCACTTCAGGATCAACCGCTGGCGGCTTGAAAACCACTACGTTTGGTGTGTTATTTTTACAATTTCGTGCAATTTTTAAAGGGAAACAGCGAGTGGAATTCCATGAACGCACAATTCCTGAGCGAGTAGTGCTCCAAGCGTTTACTTTGTTCTTCTTGGCAACTTTTTTATGTGTAACTGCTTCGGTTATTCTCTCGTTTACAGAAACATTACCTTTAAAAAACGGGATTGAGTATATCGTTTTTGAAGTGATTTCTGCATTTGGAACGGTCGGTTTAACAATGGGGTTAACACCAGATTTAACTGTTTTTGGTAAACTGGTGATTATTTTTCTAATGTTCGTCGGTCGTGTGGGTGTGTACACGGTGTTATTGTCATTAATTAAGAAAGGCTTGGAAAGTCAGTCGAAAGTTCAATATCCAAAAGAATCAGTGATGATTGGTTAATAGAGAAAGAGGGAAATAGAATGGAATTTTTAGGTATTTTATGTTTGATTTTAATTACAACGACTTTAGCAGGTGTTGCTTGTAAAAGAGTAGGAATTCCTGCAGTAATTGGGCAATTGCTAGTAGGGATTGTGTTAGGTCCAGCGATGTTAAATATTGTGCATCAAGATGTGTTTGTGCATGACTTTTCAGAAATTGGTGTCATTATGCTGATGTTTATTGCTGGAATGGAATGTGAATTGGAATTATTGAAAAAATATGCGAAACCTAGTGTCATGGTCGCTATTTTGGGGATCGTTTTACCGGTTGGTTTTACTATGTTGATTGGTCAGCTGTTTGCTTTTTCTTGGAAAGAAGCTTTTTTCCTTGGGTTAGTTTTAGCAGCAACGTCGGTCAGCATTTCAGTAGAAGTATTAAGAGAGTTGAATGTTTTAAGTAGTAAAGAAGGTGCAACGATTCTTGGGGCTTCCGTCGTTGACGATATCGTGGTCGTGATTATTTTAAGTGTCGCTGTCGGCATGATTGGTGCAAGTACAGGCGGCAATACAGAAGTCAGCTTTATTGTTAAGTTAATTGAACAAGGCTTATTCTTTATTGGGATTTTCTTTTTGGTCCGCTTTATCGCTCCCTATTTACTACGTTTAAGTCAAAAAATGAACATTGGGTCGTCTGTGATTATCATGTCATTGATTATCTGTTTGGGCATGGCTTATTTGGCTGATTTAGTTGGTTTAAGTTCTGTCGTAGGTGCCTTTTTTGCAGGGATTGCTGTGGGACAAACGGATGCAAAAACAGAAATTGATTTCAATATTGAAGCTATTGGCTATGCCGTGTTTATTCCCGTCTTCTTTGCCAGCATTGGCTTATCAGTGACATTTAACACGTTAGGAAAAGATTTACCTTTTATTTTGGTAATGACGATTATGGCGATTTTAACGAAATTACTGGGCGGCGCCTGGGGAGCGAAAATGGTTGGTTTCTCCAATACAAGTTCTTTAATGGTCGGTGCTGGGATGGTTTCGCGTGGGGAAATGGCATTAATCATTGCGCAAATTGGCTACCAATCTAAATTACTTTCAGAAGCGTATTATACGAGCATGATTGTGGTAATTATCTTAACGACCTTAGTTGCACCGTTCTTATTGAAATACTTTGTTAAAAAACAAGAATCTGCGTTGCAATAAAAAAAGATGAGCAGAAGTTGTTGACAAAAAAATAAAATAGCTATATGATGAGTTCAAGATAAACGACTACATTTGTAGTCGACAACCTTGAACTCTTTTTTTATTGATGAAGGAGGAATTTAACGAGTATGGCAAAAGATAAATTAGCGACAATTACTGATGCAGAGTGGGAAGTCATGCGGGTTATTTGGACCCAAGGCAAGACTACGAGTCGTGAAGTGCATACACTTTTAAATGAGAAGAAAGAATGGAAATCAACGACCGTCAAGACGTTACTAAGTCGTTTAACAGATAAAGGGTTAGTTGGAACGGAGAAAGTAGGCAATAAATATATTTATTATCCGCTAGTAGAAGAACGTCAGAGCGTTGAAACGGTGGCAGATGAACTTTTAGCCAAAGTGTGCAGCCGTAAAGTTGGTTCCGTGGTGGAAACAATTTTAACAGAGAGTCAGTTGAGTTATGACGATTTGGATCGATTAGAGGAACTATTAAAAGAGAAGCGCAAGACGGCGGTTGAATCCGTCCCTTGCAACTGTATTCCTGGTCAATGCCAATGTCATTTAATTTAAAAAGGAGTGAAAAAAATGGAAAGTAAAACGTTTGATATTGAAGGGATGAGCTGTGCTTCCTGTGCCCAAACGATTGAAAAGGCTACGGCGAAGTTACCTGGGATGGCAAAGGCAAGTGTCAATTTAGCTACGGAAAAATTAAGTGTCACGTATGATCAGACGGAAGTCACAGAAGAAGAAATTAAGGAAGCTGTGTCAGATGCTGGCTACAAGGCGATTAGCCCAGCCCAGCAACGAACGTTTGCGATTGAAGGAATGAGTTGTGCTTCCTGTGCCCAAACGATTGAAAAAGCTGTGAACCAATTATCTGGTGTTCAACAAGCGATTGTTAATTTAGCCACGGAAAAACTGGTGGTTAGTTATGACGACCATCAAGTAACGAGTGCTGAAATTATCAAAGCAGTTACGGATGCAGGTTATCAAGCGACAGAAGAAGTCGCTGCAGGTGCAACAGCGGACCAAGATCGTGAAAAGAAACAAAAACATATTGCTGAGATGTGGCAACGTTTTTGGATCTCAGCGGTGTTTACAGTGCCCCTTCTTTATATTGCGATGGGACATATGGTAGGCTTACCATTGCCGGATTTTTTGAATCCAATGACACATGCGATGACCTTTGCAATGGTTCAATTGATTTTGACTTTACCCGTTCTATATGTCGGCAGAGAATTTTTCACAGTTGGTTTTAAAGCATTGTTTAAAGGGCATCCGAATATGTTTTCTTTGGTGGCTTTAGGAACCAGCGCTGCTTTTGTGTATAGTTTATATGGCACAGTCATGATATTTTTAGGAGACACAAGTTTTACAATGGCTCTTTATTATGAATCAGCGGGTGTTATTTTAACCTTAATTACATTAGGAAAATATTTCGAAGCTGTTTCAAAAGGGAAAACCTCAGATGCGATAAAAAAATTAATGGGTTTAGCGCCGAAAACTGCTCATATTTTACGTGATGGCGCAGAAATTGAAGTGCCAGTTGATGCTGTTCAGTTGGATGACATTGTGATTGTTCGCCCAGGAGATAAAATCCCTGTTGATGGAGTGATTGTTTCAGGCAGTAGTTCTGTGGATGAAGCCATGTTAACGGGCGAAAGTTTGCCTGTTGAAAAGAAAGTCGGTGATGCAGTAATTGGTGCTAGCATCAATAAAAATGGCAGCTTTCAATTCAAGGCGACAAAAGTGGGAAAAGAGACGGCCCTTGCCCAAATCATTCAATTAGTGGAAGATGCGCAAGGCTCAAAAGCGCCGATTGCACAATTAGCTGATAAAATTTCGGGTGTTTTTGTCCCAATCGTCATTGGTTTGGCTGTTCTTTCTGGCTTGGCTTGGTTCTTTTTAGGACAAGAGTCATGGATTTTCGCTTTGACAATTACTATTTCTGTGTTAGTGATTGCTTGTCCTTGTGCGCTCGGCTTGGCAACGCCGACTGCGATTATGGTGGGGACAGGTAAGGGCGCTGAAAATGGCGTTTTAATTAAAAGTGGGGATGCTTTAGAAACCACTCACAAAATTCAAACAATCGTGTTTGATAAAACAGGGACTATTACAGAAGGCAAACCGGTGGTTACAGATATTTTAGTTGCTGATTCAGCACTTTCAGAAGCTGAGTTACTAACATTAGCAGCTTCTGCAGAACAAGGATCAGAACATCCTCTAGGTGAAGCAATTGTGGGAGCGGCTAAAGAACGTCAATTGCCATTAGCAGAAGGAAGCGATTTTTCAGCGATTCCAGGTCACGGCATCCGTGTGACAGTCAACGAACGAGTCCTACTTTTGGGCAATATAAAATTAATGAAAGAAGAAGCAATCGAGCTATCAACGTTTGTTCAACAAGCGGATCGTTTGGCAGAAGAAGGGAAAACCCCAATGTTTGTGGCAAAAGATGGTTCGTTTGCGGGTATCATTGCGGTAGCAGATACTGTGAAGGATAGCAGTCAAACAGCCATTGCACGTTTGCATAAAATGGGGATCGAAGCCGTAATGATTACGGGAGACAACAAGCGTACTGCAGAGGCGATTGCGAAACAAGTAGGTATCGATCGTGTCTTAAGTGAAGTTTTACCAGAAGATAAAGCGTTAGAAGTGAAAAAACTACAAGCAGAAGGCAAAAAAGTTGCGATGGTGGGTGACGGGATTAATGATGCACCAGCACTTGCCCAAGCAGATGTGGGGATTGCTATTGGTTCAGGCACAGATGTTGCAATGGAATCGGCCGACATTGTGCTAATGCGTAGTGATTTAATGGATGTGCCTACAGCAGTTGAATTAAGTAAAGCGACCATCAAAAACATCAAAGAAAATCTTTTCTGGGCATTTGCCTATAATACATTAGGTATTCCAGTGGCTATGGGTGTGTTACACTTATTTGGTGGACCTTTGTTAAGTCCGATGATTGCAGCAGCAGCTATGAGTTTTAGTTCAGTCTCTGTCTTACTAAACGCCTTACGATTGAAAGGATTTAAACCTTCGACGGTGAAAAGAACTAGTGGAAGTCAAAAATAAAATTGAAAAGGATGAAGTGAAATGGAAAAAACAGTAAAAATTGATGGGATGAAATGTGATGGCTGTGTTCAAGCGGTCACTGAAAAATTTAGTGGAATTGACGGCGTAACGAATGTTGCGGTTCACTTGGCAGATCAAACAGCCGTTGTGACAGCAGATCGTGAAGTAAGCCAAGATGAACTGAATACCACGTTGGCAGATACAAAATTCAAGGTTGTCAGCGAATAACAAAAAACAGGGCCTACCATCATGAGTAGGCCCTGTTTTTTTGTTATGGAAGTTTGGCTTTGATTTCCTGATAAATCTTAGTCGTTTCTTGACCATCACGCGCAGTATAATAATAAACTTTCTTCCGCGTTTCTATTTTCAGAATCGGATGACTTTTTGTATAAATTAGTAAATAAGCAGGTTTTCCAGCGACTTTAAATTCTCCTGTTAAGTAACTATCTGTCGCAGCACCCATTGTGCGGATGCGTTCTTGAGGTAAGTCATCAATCAAAGAAACAGCAGTGATTTGGTTAAAAGGAATTGACCTTGTTTTTGCTAATGGGGCAGATAACTCAATTTGTTTATTTTCAATAGTTGCTTGAAAGGCATGACTAGAAAAATCATTTATAAACATCGGCACTGTGGCAAAGAACAGCACCGCAATCGTTAAAATACCAGTAGCGGCTAGAATAATTTTCCCAGCAGGCCGTCCTAGGTTAATAGATAAATTCATACCAATGCGATCAGGAACCATGATTTTGGGGTCCTTTGGATTGATATAAATCCCATACCGCCAATATTGATCATCATCCCCATAGCGATAATCGCCAGCCTGTAAAACGAATTGATCTTGTTTTTTGCGCATTGAAAATAGGTAGTAGAAGAGAAAGCCTACATAAACAAACAAAAGAATAAAATAACAAAAAGTAAGGGCCATCGCAACCGTATAATCAATTACAATTGTGAAAGTTGGTAAAATGGTTAGCGGTGCAAAAACTAAGGCGGATAAAACCATTAAAACAGACCAATGATGCCGAAATAAATCATTAATTTGCTGATTAATTTTTGAGTCACTAGTTAGCGGTTTGACAGGTAAGCGCGCGATAAAATAATAGCCGCCAATGAACAAACTTAACATCAAAACAGTAATTAAGAAAAGAATCCAGGAACCAATCGCCGTTTGCAAGGAATAAAAGCCCCCAGCAAAAGTAAGAATAATCGCAGGTAAAAACCACCAAAATGAAATAAGTTTCTGGTTTTTATTTAAAACTAATTGCGTATCGATTAAGAGAGGACGCTTAGGTAGCAACCAGCCGTTTTGCATTTTTAAAGCGGCCATTTTGCGAATATAAACGATTTGCAGATAGTAGCCACTGCCAATAAAACTAAATAAAAGTAACAGAAAAAGAAACAACAAAATCGAATCATAAGGAATAAATAACAAAGGTAAACTAAGAACACTAAAAACGGCTGCTAGTTGAACCAAGCGTTTTTTATAACGTTTTCGGATTGCTTGAACGCTGGGATCTTGTAGTTTATCTTCTGGTAAAGTGTTTTCCAAAATAATATTTTTGTGAGGATTTGCATAAATCCCCATAGTAAATGCCATAAAAAAAGCGACAGAAACTAGGATGAAATAAAAGAATACCGCCATTATAATGCACGCCCTTTCGAATCAAAATTTTGATAAATTTTCTGAATAAGTGCTTGGATTTCTGCTTCGGATTGCTGATGTAAAAAACTTTCAGCCAACAGAAGTTCTAAACGCTCATGCAATTGCTGTTGCCAAACAGCGGTAGCAGGTAACTTTGCGGCAATTTTGGTGCCGTTACGACGGTCAGTCACAATATAACCTGATTGCTTTAACTTATTATAAGCTTTTGAAACAGTCATCATATTGACCCCGATTTCGTCCGCCAATTGTCGGATAGAAGGCAAACTTTCATTGGGAACCAGTTCACCTTTGGCAATGCCTACAATGATTTGATCAATGAGTTGCTGATAGATGGGCTGTTCGCTTTGTTCATCTATTTCTAAAAGCATCGAATCACTCCTGTCTTATTTGTGTTATCTGTATTATATATCCTAATACAAAAAGAGTTGGAAAGCAAGGAATTTAGAGTAAATGGTTGTTTCTGTTTAAAGAGAAGCATATAATGAAGAAGAACGTAAAATGAAAGGACGATGAAAATATGACAGCAATTGAACCAAAATTAACAGAGAAATTCCATCAAGATTTCTTGAACAATAATAAACAAAATGCCTTACAACGTAGTGTAGTAAAAAATGGTATCAGCGCTTCAGGTGAATCTGTACAAGGAGCCGTGAATAACGTACCCGTCTTTTCAGTCGACTTAGCTACTGGAAAAGTGGCCAATCAAAAACAAAGCGGTCGCTGCTGGATGTTTGCGGCATTAAATACATTTAGACATAGAATGTTAAATGCGTTTCAATTAAAAGATTTTGAATTATCACAAAACTATACATTTTTCTGGGATAAATATGAAAAATCAAACTATTTCTATGAAAATATTATTGCAACAGCCGATCAACCGTTGACTAGTCGTAAAGTGGCCTTTTTATTAGCGACACCACAACAAGATGGTGGGCAATGGGATATGATCGTTTCAATTTTTGATAAATATGGCGTAGTGCCTAAAACGGCAATGCCTGAAAGCAGCAACAGTTCCAATTCACGTGATTTAAACAACTATTTAAATAAAAAATTACGCAAAGATGCAACAATTTTACGTAGTTTAATTGAAAAAGGCGCTTCTGCTGAAGAAGTCCAAAAAAACAAAGAAGCAATGTTACAAGAAATTTATAATTTCTTAGCAATCTCTTTAGGAACACCGCCAGAAACCTTTGATTTTGAATACCGTGACGAAGAAAAAAATTATCATTTGGATCAAAATCTAACACCGCAAACATTCTTTGAAAAATACGTTGGCGTTAATTTACATGATTATGTAAGTATTATTAATGCTCCTACAGAAGATAAACCATTCAACAAAACATACACTGTTGAAATGTTAGGGAATGTTGTCGGCGGCAAAGAAGTTAAATATTTAAATGTAGAAATGGCTGCTTTCAAAAAATTAGCTGCTGCACAATTGGAACAAGGCGAATCTGTTTGGTTTGGTTGTGATGTCGGACAATCTTCAACACGTGACACAGGAATTATGGCATTAGACGTTTACGATATGAACGATCTTTTTGATATTGATTTTACGATGACTAAAGCAGAACGTTTAGACTTTGGTGAAAGCTTAATGACACACGCCATGGTTTTAACAGGTGTTGATATCGTTGATGGTCAAACAACAAAATGGAAAGTGGAAAATAGCTGGGGCGAAAAAGTCGGTGAAAATGGCTTCTTCGTTATGAGCGATGCGTGGATGGACGAATACACTTATCAAATCGTTGTGCACAAAGATTTATTAACTGATGAACAGAAAAAAGCTTGGGAACAAGCGCCAACTGTTTTGGCACCTTGGGATCCAATGGGCGCATTAGCATAAAACAGAAAAAGAAGGCCCCCGCCGTCAGGGCGGGGGCCTTCTTTTTACGTTGGGCGGCGAACTTCACGGATTTCGCCCAATGTTGTATAATCATTGCCTGCTAAACGAGCAATCGGTTGGAGTTTTTCAGGTAAAATGTACTGATGTTCTTCATCGAAAACGGCTGAATCAAAATAGAAATCGGTAATTTCTACAATGAATAAATCCGTAATAATTTGACCTTCATGGTTAGCAATAGGTACATATTGATGTAAGCGAGCTTCCATCCGAATCGGCGCGGCTTTGATTGCTGGAACAGCAACAGTCTGGCTGGCAATGGTTTCAATACCAAATGTGTCAATTTCACTGATCTCTGCTGCTAAAGACGCCGAAGTCTGATTCATTTGAGTAAGAACGTCTTCGTTAACGAAATGGATGACAAGTTCTTTAGTAGCCAAGATGTTTCGTGCCGTATCTTTAGGCTCTTCGTCTGGTCGTAAAATGGACAACGTTGCTAAAGGAATTTCAGCTGCCGCCGCATTAAAGAAACTAAAGGGAGCAGCGTTGACGACACCTGTAGCTGTATCTTGTGTTGTAACCCAAGCGATTGGCCGAGGAATAATACTTCCTGATAAAAATTTATACGCTGTTTTTGCAGATAACTCGTTACTATTGTAATGAATCATAGGAGCCTCCTAGAAAAAATACTAATTTCTTTGAACATTCGCATCTGAAGTATCGAAAGGACGCACAAATTCTTCAATCCCTGCCCGTTTTGGTTCTAAAAATGGCGGTAATGATAATTTTTCGCCAGCGTGTTCATAGGTTTCATCCTCTAAAAATCCAGGACCATCGGTTGCCAGTTCAAATAAAACATGTGTTGCTGCCAAGAAATATTCAGATTTAAAGTAAAAACGTTCCACAAAGCCAGAATTAGGAAATTCCAAACGATTAATTTTTTCAATCCAGAAACGTAGTGCTTCCTCATCGGCAACGCGCAAGGCTAAGTGATGGACATTGCCGTAGCCTTCTTGAGCCGCTGGCAAATCTTCCCGATGCTCTACGATGATGCTGGCACCATTCCCACCTTCGCCAACTTCAAATAAATGAAAACTACCTTCAGCATCAATCAATTTGAACCCTAAAACTTCAGTTAAAACTAGTTGCAGATGTTCGTAATTTTCGACAGTTACAAAGGCTGGTCCTAAGCCGATTAAAGCATGTTCACTAGGGACGTTAGATTTTTTCCAAGGCGTGCCGGCTGCAACACCTTGGTTCTTTTCATCAGAAATAAGTTGGTAACGTTGATTGTCAAAGTCTTCAAATTCTAAATACTTTTTACCAAAACGTTCTTGAATTTCTCCATGATCAATTGCATATTCATTAAAGCGTGATACCCAGTAATCCAAAGCAGCATCATCTTTTACACGGAAGGAAGTACGAGAAATTGTATTGGTTCCTTTGGTTCCTTTAGGTAAGCCTGGGAAGTCAAAGAAAGTCATATCTGTTCCGGGAGAGCCGGCATCATCAGCAAAAAATAAATGATATGTTTCAATATCGTCTTGGTTGACAGTCTTCTTAATTAAACGTAGACCTAAAATATCGGTGAAAAAGTGATAAATTTTTTCGGCACTTGAAGTCATGGCAGTGACGTGGTGTAAACCTAAAATTTGTGTATTCATAATAAAAATCCTCCTAAAAGAAAAATAATTTTTTGATTAATTAACTTACTAAAAGTAAGTTTAAATGATTAGTCCTAAAAATGCAAAAGAAATGTCTCGAATTCGAACTATTATTTTTTAGTTGATTTTTTAAAAAAATAAGAATATAATAGCCTGAGATATTTTAATACATAAACTTTCGTAAACATCGCCGGATGCTTGCGACTAAAGTGTTAATGAACAGTTCTTAGGCCATAGCTGAACTGTTTGTTGGCACTTTTTTTGTTTGGAAGGGAAGGGAAACAAGATGAGTAAAGCTTGGTTAAAAGTTATTTTTGGCGCTTTTTGTGAAGTGATTTGGGTCATTGGCATGAAGCATAGCACAACATGGTGGGAGATTTTAGGGACAGTAATCGCAATCTTTATCAGTTTCTATGCGCTGATTAAAGCAGGAGAAGAATTGCCAGTCGGTACAGCCTATGCTGTATTTGTTGGCTTAGGTAGTGCTGGAACTATTGTGACAGATCATTTTTTATTCCACACACCATTGGGCATAGGAAAAGTTCTTTTTCTGTTGCTGTTATTAATAGGTGTAATTGGCTTAAAAATGGTAACTGGAAATAAAGAGGAGGAAACAAGATGAGTTGGTTATACTTAGTTATTGCAGGCTGTTTTGAAATTTTTGGCGTAGGTTCAATTAAACTATTTACAACAAAAAAAGACTTACGTTCATTGTTAATTTTAATTCTAGCGTTTAGTGGTAGTTTCTTATTCTTATATTTAGGGATGAGACAATTACCGATGGGCGTTTCTTATGCGGTTTGGACAGGAATTGGTACAGCAGGAGGCGCTATTTTAGGAATGCTCTTAGGTGAATCAAAAGACCTACGACGGATATTTTTTATTTTTTTAATCATTGTTTCTGTGATTGGTTTAAAATTAATTGGTTAGAAGGCGAGAGAACATTGTTTGGATTATTGAAAGACAGGTGAGTAAAATTTAAAAAGAGACAGAACCAAGTGCGGTGTTCTGTCTCAAAATAGCTTTTATTTTACAAGGTTACTATAACGTGTCGCAAATTCATTGTTGTAGGACTTGCCGTTGACATCTTGACCAACGTCCCAATTTGCAGACCAAGTCATTAAGCCACGGATAGGATTACCGTCTTTTGCTAACTGATCAAAAGTTTTGGCTACAGGGGTAGCCTCAACGACATAGCCGCTACCAGCAGCATCCCGATTTGCTGGTAAACCAAGGACTAATTTATCGTTTGGTATCTGTAGATAGCCGCGCGTGCCATGGATTAATGAATCAGACATATAATAGAGGAACTCGTATTTTAGAGCATCGTTGCTTTGAGCAACCCAAGTCATAATTTCATCAACCCAGACACCGTCGCCGCCTTGGTTATATAATTGTGGGGCAATGTAATCATAATAACCATTTAGGGAAGTAATGTATGTTTCATAAGCGGCACCAGGTTTTAAATAAGGGAATTCTGGTGCCATCGTAATGATGAAATTTTTTCCTTGTGCTCGATAATGGTCTTTGACTATTTTCAACGTAGCAGGGATGACGGTTTGGTTGTCGTCAGCAGTAATCGCCAATTGCTCTAAGTCGATGTCTAAACCATCAAAGCCGTATGTTTCCACTTGACGAATGATTTCATTCGCAAAGGCTTGTTCATCGCCTTTGACTAATTGAATATGTGCATCTGCTCCACCAAGTGCCAATAAAACTGCGCGACCTTGACTATTTAATTGTGCGACTTCTTGTCGGAAGGCAGTGTCCGTTTGGTTATAAGGCTTGAACGTAGGAATCCGTGTCGTGCCATCGCTTTTCATGAAGGAAACCGGTACGACATTGTAGGCTTGATTTACTTCTGAAAGGTTTAGTGATGCTGATGTTCCTTGTTTGTAACCATCGCGTCCTTTTGAGGCCCAGTTATGCCAATATCCAACCAACACTTTTTTGCCAGAGATATCTACCATCGTATCCGCAGCATCTGCAGAAGCTTGAGTAGGCGTTAACCACAAGCCAACTGCAACGGTTGAAAGAAGGAGAAAAGCAGGAATTATTTTTTTTAGCTTCATTTTTTGAGAACTCCTTTAATTTAGTTTAAGATGTGAGTATTTTTACTGAATGTTCACATCAATCGCTTGGTAAAAGGCGTTCACCGTATCACCAATGCCCCAGACAGCGTAAATGACATGATAACCTTTGCGGTCTGTCGGAATATTAATTGTTTGTTTAACAACTTTATTAGGAACTTCTTGTTTGCCGTCGATTGAAGCAATTTTGTCGAAGTTTTTAATGTCTAATGGTTGATTGGGATTCCAGCCATTTTTAGTAATATAGTAATCCCAAGAAGCAGTTCTATGTTGGGCAGTTAAGTTCCAAGTGATGTCAAGGGGACCTGTTGTAATGTTTGTTTTGTGCCAACGAGTAGCTGTTTGTTCATCCAAAGGTTCAAAACCTGAGACACCTGCACTGGCTAATTTACCAGTAATAAACGTATTTTTGGGCGCTTCGATACTTTGAGGTTCCCATTGTGCACGACCAACATTTGTATTTAAGTTACCACCAGCAGAACTACCAAAGAAAGCACGACTTCCAGGACTTGCTACGTAACCATGAGCCTCCGAAACAGTAGGGGCCAATGCAGCGCCACCTAAAACAAAACTAAAAGCCAGGACGATTGTTAATAAACTCTTTTTCACGAAAAAAACCTCCTAAAAAATTATTTTGTATGCGCTTACAGATAGGAATATAACATAATAATCTTTCGGATACAAATAATAAGAAATGTTATTTTTAAAAATAAAACAATATTTTTTAAGTAATATTAAGAATGTTTTTAAATAATATAAATAATAGTGTTTTTCAAAGTTTTGTTAATTTTTCATTCGGAATCGCAATTGAAGAAATCACGTGGTATACTTTTAAGAAGAAACAATGACACGAAAGTAGCCATTGGAAAAAGGAGATTATTTCGTGGGAAAAAAACATACATCCTCTTATGAAGTTGCCTACTATGACGGCGATTTTACTGGTGCAATGAAGATACCGGCTTTGTTAGCGGTTGTCATTAAAGTATCAGAAGAACAAACAGAATTACTAGGAAGAGATGCGGCTTATGTCGCTCAATTTGGTCTAGGCTGGGTCATCACCAATTATGAAATAGAGATTCACCGCTTACCAAAAGTTGGTGAAAAAGTAGCAATTACAACGCAAGCTATGAGTTATAACAAATATTTTTGTTATCGTAACTTTTGGGTTCATGATGAAGAAGGCAATGAATGTGTCTTTGTGAAATCAACCTTTGTCTTAATGGATCAAAAAAATCGGAAAATCAGTAGTGTGTTACCAGAAATTATTGCACCTTTTGATTCTGAAAAAATCACTAAAATTTATCGCCATGAAAAAATTGAAAAGGTCACAGAGGGGAACTTTTTACCTTATCGTGTGCGTTTTTTTGATATTGATGGCAATCAACATGTTAATAATGCGATTTACTTTAATTGGTTATTGGATGTGTTAGGTTATGACTTTTTAACAACGCATCAACCGAAAAAAATTCTTGTGAAATTTGACAAAGAAGTAGAATATGGCCAAGAAGTCGAAAGTCATTACGAAATTGTCGAACAAGAAAATCAGTTGAAAACGCGCCATGAGATTCGGATTGATGGTCAAACCTATTGTGAAGCGAATATCGATTGGACCAATTAAGTTAAGATGACGGTTTAGAAAATAAAAAGTTACGCAGAGGAGGAAGGACATGATTCGCTTAGGATTAACATCTTTTAGTGAACACGACTATTTAACTGGAAAAAAACGGGCCACGCTTTATGAATATGCCAGTCATTTACCGCTAGTTGAAATGGACACGGCGTATTACGGGATTCCTCCCAAAGAACGGGTAGCTGAATGGGTCAAAGCAGTTCCCGAAAACTTTCGCTTTGTCATGAAAGTTTATAGTGGAATCAGTTGTCAAGGTGAGTGGCAGACCTATTATGCAAGTGAAGAAGAAATGATTACCGCCTTTTTAGAAAGTATGGCCCCATTAATTGAAAGTAAAAAATTATTTGCCTTTCTGGTACAATTTTCAGGAACATTTGGTTGTACGAAAGAAAATGTCGCTTACTTGCAAAAAATTCGTCACTGGTTTAAAGACCTACCCATCGCCATTGAATTACGAAATAATTCATGGTATCAACCAAACTTTGTAAAACAAATGTTGCAATTTATGAAAGAAAATCAATTTTCACTTGTGATTGTAGATGAACCGCAGATTCCTACGAATCCAGTGCCCTTTTATCCTTATGTAACTAATCCTAATCTCGTGCTCTTCCGGTTTCACGGACGTAATGCGGCTGGCTGGTTAGCCAATGATGCAGAGTGGCGAAAAAAAAGAACCCTTTATCATTATAATACGCAGGAAATCGCTGATTTAAGCGAAGCTGTTTTAAAAATGTCGCAAGAAGCTAAAGAAGTGGGCGTAATTTTTAATAATAATTCTGGCGGCGATGCCGCAGAAAACGCTCTACAGATGCAAAAAGTCTTGAATTTGAGTTACGATGATTTGAATCCAAAACAATTAGATTTATTTTGAGAAAGAAGGTAGCTGAATGTCTGAAAAGCAATCCCCTTATGAAATGGCTTGTGCATTCCACGAGGTTTTTAATCCACAACAACCAGAGCAACCAACTGCTTTTTCGCCAGAGCTAGCCAGTCGACGAGCAGAGTTTAAAGTCGAAGAACTTGTAGAATTTTTATATAGTGCTGCTGATAATGACCAAGTGCTTTTTCAACAATTGGTCAACGGATTAAAAAAATCTGTCGATAAAGCAGAGCAGAAAGTCTTGGCGAAAGGCAAACCAGTATCTGATCCTTTAGTGGAGGAAGTGGATGCACTAGTTGATTTATTGTATTTTACTTATGGTTCGTTTTGCTTAATGGGCGTCAATCCAACAAAAATTATTGAAATCGTTCATCAAGCCAATATGGGGAAATTATTTCCAGATGGGCAGCCACATTATGATCCAGAAACAAATAAAGTATTGAAACCTGAAAATTGGGAACAAGATTTTGCGCCAGAAGCTAAAATTAAAGCGGAAATTCAACGCCAATTGAAAATTACTGAAACCAATGAAAAAGACGAATGAGAAAACTCATTCGTCTTTTTCATTAATCATGGAAGAACGTCCGATATAAGGCTTTGATGGCTTTTTCCTCTTGTTCTTTTTTGATACCAAACATAATACTTACTTCCGAAGATCCTTGGTTAATCATTTCTAAGTTGATTTTTTCTTTGGCTAACGCCATTGTACTTTCAGCAGTAACCCCAATTCGTTGGCGCATGCCTTCCCCGACAATCATAATCATAGAAAGATGATGCGTGATGCGTAACTCATCAGGCGCTAAAACTTCTTGGAGTTGAGCCATCAGTCGATTTTCAATTTCAGTTGTTAACTGGTCTTCTCTTAAAACAATCGTGATGTCATCAATTCCTGAGGGCATATGCTCATAGCTCAAGGCTAATTTTTCTAGTACTTCTAAGAGCCGTCGCCCAAAACCTAATTCTCTATTCATTAAATACTTACTAATGTAAATACTTGCGAACCCTTGATCACTAGCAATTCCTACAACAGGAGCATGCTTCACTTTGCGAGAGGTGGTAATTAGGGTGCCAGGATGATGTGGGTTGTTGGTATTTTTGATAACGACTGGAATATTTGCGCGATAGGCAGGCATTAAGGCTTCGTCGTGGAGGACGGCAAAGCCTGCATAAGCTAACTCCCGCATTTCTCTGTAGGTCAATTCTTGAATCGTTTGAGGCTGTTCAATAATTCCAGGATGGGCGACATAAATTCCGTCCACATCGGTAAAGTTTTCATACAAATCTGCTTGAACACCTGCGGCAACAATGGACCCTGTGATATCGGAACCGCCACGAGAAAAAGTACAAATTTCGCCGGCTTCTGTATAACCAAAGAAACCTGGAATAACCAAGATTTGTTGAGTCTCACGATAGACACTAATTTTCTCTAAAGCTTTTGGTAAAATGCGGGCATTGCCTGGCTCAGGTGTCACTAGGAGACCTAATTCTTTTGGACTAATGTAGCGAGCATCTAAGCCATTTTGCTTGAAAAAACTGGCAACAACTTTGGCATTATTGTCCTCGCCGCTAGCTAAAAAATAGTCAAATAAAAAAGCATTGTTTTCTTTTGGTAAAGTGGCTAATTGGCGAATCGAAATAGCAATATCAGCTAAAACTGCTTTATCCAAGTGTAATTCATCAAAAAGATCTTCATAACGACGAATGATGGCAGAGATTGTCGATTCAATTTCCTCATTATTTAAGTAGCGCTGATAGTATTGAATCAATAAATCAGTCACTTTAATATCTTGCGGGGTTCGCTTTCCAGGAGCGGATACAACGACAAACGTTCGGCGCGGCTCTTCCTTGACGATTTGTAAGACTTTCTGTAACTGTGGTGCTGATGCTAGCGAGCTACCGCCGAATTTAACTACGTTCACGTTTATCACTCCTGTTTTTAATTATTTTCTCATTTGTAGATTAGTAAAAGGATACCGAAAAACATTTAGAAAAGCAACCACTTATTTTCAGAAAGTTAGGAAATCATGAAAATATTTGTTCTTCATTTTTCCTTAAAATTTTGTTAAACTGTAAAGATATGAGTCGTAACGAAGGAGTTAAATAGTATGACAGAATCCAAAACTGCCATTATTTTTGATATGGACGGTGTCCTAGTAGATAGCGAAGCTTATTATTATGAGCGACGTAAAGCATTTTTAGCGGAATTTGATTTGACCATTGAGGGCCTAACCTTGCCAGAATTAGTCGGTGCGGATATGCGTTCATTATGGCAAAAGATTGAACAAGTCAACAAAAAAGAGCTAGATATTGCTTTTTTAAATGAACAATACATAGCCTATAAAAAAGCGCATCCGATAGATTATTTAGCTGTGCTTGATGAAAATGCGAAACGTGTTTTACAATTTTTAAAAAGACAAGGCTATAAAATCGGATTAGCTTCTTCTTCCACAAAAGACGCAATTGAAGAGGTTTTGACAGTGGGGCAATTAAGTAGTTATTTTGATGCGGTCGTGAGTGGGGAAGATTTCGAAGAAAGTAAACCGGCGCCGGATATTTATCTGCACACGTTACAAGAATTAGCTGTTGCGCCACAGGAATGTATAGCCATTGAAGATTCAGAAAAAGGCATTGCCTCTGCCAAAGAAGCTGGGCTAGAAGTTTGGGCTATGCGCGATGAACACTTTGGGATGGATCAAAGTCAAGCGGATGCCTTCTTAACACAACTAAGTGATATTTGTAAAAAAATTAGTGAAAATCGGATCGATGAAAGCAGTGAATCAACCCCTTCGTAAGAAGATCGCGGGTTTTCTTAAAAAAGTTTGTTATAACTAGTGAATGAATATACAGTTTGTGCTATAATTTTCTATAGGTATTTCTGCAAGAATGCCCTTTTTCAAGGGTCAGGAACAATAGATAACCGTGTGAAGAGAACAAACAACCTTTCTTTTATTATAGAAAAATTATCGGAGGAGCCAAAATGAAGAATAATTGGATTATCATTTTAGTACTAGTAATCGTTATTATTGCTGCGGTGCTATACTTAATTGGTTATTTTATGCGCAAAAAAAATCAAGAACAATTAGATGAATTAGAAGTTCGTAAAGAAGCCCTGTTTGACTTGCCAGTCTTTGAAGAAATCGATGACATTAAAAAAATGCATCTAGTTGGACAGAGTCAAAATAGTTTCCGTGAATGGAATCAACGTTGGGTAGAACTATCGACGCGTTCTTTCGCCGAACTAGAGAGTCAAATTTATGAAGTCGAAAATCAAAATGAAATTTTCCGTTTCATGAAAGCGAAGAAAGCAGTCGTGGAAGCGAATGAAACGATGACCGAAATGGAAGCCGAAGTGGAAGTCATTCGTAATGGCTTGAAAGAATTACGTGAAAGTGAAGAGCGAAATTCATTAGAAGTTCAAAAAGCTTTGGATGTCTATGAAGAATTAAGTAAATCACTAAAAGATGATAAAGCTAGCTTTGGTCCAGCTTACTCCGAAATCCAAAAACAATTAAGAAACGTCGAAATTGAATTCACACAATTTGTCACACTAAATACATCGGGGGACCCAATCGAGGCTCGAGAAGTCCTAGAAGATGCGGAACGTCATACGTATGAATTGGAAGACTTAATGAAACGGATTCCACCAATGTATGAAGAATTAAATGAAACTTTCCCAGATCAATTAAAAGAAATCGAAGAAGGCTACAACCAATTATTAGCTGACGATTATGTGTTCCCTGAACAAAACTTTGCTGAAGAAATTCAACATGCGAAAAAACGTGTCGAGAATTCAATGGCTGATTTAGAAAAAACAGAGATTGCCGCAGTAGAGGTTGCGAACCGCGACACAGCAACGGCGATTGATGCATTATATGAAGTGATGGAACGTGAAATTGAAGCGAAGAAATATGTCGTGACCAATCAAAAAATTATTGATGATTATATTTCTCATTCCTTAAAAAATAACCGTCAATTAATGATTGAATTGGACCATGTATCACAAAGCTATACCTTAAACAACAACGAGCTAGGACGTAGTCGTGGCTTCCAAACGGAAATTGAAGAAATTATTCGCCGTCAAAAAGACTTGGAACCTCGAATGAAAGAACATACCGTTCCTTATTCTGAAATTCAAGCGTTCTATAAAGAATGCTATAAGATTTTAGATGATATTGAAAATCAACAATTAGAAATCGATGCTTCATTGAAAGAACTAAGAAAAGGCGAAAAAGTCGCCCAAGAAAAAGTCGACGAATACGAATTCCGTTTACGGAGTATCAAACGGTATGTTGAAAAGCAACGATTACCAGGTTTGTCTGCTGATTACTTAGAATTTTTCTATGTGGCAACGGATCGAATTGAAGATTTAAGCCGAGCCTTAAATAAAATGCGCATTAACATGGATGAAATCAATCGTTTGTGTGACTTATGCGAAGATGATTTAGAGTTATTAGATAAGAAAACAAAAGATTTAGTCAATGCAGCAGCTCTGACAGAACAAATGATGCAATATGCAAACCGTTATCGTCATACTCACGAGAACATCCGAACGGCTTTAGATAAAAGCATGTATTTATTCTCGACAGAATTCCGTTATCAAGATGCATTAGATGAAATTGGAACGGCATTGGAAGCTGTTGAGCCAGGGGCGTTCAAACGAATCGAAGATTTTTATTTTAAAAATATCAATAACCCTAATTTAACAGCAATTTAATTAAACAATCACTAAACAGAGGTTTGTCGACAGACAAGCCTCTGTTTTTTATGGCGTGGGGGTGACTTGAAGTGATACTTTAGAAAGTATATAATGGGAAAGAATTTTAAAAAAGAAGGGTGACAAATGATTTATTTTGATAATAGTGCAACTACACCGATTTACCCCCAGGCTTTAGATACATATGTAAAAACCAGTCAGCGGATTATTGGCAATCCGTCTAGCCTACATGACTTAGGCAGCCAAGCAAATCGGCTCTTACAACAAGCACGGAAGCAGATTGCAGAGCTAATCAATGTTTCAGCAAATGAAATCTATTTTACAAGTGGCGGAACTGAAGGAGATAATTGGGTTTTAAAAGGAACGGCAATCGAAAAACGAGAATTTGGTAATCATATTATTATTTCTGCAGTGGAACATCCAGCAGTTACAGAAACAGCGGAACAATTAGTCGAACTAGGTTTTGAACTTTCTTATGCGCCAGTGGATAAAGAAGGTCGTGTGAAAGTCGAGGAACTACAGAAATTAATTAGAAAAGAAACGATTTTGGTTTCTGTTATGGCAGTGAACAATGAAGTGGGAACGATTCAACCAATTAAAGAAATCAGCGAGGTTTTAGCAGAGTTTCCTAAAATTCATTTTCATGTAGACGCGGTTCAAGCAATTGGGAAAGTTAATTACTCAGAGTGGTTAACGGATCGGGTGGATTTTGCAACGTTTTCTGCACATAAATTTCATGGACCACGAGGCATTGGTTTTATGTATTGGAAACAAGGAAAACGTTTAGCGCCGCTTTTAACAGGAGGCGGGCAAGAAAACAACCAACGCAGTGGGACAGAAAACGTACCAGCAATTGTGGCAATGGCCAAAGCGTTGCGTTTGCATTTAGAGAACGAACAACAACGGCCGCAACATGTGGCGACATTACGGAGTTATTTATTAAAGGCGCTAGAAGAATTTCAAAATGTGACTGTTTTTTCACAAGATAATGAACATTTTGCGCCACACATTTTATGTTTTGCTTTGAAAGGGATTCGTGGCGAAGTGCTGGTCCATGCATTGGAAGAAAAACAGATTTATATTTCGACCACGAGTGCTTGTTCTAGCCGAAAAAAAATGGCTAGCAGCACCTTGTATGCCATGCATGTGCCAGGGGAATTAGCGACTTCCGCTGTGCGCATTAGTTTAGATGAAAGCAATACAATGGCAGAAATTGAACAGTTTATGATTGTTTTCAACCAACTTTATCAAAAATTTTCTCGTGTAAATTAATAAAAAAATAAGTCGGAGCCTAGAAATAGGCTCCGACTTATTTTTGCTCTCTTTATCGATTGAAGCGGTAGCCACTTCCCCAGAGTGTTTCAATTGGAGAGTCAGAAAGATTGGCTTTTTTTAATTTTTCCCGAATCCGTTTAATGTGAACAACGACAGTCGAAACCTCAGTATCTAAGGCATCAAACCCCCAGACACTTTCAAAAAGTTCTTCTTTATTCCACACACGGTTAGGATGTTCCATCAAGAAAACCAGCAATTTGTATTCTTTGCTTGTAAAAATAACTTCATTTTCTAAAACAAACACTTTGTGGGCGGCAGTGTCGACAGCGATTTCATTGATTTTTAGTAATTGTGGTGGTTGTTCTGCTTTGCTTAACAATTGATAACGGTTCATATGGGCTTTTGCTCGAGCGACTAATTCATTGGGACTAAACGGCTTGATTATATAATCATCCGCACCTAAGCCAAGCCCACGAATTTTATCAATATCTTCTTTTTTAGCCGAAACAATCATGATCGGCGTTTGCTTTTTTTTTCGAATTGCACGACAGATTTCAAAACCATCCATAGTTGGCAGCATCACATCTAAAATAATTAAATCAAAGGGCTCATTTAAAGCTGCTTCCAATCCTTTTTTTCCATCATGTTCAATTGTGACAGTCATATCGTTAATTTCTAAATAATCTTTTTGCAAATCAGCAATGCTTGGATCATCTTCAATAATTAATACATGTGGTTTCATTTTTCATCCTCCAACAACGGCAGCGTAATTATCACGTTGGTGCCGTCTCCTTTTTTACTTGTGACAGTGATTGTTCCCTGATGATAGTCAATAATTTGTTTGACAATACTTAATCCCAAGCCGCTTCCTTTAACTGTTGGGGTTCGAGATTTGTCTACACGATAGAAGCGTTCGAATAAATAAGGTAATTCTTTTTTATCGATACCAATGCCGTTATCTGTAATGGTTAAAACTAAGTCTGTTTGATTATGCGTTAAAGAAATCGTAAAGGCTAGTTGTTCTTTAGTGGGATCCGCAAATTTAATGCTATTTTGAATTAGATTGGTAATCACGCGATTCATCTGCGTGGGATCCATTTGAACGTATAAAGCTTCGGTGGGAAGTACAGAAGTGATTACGAGTTCTTGTTCCAAACGGTATTCTTCAAGAATATGTGCAATAAAACGAGTGAAATTGGTCTTTTCCATTGTAAAGACAGCACGGTCTAGGTCTAATTTAGAATACAAAAATAATTCTTCAATTAAATCATTGAGGCCTAAACTTTTTTCATGAATGACCGTTAAATAGCGCTGTTTTTTTTCTTCAGTATTGGCAACGCCATCCATCAAACCTTCAACGTAACCAATAATAGAAGTAATTGGTGTTTTTAAGTCATGAGAAATATTTGCAATTAATTCTTTCCGATTAGCTTCATATTTTTCGCGTTCCGCATTGGCTTCTTCTAAATCTTGCCACATTTGTTCAAAACTAAGTTGGAGCTGTTTGACTTCTGTTGAGACGGTTTGGTGGCTAGTTGGCGTAAATGGATTTTCTTTTTGGGCATCCTTACCCAATGTTTTAGTCGCTTTTTCTAATGCTTCTAATGGCTCGATAGTGGTTTTGGTTAAGCGCTTATTAATGAGCCAAGCTGCCGCAATTGCTACAAGGATAATTAACAAAATCATCCAGATAATCCAGCGTGTGAAGAATTCAAAAAGGCTGCTTTCGCGTTTCAAGACAATAAAGCTCCCGTTAGAACCATCTAAATAATGAAAATCGGATTTGACATAATGATATAGACGCCCTGCATTATCCAGTGTGCCAGTTGGCATAATATTATTCATTTCGTAGTTTGGAATATGTACAGACAAAGATTTTTCTACTAAATTATCCGAATAATAAGGAAACCGTGCATTCTTTCGAATAATCACACTTAATCCTTTTGCTTCAATTGTTTGAATCGTTTCCTTTAATTCTTTACTCAAAGGTGTATCTAGTAATTTCGGTGATTTTTTTAGCAGTTGATCTAAGGCCAAATAACTTTCTTCTTCGTTAGCGGTCAATGGTCGTTGCTTATTCATCATTCGGTAAGCTTGGGGCAAACTGGGGACAGTTCCTAATGTGATGTAAGAAGCTAAGGATAAAACAGCTAAAACAGAGGCTAAAGTAATAATGATGGCACTAATATAAGAAATAAAAAAGCGGCGTTTAATGGTCAAAAGCGTCCCTCCTAGTGGTTTTAATCTATTTCTTACTTATAGTGTATTACAAGTGAACAAAAAAAAGCTAGTATTGTTATTAACTTTTTTTCATTTGTTTATAATTTGTTCATTTTTCGGCAAGTAGGAGTTTATAAGGCTTTGCTATTCTAAATATATCAAAAAGAAAAAAGGGGATTACCAACCATGAAAAAGAAAAAAGTTTTTAGTGCGCTTACCTTATTAACCTTTAGTACGTTGTTGATTGCAGGCTGTGCTGGCGGAGCCAACTCTGCAACAGATAAATCAAGTGCAGCTAGCTCAAGCACTGCAGTCTCTAGTTCAGCAGAAGCAGCTAAAGAGCAATCAAAAGGACAAGAATTAACAGAAATTTTATCCAGTACTGATTGGCAAGGCACAAAAGTTTACGACAAAAATAATAATAATTTAACAGCAGAAAATGCTAATTTTATTGGTTTAGCAAAATATGATGGTGAAACAGGTTTTTATGAATTTTTCGACAAAGAAACAGGTGAAACCCGTGGCGATGAAGGCACATTCTTTGTGACAGACGATGGCGAAAAGCGTATCTTAATTTCGGATACACAAAACTATCAAGCGGTGGTCGATTTAACGGAAGTGACGAAAGATAAATTTACCTATAAGCGAATGGGTAAAGATAAAGACGGGAAAGATGTAGAAGTCTTTGTAGAACATATCCCTTATTCTGACGAGAAATTAACCTTTACGAACGGCCGTAAAGATTTAGAAACAGAAACTGGCAAGATTGTTACCAATGAACCTGGGGATGACATTTTAGGGGCCACATTATGGAATGGCACGAAAGTTTTAGATGAAGACGGTAACGATGTTACTGAAGCAAATAAAATGTTTATTAGTTTAGCGAAATTTGATAATAAAACAAGTAAATATGAATTCTTTGATTTAGAAACGGGTAAAACACGTGGAGATTTTGGTTACTTCCAAGTAATTGATAATAACAAAATCCGTGCTCACGTTTCAATTGGTGACAATAAATATGGAGCTGCATTAGAATTAACAGAATTAAATGATAAACGTTTTACGTATACACGAATGGGTAAAGACAACAATGGCAAAGAAATTAAAGTCTTTGTAGAACATGAACCATATGAAGGAGACTTTACGCCAGACTTCACGTTCTAATTAGTCAATCACGAGTGGATGAAGCGGTCAAAAGGAAGTAAAGGATTCTTTTGACCGCTTCATTTTTAACAAAAAAATAGTTTATAGTTGTTTTTAATCGTTTATAAATTGTTCATTTTTCTGACAGTGGTAGTTTAGAATCGTTTGTTAAGATAGGTTTATCAAAGAAAAGGAGCGATGCTTTATGAAAAAGAAAGTATTAAGTTCGATTACTTTAGTAACATTAAGTACGTTACTTATAGCAGGTTATGCAAGTCCAGCATTTGCAGATCATGCAGCCAATCCAAATAGTGCTACAGCAAATTTAGGCAAACATCAAAACAATGGCCAAACAAGAGGCGACAAGGCGACTAAGATTTTATCTGGCACGGACTGGCAAGGAACCCGTGTTTATGATGCTGCTGGTAATGATTTAACGGCAGAAAATGCTAATTTTATTGGTTTAGCAAAATATGATGGTGAAACCGGTTTTTACGAGTTTTTCGACAAAAATACTGGGGAAACCCGTGGTGACGAAGGAACATTTTTTGTGACAGGTGATGGCACAAAACGAATTTTAATTTCGCGGACACAAAATTATCAAGCCGTAGTGGATTTAACCGAAGTGAGTAAAGACAAATTTACTTACAAGCGTTTAGGGAAAGATAAACTGGGGAATGATGTTGAAGTTTACGTGGAACACATCCCTTATCATGGGAAAAAATTAGCTTTTACAAATGGACGTGAAGCATTAACCAATCAAACTGGCAAAATTGTGACAAATAAATCAGGGGATAAAATTTTAGGAACAACCTTGTGGAATGGCACAAAAGTCGTAGATAAAAACGGTAATGATGTGACAGCGGCCAATCAAAATTTCATTAGTTTAGCGAAATTTGATCCAAACACAAGTAAATATGAATTTTTCAATTTACAAACAGGTGAAACCCGCGGCGACTTTGGGTACTTCCAAGTGGTGGACAATAACAAGATTCGGGCCCATGTATCTATTGGTACGAATCGTTACGGCGCGGCGCTAGAATTAACGGAACTAAACAATGATCGATTTACGTATACTCGAATGGGTAAAGATAATGCTGGTAATGATATTCAAGTGTTCGTGGAACATGAACCTTACCAAGGCACATATCATCCAGCCTTTACTTTCTAAAAGTCTCTTGTCTTCTCTCTTATTTAACAAAAGAACGTCCCCCAACGTTCTTTTGTTTTCTCTTCCTCTATAAATAAATTGTTATTAGTTATAATTAAATATTATTATAATGATTATTATTTAATAATTTGTTCATATTATGGACAGGTGGAGTTAATAACTACTTGCTATCCTTAAATTATCAAAAGGAAAGGGAGTAGTCGTTTATGAAGAAAAAAATCGTTGGTACAATTACGTTGTTGGCTTTAAGTGCGTTATTAGTTGGTGGAGCAGGAGGGGCTTTGACGGCAGAAGCATACGTTCCTCAAAGCGTAGACAATCCCAATAATTTAGGGGATTTACCTGAGTATTTACGTTCAGTTGGTATTAGACAAGATGAAGGATTATCAGAAAAAGATTGGGCTGGAACACGCGTTTATGATCGAAATGGGAATGACTTAACAGATGAAAATCAAAACCTATTACATGCAATCAAATTTGATGCAACCACTAGTTTCTATGAATTTTTTGATAAAGAGACTGGAGAATCAACAGGAGATGAAGGAACCTTCTTTATGACCGCTGGTATTACAGATGTTTCCCGTCTTGTAATTATTTCTGAAACCAAAAATTATCAAGGTGTATACCCACTTAGAACTTTATACCAAGATACTTTTACGTATAGACAGATGGGGAAAGATAAAAACGGAAATGATATTGAAGTTTTCGTAGAAAACAAAGCAACCTCAGGACCAGTTTATGGTCGTCCGCAGCCATACCCCAATAATCGTCCCAGAACACTAGAATTCACGAATGGACGCCGTGCCATGACAGAACAAACAGGCCAGATTGATGTAAATCGACAAGGGGATGAAATTATTGGTAAAACTTCCTTTGATGGGACACCGCAACTTCTTTGGAATGGCACAAAAGTAGTGGATAAAGATGGCAATGACGTAACTTCGGCCAACCAAAACTTTATCAGCTTAGCGAAATTTGACCAAGATAGCAGCAAATATGAATTTTTCAATTTACAAACTGGTGAAACTCGTGGCGACTATGGCTACTTTAAAGTAGGAAATCAAAATAAATTCCGTGCCCATGTTTCCATTGGAACCAATCGCTATGGCGCTGTCTTAGAGTTAACAGAATTGAATGATAATCGTTTTACGTACACACGAATGGGTAAAGATAACGAAGGAAACGATATCCAAGTCTATGTGGAACATGAACCATACCAAGGAACTTTTAATCCTGAATTTACCTTTTAAGAACAAAACATACGAATGGAAACCAAAAAAAGTTTCGACTTCTTTTGGTTTCTCTCTTTTTAAAATAGAAAAACAGAGAAAGCGTTTTAATCGACAAATAAAAAAAGATTCGTTAGATTAGAACCACTGGAGAAAAATCTCATATTTCTCTCGAGGAAAGGAAGTTGAGCACAATGAACAAAAAAATTTTAATGGGGCTATTAAGTGTCGTGACCATTCCATTACTTGCTGCGTGTCAAGGAGGAGAAACACCTTCCGCAGCGTCAAAAAATAGTCAAACGGTGACTACTCAAAGTAGTGCAAAAACTGAAAGCACCAGTACAACCCGTTCGGTAGCTCAAACAACATCAAAAGAGGAAGTGAAAGAACCGATGAAGACCTATGAAGTGGGTGCGCTTTTAGAAGCAGCCAATCAACGAGATACGAAGAAGGTCAAGGAAATTTTACAAGATACTACTTATCAAGTGGATGAAGTCGACACAGAAGGCAACACACCGCTCAATATCGCTGTTCACAATAATGACATTGAGATTGCAAAAGCGTTGATTGATCGGGGTGCCGATATTAATCTGCAAAACAGCATTAGTGATAGTCCCTATCTTTATGCGGGAGCGCAAGGACGTACGGAGATTTTAGCGTATATGTTAAAACATGCGACCCCAGATTTAAATAAGCATAACCGTTACGGTGGCAATGCGTTAATTCCGGCAGCTGAAAAAGGACATATTGACAATGTGAAGCTCTTGTTAGAAGATGGACGAGAAGACATAGATTTCCAAAATGACTTTGGCTATACAGCATTGATTGAGGCAGTGGGGTTACGTGAAGGGAACCAACTTTACCAAGATATTGTAAAATTGTTAATGGAAAATGGTGCGGATCAATCCATTAAAGACAATTCTGGTCGAACAGCAATGGACTATGCCAATCAAAAAGGTTATACGGAAATTAGTAAAATTTTAGCACAGTACAACTAAGTATTGTGTCCTTTCGGGAAGGAATAAATACAGGTAGGAGTGAAGGAAAGCATGAATTATTGGTTAAAAAATGTTCGAATTGAAACAGGGTATCAAAAAGAAGGTGACTGGTTATCTGGGACAGTAACCAAAGAAGTGGCAATTGAAATAACAGATGGAGTATTTACGAAAATCATCCCCAATGAAGAATTGGTAGAAGAACCTGGGTTGACAATTATTGATGGTCACCATCAATTGATTTTACCAGGTTTGATTGAAAAACATTGTCACTTTGATAAAAGTAAACTAGGTGTTCCGTGGTATCCGGTGACGCCAGCGAAGTCAATTGTGGAACGTGTCGAAGCAGAAATCCCTTATTTAGATAGTTTAGAACTTTCTTTAACAGAACGCGCCAACCATTTAATTGACTTAGAATTACCACATGGCGCGACAGCCTTCAGAACACATGTCGACGTGGAACCGATGACAGACTTACGTTATTTTGATGAAGTCCAAGCGTTGGCCCAAACGAAACCATTTGCGGTAGAAATTGTCGTCTTTCCACAGCACGGCTTACTGCGTTCAGATTCCGTTGAATTAGTTGATCAAGCATTGGCAAAAGGCGCCGATTTTATTGGTGGCGTGGATCCTTATTCACTAGATGGTGATTACAAAAAATCATTGGCTGAAACATTCCGCTTAGCAGATAAACATGGTGTCGGTGTGGATATTCATTTACATGACCGTCACGAAGCTGGGACAACAACGATTAAAGAAATTATCCGTTTAACGAAAGAATATGGCCTACAAGACAAAGTATTTATCAGCCATGCCTTCGGGTTAAATGATTTCATTGGTGAAGAACGTGCCGAAGTTTATGATGCTTTAGCAGCAGAAAAAATTCATATTAATTCCAGCGTGCCAATCACACCTAATACGATTCCGCCAATTATGGAATTGTTACGTCATGGAGTCAATGTCCATCTTGGTTGTGACAATATCTACGATTGCTGGTCTCCCTATGGTGATGGTTCATTACAAGAAAAATTGGCTCGTTTAGGTGAACTTTTTAACGTGAAAGATCAAGATGCTTTAACCCAATTATTAGGCTTAGTGACAGATGGTGTCACAACTTTAGACGAACAAGGGCAAGTAAATTGGCCGCAAGTTGGTGCTGAAGCAACTTACTTACTCACTGAAGCAGAATGTGCGGCGGCTTTTGTCGCTCGTCAGACACCGGTGGAAATCAGTGTGGTAAAAGGAACCACACTTTATCAAAAATAACAAAAAGAAGCGAGATTTCTCGCTTCTTTTTTTGTTATTAAATTTATTTGGATTAGACGCTTAATTTTACAATTGAAAACGACATCCATCTTATATTTCATTGATGAAATTAGTGAGAAGAAGTATGATTTAATTTAGCTCTGATTACTTTTGATACATCGTTTTTCAACTGATCAAAATCTGATCTATAAGTAGCAATAAAAACCAATAAATCAACGCCTTCTTGCGTATCTAATTGGAAATCATAACCGTTTAATTGTAAAAATAAGTCGGTTGCCATTACAGCTGTCCGTTTATTTGCATTGTAAAAACAATGCTTTGTTGCAATGTTAATCATTAAAATAGCTGCTTTTTCTTCAATTGTTGGGTACAGGTCAACGTCAAAGACGAATTGTGCTGGTTGGTTGCTAGCCATTTCTAATGCATTACGATCTTTGATGCCAATTTGTTCTGCGGGAGAATACGTTTGGATCAAGAAAGTATTCATTTGAAATAGATCATCCGCTGATAAATAATAAATACTTTTCATTTAGTAACCAATTCTTTGTACAGCTCATTATGTTTTTGTTTTGAGTTCTCCATCATTTGTTGTAATTTTTTTTGATGTTCTGACATATTTTTTTTAACAATAATATCTTTTAATTTTTCTTCGTCTACATAAACGGTGTCTGTCGCAGTCGCACCAATGCTTTCTAGAAACTCTTTTGACAATGTCATAACAACAGAATTCCCAACTTTTCTAAGTTTTCTTTCTTTGATTTCCACTAGTAACCCACCTTTCGTATATATTGTATATACAGTATATCATGGATCATAAAAAAGTTTCTATCACAAGTCTAATACTTTAATAAAATTTCTTGATTGCTTATCGTTCCTTCAACCAGCTATCCAATTGCTCAAATAAAGTGATGACCGAAGGATCTTTGGTTTGTTTTAAAAAATCATGTTCTAAATAGTAAACCGCTTTAAAGGTACTCTCAGGAATGGTCCGTCCGATTTTTTTGCTATAGCGGAACGGCACTTCTTCGTCTGAGCTGCTAGCTGTACTGAAACAAGGTGGAAAAGTTTTTAATGTTTCGTCTGACAGTGCGTAAGCAGACCAGTCCCCGTTTTCTGGTAATCCGTAAAAGTGCGGCAATAGCGCTTGCTGAATACTGTAATGATACAGCAGATAGCGAGAAAGAAAAGGATCATCCCAAACAGGCTTCGTTTGGTCGATAGCAGCTATTTCTTTAGCGGAAATGGCTTGCTTTAATAATTTCCGTGGCTCTTTAATAAATTCTAAATCTGTATAGCCGTAAAAATTGACTAAAAATTGTGGCGTCAAATTTAGTGTTTGTAATTGTTTGGTTAACTGTAACATTAAATAACCGCCAGCGGAACGCCCGCACAAACCAAAGGACTGGTTTTGAATAATCTCTTCGTTTAACAATTGGAAGGTTTCCGTTAGCGTCCTTAAGATGTGATCGATTTTTGTATTTGGAGCCAACAAATAGTCCAGTGCTAAAACGGTATAGCCATTGCTTGTAAACAGCTCCTTCAGTTCTTCTGGTAAATCACTTTTGGTTCCATAAATCATCCCGCCACCGTGTAAATAGACGACATAGTTCGTTGGTTCAGTCGTAGTGGGGTAGATAGTAACTGTTGCGCCATTAGCGAGTGTTTGATTGTTTTTCAAGTGCACGTCTCCTCATCTTTATAATGTATGTGGCAATTTCATAATTTAACAATTGCAAGGGATTGGCTAAGTCAATATCAAGAAGTTGTTCCACTTTGTTTAAACGATAACGAATCGTTTTTGAATGAAGGAACATCGCTTCAGAGGTCTGTTTATAGTTGCGATTATTTTGGAAAAAACTGTACAAGGTTTCAAACAAATCGTAGTTATTTTCGGCTAATTGATAAAGTGCGCGAGGAATTAATTCGTCTAAATTTTCCAATTGGTCTTCGCGGATAAAATTTTTAAATACCCCAATATCGGCTAAGGTGACAATTGGTCCGTTATAAAAAGTTTCATTAAAGCGCAGAATGTCCAGACATTCAATCAGTAGCTCTTTAATCCCTTCTCGTGATTTTAAACTGCTGACGGCAACGGTAAGCGTGTCGTTTTCTTCTAAAAGTTCAGCTAATAAACGACTTAATTGCAGCTTTGTAATTTTTCCATCACTTTCATTGAAGTTAAAAAGGACCGCCGAATAATTTAGCTGATCAAAGAAGATGGATTTCACACGCAGGGTACGAAGTAAGGCAATAATTCGTTCTTTCATGAGTTGTGTATTGGTGTCTTTGGTAGAAAAAGCAATCGCTTGGTAAGAATCTAGCTCTTGCATTTGCACTTCACGAAGCAAACTGTTTAGCTCGTCAGGATTTTGCGGTGTATTTTGTAAAATAGCATCCGCTAAGTTGTTCAAACGAGTATACCGTTCTTTTTTTAACAAATTTTCGGTATTGAATTTTTCTTGTAAGACATCAATCGCATTTTCGATAATCACTAAATCCGTTTCTTTAACCTTTTCATCTTGTAAATAAACCAGAAGTAAACAATTAGTGGAATAACTATTGAAAATAGAAACTTCTAGTGCCAACTGTTTTTTGGGGTTGGCATGAGAGTAAAGTGTTAAAAGAGAGTAATCGTTTTTAGTGAATTCACTGTTTTTTAGTTTTTCTCTTGAGAGCACAATCGCATCATGGGGTAAGTCGCCATCGCTAATTTCCAGATGTTTATCCAACATTTTTAAAGCGAAGGGTAATTTAATGATGTCATAAAATTCTTGCATAATCGTCTCAACCGTTGGGTAGTGGCGCTCTAATTTGGTGAAACGTTGGCGCACATCGTAATACGTACGTAAGACATGCGACTGATAATTCAACAAAGGCTCGTAAATCGTAAATAGAATTTTTTCATAGCTAATGTCTTGTGTGATTTTAATTAAAGGAATTTCATAATTGAAACATAATTCGATAAACCACTCTGGAATCATTTTAATGAATCGATCTGTTTTCAAAATTAAGCCGCTGATGCCAATTCGGCGCATCTTTACGAAAAAATTTTCCAACTCTTTTTCGGGTAGATCATGCAATGCGTAGAAAGAAGTCAAAATTAACTGATTCTTTCTACTCCAGTTCTCAATGTCAATCGCTTCTAAGACCATTGCCGAGTCAACTTCATTGTCTAAACCAATCTCTTTCGTCAAAATTTTACCTTTTTTTAAGTCACCTATCGATAATAACTCTCTTAATTTCATCATTTTCTCCTTTTTTCCTCTTATGGATAAAAATTATACCATTTTTTTAGAATTATGTCCGATGAAAACACTTTCTCGTTTCGATACAATAGCATTGTAAGGAATAGATAGGAGGATGAACAATGTTACACACAGTAATTTTGAAAAACAATTACCAAGACTCCATCAACTTAATGTTATTGACCAATAAAATCAATGCATTAGATGGTGTAACCATGAGTCAAATCATGATGGGAACAGATGCCAACAAAGACATCCTTAACAACACGAACTTGTTAACGGATGAGGCCAATAGTGCATCTGCAAACGACATGATGATTGTGGTTGACAGTGAAAAAGAAAACATCATGGAAGAAGTTATGCCAGCGATTGATGAATTCTTAGATGATTTATCAGCAAAGGGAACTAGTGAAGAAGCACAAGCAGCAACTTCTTGGTCAGAAGCGTTTGATCTTTTACCAGAGGCGAATGTAGCGCTATTCAGTATTCCTGGTGAATATGGTGCGCCAGAAATGGAACGTGCCTTAAAAAATGATTTACACGTGTTCTCTTTCACGGATAATGTGTCAATTGAAGATGAAGTACGTTTGAAAAAATTAGCGCATGAAAAAGGCTTACTAATGATGGGGCCTGACTGTGGAACTGGTATTATCTCAAGTATTCCAATCGCCTTTACAAATGTTGTTTCTCCAGGAAACATTGGCGTTGTTGGTGCTTCAGGAACAGGGATTCAAGAAGTTACAACGATTATTGACCGCTTAGGTGGCGGAGTTGTTCACGCCATTGGTACTGGTGGTCGTGACCTAAGCGACAAAGTAGGCGCTATCACAGTGAAAGATGCTATTGTGGCCTTAGAAAATCACGAACCAACCGATGTGATTACAGTTATTTCTAAACCACCTGCAAAAGAAGTTCGTGATGAAGTGGTTGAATTATTACAAAGCATTTCAAAACCAGTCGTTGCGATTTTCTTAGGAGAAAAACCAACAAGTCACGAAGGCAAAGTTTATCTAGCTCATACATTAGAAGAAACAGCTAAAATTGCTGTTGATTTAGCAAATGATGTGGCCGTGAAGAAAAATTACTTTGAAGCATTAGCAAAACCAGCTGTACCAACATTACCAGAAGATAAAGTTGTAAAAGGGTTATATTCAGGTGGTACATTAGCTTCTGAAGCAGGTATGTTAATTTCAGAAGCTTTAGATCTTGGCGGTTTAGTGAAAGCAGAAGGTTATGTCTTGAAATCTCACGGTTATGAAGTCATTGACTTAGGCGATGATATGTATACACAAGGTCGTCCGCACCCAATGATTGACCCAGATGTTCGTATCGAAAAAATTCGTGAATACGCACAGGATGAAAAAACGGGGATTATCTTATTCGATGTGGTGTTAGGCTATGGTGCTCATGAAGACATGGTTGGTGCATTGTTACCAGCAATTGAAGAAGCGCGTGCCACAGCCAAAGAAGCAGGACGTGATCTTTACTTTGTTGCAACTGTCTGTGGGACGACGAAAGATCCGCAAAATTACCAATCGTCTGTTGATCGTTTGAAAGAAGGCGGCGTTTTAGTAGCAGAAAGCAATACTAAAGCTGTTCAATTAGCTTTATTACTAAAAGGAATCGAAATTTCAGAAGACGATAAAGAAGTGGTTGCTTACAACGGACCAACTGTCGATGTACCAAAACCAGGCGAAAAAGTAATGGAACTATTAACAACCAAACCAAGAATCATTAACGTTGGGTTGCAAAGCTTTACAGAATCAATCGTTGATTACGGTGGCGAAACTGTTCAATTTAACTGGCGTCCACGTGCTAACGGCAATAAAAAAATGATTAAAATTTTGGATGCTTTGGAAGATTACAGTGAACAAATCGAAGCTGAAAATCACAAAGTAACAGACAAAATTAAAAATGCACAACCATTCTTAGTAGATGTGGTACCTGCGAAATCAGTGATTCCAGAATTAAATGATGACGCACAAAAAACATTACTTCATGCTGGACCACCAATCCAATGGTCTGAAATGACTGGACCAATGAAAGGTGCTTGTATCGGAGCTGCATTATTCGAACGTTGGGCAGACAATGAAGAAGATGCTTTGAAGATTTTTGAAGCTGGCGAAGTACGTTTCATTCCTTGTCACCATGTAAAAGCAGTAGGACCAATGGGCGGTATTACTTCTGGTAATATGCCAGTCTTTGTTGTGGAAAATCGCTTAGAAGGTAACGAAGCATACTGTATCTTGAATGAAGGTATCGGTAAAGTATTGCGTTTTGGTGCTTATTCACAAGAAGTGGTTGATCGTTTAGATTGGATTAAAGATGTTTTAGGACCAACTATTGCGAAAGCCTTGAAACTTTCTGAAGAAGGCTTGAACTTAAACGTATTGATTGCGCGCTCTATTACAATGGGTGACGAGTTCCACCAAAGAAATATTGCCGCATCTTTGAACTTCTTAAAAGAATTGTCTCCATTAATTATCAAAACAGATATTCCAGAAGATCAAAAATACGAAGTAATCAAATTCTTAGCTGACACAGATCAATTCTTCTTAAATGTCATGATGGCAACTGGAAAAGCAATTGTTGATGGTGCCCGTAAAGATACCAACGGAACAATTGTCACAACGATGACTCGTAACGGCGTGAACTTTGGGGTCCGGATTGCAGAAACAGGCGATCAATGGCATACCGCACCAGTAAATACACCAAAAGGTCTTTACTTCACTGGTTTCAGCGAAGAAGACGGAAATCCTGATGTCGGGGATAGTGCAATTACTGAAACAGTAGGTGTTGGAGCAATGGCTATGGTAGCTGCACCTGGCGTAACACGGTTTGTTGGTGCAGGTGGCTTTGAAGATGCGTTAGCAACCTCAAATGAAATGGCAAAAATCTGTGAAGGAAACAACCCAACATTCTCAATTCCAACTTGGGATTTCCAAGGAACTTGTTTAGGAATTGATATCCGTAAAGTGGTGGAATTAGGAATTACACCAATCATCAATACAGGGATTGCACACAAAAATGCCGGTGTTGGTCAAATTGGTGCAGGGACAGTTAGAGCACCTCTAGGCTGTTTTGAAAAAGCCCTAGAAGCGTATGCTGAGAAACTAGGCATTACGGTTGAATAACCAACTAGTCATTAGTGACTACATTTTTCCTATCCACCAATATGGCAAGATGGGAACCATTCACAGTGTTTTTGAACGTTCATTTAATCTGAAAGTCCAGGATCAATTAATCAATGTTGCAAACTTCCATAATTATTTATCAAGCTTTGGTATGTTTTTGCCAGATCAATTGTTTCAAGAAATCTTTCCGTATGTACAACAAGGTAATAAAGTCAAAATCACAGAAAATCAGTTGACCTTTTACAGTACAGTCGGCGTGAAAACGATCCAACTCACACCTGCTGAGGTCGTTTCTTTAAACATTACTCATTTCAAGTTAGAAAAAGACCAATTACGCTTGTTGCGAGACCGCTTATTAGCGAGAAACTTAGAACGTAGAATTGGCCTGCCTTTAGACGAACGAGCGAAGCATATTTTCAAAAAAATGAGCCAAAAACAAAAAGTTTGGACACTATCGGAATGGCAAGAAGTAACGAATTATCTGATTGGTCGGGGCAAAGGGTTAACCCCGAGTGGTGATGACATTTTAGTGGCGTATCAAACAATTCTGTTCATACTTGCTGATGAAAGAGCTGCGGCGTTAGCCGCTACTCTTTCGGCAGCAAATTTATCCACAACAGATGTTAGTAAAGGCTATATTGCAAGCTCGGCTAAAGGATATGTAAATTCATTGTTGTATCAGTTACTCTTGGATTTGGAGAACCATCGGGATAATAGAGTTGACGAAAATATTGACAGAATTATACAAATCGGACATTCCTCTGGTAAAGATATGTCATTTGGAATGTTACTAGCTTTACAATCTGTAGAGTTAGATGAGAAGTGAGGAGAAGACATGGAGAATAGTAAAAAAAATCAAGCAGTGCAAGTGAGCAATAGTTACTGGATTAAAGTCGTAGCCATTTTCTTCGTAGGCTGGATTTTAATGTACGCAACACGAACTATTTTTAATCCAGTGATGGGGGTCATTGGAGAACAATTTGGTCTAAGTAACACACAACTTGGTTTAGCCAATAGTATCTTCTTTCTAACCTATGCTGTTGCACAGATTCCTTTTGGGATGATTGGCGATAAAATTGGGCGGAAATTAGTCATTGCTGTTGGGTTTATCGTTCTTGCTATTTCTACTTATTTTAGTGGATTAGCGACAACCTTTGTTATGTTTTTAGTCATTCGTGCAATTGCTGGTATTGGTCAAGGAGCTTACTATGGCCCGCAATATGCGCTATCGACAGAAGCGATTCCAGCAAGTAAACGGACCATCGGTAATGCCATCATCAATAGTGGGATGGCCTTCGGTACATCAGGTGGGTACTTACTTTCAAGTAAGTTGGTTTTAGAAAATGGTGAACATTGGAGCAAACCATTCTTTATCATGGCGATTCCAACGTTTATCGTAGGAATTCTTTTCTATACAATTTTGAAAGAAAAAGTGATTCGTCCTGGTGAAGAAGCTGCACGAGCAGCTGCTGAAGAAGGACCGCAAGAAAAGATCTCATTAAAAGAAATTTTCTCAAATCGTAATTTATTAGCCGCATTTATTTTATGTTTCACAAGTATTTATGCAAACTTTGTCATTATTACTTGGTTGCCACAATTTTTAATTGCTGAACGTGGCTTTACAGGAGCGAGCGTTGGTTTCATTTCATCACTTGTACCATGGGCCTCTATTCCAGGCGCCTTAATCTTCGCTCGTTTGAATGATAAAACAGGTGCGACGAAAAAATTAGTCTTTACATTAGTACCTTTAGCAATCCTATCTGTCTTTGCGATTGCTTTTGTAACAAATCGGACATTGTTAATTTCTGTTTTAATTCTTTATGGGTTAACAGGGAAATTAGCGTTAGATCCAATTATGGTGACTTTTGTTACCAAACATGCACCAAAAGCGGCCTTAGGAACAACGTTAAGTGCCTATAATTTTATCGGGATGTCAGGGTCAATCCTAGCACCGTATGTCACAGGATATTTAGCAGATACAGCAGGCTCAATGCAAGTTGGCTTCTATCTTTCTTGTGTACTATTAGTTATTGGTTTACTAGCTTTTGCTTTCTTAGCTAAAGATGAGAGTAAACCGAAATTAGGTTAATTATCCCTTCGATAATGACTGAAACAATCAAAATGAGCAAGACAAAATCTTTCATTTCGTAAACAAATTATTTCTTATCCGTCGATACTGAAAAGATTTTGTCTTTGCTTTACTAAAAAGGAGCGAATCAATCAATGAGTTTAAACGTAATTGCCCTAGGTGGGAATGCTATTTTAGATACGGATCCAACAGATGAAGGCCAAAAAGCCGTCGTTAATCACGCGGCCAAATATATTGCAGAATTTGTTGCTAAAGGGGAACAAGTCATTGTCTGTCACGGAAACGGACCACAAGTAGGGAATTTGCTTTTACAACAAAAAGCAGGCGAAAGTGAAAAAAATCCAGCGTTGAAATTGGATACTTGTGTTGCGATGACACAAGGAAGCATCGGTTACTGGTTACAAAATGCTTTAACTAATGAGTTTGAAAAACGTAACATTGCTAAACCAGTTATCTCTGTAGTTACGCAAGTACGTGTGGACAAAGAAGATCCTTCGTTTAAAAAACCATCCAAACCAATTGGTCCATTCTATACAAAAGAAGAAGCTGACGCAGAAGCAGCCAAAGATGGCTCTACGTATGTGGAAGATGCTGGCCGTGGCTACCGAAAAGTTGTTCCATCACCAATGCCTAAAGAAATTGTTGAAAAAGAGGCGGTTCGTGCTTTAGTAGAGGCGGACGTTTTAACTATCTGTTCTGGTGGCGGGGGCATTCCGGTCGTAGCAGAAGACGGACAATACGTAGGTGTGGAAGCGGTTAACGACAAAGATTTCTCTGCACGTGTTTTAGCTGAAAACGTTGATGCAGACCGTTTGATTATTTTGACAGGCGTTGATAACATCTACATTAATTACAATCAACCAGATCAAAAAGCATTAGAACAAATCAGTGTAGCCGAAGCAGAAGAATACATTAAAGAAGGTCACTTTGCTGCTGGTAGTATGCTACCAAAAATCGAAGCTGCCTTAGACTTCGTAAAAGGTGATGACAAACGGAAAGCAATCATTACTTCTATCGAAAACTTAGAAAACATCGATAAAGAAGCAGGAACTGTGATCAGTCAAAAGGGGTAGTTTACCATGAAAAAACCGTCCATGATCACCCAAATTGCAATTGCTGTTGTCGTAGGAATCCTCGTAGGACTCTTGATTCCTGCTAGCGGCAATTACTTGAAAATAGTTGGAGATGTCTTTTTGCGACTGATGCAAATGGCTATTCCTATCTTGATCTTAGGGCAAATTGTCCAAGCAGTTGGCAGTATTAATCCAAAAGAATTAACGAGCCTTGGGGGTAGAACAATCGCTGTTTTCGGGATTTCCTCCTTAGCTGCCGCTTTATGGGGCGTCCTAATGGCAGTCATTTTTAATCCAGGATACGGTGTTAAAATGACTGGCTTCCAAGATGCTTCTATTAAAGCGCAAGAAATCTCAATCACTGATACGATTTTAAATTTCGTTCCGAAAAATATTTTTGATTCACTGACTCAAGGATCGATTATTCAAATTATTGTCTTTGCATTATTTTTTGGTTTAGCACTGAATAAATACTTACAAAGCCATCCAGAGACACAACTCTTCCAAATAATTGTGGACTTTAATGAAGTTATCATTACAGTCATTCGATACGTCATGTATCTAGCACCTCTGGGGATTTTTGCTTTAATTGCTTCAACAATTAGTCACTTAGGCCTTCAAATTATTTTACCGTTAGTGAAGTATCTATTGGTCTATGGATTAGGAACTATTTTATTTTTGGGCATCTGGATTTTGGTTATCACATTGTACTGTAAAGTAAGTCCACTACGTTTAATTACAAACATGAAAAATATGTCTGTGATGGCCTTGGCGACAACTTCTTCAGCAATTACTTTACCAGTAGCTTTGGAAGAAACAGAAGCAAAATTAGGTTTAAGTAAGCGAATTACTAACTTAGTGTTGCCGTTAGGTATGTCATTAAACAGTAACGGTTCAGCGATGCATATGGCTTTTACTGTAATGACTATCGCTCAGATGTATCAGCTAGAGTTTGATATTACGAAAATGATTTACTTAGCAATTACAGCAACGTTTGTCTCACTAGCAAACGCAGTTGTTCCCGGTGCGGGCTTAGTCTCACTGGCAGTGATTGTTCCGCAAATGGGTTTACCCATTGAGAGTATTGCAATTTTTGCAGGCGTCGAATGGTTTGTTGGCATGTTACGAACAATTTTAAATGTCAATTCAGATGTTTACTCTGCTATTCTAGTTGCAAAATCAGTGGATGAAATTGACTATACTGTCTTTAACAGTAGCAATAAGTAGTGAAAAAAGGGGAGGAAATGCAAGGACGAAGAAGAAAATCACTTGTTTTCTTTCCCTTTTTTAAGATTAATGATAAAGGAGCAAGCGCAATGGAAGAAATGGTTGTCGTTACACCGGAAAAATTAGAAAAGCTGATGAAACAAAAATTAGAAGCTGCTGGTTTACATTCTGAACATGCCGAAGAAGTTGCTCGACATTTAACTTTTGCAGATGCTAGCGGTATTCATTCACACGGGGCGGTTCGTATGGATTATTATGCGGAACGGATTGCAAAAGGCGGGATCACGATTGACCCCGAATTATCATTTGAAAAAACTGGACCGTCCACTGCCATTTTTCATGGCGATAATGGCGTGGGTCAATTTGTTTGTAACGAAGCATTAGCTGCTGCAGTTGACCTAGCCAAAGAATCAGGGTTAGCATATGTTGGCGTTTCTCAAACGAGTCATAGCGGGACGTTATCGTATTATGTTAAAAAAGCAGCGGAACAAGGCATGGTTGCTCTTTCGATGTGTCAATCTGATCCAATGGTGGTACCGTTTGGTGGTACAAGCAATTATTTTGGGACAAATCCAATCGCTTTTGCAGCACCTAGAGCAGGTCATGAACCAGTCGTGTTTGATATGGCTACGACAGTACAGGCGTGGGGGAAAATTTTAGATGCACGTTCAAGAGATGTTGAAATTCCCGACACATGGGCAGTAGACGAAAAAGGCCAGCCAACGACTGATCCTTATGAAGTACGAGGTTTATTGCCGATTTCAGGACCAAAAGGATATGGACTAATGATGATGGTCGATGTCTTAGCTGGTTCGTTGTTAGGCTTACCTTTTGGCAAACATGTCAGCTCCATGTATGCGGATTTAACGGAGAAACGGAATCTGGGTCAGATGTTTTTAGTCATTGATCCAAGCCGCTTTACAGATTCTGAACGATTTAAAGAAAATATTAATCAAATGGTGGAAGAACTTCATTGTGTGCCTACAGCAGAAGGGTTTCAACAAGTTTACTATCCAGGAGAAATTGGTCAGCTAAACTATCAAAAAGCCATGTCAGAAGGCATTGAAATTCCACAAAGTATTTATGATTATTTAGTTAGTGAGATTGTACATTACGATAAATATGGCGGGCAAGGTGCCTTTGCCAAATAATGAGGAGCGCAGAGAGTATTCGCTACTGCGTTGCTCTCGCCTTCTTTCTATTGGAGGAAAGTAAGATGAAAAAATCGTCAAAAGTAGCACTTATTTTTGCATTCTTAGTTAGTATTTTTGTGCCAGTTGCGGCCTTTGCTGATGAGATTGGGGATGTAGTTGCCCCGACAGGAATCATGGCATTAGTTGTGATTATTCCATTGATTGTTGTTTTGGTTCTATTGTTTATGAAAGTCGATATGATTATCGCTGGTTTAATTGGTGGCGTCTTAGCGATGCTGATTGGTGGTATTGGACTAGAAGAAGCGAATAAACAGATGTTGGAAGCTATCCCGATGATGTTAGGAATTACCGTTCCCATCATTAATTCAGCTGTTGCGATGGCGGTCTTTAAAGCAGGTAGTTATTCAGCTGCATTAACTTTAGCCAAACGAGGCACAAAAGGAAAAGTCGAGTATGTTTCAGCTTTTATTGTTATCTTATTAGCCGCAGCCACATATATGTCAGGAATTGGTGGCGGAAGTGCGATGGTTATTGCGCCATTGGCCTTTGCTGCAGTTGGCGTTGTTCCTGAATTAATTGCAGCAATGTCTTTAGCTGCTGCGGTATCATTTACAACATCACCCGCTTCATTAGAATCAAGTATTGTTTCAAAATTAGGCGATATCAGTGTCGGTTCATATGTTTCAACCATGCGACCTTACTGGTTATTCTTCGTAGCATTAGCGATTGTGTTAGCCTTTTGGGGAACGAAACATAGAAATGTTGGCTTTAAAGAGTCGGCAGATGATGAATTTGATAAAAAGAGCAATGGTGAACTATTTAAAATTACCTTGCCAGCCATTTTCTTATTGTTTGCTGTAATTTTTGGACCAATTGTGAATGATTTAATTGGTTTTGCCTTCTTTACGCCACTTGTATACATGATTTTAACATTAGTTTTAATTTTCTTATGTACAGATTTCTCAATGAACAAATCTGTCGAAGCGATGGTAGATGGGTCTACATATATTTTGACTCGTTTATTCCAAGTAGGGATTTTCTTAGCCTTTATTAATGTTATTGCACAAACAGGAACGTTTGCTGTAATCGCAGGTGTTGCTGAAAATGCACCAGCCTTTATTGTCGTGCCAGTTGCCATTTTAACAGGGATTTTAATTGGGATTCCAGCTGGGGCCTACGTAGGTTCTGTTTTAACTTTAGTGCTACCAGTTGCTGTATCGTTGAACTTCCCGCCGTTAGCATTAGGTTTTGTAGCAATGGGTGTTGGTTTAGGTAGTCAAATGAGTTTCGTTAATATTACTATGCAAGCTTTATCTTCAGGCTTCCAAATTCCAATTTTGGATGTTGTTAAAGGAAACGTGAAATGGTTAAGTATTGCCTCTGTACTATTATTAGTTATCGGTTTAATCTTTGGATAAAAAACAATTTAGGGAGTGGAAAACATGGATTTATTAATTAAACAAGTTCGTCTTCAAGACGGTGAAGCATTACAAGATGTAGCTATTAAAGAAGGTAAAATCATTGAAATCGCCCCAGTTATTACTGGCGATGCCAAAGAAGTCATCGAAGCAGATGGTCGTGTTTTAATCCCAGGTTTTGTAGAAAGCCATTTACATTTGGACAAGGCATTAATCGCTGATCGTAAACCAAATAAATCAGGTACGTTGAAAGAAGCAATTGAAGTAACCGCAGAATTAAAACCAACATTTACCGAAGAAGACATTTACGACCGTGCCAAACGTGCTTTAGAAATGTTAATCGTTCATGGGACCACGGCGTTAAGAACGCATGCAGAATTTGACCCAGCGCAAGGTTTTACTGGCTTCAAAACAATTATGCGTTTGAAAGAAGAATACAAAGAGTTAATTGACATGCAAGTAGTTGCGTTTCCGCAAGAAGGAATTTTTAAAGCCCCTGGAACAGAACAAATGATGTATGAAGTAATGGATATGGGCGCAGACGTTGTCGGCGGTATTCCTTATAATGATGCACCAGCGAAAGAACATATTGATTTAGTGTTTGAAATTGCTAAAAAATATGATAAAGATGTAGATTTACACCAAGATTTTGCCGATGAAGCTGATGATATGAGTATTGAATATTTATGTGAAAAAACCATCGCTGAAGGCTACCAAGGCCGTGTTTCAGTGGGCCACTTAACGGCATTGCATGCCTTACCTGAAGCAGAATTGGCGCCTATTATTGCAAAAATGGCGGAAGCAAATATTAGCGTGATGGCTTTACCAGCAACGGATTTACATTTAGGGGCTCGTGGTGATCAGTACAATGTTCGACGTGCGGTTACGCCAATCCGTAAATTACGCGATGGTGGCGTGAATGTCTGTATTGCTACGAATAATATTCGCAATGCTTTTACACCATATGGCACAGGGGATATTGTTCAAACAGCGATGTTAGCCATTCCTGTTGGGCACCTAGGTGGAGCGGATGACTTAAAAACAGTGCTACCAATGGTAACAACAAGTCCTGCTCGTGCGATGGGACTAGAAGGATACGGTGTCGCAGTTGGGAATAAAGCAGATTTAGTCTTATTAGACACAAAAGTGGTTGAACATGCGATTATTGATATTCCAGAACGGTTATATGTTATTAAAAACGGCCGTGTTACAGTCAAGACAGACAAAAAAGTCGAAATCATTCGTTAAGAAAAAAAACAAAAAGCTCAAAATGTTAGTTGTCAAAACTAACATTTTGAGCTTTTTTTGATAAAGGTAAAGCTAGGAAGGTGAAAATATGATTAATTTATCCTGTTTTAGCTATGATTCTCTATTGAAAAGTTTATTTTCAGTTTATTTTTGGTCGATTTTCCTTGATATATATAGAATCTTCAGGAAATGCTCCTATCTGTTTAAAATTCGGAATTTCAGAAATTATTCTTTTTTGCTAAACTAGTTATAACTGGTTAGTAAAAAGAAGTATTGGACGAATAGCGCTGAAACAAGTGAATGATCCAAAGTATAAAGAAAAATGAAACCGATACCACAAGACAAGACTGTTGCTGAAAATGGTAAGTGATCATTCTGCTAAGTTTAGTGTCTTAATGTTTAGTTAACTAAGAATTGTTGGATTGTTCTTTAGAAAGAAGGGACAATATGAAGCGAAGTAAATGGAAAGAATTGATAGTAACGGGCATCTGCCATATATTAGTATTCCCCATACTAATACAGACAACTGTTTTTGCAGAAACATTACCAAGTACAAAACAAGTAAGAGAAGGAACCAATCATTCATTAACAGCAGAAAAAGCCGAAAGTGAACAACCACAGACAAAGGATAAACTACATGATGAAGAACCACTAGCATTGTCAAAAAGTGAGTTAATCGATAATGAGGCTAATGTTACAAGTCAAACGATTAGAGAAAGAATTGAGACGCCTAACCTAACTTATCGTTATGGATTTATTAATGAAGAGGGGCAGCCAGTAAACGCCAATGAGATCCTTCTACAGTATCATAGTTGGCAAGGCAATTCCCCAAATGGCATAAATGTGTGGGAAGGTGAAAGTCAACCAGTGACAGCATCTACAGTGGCTAATTTAAAAGAAGTGGTAATTCCAAGTGAGAAAGTAGCCGTCTATTCCGACATGTCAACGGTGCTTGCAGCGAGTAATCAAACATTTTTTTTACCAAGATATTATACTTCTTTAAGCTTATACAATAAGAAAGGGGAAATTGATCCCGATTATCCGCTGCCAACTATTTCCGACGCATCAGGAAACCAATATCCAACAACAATTTCGCAATTTGAATTGGAAAAAATGTCTGCACAACAATATAGTCAGAAAACAGGAGTAACGTTTAACATTAGCGAGAGCCAAAAACTAATCGTTCCTTTGTACAACCAAGTGAAGGTTGATTCATCGAATCAATCTGGGCTATTGAATTACTTTAAATTTTCAGGGCCGGTTTATTATCATGTTACCAATCGCAAAGTGACAGAACATTTTGTGGATACTCAAGGGAAACCAATCCCTCCACCACCGGGGTTTAGACAAGGAAAGCAAACACTTATTGAGCGTGACCCTTACACCTTTAAACAGAAAGATCTTTTGCCAAGTAGCTATGAAATTGACTCAAAAACGTATCAATTTCAAGGATGGTATAAAGGGAAAACGAAACCTGAAAATTTAGAAAAAAGCGTAACGCCCAGTTATGATATTACCTATGACGACAATGATGATTTAACTGTTGTCTATAAGGAGATACCTCAAAAAAATTATACATTTGAGGATGTCAATGGTGTTGAAATTGCACCACCATCTGATTTTATTCAGGATCACCAACAACCAATAACTACGGATGGCTTTCGCTATTTAGCTGGAAAAAAACTGCCACAACAATACAGCGTTAACGGTAAAACTTATTTATATCAAGGTTGGTATCAAGATAAAACAAAACAAGAGAGCTTAGAAAAAACGAAGCGACCCATAAACTCCCCTGTTTTTAATGAAATGAACGCTATTACAGCAGTGTATAAGGAAATAACTGCAAAAGCTGAAATGCAAATAGAAGGACTAGTCAAAGTCATGCCAAGTGGTTATATACAAATTTGGCAGATTATGCTTACAAATGTGGGAGAAGTACCGTTAAAAAAAATAAACTTAAAGCCAGCAAGTGGTTGGTCACCAGGTCTAGCTCGGCCAATCCAAGTCACGATTCGTGTTGGATCTGAACCAAACAAAATTGTTCCTATTACTGATGAAAATTGGCGAGTTGGCATTGCTTTAAATACGGAAGTGCCTATTGGTCAGACAGCAACTATTATGATGACAACAATTGCTACAGGTGAACCAGATCAAGTGTTACAAGCGGCTGTTGAAATGAATGGAAATTTTTCTGCTGTTCACGCAGCTGATACTGTCAGAATCCAACCTAAAAATCAAGAAATTGTGGCACCAGATGAGGAAGGTTTTATCAGCACACCAACTTTTGATTTTGGCAAAGTCGCCATTTCTAGCAACACGCAGCAACATGGTTTAAAGCAGGCAGCAGATTATTATGAAAATGGTCAGGAAAATCCATATTTACGTTTGAAAAAATCACAACCCAATTGGGCACTAACTGCAGAACTATCCCCCTTTGAAGGAAGAGTGGATCAACTATCATCAATGACAAAGTTATTGTTAGGAACAACCAATGTTTCAGGTTTTATTCAGTACAATCAACCAACGGAAACTAAAGTTGCTCTTGGCAAAACAACCGCTATTCAATTAGTTGCCAACGGTGTAGCTAGCCATATTGTTGCCAATGGTCAGTTTGACGAAAGTGATGTTTATCAATTTGATTTTTCTTTTGATCAAATCAAATTAGAAATTCCAGCAAATCAAGGTAGAAAAGATCAAGCTTATCAAGCAATGGTGACTTGGAATTTAGTGACAGGCCCATAAGTCCATAAAAAATAAGTTGAATAGTTTGATCAAAAACATTGCATAGAAATAATAAAAGGCGGCTCAACGAAGCGGCCTTTTTCTTGGTTCATTACCAAAATATAACGAATTTTGTAACAAAAACGTTTGCTAAAAAGAAGGAAAAATGATTAATTTTACGAAAAAAAGCATATATCGACAAAAAAGAAGCAAAATTTGAATAAAAAAAGAAAAAATATGAAAAAAAATCGAAGAATTGTTTAACAATTGAAAACACGTGAAAACCAGTCATGACAAGGTGTAAAAGCCTTACAAAAGGTAAGTTTACCTATTATGGAGAAAGAAGGAGTGATCTGAAATGTTTTTGTAACATTTCTATTGCTTAATTGAAATATGGGTGTGGTAGAATGTTTTTGTCGTAAGAAAAGATTAAGATATTTTAAATAAACTTTAGAAATTAATTCGGAGGAATGACAAGTGAAGAAACGTCTATTTGCATCAGTATTACTATGTTCATTAACGCTATCAGCAATTGCTACCCCAAGCATCGCTTTGGCGGACAATGTTGATAAAAAAATTGAAGAAAAAAATCAAGAAATTTCATCATTAAAAGCAAAACAAGGGGATTTAGCTTCACAAGTATCTTCTTTAGAAGCAGAAGTATCTTCAGTATTTGATGAAAGCATGGCTTTACGTGAACAAAAGCAAACACTAAAAGCAAAATCAGAACAATTACAACAAGAAATTACAAACTTGAATCAACGTATTGAAAAACGTAACGAAGCAATCAAAAATCAAGCACGTGATGTTCAAGTTAATGGACAAAGCACAACAATGCTAGATGCAGTTTTAGATGCGGACTCAGTTGCAGATGCAATCAGCCGTGTTCAAGCTGTTTCAACAATCGTAAGTGCCAACAACGACTTAATGCAACAACAAAAAGAAGATAAACAAGCCGTTGTTGATAAAAAAGCTGAAAACGAGAAAAAAATGAAACAACTTGAAGCAACAGAAGCTGAATTAGAAACAAAACGTCAAGATTTACTTTCTAAACAATCTGAATTAAACGTAATGAAAGCTTCATTAGCATTAGAACAATCATCAGCTGAAAGTTCTAAAGCTGGCTTAGAAAAACAAAAAGCAGCTGCTGAAGCAGAGCAAGCACGCTTAGCTGCTGAACAAAAAGCTGCAGCTGAAAAAGCTAAACAAGCTGCTGCAAAACCAGTTCAAGCTAAAGCTGAAGTAAAAGCAGAAGCACCAGTTGCCTCTTCTTCAACAACAGAAGCGCAAGCACCAGCAAGCTCAAGCTCAGCAACTGAATCAAGCACGCAACAAACAACTGAAACAACTACACCAAGTACAGATAATAGTGCAACAGAAAATACTGGCTCTTCTTCATCAGAACAACCAGTACAACCTACAACACCAAGTGATAATGGAAATAATGGTGGCCAAACTGGTGGTGGAACAGTTACACCAACACCAGAACCAACACCAGCACCAGAACCAACACCAGCGCCTTCTGCTGATCCAACAATCAATGCATTGAACGTTCTACGTCAATCATTAGGTTTACGTCCAGTAGTATGGGATGCAGGTTTGGCAGCTTCTGCAACTGCTCGTGCAGCACAAGTTGAAGCAGGTGGCATTCCAAATGATCACTGGTCTCGTGGAGATGAAGTTATCGCAATTATGTGGGCGCCAGGTAACTCAGTAATCATGGCGTGGTACAATGAAACAAACATGGTAACAGCTTCAGGAAGCGGTCACCGTGATTGGGAAATTAACCCAGGTATTACGCGTGTCGGTTTTGGTTACTCAGGTAGCACAATCGTAGGACACTCAGCCTAATCAGCAATGATAAAAATAGACGTAAGCAGCTTCTGAAAAGAAGCTGCTTTTTTCATTACTATTTCATCCGTCTCCGTTGACAAATTTGCTAAACGTGGTATTCTAATTATAATCTAATAATTTCCGTTGAATAGGAAAGTAAGTACAAGACAGCTGGTAGAGAGACTTTGGTTGGTGAAAAAAGTTAGATGTCTGTATCGAAAAATGGCCTAGGAGGAATTTTTGTCGAAACGTAGGCAAAAACGTAATGTCTTTCGTTAACAAGACCGCTGATTATGATTGTCAGTTGAAGGGAAAGAGTCATCTTTCCGAAAAAAGGTGGTACCGCGATAATAATCGCCCTTTTACTAGTTACGGCTAGTAAAAGGGCGTTTTTTTATAAATAAAAATAGGAAAGAGTGAGGCAAATGAGTAGTCAGATTCCTTTTACAGTTGATCATGTGGGAAGTTTTTTACGTCCGGAAACAATTAAGAAAGCACGGAAAAAGGTCCAAGCAGGTGCTTTATCTCAAGCAGAGCTACGTCTTATTGAAGATGAGGAAATCAAAGCATTAGTAGCAAAACAAAAAGCTGGCGGCTTACGGGGAATCACAGATGGTGAATTTCGTCGCGGTTTTTGGCATATTGATTTCTTAGAAGGATTAAATGGTGTGACAGGCTATATCCCAGAAACGGGGTATAACCAAACCTTTCATGGAAAAGCAGCTCCGGCCTATAATATCCGCGTAGTGGATAAAATATCTTTTCCTACGCAACATCCATTTTTAGAGGACTTTTCATTTTTAAAAGAGGTGGTGGAAGTTGGTGATGGCACGGTAGCCAAAGCAACGATCCCTAGTCCGACCATGATTTTACGTCAAGAAATTTTATCTAACGATGGCACCTCGCGCATTCAAACAATTTATCCAGAGATTGGTGCTTTTTATAAGGATTTAGCACAAACATATAAAGACGCAATTGCGGCCTTTTACGAGAGAGGTTGCCGTTATTTGCAATTTGATGATACAAATTGGGCGTTTCTAGCGGATCAGACAAAACAAGAAGAATTACGAGCAAAAGGAATACAGCCAGAGGAAATTGCACAAGTGTGCACCACGATTATTAATGAAGCCTTAGCTGGCAAGCCAGAAGATTTAACGGTAACCACACACATTTGCCGTGGGAACCATGCTTCGTCTTGGTTATTTTCAGGTGGTTATGAACCGATAGCAAAAGAATTATTTGCTACGAATTATGATGGTTTCTTCTTGGAATATGACTCAGATCGTGCAGGGGACTTTTCACCATTAAGACATTGGCAAAATAATGGCAGCAAAGTCGTTTTAGGTTTAGTTACTTCTAAGTTTCCTGAATTAGAAGAGACTGAACAAGTGAAAGCACGAATTGAAGAAGCCCAACAGTTTGTTCCTTTAGAAAACTTAAGTATTAGTCCGCAATGCGGTTTTGCTTCAACGGAAGAAGGAAATCGTTTGACGGAGAAAGAACAATGGCGCAAAGTTCAATTACTTCAAGAAATTGCTAGAGAAGTATGGTAAAAAAACTGGGACATAAGTCTAAACGGCTTATGTCCCAGTTTTTTCATTGTATTATTTTAAATATTGATCTTTAGTAAAATTCGTGTGTTCATACTCGCCGTTGTCACCATAAAAGCGGTTATAGCGTTGTTTGAATTTGCGGAATAAATAAATGACTGTCACTTTAACTAGGCAATACATTGGAATCCCAAAAATAACGCCCATTAAACCAAACAGTTCACCCATAACTAACAAGACAAGTAAAATAGTAATCGGATGGACTTTTAATTTATCGCCCATCACACGAGGAATAACAAAATCACCATGAATCAATTGGATGGCAAACCAGACGATAACGAATTTTACTACCATAAATGTGGAATCCTGAAAGGCAATAATCAATCCTGGAATAAAGGCAATAAATGGCCCGATATAAGGAATAATACATAAAATACCCGCAGCTAAAGCTAAAATGCTACCAAATTGTAAACCAATTAATAGAAAAGCTGGCCAATACATAATCCCTAAAACCAACGAAGCAATGACTTGACCTTTTAGATAATCGCCAATTTGAATGTTGGCAATTTGGCTATATTCGTCAAAATCAGGACGAAAAGCTGGGGGAATGATGCCTTTTACAAAGCGATAAAACTTTTCTTTGTCTTTTAAAAGGAAAAAGGCGATGATAGGTCCTGTAAACAAGGTTAGGAAAGTAGAAGAGACTGCAGAAAAGACGCTTCCCAGACCTTGTGCGCCTGTTTGTAGGTAATCCCCTGCAAAGTCTTTAAAGGAGTTTGCAAGTTTGCCCCAGAGCTGATTAATCGACTCATTAGCAGATTCTAAATCTTTTGCAAAAGGTGTTTTAGCCATAAATTCTTGTACTGTTTGGAGCGTGCTTTTCCAAAAACTTGGGAATTGTTTGATTAATTCTTCCGTTTGGTCTTGGATAATTGGGAAAAGTTGCAGTCCAGCTAACACTAGTAATGCAATAATTAAGACATAGAGAATCGCAATCGCCCAAACACGGGGAATTTTTTTCTCAAGGCGTTTCACCATTGGATTAAGCAAATAAAATAGAATAATACCAAAAAGTACAGGGCCTAAGACGGCACTAAAAATAACAAAAATTGGTTTAAAGATAAATGAAACAGTGTTGAATAAAAAGATAGTTACAGCAATTAGACAAAGGATAGTTAATGTGTAAAGTAAATTTTTCCCACCTAAAAAGCGGATCCACTTGGTACTTTCTTTATCCATAAGTTGCTCCTTTCGTTAAGCTTTATTTCTAAAATGACCAATAATTTCAATGACACCCATGAAAATCAGGATAAATCCAAAGACTTGCATCAAAACTAAGAGACTTTTGAAGGGATTAAAAACTAAAACGGCTCCAGCGATTAAAACCAGAATACTGTAGATAAGCGCGCCTGTTTGACGAGTATTTAAAGCAAAAGTCAATTGAACGAGGCCGTTTATAACAATGCTAATACCTAATAAAAACGGCAGAATCGAAACGATCACTGGTGCAAAAAATAAAAAGGCTACTGCTAAGACGACAAAGATTAAACCTGTTACGAAACCAAGTCCCCAGCTACCCGTTTGTTTTTTTATTTTGTAGTCATCATAAATATTAATTAACCCTAAAAGCATCAAATAACCAGCAATTAAATAACCGACGAACTGGAAGAAAGCACCGGGATTAAAGACAATGGCACTTCCGATAACGATAAAGACGGCGTCGCGCAATAGGGTATGGCGCCGAAAATTTTCTCTAAAAGTTTGGAACATAAAAATCCTCCTCAATGTTATTGTTTCTTTTATTCTAGCGGAAAAAAGAAAAAAGTGCGAGTGGTAGCTCTAAAAAGTGTTGGAAACTGTGTCTTTAGAAAAAATAACATTAAAAATTAAAAAAGTCTTACAAATGAGCGAAAATTGGCATATAATGGAAAGTGAAATTTTATTTTAAGAAGGAGAGATTTGATGGATTTATTACCTTTATTAGGCGTATTGATCGTCATTGTCGGCTTCGCATTGAAATTTGATGCTATCTTGATTGTGATGGTTGCTTTAATAGTGACGGCTTTTACTGGCGGGCTTGGTTTGACATCAATGCTAGAAACACTAGGAACAACCTTTGTGAATAATCGAGGCATGGCTATCTTTATTATTATTATGTTAGCAACAGGAACGTTAGAAAGAAATGGCTTGAAAGAGTCAGCAGCTACGTTGATTAAACGATTCAAAAAGGTATCTGCTGGTGTGATTATTGACATTTATGGTGTCTTTCGGATTATCTTCGCCGCTTTTAACGTAAGTTTCGGTGGGGTAGCAGGTTTTGTGCGTCCGATTATTTTGCCAATGGCGTTAGGAACAATTGAATCAAAAAATTTACCAATGGTGCCAGAGTATGAAGAAGAACTAAAAGGGATGGCTTCAGCCATGGAAAATATCTGTTGGTTCTTTGGTCAAGTTTTGTTTGTTGGTGGGGCTGGGGCATTGCTTGTTCAATCAACATTGAAAGATTTAGGCTATGAAGTGACATTAGGTAAACTGGCTTTAGTGGAAGTACCAGTCGCCTTAGTTGCCTTAATTTCGGCAAGTATTTACTTTACTTTAAAAGAAAAAAGATTACGTAAAAAATATTATGGACAGGAGGGACTGAAATGAGTTTTTTCACAGATCCAAGTATTGATTTGAGTGCAAAGTTATTGGAAGTCCTTTACATTTTTATGGGGATTATCTTGTTATATACGAGTTTTCGTAGTTTTCGTGATAAAACCAATCAACATGCGTATGGGACTAGTTTATTCTGGGGAATTTTAGGAATCTTAATCGGTTTTGGTCGGTTTATTCCACCAGTTGCCTGTGGCGTACTTATTTTTGTGATGACAATTCCGGCAATTCTTCAAAAAGTGACAAAAGGAGAAAGTCGCTTACCTTCGAAAGAATACATGGAAAAAATGTCTCAAAAATTAGGAATGAAGATTTTTATTCCCGCACTAAGTATCGGGGTTTTTGCAATTCTTTTTGCCACATTGACTACTTTAGGAGCTTTAGTCGGTGTCGGTGTTGGTGTCTTTGTAGCGATTTTCATCATGATGTTCTTTTCTAAAAATAATACGCCGAAAGTATTTTTTGATGATGCGGCGGAAATGTTAGAAACAGTCGGTCCTCTTAGTACGTTGCCAATGCTGTTAGCTTGTTTAGGTGCTGTTTTTACTAGCGCTGGTGTTGGTGAGATTATTTCAAAAGGGGTTAGTGCCGTAGTACCAGCAGGAAATGTCAATGTAGGGATTATTATTTATGCTGTGGGAATGGTTATTTTTACGGCTATCATGGGCAATGCCTTTGCAGCAATAACCGTGATGACAGTCGGAATTGGTGTGCCGTTTGTCTTTTCTTTAGGTGCAGATCCCGCATTAGTTGGGATGGTTGCCTTAACATGTGGTTTTTGTGGTACACTGTTAACACCGATGGCTGCGAACTTTAATATCGTACCTGTAGCCATGTTGGAAATGAAAGATAAGTACGGCGTCATTAAAAATCAATTGCCGATTGCACTTTTCATGTTAATTTTCCAAATTGTTTATATGATTCTATTCAAATAAGAAAGGATGATCGAAATGAAAGTTGTCGTTACTGGCTTTGATCCATTTGGAGGAGAAGCAATCAATCCTGCCTTTGAAGCAGTCAAAAAATTACCTGCTGAAATTGCAGGAGCTGAAATTATTAAAGTTGAGGTGCCAACTGTTTTTGGCACTAGTGGTGAAAAAGTGGCTGAAGCAATTGAAACCCATCAACCAGATATGGTGATTTGTGTTGGACAAGCAGGCGGCCGCGAAACAGTCACTGTTGAAAAAGTGGCGATTAATTTAGCGGAAGCGCGTATCCCGGATAATGCAGGACAACAACCAAGCGATGTGCCGTTGGTTGAAGATGGAGCAACAGCCTATTTTACAAATTTACCGATTAAAGCGATGGTAAAAAATTGTCATGACCATCAATTACCTGCAGCGATTTCTTATACAGCAGGAACCTTTGTATGTAATGATATTATGTATCACTTACTACACTTAATTAACACTAAATATCCAACTATTCGTGGCGGATTTATTCATGTTCCGTTCCTACCAGAACAAACAATTGATAAACCAACGTTTGCTTCTATGTCATTAGAAGCAATCACAGATTCTTTGTTCTATATGATTGAAGCAGCAGTAAAAACGCAAGAAGATATTCAACTACAAGGTGGCACAACCCATTAATTAACAGGAGCGTGGAACAAAAATCACTTTGGATTTTTGTTCCACGCTCAAAAACTGATAAACGGCGGGAACAGAAGCAACTCCTTCGGAAATAAGCCGAAATTCTCCAAAAATTAAAGAACAATTTTCGGAAATTCCTTCTTATTTCTCGGAGTTAAACGCTGCTGTCCCGACCTCTTTCTATTTTTACAAAAAGAAAAAGTAATTTTTGTTGGCGTGTGAAAAAAATTTTTTATACTATTTTCGTTGACAAGTCGGTTTCTTCTTGGTATATTGAGATTCATAAATTATTAGCCCAGTAGGAAATAGATGTTTTGTTCAGAAAGTCGATGGTTGCTGCGAATCGATCAAGTCTATTTGTGAATTACACTAATAAGTAGTAACAATTACATAATACATAAGCGAGAAGCAAGTAAGCTTCTAATTAAGGTGGTACCGCGGAGAGATTCGTCCTTATTCTTTAAGGATGAATCTCTCTTTTTATGTAGCTTTAGGAGGCGTTTTCAATGAGTTGTGGAGGGGTTATTCGTTATCATAAGATCCTTTAATGTCAGAGTATTCAGAAAAAAGATTAGAGGAGAGTAACGAAATGAAAGAAAAACAGAAAAAGAAGACCGTGAGTGTTCGAGAAGCAAGTATCGTATTATTAATTATTGTGGCAGCTATTGCAACAGGAGTAATTGGCTTAAAGATATCGCCAAATATTACTATTTTGTTTGTGATTGCATTGATTTTAGGCTACGCAATGTTTCGTAAAGTACCATTTGATCAAATGCATAAAGGGATTGTTGATGGCTTGAAGCCAGGAATTATTCCAATTTTTATTTTCATTTTAGTGGGGGCATTGATTGCCGTTTGGATTCAAGCTGGAATTATTCCAACGATTATGGTTTTTGGTTTTAAAATGATTAGTGTTAAATGGTTTGTGCCGTCAGTTTTTATTGTCTGTGCGATTGTCGGCAGTGCAGTAGGTAGTGCTTTTACAGTGATGTCAACAATTGGAATTGCCTTTTTCGGTATTGGCAGTACCTTAGGGTTAAATCCTGCTTTAGTTGTGGGTGCGATTGTTTCTGGTTCAGTTTTTGGTGATAAAATGTCACCTTTATCAGAATCAACAAACTTAGCCGCAGCGATTGTTGAAGCGGATTTGTTTAAACATATAAAAAACTTGATGTGGTCGACTGTACCAGCATTTATCGTCTCTTTAATCTTGTTTATGATTTTAGGACAAACGTACGCGAATACAAGTCTGACAGAAGTAGTTCAAGTTATTCAAGTATTGGAAGACCACTTTACCATTTCAATTTGGTCATTGTTACCATTAGCCTTAATGTTAATCTGTGCCTGGCGCAAAATTCCAGCGATTATCACGATTTTGTTAAACATTATTGTGGCAGTAATTATGATTATTATTCAAAATCCGAAAGTATCGTTGCAGGCATTAGGAAACACGTTGGAAAATGGGTTTGTTTCTCAAACGGGGAACGCACAAATTGATCAATTATTAAGTCGTGGCGGGATTATGAGTATGATGCCGACTGTGGCACTTATTATTCTAACGTTGTCTCTAGGTGGCTTATTAATGGAATTAGGATTGATTTCTGCGGTCATGGAAGTTGTTTCGCAGAAAATGAGCAGTACACCGAAATTGATTTTATCAACGTTATTAACAGGAATTGGCGTAAATATTTTTATTGGTGAACAATTCCTATCGGTTATTTTACCAGGGAATGCCTTTAAAGAAGTTTACAAAAAAGAAGGCTTGGATCCGACTGTTTTAGGCAGAACCTTGGAGGATGGTGGGACGGTTATTAACTACCTCATTCCTTGGGGGATTGCAGGTAGCTTCGTAGCGGGGACCTTTGGCGTACCAACGTTGACTTACTTACCATTTGTTTTCTTTAGCTTATTATCGCCTGTCTTCTCAATGGTCAGTGCATTTACTGGTTTAGGAATTAAGCGGCTATCAGCAGAACCTGTTACCGAAAAATAGATTGATTAAAATAGAACAGTTGATGGGGAATACTGTAGTTTCTCCCTGTCAATTGTTCTATTTTTCTTGTAAAAAAGGTTGCATTTTTAGAAAGAAACAGTTATAGTTGACTAGTCAATTGTTGACGAGTCATCTTTTTAAGGAGGAAACTATGTCGTTATCATTACGGGAAGTCAGCCAATTATTATGTCAGTTAAAGGTATTAGATCAAAAAATTACCAAAGTTTTTGAAGAGCAAGTTGGCTTGAGTTTGACTCGTTATGAGTTGCTGATGATTTTAAAAGAACGTCAGCCGTGTCTTCAAACGGAGATTCAAGAACACTTAAAAATCGATAGTGGTGCGGTCACTCGCCATTTGAAAATTTTAGAAGAGAAACAGTATGTGACACGACAGCGAAATCCAGAAAATAATCGGGAAGTGCTAGTGCATTTAACAGAAAAAGCACAACAAGAACTACAGCAATGTACAGCCAAGCAACAAACGGTAACAGAAATTATTCCCAGTACATTTACAAAGGACGACTGTCGCCAGTTAAAAGAACTTTTGACAAAACTAGATCAAAGCATTACAACGAAAGAGGTATGATAGAATGACAACATATACAACGAATGATTTTTCAGAGATTGTTTTTGGCCGCAAATCGGTTCGGGTGTACGATGAAACCCATAAAATTTCTCATGAAGAAATGTTAACAATGATTCAAGAAGCGACCACCGCCCCTTCTTCTGTTAACATGCAGCCATGGCGTTTTGTCGTAGTGGAAAGTGAAGCAGGCAAAGAAAAATTAAAACCCTTAATTCGCTTTAATACGCGTCAAAATGAAACATCTTCTGCAATGCTCTTAATTTTTGGTGATTTAAACTGCCATGAGCGAGGAGAGGAGATTTACAATCAAGCCTATGCTAGTGGTAAAATGCCTAAGGAAGTGCGGGACCAACAATTAGCAGCCATTATTCCCCATTATGAAAGTTTAAGTAGAGAACAAATGAATGACATCGTAAAAATTGATGCGAGTTTAGCAGCTATGCAATTTATGTTAGTGGCCCGAGCTCACGGATATGAAACAAATCCAATCGGTGGTTTTGAAGCGGAAAAATTAGCCGAAACATTTGGTTTAGATCAAGAGCGCTATGTCCCAGTAATGATTTTATCTGTGGGTAAGGGCATGGAAACTGGTTATGAATCTGTTCGTTTAGCACCAGAAAAAATCACGACATTTGAATAGGCAATAAAAAATGACGGCGTACGCTTGCATTAACCAACTTTCTTAAAGAAAGTTGGTTAATGCAACAGCGATGCCGTCATTGTCGTTGGATAAAGTGACTTCCGTTGCGATGCTTTTAAGCTCGTCAACGGCGTTTTCCATAGCAATCCCCGTGCCGGCCCATTCCAACATAGTATAGTCGTTGTGACCATCACCAAAAGCAATTACTTCTTCAGCAGCTATACCTAACTGTAGGGTTAGTTTTTCTAAAGAACGCGCTTTATCAATATTTTTAGCGGTAAATTCAAAATAGAAAGGAGCGGAAAAAGCAGCGGTGACGGTTTCTTTGAAAGGCGCGTAGATGGCCTCATGATATTTTTGTAAATAGGCGGGTTCACCAGCAATTAAAATTTTGTTCAAGGGAAAGTTTAGTCTGGCGGCTAAATCACGCCACTCACATAATTGAAAGTTGCCACCCCGTGATTCATATTCAATAATATTAAAATCACCAGTCTCTAAATGTAAGGTGTTATGAAAAACATCATTGACATACATAAATGTTTCATCATTAATCATTGGAATTACGTCAAATTGTTTCAAATGCTCTAAAATTTGTTGACTCAATGACTTTGAAATTGTCTGATTAAATAGTTGTTGCTGACTGCCGTGATGGGTGACACAAGCGCCGTTATAGGAAAGTAAGTGTCCATTATAATGAGCCATCTCCAATTCATCTGCTAAGGGCCGCATACCGTTAGTCGGGCGGCCAGAAGCCAAAATCAGTGATAGGCCTTGTTTTTGTGCAGCTACTAATGCTTGTCGCGTTTTTGGTGAAATCTTTTTTTCTGAAGTTAACAAGGTGCCATCAATATCCATTACAATTGCTTTGATTGCCATAATTGGCCTCCAATCCGAAGAGTTTCTTTCTTTTAGTATAAAAGTTTTTTCTATTAATGTAAACGGATTCTCTTGTGAGGTGTATAAAAGAATTATTTTACAAAAATCTATACTATTTTTTTGTGAAATTTCATATAATAGAAGTATTCTAATTATCTACATAGAGAGCGAGGGACAAGGAATATGAAGGAAAAAGAAATGCATTCGCTCTTTTTTAAACATAAGTTTGTGAAAGTAACTCCCTATTTACGTCGTTTTGGTCATCGTTTGAGTGGGATGATTATGCCAAATTTGAGTATTTTTATTGCGTGGAGCTTATTGTCTTTGGTGGCTGGCTATACGACTGGGAATCTACGGCTAGCTCTTTCTGAAGTCGAAACGATAATGATTCGAGTTGTTTTACCGATTCTAATTGGTTTTACAGGCGGAAAAATGTTCGAGGAACAACGTGGCGGCGTTGTTGCTGCTATTGCGACAGTGGGCGTGATTGTTTCCACAGATGTTCCACAGTTGTTTGGTGCTATGTTTATTGGCCCTTTAGCAGGATATACTTTCGCAAAAATTGAACAAATTCTCTTACCGAAAGTTAAAGAAGGCTATGAGATGCTGACTAAAAACTTTTTAGCAGGAATTGTGGGAGGACTGCTGTGCTGTTTTGGTATTCTGGTTGTAGCTCCGGCTGTTGAAAGCGCTAGTTTTTGGCTGTATCAATTTTCTTCTTGGTTAATTGAAGCCAATCTTTTACCATTGGTTCACGTTTTCTTAGAGCCCTTAAAAGTGTTATTTTTTAATAATGCGATTAACCATGGCTTATTAACGCCTCTAGGTTTAGAAGGTGCTAGTCAAACAGGTCAGTCCATTTTATTTCTATTGGAAACAAACCCTGGACCAGGCGTGGGCGTTTTGGTTGCTTTTCTGCTGTTTGGGCCTGTAGGACAACGAAAAACAGCAGGAGGTGCCACCATGATTCAACTGATTGGGGGCATTCATGAAATTTATTTTCCGTTTGTTTTGATGGACCCGCGCTTATTTTTAGCAGTAATTGCTGGAGGAATGAGTGGTACGCTTGTTTTTCAAATATTTAATGTGGGTCTAAGTGCTCCAGCTTCGCCAGGTTCATTGGTTGCGATTTTAGCCAATGCCTCGACTGATGCGAGGCTGGCGGTTTTTAGCGGAATTTTTGTTAGCTTTCTGTGCTCTTTTGCAATAGCAAGCTTGTTATTAAAACGTCAACGAGGAATTGAACCAGTTTCAATGATAAAGATGAAGGAGGAAGACCAAGTGGAAACAGTCACACCTAACTATCAGCAAATTTTATTTGTTTGTGATGCAGGAATGGGCTCAAGTGCCATGGGGGCTAGTTTGCTAAGCCGACAATTAAAAGCTGTGAACTTGGAGATGCCTGTGACTTACCAGTCCGTTCATCAGATGAAGTGGCAGCCTAAGACATTAGTGGTCATTCAAGCAGAATTGAAACAGTTAGCACAAAAGTACGTCCCAGAAAAGGATATGGTGAGTGTTCAAAATTTTTTAGAAATTAAATCCTATTACCCGCAAGTTTTAGCCAAACTGACTGCTTCTTCTCAAGAGCAATCTTCACTTGGTTCAGAGTCTACTGAAACGAACTCGACAAAACAAATACAGAAGCTTGTTTTTTTATATGCCGAGAATGTTCGAGGATCGCAAACAATGGGAATGGAATTATTGCGGCAACAAGCGGCGAAACAAGGAGTCGCGATTGAAGTATCTAAAGAGCCACTGGAAACAGTCTTTTTTACCAAGGAGACAACCTACGTAGTGACTCGTGAACTGGCGCAAGCCTATCATTTAGATCTAACGCAACAAAATTTATACGTAGTTACTAGTTTTTTGAATAAGAAAGAGTATCAAGAATGGCTGGAAGGAGGAGCTGATAGATGTTTTTAACGACAAGAGAAACTGTTCTATTAACGGAATTAGTGAATAGTCCTACCCCCGTTTCAGTAAACCGCATGATGAATTTGTTAAAGGTTAGCCGCCGGACGGTATATCGTGAATTAGAAAATTTAGAAACCTCGCTAGCATCGATGGGCGCGACATTGGAAAAAGTAGCTCGTGGGCGCTTTTCGATTCAAGCAGATGAAGCAGCGATGACGGAAATTCAGGCTGCTATTTTAGGAGAAGAGACACAGGAACTTTCTACTTTGGCGCGGCAACATGCGATTTTATTGACATTACTGCAAACAAAAGAGCCAGTCTCTATGCATTATTTTCTGGAAACGTATTGTATTAGTAATACGACTTTTTATGCCGATATTAAACAATTAGAAACACGGATTGCTCGGATTCCGTTGACGATTGCTCGGAATCAAGGTTATGAAGTGACTGGTTCTGAAAAATATCGCCGTCTTCTAATGGCGAATATTCTAAGTATGGAAATTAATGAGTACCAATTTTTTCATTTTACCGAATTAACGACAAACGACCATTTTTTCTTTCAGTTTATTCATGCAGAACATTTAGCATTTGCACAAAAAATTGTTCAGCCAGAAGTAGAAACTTTATTTCCAGCATTAAGTGATCGCAAATTACAACATTTGATTTTAATGTTAACAATTGCGATGGATCGGGTCACTGCAGGTTTTTATTTAGCTGATGAGACCTATACTGGGCAGATGAATAAGGCCTTTCTAAATTGTTCTAAACGACTTTTTTCAAAAGTCGCTGCTGAAACGAAACAACTATACGCTGTCAGTGAGATTGTTTTTTTTGCTAGCTTGTTAAGTGATTTTTCTAATTCTTTTGATGAAGATTTTTTTGATGAACATTTTGACACTCAGCTGGCTTATGAAGTGAAACAACTGATTGAAGCAGTAAGTCAAGAAACGGAAGTTAATTTTTTCGAAGATACCAATTTGTATAAAATGTTGTTGACGCATTTATCAGGTGTTTTTTCTCGGGCGGTTTTACAAGAAGAAGATTTAACGAATCCCATTTTAGAACGGATCATGAATCAATATCAAGAAATAGCTGCGGCTTTACGCCAAGCGTTGCCGCAAATTTTTCCGCAAAAGAATCTATCGGAAGAGGAAATTGCCTACATGGTGCTTCATTTTGCCAATTCTTTAGAACGGAGTCCCAAAATTATGGAAGTTGATATTGCTGGTTTTTCTCCTAGCGGTTTGGCTTCGACAAGTATGCTGGAAATGCGATTACGGCGCTACTTTCCTTTTATCAACCAGATTCATTTTTTTCGGATTGCGGATTTAGGTAAGGTGAATGTTGAGGAAAACTATGACTTAGTGATTTCCACTTCGTTATTACCAGGATACAATGGTAAATATAAATTGATCTCACCGTTACTTTTAGACGATGAAATCCGCCAATTGAAAGAAGAGTTTAAGCGGATTAGTCACGAAAAACGCTCGCTTAGGAAAGCGCCTGTGAAAAAAATAGGTGGCGAAGAAAGCTACGAAACGGTGGTCGCTTTCATGGAAGAAATTAGTAAACTATTAGAAACATTTTTCATAGCAGATTTAAATAATCAAGCGGATTTAGCAGAAACCGTTCAACAAGCTCTCGCGCAACTTTCCGCAGATTTAATCACCGATAGTGCAATCGTCTGTCAGCAATTGATGAAACGTTACGAGCAAGCGCCTATTGGGATTCCTCAGACGGAAATGGCCTTATTCCATACCTCAAGTACAGCAGTGACACAGCCTGTTTTTTGTATTTTTAATCTGGCCCAGCCACTTATGATTGAAGGTATGGATAAAAAGCCGATGCAGTTACAACGTATGTTACTCATGCTAGCGCCGATGCCGATTGATGAAACAATCGGGAAAATTTTAGGAAAAATCAGTGGTGCGATTATTATGAATGATTTAAATACAGAAATTTTTCATTCAGGAAATGAAGCCATTGTTTATCAGTTGCTTTCGTCATTATTAATTGAAGAAATGAAAGGCTAGGTGTTGAGAGATGTTTGAAATTACAGCGGAGCAAATAATGTTGAATCAATCGTATGCTAGTTGGGAGGAAGCACTTGCAGCTTCTGGTGAATTACTGCTAAAAAATCAGTTGGTCACGCCTGACTATGTCAAAGCAATGTATCAACGTCAACAAAAAGTCAGTGTGTATATCGGTAACTTCGTGGCATTACCTCATGCGGAAGGACAAGATGAACAAGTTTTAAAAGAAGGGATTTGCTTTATTCAAGTGCCTGATGGGGTCAACTTTGGTACGGAAGCAGATCGAAAAATAGCTACTTTGTTATTTGTCGTTGCTTTAAAAAGTCAACGGCAACTAAGCATGCTTCAAGAATTAGCTTTTTTCTGTTCAGATCTCGAAAACATTCAGCGGCTCAGTGATTGTCGAACAATAGATGAAGCGCAAAAAATTCTGGCTCAAGCCTAAAGTTACGTCTGAAAAAATCAATTCAATTTGAAATGTTCAATAATTATTGAAATAATTTTATATTAAAAAATAAAATATTTTAATTTGATAGATTAAACAAAAAAGATAAGAAGATTCCTTGACAAAAAATAGGCCCTATGATAAATTTAAAGTAACTTGTGACAAAGTCGTGCATGGATGCACTAAAAAGACACCCTATTGTGGTAGGGTGTCTTTTTTTGCTGTTTAGACAGCAGCGGTTGGAAGCAACTTGTTTATTCCTCGTTCTGTTTTTCCAACCAAATGGTTACAAGTTTCAGGACAATCCCGACAAAAATCGGCACAAGAATTTTTGTGACAATCTCGTACATGTGATGCACCTCCTTTCGAGGCAAGTCGCCAATTTGAGTATAGCATAAAAAGTTGTTCATTTATTATTGAAATTATTATAAATGGAATAAGTACGTGTTTTCTGGTTTTCGTAACTAGAGAACACGTGCTTTTTTCTTTCAACTTTTGGCACAATGGTTTGTGCCAAAGTACGACTTTTTCCAGATTTGGAAAGCGGATACAATTTAGTCAACAAGAAAAGTTACTTGAGAGAAGGGGAATAAAAATGGAACAAGTACCAGAAAAAAATAAAGTATCAATTAAAGCAAAAGTCCAAAGAATTGGCAGTACCTTATCTAGCATGGTGATGCCCAATATCGGGGCGTTGATTGCGTGGGGCGTTTTGACAGCGCTATTTATCCCAGATGGATATCTGCCAAATAAAGCCTTTGCCACGATGGTTGGCCCAATGTTGACCTATTTAATTCCATTATTAATTGGCTACACTGGTGGGAAAGTAATAGCAGGTGATCGCGGTGCCGTAGTTGGCGCAATTGCGACAATGGGCGTGATTGTGGGAACCGATATTCCGATGATGCTAGGTGCCATGATTATGGGTCCACTTGGTGGCTTTACAATTAAGAAATTTGATCAGTATTTCCAACATCGGATTAAAGCTGGTTTTGAAATGTTAGTAAACAATTTTTCAGCTGGATTGATTGGTTTTGCGTTAGCTTTACTTGGTTTTTCAGCGATTGGCCCAATTGTCGATGCGCTGACTGCTGCAATGGCACGTGGTGTGGAAATCATTTTAAATGCTCATTTGATTCCATTAACGAGTATTTTTATTGAACCGGCAAAAGTGCTCTTTTTAAACAATGCGATTAATCATGGCATTTTAACACCCTTAGGGACAGAACAAGTCTTATCGGCTGGTAAATCAATTCTTTTCCTATTAGAAGCAAACCCTGGTCCTGGGTTAGGTGTCTTATTAGCATTTATGTTTTTTGGAAAAGGTGCGGCAAAATCTTCTGCGCCGGGAGCAATAATTATTCATTTCCTTGGTGGTATCCACGAAATTTACTTCCCATATGTAATGATGAAACCGTTATTATTCTTATCGGTTATTGCAGGTGGTGCGACAGGTAGTTTGGTTTTCCAAACGTTAGATGCTGGTTTACGTGCGCCCGCTTCACCAGGCTCCATTATAGCTATTTTAGCGATGACACCAATGGGTTCTTACTTACCAGTTATTTTAGGTGTTTTGGCAGCAACTGCTGTTTCCTTTGCAGTATCCGCAGTCATTTTAAAAGCAGATGCGAAAGAAGAAAGTGATGAATTTGCCCAAAAAGTGAAAGAAACCCAAGCTGCTAAAGCAGCATCAAAAGGATTAACTGTCACAAATGGTAGTGCTTCATTGTCAGGAATTCAACAAATTATTTTTGCTTGTGATGCTGGGATGGGCTCTAGTGCAATGGGTGCGTCTATCTTACGGAAAAAGGTCCAAGAGGCTGGTTTAGTACAAACTGTGACAAATCGGGCCATTAATAATTTGACCGATGAGGGAAATACATTGATTGTCACACAAGCGGAATTGCAAGAACGGGCCAAACAGAAAGCACCTAATGCAACCTTTGTAGCAGTTGAAAATTTCTTGAACTCACCACGTTATGATGAAATTGTGGCTGAACTATCAGGTACCAAAGAAAAAAACGACGCACAACCAACAGTCTCCAAAGCAACACCTGCTTCTGAAATTGAGGGAGATTTAGCAAATGTCAATGAGATTCTTTTGGTTCACGATGATCGTGTCGGGTCAGCAACGATGGGAATGAAAGTCTTAGAAGAAATTTTAGATAAAGAGAAAATTTCAATGCCGATTCGAAAAATTAATATTAATGAATTAACTCAACAAACACAGGCTTTAATTGTCACAAAAGCTGAACTAACGGAACAAGCACGTAAAAAAGCACCGAAAGCGACACACTTATCAGTAAAAAGTATGGTTAATCCCCAAAAATATGAAACAGTGGTTTCGCTCTTAAAAGAAAGTGCCTAGAGAGGAAGAAAACAATGGAAAATCTTACGAATATTTCAATTGAATTAAATCAACAGTTTAATACAAAAGAAGAAGCTATTCGCTTTTGCGGCGAAAAACTAGTCGAGGCAGGCTGTGTTGAACCCGCTTATATCGAAGCAATGATTGAAAGAGACCAATTGCTATCTGTTTATATGGGGAATTTTATTGCCATTCCTCATGGAACAGAAGAAGCCAAAAAATTAGTGAAAAAATCAGGAATCTGTGTAGTGCAAGTTCCAGAGGGTGTTAATTTTGGCACCGAAGAAGATGAAAAAATTGCTACCGTATTATTTGGGATTGCCGGAGTCGGTGAAGAACATTTGCAATTAGTCCAACAAATTGCACTTTATTGTAGTGATATGGATAACGTGGTGCAACTTGCCGATGCATTAAGTAAAGAAGAAATAACAGAAAATTTAGCCATTGCTTAAAGGAGAGAATAAGAATGAACGCAGTACATTTTGGAGCAGGAAATATTGGACGCGGCTTTATCGGCGAAATTTTAGCTAAAAACGGGTTTCATATTACGTTTGTGGATGTTAATGAAACCATCATTCAAGCGTTAAAAGAACGTAAAAGTTATACAATTGAATTGGCCGATGCCTCACATCAACAAATTAACGTTGAAAATGTGACCGGGTTAAATAACATGACAGAACCAGAAAAAGTAGTAGAAGCAATTGCGGAAGCCGATTTAGTCACGACGGCAATTGGTCCTAATATTTTACCAAGAATTGCTGAATTAATTGCTCAAGGAATTGATGCACGTGCCGAAGCAAATTGTCAAAAGCCGCTGGATATTATCGCTTGTGAAAATATGATTGGTGGTTCAACCTTTTTAGCAGAAGAAGTGGCCAAATATTTGAAAAACCCAGCTTATGCTGAACAATGGATTGGTTTTCCTGATGCGGCGGTTGATCGGATTGTTCCATTACAAAAACATGAAGACCCACTTTTTGTTCAAGTTGAGCCTTTTTGTGAATGGGTCATTGATGATACCAACCGAAAAGCCAAAGAGATTCAGTTAGAAGGTGTTCATTACGTTGCTGATTTAGAGCCGTATATTGAACGAAAATTATTTAGTGTAAACACTGGCCATGCTACAGTTGCCTATACAGGGGCGTTGTTAGGCTATCAAACCATTGACGAAGCGATGCAGGACGCCTTAGTGGTAGCACAACTCAAATCAGTTTTGCAGGAAACCGGTAAACTTTTAGTGGCTAAATGGAATTTTGATGAACAAGAACATGCAGCCTATATTGAAAAAATTATTCAACGTTTCCAAAATAAATATATTTCAGATGCTATTACACGTGTAGCACGGACACCAATCAGAAAATTAGGTGCGCAAGAACGGTTTATTCGACCAATCCGTGAATTACAGGAACGCAATCTAGTGTCGCCGCATTTATTAGCAATGATTGGTATTGTCTTTAATTATCATGATCCAGAAGATGAACAAAGCCGTCAATTACAGGAAATGCTTGACCAAGAAAGTGTTGATACAGTGATCGCTGAAGTAACGGGCATTGAAGATCCAGAAACGGTTAAAAATATTAAACAAAACGTAGAACGCTATGCGCGACCACAAGTAGCATAATAACAAAATCCTTCTACCAAGATACTTCACATTTCTTAATTAAAGAAAAAAACAACCGCTCACTGATTAAAGTGAGGGGTTGTTTTTTACATATTGACTAAGTGGTTTTTGATAAAGCTCTCCTTTGAAGGCACCTGTATTGAAGTATTCAGCTAATTGGTAACCAATGAATGGGCCAGTAGTGAGTCCTGATGAACCAAGTCCGCTAGCAACCACAAGGTGGGGCAGCTCTGGCAAAGGACCAAAAAACGGAGCGAAATCAGATGTATAAGCACGTGTACCAACGCGGTAATGCATGGGTTGCTTAAAAAGCTGATTTGCTTCTTTTAGAAATGGCGCAGTCCCAGAAGTTAGTTGTTGAAAAGCGCTAACAGTCTCTTCTAAATCCCAGGCTTGTTCATTTTCGTGGGTGGCACCTAATAAAATTTTTCCTTGATTAAAAGGAATTAAATCGGCTTCGCCATCTAACATAGCAACAGGCCATTGCTGACTATTTGTAAAAGGGGTCTCGAAAACTAACAATTGTCCTTTTTGGGGACGAATGTCCACAGATAAATTTAAAGTAGCGAGTAATTCCTTTAAATGAGGACCAGGTGTTAAAGCGAGAAAATCAACGCTCTTTTTTTCTGAATTTGTGACAATTTCCCACCCTTGATTCAGTTGTCGAAAGTGCGCCCGTTGTGAGCAAAAAGTGACCCCTTTAGCTTCGGCGCGTTTCTGAAGATGGTTTAGATAAGCTGGTCCATCTAGGCGACCGCCGCCAGAAATAAAAAGTGAGGGAGTTTCCTTAAGTAGCGGTAAGAACTTCGCTGTTTGAACCGCTGACAACATCGTGATTTCTCCAATTTCAGGTGCAGTTTGCTTACGCTCTTCTGCCAAATGGGCTAAGTCTGCCAAAGCGGCTGCCGGGCGCAAAATGACTGTCCCTGATTGACGATAAATATCCTCCGTCAGCTGAAAATCTTTGACTAGCTTTGGAAATAGGGCAGCGCCCTCTCGCGCTAATTGGTACCATTTCTTATTTCGACGTTTGGATAGCCAAGGGGAAATAATCCCAGCGCTCGCTTTAGTCGCTTGGCCGATCCCTTCATCATAAACGGTAATGTCAAATTTTTGTGGATCTAAATAATTAGCTAACGTCATTCCGATAATGCCGCCGCCAATAATGGCAATTTTTTTCATGCTTCTTCTCTCCTTCGAACAGTTGTATTGTAACACAAAAAAACCGCCTCTAGACAGAGACGATTGAGAGATAACTTGTTAGCTGGTCCTTCTGTGTGTGTAAATAGAATTGCCGCCTTCTAAAACGTGAACAATTTCTTGTGCCATTTCTGCCACAGGCACAGGATCATAACCAATAAATAAGTTCTTTAAAAAGGGGATTTTCTTAAAAAAATAAATACATTTACTAAAAAGTATGGTGCCGGTACGTTTTTGACCTACAAGTAAACTAGGATAAAAAATTACTGCTTCGGCGACTTCTTGGTGGATTAGTTCCTCCGCTGCCAATTTGGCATCCATATATTTTCTCAAAGGGAAAGGAACAGTATTGGCTGAAATAAATAAAAACTTAGCTGGATTTTTTTGTTGTGCTAAAAAAGAGCTGATTTTTTTCACTGGCGTCAGAATTAGCCGTTGATAGGTTTTCTTTTTTCGTGGATTTTCAAATAAAATACCTACTGTATCAATGACCCAGTCAGCACGCTGGACCTGTTCTTGCCAATTCGTGTCACGAGTAACATCGGAGCATACCCACTGCACTTGGTGGCTCCAAGATGCGGAGAGCGTGGCAGGCTTTCCATGACGTGAAACACTGATGACTTGATGTTGGCGTTGGACTAAAATTTTCGCGATTTGTTGACCTAAAAAACCGCTACCGCCAAAAATAATGACTTTCATGGCAAGCCCTCACTTTCAATTGTTTCTTCTAGTGTACCTTAAATAAAAAAAGAAGCAAAAAATCTCGATTGCGCATAGTTTAGTTATAAATAACATAAAAATAACCTTTTTAGATTGTTGAAATACAAAGACCCAACAATGGTTATTTATTGTCGTGAAATAAATAAAAAAATGAACAAAAATGAAATAAATCAGACTAAAGGCCTAGAGAAATGCCCTTGTTTCTTGAATTCAAGCATGGTTAAATAGTTATAAGTGAACGACCGAGCAATTTAGTTTGTTGGGGAAAATAGACAGAATGAGGAGATGAAACGAAGAAAATGAAGAAGAAAACGATAATTATATTGGGGGCAGTTGCGGTAATTGCGGTTGGGGGCATCGTAACTGTGAATGCGTTAAATAAAAATGCACAACATGTAGCTGTCAAGCAAGCGCCTAAAGATGACTGGGGAATTGACTATTTTGACGTTCCCGACTTGCAACAAATTTATATTAACGGTGTCATCCAACCGGAACAAATGGAAGCCTTTGCGCGTGATCAAAAAATAACAAAGGATCCAGAGATTAAGGTGAAAAACGGCGATGTCGTAGATGCAGGCACAGAATTATTTACTTATGAAGATGAGGCGGTCACAAAAGAAATTGAGGCACAACAAAATAGCTTAGCCAAATTAGAAACGAAGCGGGCGAATATCTATAATAAGTGGAATCGGGCCATTGATAAATTTAATAAAACTAAAGAAGAAGACCGCACGATGTCTGGTGATGATTTAAATGAACAATATCAAACAGAAGTCGATGCGGTAGATGAAGAGATTACCTTTACCAATGAAACCTTAGCGGATTTAGGAGCGAAGCAATATATTTCCACAAAGGCTAATTTCAAAGGTCGCGTATCAATTCCAGAAGTAAAAGATGCCAATTCACCGATTTTACGGTTAACTTCAGAAGATCTTTATTTAGCTGGGAAAGTGAATGAAAAGGACTTGACTAAAATTAGTGTTGGGCAAAAAGCTAAACTAACTTCTGTTTCCAACAATGTGGTTGTGGATGGCTCAATTTCTTATATCGATGATAATCCTCCTGAAGGCAACAGCGATGCCGCGAGTGGCAATCCAGAGGGCGGCACGACGATGTCTAGTTATAGCGTCAAAATTGCGTTGGCCAATTTAGACAAAGTCAAAAATGGTTACCATATGCAAGCAACCATTGATTTAGGCGATTTAGGGGCGATTGAGTTACCGAAAAAAGCGATTCAAAAAGAGGGTGAACAGGCCTACGTTTTAGTGAATGATTTTGGAACCATCATTCGTCGTGATGTCCAAGTCGGGCAAGAAAATGGCGACAAAATGGCGATTGAATCTGGCTTAGAATCAGCCGACCGAGTGGTTATTTCTTCAAAAAAACCAGTAAAAGTCGGTGACATTGTGGAATCAGATGCAGCGATTGCTTCTGATGAATCAGCAACCAACGAATCACTGACAGATGCGTCGAAATAGGAGGGCTTGATGGTGGAAGCAAACAATACAAATCAACCCCTCATTGAATTGCGGGACATTAACAAGTTCTATCCAGTAGGTAAGGAAAAACTACATGTTTTAAAAGAATTGAACTTGACCATCCATCAAGGAGAGTTCATTTTAATCATGGGGAAGTCCGGCAGCGGTAAGACAACACTGATGAACATTATCGGTTTCTTGGATCGCTTAACAGACGGAAGCTATCATTTCTCAGGAACAGATGTTTCAAAATTGTCTGAAAATAAAAAATCAGCCTTTCGCAATGAATATCTAGGGTTTATTTTTCAACAATTTTTCTTGATTAATTCCTTAAATGTTAGTCAAAATGTTCAATTGCCCTGTGTTTATGAAGGGAAAAAAAGCCGCGCTGAGAAAAAAGCGATTGCTGAGAAGTACCTAAAAATTGTCGGTTTGGAAACAAAAGCCAAATCAAAAGTTACTGAACTTTCTGGAGGACAGCAACAAAGAGTAGCCATTGCTCGTTCCTTGGTGAATGATCCATTATTGATTATGGCTGATGAACCGACTGGGGCATTGGATAGTGAAACGGGTACAGAAATCATGGAATTATTGAAAGAATTGAATGAACAGGGCAAAACAATTGTCATGGTGACACATGATGAAGATATGAAAAAATATGCCTCACGAGTGATTCATATGAAAGATGGTCGCTTTTTGGAAGAAGAGGTGATTAGATGATTGCTAATTTATTTGTTAGTACTTTTTTAAGCTTAAAGGCGCATAAGTTGCGGGTATTTTTAACGATGGTCGGGATTATTATTGGGATTACATCAGTCGTAACGATTTCTGCGCTAGGTGAAGGGATGAAGCGTCAAGTTGTGAAGGCATCCAGTGCAGTGAACGCGGATGTTTTGAAGATTCATTATACAATGTCGGATGGTAGCAGTGACAATTTTATGTCCTATGAAGAGCCAGATTATACGTTTAGCCGAGTGGACTTGAAAAAATTACAAGACATTCAAGGAATTGAAAGTATTTATCCTCAATATGGTGAATCAATGATGGGGGGCGGAGACAATTTGTTTGTACCAATGGATTATTTTGGGGCGCAAGCGAATTTATCCATTACGTCGACTAAAGGGCAGAATGATATTTTATATGGTCGTGATTTTCAACCGAGCGATGCAAATACAGATGCGATTGTCTTAAATCATGATATCTTTGAAACGCAAATTCGGCTTGATGATCCTAGCCAACTCATTGGAAAAGCTGTTTCAATTGGTGGTTATATGTACAAGGTGATTGGTATTTTAGCACCAAAAGATTTAGATAGTTTGGGTATGAACGATGATTGGGCAACTGCTATGAGTAGTTTTGTTTCTCGAGAATCATACAATAAATTAGCGAAAACAAAAGCAATTAGTGGCATCAATATTAAGGTTCGTGAGGGAGCGGACCGTGAAGCAATTTTAGGACAGGCAATCACTATTTTAAGTGAAAATCATCCTGAAGTGAAAGGAACGTTTAAAGAAAATGACCAAGACCAACAACTCCAACAACAAATGGAAGAAATGGTCACGGGTATGACAATGTTTCTGATGGCAATTACTGCAATCTCCCTATTAGTCGGGGGAATTGGCGTCATGAACATCATGTATGTGTCTGTCACGGAACGGAAACGAGAAATCGGGATTCGTCGGGCCATTGGTGCTAAACCACGAGTCATTTTATTCCAATTTTTAATGGAAGCAGCGTTTATCACATTGATTGGTGGTTTGATTGGTGTCGGATGCGGCTATTTATTGGCAACTGTGGTCGGTGGGTATATTTCGATTACGCCAATTATTACGCCGTCCATCTTTGCCATTTCAACATTGGTTTCGGTCTTCACAGGTATCTTTTTCGGGATTATTCCAGCAATTGGTGCCTCGAGGATGGATCCGATTAAAGCGATTTATAATTAAAAAGAAGAGCTTGGTAGTCACATCTTTTTTGATGATCCTATCAAGCTCGCTTTTTTATTTCATATCACTAAGAATTTTCTGAATCAATTCTTGTTGAAACTCTTTGGTATATTGTTCGGTGAGTTTCGCTTGTTCTTCTTGGGACATTGATGGATTGGCCATCATAGCGGCTATCATTTTTTTGCCAACTGTTTCAGTCCCTTCTTTTTTGATATCAGCGGCATGTTGTTCCATATATTCGCCTAATTTTTTGGCTTGATCAGCACTTAAAACTAGCCAGTCACTAGCAACATTGAAGGTGTTTTCTTGTTTTGCAAATTGGTTATCGTTGTCAGCAAGGCCAAATAGTGTTTTGGCCCAAGACTCTTGATAGGACCATTTCGTCGTTTTTTGGACTAATGTGGCTTTTTGAGCATCTTTTTGAACTGTGTTTGTGACGTTTTCCGTTCCTGTTTTTTGTAGTTTCTTTTTATCTGGTGTGTTATATAAATAAACTTTTTCGGAACCATCGCCCAACGGCTGGTACAATAACATGTTGGGGCCATCTTTGCTTGCGCTACTGCTTTTTAGTTCAAACGTTTTGTCCTGAGTAACTTCGGTCATACCAAAATGATCTTTATCGTTTAAAACGATAAGACTTAACGAAGCTAAGAACCCTAAACCAAAAATAACCATACAGAATTTATGCCAGACTTTTCGGCCAAATACATTTGTGTAGGCAAAGCCTAACACGCAAAGGATTAAAAGGAAAATAATCATTATTTCATTGCACCTACTTCCTTAACAGGCATCGCTTCTTTTTTATTTAAGAAGAAAGTAATCGCCAAGCCGAGAACGCCAAAGATTGTTGCCACGAAGAAGGCTGCGTGATAACCGTTTAGTGTTGCGTTTGTTGCTTGGTCGCGATAAGTGAGTGGGGCTGTTTTTAATAAGTCCGATGCAGGTAAGCCGTCTTTGGTAACATTTGTTAAAACACTAATCAAAACAGCTGTTCCAATTGAGCTGGCTACTTGTCGGAAGGTGTTGTTTACAGCAGTTCCGTGACTTAATAAATTCATTGGTAAAGCATTCATGCCAGAAGTTGTCACAGGCATCATGACCATCGAAATACCAAACATCCGAATCGCATATAGGACAATGATATAAATAATAGGTGTTGCTTTTGTTAAGAAAGCAAACGGTAACGTTGCAGCTGTTAAAATAAACATCCCAGTAATCGCAAGACGACGGGCACCAATTTTATCAAAAATGCGACCCGTTACTGGCATCATAAGTCCCATGACTAACGCTCCTGGTAAAAGCATTAACCCTGAATGGAAGGCAGATTCACCACGAATATTTTGGATATACAAAGGTAAAACCATTTCGGCGCCAATCATTGCCATGTTGGTTACGCCAGATAAAATGGCTGCAACAGTAAAGACTTTTGATTTAAAAACGCGTAGTTCTAAGAAAGGTTGTTCTAAATGCAATTGTCGATATGTAAAAAGACATAAAACAATCGCACCAACAATTAAGAATCCATAGACTTGCGGGCTACCCCAACCTTTATCACCAACGCTTGAGAAGCCGTAAAGTAAGCTACCAAAGCCGAGAGTAGAAAGAATGACCGATAAGACATCGATACTTGGATTAGATAATTGGATGACATTTTTCATTAAAAATGAAGCCAAAATTAGGACTAAAACAACAATTGGAATGACCATCCCAAAAAGGTCACGCCATGTATAAGAATCAATAATCCAACCAGATAATGTTGGACCTAAAGCGGGTGCTAATCCGATAACAATTCCCGTTGTGCCCATGGCAGCGCCACGTTTTTCAGGCGGGAAAATTGAAAGCATAATTGTTTGTAAAAGAGGCATAGATACGCCGACCCCTGCGGCTTGAACAAGACGTCCAGTCAATAACATGCCGAAGTCTTGCGCTACAAAACAGATGATGGTTCCGATTAAGAACGTTGACATCGCTGTTATGTATAATTTTTTTGAACTGAATTTGTTAATCAACCAAGCACTGATGGGAATCATAATGCCGTTCACAAGTAGGAATCCAGTGGTTAGCCACTGTACACTTGAAGCTGAAATATCAAATTCTTTCATTAATGTAGGTAAGGCCGTCGTTAAAAGTGTTTGGTTTAAAATCGTACAAAATGTTCCGATTAGTAAAACGCCGACTAGTAACGACCGGTTATAAGGTTTTCCGTGAATATCCACAGGTTGTTGTGAAGTCACATATATCGCTCCTTTTTCTGTAAGTTTCAAATTAAATTGCATTAACTACTTTACAACTAATTAGAATCTTTGTCAACTTACTTGACAAAGGTGTAAAAAAAACTACAATTAAGGAAAGGATAAGGGAAAGGAAGTTAAACTAATGTGGTCAAAAATGATTCAGCGTTTGTTAAATGAAGAAAATTTGTTGATAGGAATTAGTGAACTAAGTGAAATTGCTGAAGTTTCGCCACGTCAACTTCGTTATTGGGAAGAAAAAGGGTATATTTCTTCCATTGCGAAAGACGCAAACGGTCCACGGAAATATCGGTTACATACAGTCGTCAAAGTGCATTGGATCAAGCGTTTTTTAGATGAAGGATATACGTTACAAAGTGCGGTGGAAAAAGCAGAGGAGCAGCATCGTAATGTGGGGATGACGAAAAAAATCTTTAGTCAAATGTTTCATGGTATCTCAGAAGTTTGTCCCAATTACGTAGCGATTGATTTGGGCGATTTCGATGAAGAACAAAAATTATATGTCGTATTTAATGAAACCACAGAAGTCAGTGAGTATCTTTTAATTCCTAAGGATACAGATGTTTCTGATGAGCTAAAGAAAAGAAAATAAGAATGAAATAGGACTGGGAGAAAGACCTGAAGTGAAAGTAAAACGTTACTGAATGAATCTTCGAGTTCTTTTTTTCTTGCAATTTCTTTATTTTTCTATATAATTTCTTATATGGAAAAGGAGGGTCTCGATGAAAGAAACAAAACCTTACGGAACAGTCTTGTTAAAAGCGGCTAAAATAATGGACTGTCTAAGTTTACAACCCGATCAAACCTTACAGGAAATTGCAAAGAATACCGAAATGACGGCATCAACGGCAATCAAAATTTTAGAAACCTTAACATTAATTGGCTATGTTCAAAAAGACACGAACAAGACGTACCGCTTAGGAACAAAATTGATTCGCTATGCGAATCAAAGTGTGGAGCAAATCGATTTAGCTGAAATTGCGGTACCTTATTTAGAAAACCTTCAAAATACGGTCGATGAAACCATTCATTTAGGGATTTTAAATAATAATGAAATTCTGTATATCAATAAATTAGAACCGAAAAATCAAACGATTCGCATGTCCTCGAAAGTGGGAATTACTCGACCTTTGTATAATTCGGCCATGGGTAAAGCCGTTTTAGCAGAATTTTCGGAAGAACAAGTGCAACAATATTTAGACACGCAGACATTAATTCCCTATACCGAAAATACGATTACCAATCCCTTGCGTTTGAAAAAAGAATTAAAACAAGTGCAACAAACGGGGGTTGCTTACGATGATGAAGAAATTGAACAAGATATTTTCTGTAGCGGAGTATCTTTAATGAAAGATGGCGAAATTGCGGGTGCTTTTAGTGTAAGCATGCCGAAATATCGTTTGACAGAGGAAAATAAAACGACGATTAATCAAGCCCTTTTAGCAACAAAAGCAGCGATTGAAGCGAAATTATAGTAGAAAAAGAAAGACAAACAAAAGTCGATTGGGATTTTTGTTTGTCTTTCTTTTTTTATTTTTGTAAAAACGTTTGCATTTTCTTTTTTTATCTGTATAATGAAGTTGTTAATTTCTTTATAATAAATATATATTTCTAAATAAGAAATGAGGGAGTCTGTTGAAGCGAGTATCAATTTTACAAAAATTAGAAAATGCTGGCGTGATTGCTGTGGTTCGCGGAAAGACAAAAGAGGAAGCGCTAAAAGCTAGTCAAGCCATTGTAGCAGGCGGTATGCGGGGGATTGAGTTAACCTTTACTGTTCCTCAAGCAACAGAAGTGATTCAGGAATTAGTTGCGTTATACCAAGAGAATCCTGACGTAGTCATTGGTGCGGGGACAGTTTTGGATGCTACGACTGCTCGTTTAGCTATTGTAGCAGGGGCTGAATATATTGTGAGTCCAAGCTTCGATGAAGAAACCGCTAAAATTTGCAATTTATATCAAGTTCCTTACTTGCCAGGCTGTATGACCATCACAGAAATGAAAGAAGCACTGAAAAGCGGAGCAGATATTATTAAACTATTTCCGGGAAGTGTTTATGGACCGAGTGTTATTTCGGCATTTAAAGCGCCATTGCCTCAGTTAAATATTATGCCAACGGGTGGTGTCAGTTTGGAAAATATGGCCGAGTGGTTTGACGCAGGTGTGACGGCCGTCGGTGTTGGTGGCAATCTGTTAGCGCCAGCAGCAACTGGGGATTTTGAAAAAGTTCGTGAGGTTGCCCAAGCCTATATGGAAAAATTCCAAGCAATCAAAGGGGTGTAGGCGCATGGGGAAAGTCGTAACATTGGGAGAAATCATGTTGCGTTTGTCCACGCCTGTCGGAATACGCGTAGCACAAACAGAAAATTTCGCTGTACATTACGGCGGTGGTGAAGCGAATGTAGCGATTTCGTTAGCGAACTATGGCCACCAAGTGACTTTTGCTAGTAAAGTGCCCGATAATTCATTAGGAGAAGCCGCCAAAAAGCATTTAAGTCGTTATGGGGTTTCAACGGAATTTGTACGAACTGGCGGAACACGTCTAGGAACGTATTACTTGGAAACTGGTACAGGAGAACGAGCAGCCAGTGTTGTCTATGATCGCGCCTATTCAAGCTTTGCTCAAATCGAAGAAATGGAATGGGACTTACATGAGCTGTTTTCAGGAGTAGAGATCTTTCATATTTCAGGGATTACAGCGGCGTTATCAAAAAATTGGCAAAGTATGACGGTTGCGTTAGTTAAAGCAGCGAAGCAAGCAGGGTGCCAAGTAAGTTTTGATATTAATTATCGAGGGAAACTTTGGTCCCAGAAAGAAGCGAGCGTGGCATTGAAGGCCATTCTTCCATTTGTTGATATTTGTTCAGCTGGGGTATTAGATGCTCGTTATTTACTGGAGATTCCAGAACCAGAGGAAGAACTTGAAGACGCATTAACGTGGTACTACCGAAAAATGCAAGAACGTTATCCCAACATTCAAGTATTTTATTCAACCAAACGTCAAGTTCATTCAGCGACAGATAATGAATTAATCGGAACGCTATGGTACAAAGGTGCGTATTATACGTCCAAATGTCATCGATTACAACCGATTGTTGACCGTGTCGGTGCCGGTGATGCGTTTGCTGGTGGGGTTTTACATGGCATATTAGCTGCCTATGATCCACAAACCTGCATTGATTTTGCGACAGCGGCTAGTGCGTTAAAACATACTGTCCATGGTGATTGTAATCAATTTAGTCAAAAAGAAGTCCTTGCTTTTTTGGCAACGGGCTCAGGAAAAATAAATAGATAGGAGATTTTAGTTATGCAAAATATGGAAACACGTTATACACATAGTCCGGCGGATATTCGTCACTATTCAACAGAACAATTGAGAGATGAATTTTTAGTAGAGAAAGTTTTTATTCCAGGTGCAATCAGCTTAACCTACACACATAATGATCGGATGATTTTTGGTGGTGTGACACCGACCACAGAAGAATTAGAAATTATTTTGGACAAAGAATTAGGGGTTGACTATTTCTTAGAACGCCGTGAACTAGGGGTTATTAATATTGGGGGACCAGGCTTTATTGAAATTGATGGCGCCAAAGAAACAATGAAAAAACAAGATGGCTATTATATTGGGAAAGAAACAAAACATGTTCGTTTTTCTTCAGAAAACCCTGATAATCCAGCGAAATTTTACATTAGTTGTGTGCCAGCACATCATAAATATCCCAACGTAAAAATTAGTATTGATGAAATTACCCCAATGGAAACGGGTGATCCATTAACATTGAACCAACGTAAAATTTACCAATACATTCATCCGAACGTTTGTGAAAGTTGCCAGTTACAAATGGGTTACACCATTTTAGAACCAGGTAGCGCTTGGAATACAATGCCTTGTCATACACATGAACGTCGTATGGAAGCGTATGTTTATTTTGATATGGAAGAAGATACGCGGATTTTCCACATGATGGGTAAACCAGACGAAACGAAACATTTAGTAATGAGTAATGAACAAGCAGCTATTTCACCAAGCTGGTCAATTCATTCTGGGGTTGGTACAAGTAATTATTCCTTTATTTGGGCCATGTGCGGAGAAAATATTACGTACACAGACATGGATATGGTTGCAATGGATCAATTAAAATAAACCAAAGAAAGAGGAGAAAACATGGAATTTAAAATGAATGATTTTCAATTAGATGGAAAAGTAGCGTTAATTACAGGTGCTGTTTATGGGATTGGCTTTGAGATTGCGAAATCCTTAGCTGAAGCAGGAGCAACAATTGTTTTTAATAACTTATCTCCTGAATCAGTTGAACAAGGCTTGGAAAATTATCGGGCCGCAGGGATTGAAGCACGTGGTTATGTGTGTGATGTCACTGATGAAGAGCAAGTTCAAGCGATGGTTGCTCAGATTAAAGAAGAAGTCGGCTCTATTGATATTTTAGTCAATAATGCGGGAATTATTAAACGAATTCCAATGGTGGATATGTCAGCAGAAGAGTTCCGTCAAGTGATTGATGTTGACTTGAATGCGCCATTTATTATGGCAAAAGCGGTTATTCCAGATATGATTGAAAAGGGTCATGGCAAAATTATCAATATCTGTTCAATGATGAGTGAACTAGGTCGTGAAACAGTTAGTGCGTACGCGGCAGCAAAAGGCGGACTAAAAATGTTAACGAAAAATATTGCTTCTGAATATGGACAATATAATATTCAATGTAATGGGATTGGACCTGGCTACATTGAAACGCCACAGACGGCGCCATTAAGAGAACCAGGGCATCCATTTAACGAATTCATCTTGGGACGAACACCTGCTAATCGTTGGGGCACACCAGCAGACTTAGCTGGCCCAGCAGTTTTCTTAGCATCTAACGCTTCTGACTTTGTTAACGGACATATCTTATATGTTGATGGTGGAATTTTAGCTTATATTGGAAAACAACCATAATAAATAAGTAAAGGAGCGAGATTAGCAATCTCGCTCCTTTACTTATGGCTAGCCTTCTACTAAAAACTCACATAAAAGAAAGAAGCAATCGCCACAGCAAATGAAATAATAGCAAACACTAAACTACTCCATAGTCCTAACAGAATAAATGGTGAGGTTCTTTTGCCGCCCTCTTTCTTTAAGTAGGAAAATGTCCGTCCAGTAACAATGAATTGCCAGATACTAATCAATAAAAAAATACCGCCAATTAAGTAACGCATGTCCTCGTCCTCCTTCTATTTAGTATACCACTTGATGAAAACGTTATCAAAACGCTGTATAAAAAAGTTGCCTTTCAAAAAAGAGAAAGGCAACTTTTTTGACGGTTTAACGGACGTCACCCATTAAGTTTTGGATTGGTTTTTTCACAATAAATAAGAGAATCCCAGCAACGACAGCTACAAGTCCGACAATCCCAAAATATGCTGACTCTGTTCCAGGTGTATAGAAACGAGCAATTTGAGCGTTAATGGCTTGTGAAGCGGCATCTGCTAATAACCAAATAGCAACGGTTTGAGCTTCGAAAGCTTTCGGTGCTAATTTTGTAGTAATCGATAAGCCAACGGGAGATAAACACATTTCTCCGACAATCATAATGAAGAAACTAAAGAATAACCAAAGTGGACTCACTCGTCCTTCGGTACCATAAAGTAGACCTGGCAACATTAATAAGACGAAGGAAAGACCAGCAAAGACTAGCCCTAGTGAAAACTTCACAACTGTTGATGGTTGACGTTTACCTAGTTTTGTCCATAATGTAACAAAAATAGGGGTCAAAATAACTACGAATACAGGATTTAATGATTGGAACCAGCTAGCGGCAATCGGGAAGCCAAACAAACTCGTTTGCGTCCGTTCATTTGCAAATAGAGCAAGAATAGACGAACCTTGTTCTTCCAATGACCAGAAAACAATTGCTGCTAAGAATAATGGCAAGTAAGCCAGAACTTTTGGTTTTTCTTCAGCAGTGACATCTTTAGACGTTAACATTTTGCTGAAATAATAAACTGGTAACAGGATTCCTAACACGCTGATGGTATTAATAAAGAAATCAATTGTTAAATGTCCTGTGACATAGGCGCCACCAAAAATAAGTAAAGCAACGACAATTGCCAACATAAATGCTTTAGCAAATTTCTTTTGCTCTTCTTTAGACATTGGATTAGTTGGGGCCTGACCAATTCCAGCCAGAGATTTACGTCCTTGGAAATAATATTGTAGTAGCCCGAAGAACATCCCTACTGCAGCAACGGAAAAGCCTAAATGATAATTATATTCTTGTCCTAAAGTTCCGACAACAAGGGGAGCGATTAAGGCTCCGATATTAATCCCCATGTAAAAAATGGAGAAGCCTGCATCTCTACGTAAGTCAGTTTTTGAATAAAGATGGCCAACCATCCCTGAAACGTTTGGTTTTAACATCCCAGTCCCAAATACAATTAACATAATAGAAACGAATAAGGCGGGGACACCAAATGGGGTAGCGAGAACAATATGTCCAGCAATGATTAACAAACCACCAATAAAAACAGTTTTCCTTGAACCTAAGACACGGTCAGAGACCCAACCGCCAATGATACTGGACATGAAAACCATTGATCCATAAATGGACATGATGGCTAAGGCAGTTGCTTTGGGGAGACCTAAACCGCCATTGGCTACGGTATCGTAAATGTAATACATTAGAATAGCACGCATGCCGTAGTAACTGAAACGTTCCCACATTTCTGTGAAGAACAGTGTTGCTAGTCCTTTCGGTTGTCCCAGAAAGGATTTGTCTAATTTCTCAAGTTGTTCTTTGTCACTCATAGATAAAACTCCAATTCTTATAATATTCAGAATATTTGATAATAAAATGACTTAAATGTAGATTCATATATTTTATTACTCATAGATTGGAAAATAGAAAGAGAAAAAACTGATTACGTTTTTAAATAACAAGCGTTCGAGTGATTATTTGTTTTTTATTCGTGAATTACAATAAAAATGAATATTTATTCTGCTTTATTTTCAATACTTTGTTTTCATAGTTGCTTTAGCTGTTCCTTTTTTGAATAAGATTAAAATGAATAAATAACAAGCAAAATATAAGATTTTTTTGTTTAACTCTTTTTGTTTCAATAGGAAGTGCTTAGTGTTTTTTCAGAATCGAAAAATGAATACGACAAAAAATTTATCTATATAATAGAAGGAAAAATAAAAATAGTGAATGATAAAAAAAATTCAAAGAAAACACCTGTTCTTTTTAGGCGTGAGTTTTTGAAAAAAACATTCTCATGTCTAGTATATTTAACATTTTGTTACTTTTTGACTGAAACGAATGTAACAAAACCGACATTTAAGGGCTAATCAAGGGTTAGAAAACGGTTTCTCAAAAATAAAATCCTGTTTTTTTAACTTTTTTTCGCAAAATATAAACAGGATAATATCAAGCTTCCAGCAGCTTTTTATTACAAAATGTAACAAAACCGACATTCTAGTAATAAATTGTCACGAGATATTCACCTACGGCCGGCCATTCGATGATAAAGTATGTGAAGTCGTTTCGATAAAGCGAAGCAGACGTGGTTGTTGCCGAGTGCTAAGAGCAACAATCAAATATTTTTAATTACAAAGGAGAAACATACATGAAATCAATCAAAACGATTTTACTTGGAACAACTTTGGCCGCAGGTTTAGGATTATTCTTAGGAACAGACGCAAACGCAGAAAGCTTATATACAGTTAAAGCAGGAGATACTTTATCAACAATTTCTCATCAATTTGCAGGAGACAATAGCTTAATTCAAAAAATTGCTTCTGATAACAAATTGCCAAACCTTGATTTAATTTTTGAAGGAGAACAATTAGTTATTCGTTCAGAAAAAGAAGTTGCTAATACTCCAGCACCAGCTGTAGAAGTTGCACCAGTGCAACAAGTAGTTGAACAACCTGTTGCACAACCAGTACAACAAGAAGTACAACAACCTGTTGCTCAAGAAGTAGCGCAACCAGCAGCACCTGCCGCAAGCAGTGATGCGAAAGAGTGGATCGCACAACGTGAATCTAGTGGTTCTTACGATGCAACAAACGGCCAGTATATCGGTCGTTACCAATTATCTGCCTCTTATTTAAATGGTGACTATTCACCTGCCAACCAAGAACGCGTGGCAGATCAGTACGTAGCAGGTCGCTATGGTTCATGGGATGCAGCTAAATCATTCTGGTTAGCAAATGGTTGGTACTAAAATTAAATAAACGAAGTAATCTAATTACTTATTAAAAACCATAAACAAAAAAACAGTAACCTGTAAAGATTACTGTTTTTTTTGTCGATTTGTTAAGGTACAACGCCCCACGCTCGTCAATTGGTGGTCTGCGTTATATATTTTTGCTTCCCAAACTTGAAGGGTCTTTCCCGAGTGATCGGGCGTCGCAATCACGGTAAGGCTACCATCATGGACACTACGAAGATGATTTACTTGTAAGTCTATGCCGACAGCAAAAGTGTTTTCAGGAACGTTTTCGTTCGCACCTAAACTACAGGCAGTTTCAATTAAGACGCCGTTTAAGCCCCCGTGGACAAGGCCATAGGGTTGTTTATGCACGTCTTTTACCGCTAAAGTAAGCTGACATTTCTCAGCAGAAACGTGTTGAATCGTGATACCTAAATACTCTAAAAGATGAATAGTAATCAGTCCTTTCTAATAAAAGAGAGAATAAAAGGTTTTTTATTTATTATACAGGAATGAAGAAAATTTGAAATAGCCATGTTTTTTCTTAAAATTCAAGCGACTTTTTCTCTAAAGTGCCGATTCTTGTGTATAATAGAAAAGATGAGATTAATGAAGGAGGTTTCCTAATGAGAAACTGGACAACAATTAAAGAATATGATGAAATTTTATTTGAGCAAGAAGGCAAAGTAGCAAAAATTACTATCAACCGCCCGCATGTTCACAACGCATTCACACCAAAAACAGTCATGGAAATGATTGATGCATTCAACATTAGTCGTGATAAAGAAGATGTCGGGGTTATTATTTTAACAGGCGCAGGTGACCAAGCATTCTGTTCTGGTGGCGATCAAAAAGTTCGAGGTAATGGTGGTTATGTTGGCGAAGACAATATTCCACGTTTAAATGTGTTAGATTTACAACGGTTAATCCGTGTCATTCCCAAACCAGTCATCGCAATGGTGAAAGGCTGGTCCATTGGCGGCGGCAATGTTTTACAATTAGTTTGTGATTTAACAATTGCGGCTGAAAATGCTAAGTTTGGGCAAACAGGACCAAATGTCGGTAGCTTTGATGGTGGATACGGCTCAGGTTACTTAGCGCGTGTTATCGGCCATAAAAAAGCGAAAGAAGTTTGGTTTATGTGTAAACAATATTCTGCCCAAGAAGCTTTAGATATGGGCTGGATTAATACCGTTGTTCCATTGGATCAAGTAGAAGATGTGACAATGGAGTGGGCAGAAGAAATGTTAACCAAAAGCCCGATTGCTTTACGGATGATTAAAGCCTCTTTAAATGCCGATACAGATGGCTTGGCTGGTGTGCAACAATTAGCTGGTGATGCGACACTTCTTTACTATACAATGGCTGAAGCACAAGAAGGCCGAGATGCATTTAAAGAAAAACGGACACCAGATTTCGATCAATTCCCTAAATTCCCATAAACCAATGACTTGGTTAAATAAACAAGTACAAAAACGTCCCGATCATCCTGCTTTTTATTTTCAGGATGAATCTTGGACGTTTTTAGAAGTGCAACAAGAAGTCAGCCATTGGGTAGCCACATATCAACAGGTGCTTGCACCAGAAGAAAAACGTGTGGCTTTATTCAGTAAGAACAGCAAAGAGTTGTATTTTTCAATTCTAGCCTTATGGGAATTGGGGAAAGAGTTATTATTTTTAAATACGCATTTGACACTTGCTGAACTGACTTTTCAGTTAAAAGATGCGCAAGTTAAAACGATTATTGGTGCGCCTGAAACGCAGGCTTTGTTAGAGGAGATTTCTTTTGTCGACGTTCAGCCAATGGTTAAAAAACAGCATAGTCTTTCACGTCAGGAGTTTCAACAGCCAAGTGACTTAGAGTCGGTGGCTTCTATTATGTATACATCTGGAACTACAGGACAACCTAAAGGGGTCTTGCAACGGTTTAAAAATCATTTGGCCAGTGCTAGAGGCACCCAAGAAAATATGGGGATTACTGCTGAAGATTGTTGGTTGTGTGCAGTCCCATTATTTCACATTAGCGGATTGTCGATTGTTGTTCGACAACTCGTCTTAGGTTGTAGTATTCGCCTTTACGATAAATTTGATGAACAGCAAGTGACACAAGATTTACAAGAAGGCCGTGGAACCGTCATTTCAGTGGTTGCGACAATGTTACAACAATTATTGTCTGTCTATCCTGAGGCTGGCTACAGCGCCAGCTTTAAAGGAATGCTATTGGGCGGCGGACCGATTGCACCGGATAAATTAGCGCAGTGTGAGGAAAAAGGGATTCCAGTCATTCAATCTTACGGGATGACGGAAACGTGTTCGCAAGTTGTTGCCTTGAAATTTGAAGATGCGGCGCTGAAAATCGGCTCTGCTGGGCAACCGTTAAAAGATATGCAGATCAAAATTGTTGATGAACTAGGACAAGAACAGCCAGAAAAGCAAGTCGGGGAAATTTTACTTAAGGGACCAAACGTTGTTTCAGGTTACCTTAACCATCGTCAATCTGAAAAATGGACAGCAGATGGTTGGTTTAAAACAGGCGACATGGGCTATTTAGATGCACAAGGTTACCTGTATTTGGTTAGTCGTTTAAGTGAACTCATTATCTCTGGTGGTGAAAATATTTACCCCACTGAGGTTGAACAGGTGTTACAGGCGATAACAGGAATTAAAGCAGCGGCAGTTGTAGGAGAACCAGATGCGCAATGGGGAGCCGTCCCAGTTGCATATGTGATTAGTGACCAAGAAATCACCTTAGCGCAAATTCAAGACCAGTGTTCACGAAAACTGGCAAAATATAAACGACCGAAACGCATTTATTTTTGTCATTCTTTCCCGCAAACAGCAAGTGGAAAGATTGCCAAACATCGTTTCATGACAGAAGAAAGAGAGGCGTTTTTAATCAGATGAAATTGCCTGATGAATTACGACAAGCCTATCAGAAGAATGCCCGTCAGTTCAGTTGGGTTTTTCCATTAGAAACAGAACAAACAGCCTTGGCAATTTTTGCCGCTGGTGAAAAGGCATACCAAGGAGAACGTTTTTTTTGGCAAACGCCGAAAAAAGATTTTGCTTTGGTTGGCTTCGGATATGAAACTATCTTAAAAGGCGCAGAAACAGAAACGCAGCAATTGAACAACTTTTTAAAAAAAGAGGCGGCAACTCGTTTTCAAAATATGTCTATTTCTGGTACGGGGGCTCTTCTGTTTGGCGGTTTGCCTTTTGATACAGAACAAACGCCTACTGAGGCCTGGGGAGAGTTAGGGGAAGGTTGGTTTTATCTACCAAGTATTCTATTTACTTTTTCAGGATCACGTATTTATGGAACGCTGAACTTTTCAGGTTCTAGTGAACAAGAAGTCGAGGAACGTTGGTCGACTTTGGTGGCTCAGTTTGATCGCTTGTTAGCTACCTGTGAGGAATTGCCAGCTGTAGCGGAAACAAAGATTGACAAGGAAGAAGTTGCCGTGACTGAATGGCTACAAGCTGTTAACGAAACCGTAGCAGTCTTAAGAGAAGATGGCCCTTTAAAAAAAGTGGTTTTGGCTCGACAACTTGCTGTGAGCAGTCCTGAAAAAATTCGAAGTAACCAAGTGCTCGTTAATTTAATGGCACAACAACAAAATACGTATTTGTTTGCTTTAGAAGCCAAAGACACAAGTTTCATTGGTGCAACACCAGAACGACTTCTGTTGGGTACTAAAGAAGCGTTTGCGACCGCTTGTATTGCAGGAACCATTAAAACGGGTCAAACACCAGAAGAAACGAAAGCTTTAGGAGCACAACTTTTACAAGACCGCAAAAATACCGGAGAACACCAAATTGTGGTGGAACGTTTAGAGAAAGAGTTGGCGAAGATGACGACTTCTGAAAACAGTATTCAAGCACCCATTATTTTGGAAAATCGAGATGTACAACATCTTTATGTGCCAATCTCGGGTCAACGTAAACCGGGAATTTCGTTTTTGGAAAGTGTGATGCAGCTACACCCAACGCCAGCTTTAGGCGGTGAGCCCAAAGAGTTGGCAGTCGAATGGATTCGACAATATGAGCCAGGGAGTCGTGGGTTATATGGTGCGCCAATCGGTTGGATTTCAGGGAATGATGATAGTGGCGAGTTCGCTGTGGCATTGCGTTCAGGTGTCTTTGCTGGTCAGCAAGGCGTTCTTTATGCAGGTTGTGGTATTGTTGCGGATTCCCAAGCAGAGCTAGAAAGAGAAGAAACGAAAATAAAATTTCAACCGATGTTACGAGGAATTGGAGGGCAGGTTTAATGAATCATCAAGAAACAATGACCGATTATTTAACGGCCTTTATTGAAGGCTTAAAAAATAGCGGGGTTGAACAAGCAGTCATTAGTCCAGGGTCCCGTTCCACACCACTGGCTTTATTACTTCATCGGGAAACCGCAATCCAAACTTTTGTCGATGTCGATGAACGTTCCGCTGCTTTTTTTGCTTTAGGATTAAGTAAAGCGAGTCAAAAACCAGTGGTCTTACTTTGTACCTCTGGAACAGCAGCTGCAAACTATTATCCAGCAATTTGCGAAGCCAATATTAGCCATGTGCCTTTAGTCGTTTTAACAACGGATCGGCCACATGAGTTACGTCAAGTTGGTGCTCCTCAAGCCATGGACCAATTACAAATGTATCAAAATCACGTGAAATTATTTGTTGAAATGGCTTTGCCAGAAGCAACAGAAGAGATGTTGAATTACGCCTATTGGCAAGGCGCTAAAGGAGCAGCATTCGCGCAACAAACGCCTGCTGCACCTGTTCATTTGAATTTTCCTTTGCGGGAACCATTATTACCTGACTTAGAGAGAAAAACAAAGAGTTCTCAACAAACGGCTTTATTCGCTGGTCAATCAATCCTTTCTACAGAACAAGTGCAACAGTTAGCGGATCAATGGTACCAGAAAAGCGGCGTCTTGGTTGTCGGTGGCAGTCATACAGAGGAAGAAGCGACGTTATTTATTCAATTAGCCGAAGCTTTGCAATGGCCGTTACTAGCGGATCCTTTAGCAAACATTGTGACACATGGGCAAAATAGTGAAGTTGTTATTGCACACAGTGATCTGTTTCTAAATGTGGCGACCTTGCCACAAGAACCAGAAGTGGTAGTGCGTTTTGGTTCGCTGCCAATTTCTAAAAACATCATGTTATGGTTGAAACGCTTAGCAACGACAGAGACTACTTTTTATTTTGTGGACGAAAATGGGCAATGGCAAGAGCAATTGAAAAAATCACAAACCGTTATTCAGGCAAAGGAAACCACGTTTGTAGAACAACTGTTAACGGTTGTCAAACCAACAGAAGCGACTTGGTTAGCACAATGGCTCCTGCTGGAAAAAACGGTCTCTGAAGTTCTTCTAGAAACGCTGAACGCGACAGAATTAAATGAAACAACAGCCAGCTTAGCTGTTCACCAAACGATGAAAGAGAACGGTCAGTTATTTGTATCTAATAGTATGGCTATCCGCTACTTAGATCGATTTATGGATAGTCGCCCTTATCGGATGTTTGGAAATCGCGGCATCAACGGGATTGATGGGATTGTTTCAACTGCTTTAGGAATGAGTGCCGTAGCACCGACACAGCAAAACGTTCTACTGATTGGTGATTTAGCGCTATATCATGATATGAATGGTTTATTTTTGGCTAAACGTTATCAGTTGCCGTTAACAATTGTTTTATTAAATAACAATGGTGGCGGGATTTTCTCTTTTCTATCTCAACGAACTTTACGTGAGGACGATTTCGAGCCTTTATTTGGAACACCGCTTGATTTAGATTTTTCGTTAGTTGCTGAACTTTACGGTGCTTCGTATCAAGAAGTCAAAACAATCGCGGAGCTCAAGCAAATTTTACAAACAGCGGCTGAAGAACCACAATTTCAAGTGATCGAAGTCAAAGGAAATCGTCAAGAGAATGTTCATTTGTACGAATCAATTTTAGCTGAAATTGGTAGACGAGTAGAAAGACAGGGGATTTCATGGAACGGTTAATTCGGGGGATGCAGTACCATTATCAATGGTTAACACCTTTTGATGCAAAGCGAACGACTCTAGTCTGTTTACACGGTTTCACAGGAACGTTAGCCACGTTTGCAGCCGTTTTTCCCAGTCAAACACCTTATAACGTTTTAGGAATTGACTTACCTGGGCATGGCGCGACTGCTAGTTTGGTAGCACCAGAGCGTTATACCATGAAACAGGTTTGCCATGATCTTGCTGAACTAACCGAATCGCTAAATTTGCCTTGCTTTTGTTTATTAGGCTATTCAATGGGCGCTCGAACAGCTTTAGGTTTTGCATTACATTATCCACAAAAGGTACAGCATCTTTTATTGGAAAGTGGATCACCAGGTTTGGCCACCGCCGCAGAACGTCAGGCTCGTATCTGTCAAGATCATCGTTTGGCGGAACGTCTCTTAGAGGAACCGCTTGTGGATTTTATTGATTTCTGGCAAGAATTACCGTTATTTCAAACGCAAAAAGCCTTGCCTGTGGCACAGCAAATGGCCATTCGTCAGGAACGTTTGAGCCAATCGGCCTTTGGGTTGGCTAGTAGTTTGTGGTATATGGGTACAGGAGCGCAAGAGAGTTACTGGGAACGTCTAGCAGAATTGCAGCCGATTCCTACCGATTTATTGGTAGGCGGCGAAGATCAAAAATTTATTGGGATTGCGAAAAAAATGCAGGCACGTCAACCGTTGTTGAGGCTGACAATTTTTCCTGAAGCAGGACATTGTATCCATTTGGAACAACCAACGATTTTTTATGAAAAGGTGACAGCGTTATTGGAAGGAGCCATCTGAATGAACATTCAATCAATTGAAACCTATCAGGTTCGTTTGCCTTTAAAAACGCCGTTTGTCACGAGCTATGGTCGCCTGGAAGAAAAAGCGTTTGATCTATTTGTAATAACGGATGAGCAAGGAAATCAAGGGTTTGGCGAATTAGTGGCTTTTGAGCAACCTGATTATGTGCAAGAAACGTTGGTAACCGAACGCTTCATCATCCAACAGCATTTAATTCCGTTACTTTTAACAGAAGCGCTTGAACAGCCGCAAGAGGTTTCAACAATTTTTGAAGAAGTTAAAGGGCATTGGATGGGAAAAGCTGCGTTAGAAACTGCCATCTGGGATTTATATGCCAAACGGCAACAGAAGAGTTTAACTGAATTTTTTGGACCAACGCGGAGGAAAATTCCTGTAGGGATTAGTTTAGGGATTCAAGAAGACTTACCTCAATTGCTTAAACAAGTTCAGTTAGCTGTAGAAAAAGGGTATCAACGAGTGAAGCTGAAAATTCGTCCCGGTTATGATGTGGAACCCGTTGCTTTGATTCGTCAGCATTTTCCTAACTTGCCTTTAATGGTCGATGCCAATTCAGCGTATACATTGGCTGATTTGTCTCAATTGCAACGTTTAGATCACTATCAATTAGCGATGATTGAACAGCCTTTTGCTGCAGATGATTTTTTAGATCACGCACAATTACAAAGAGAACTGAAGACAAGAATTTGTTTGGATGAAAATATTCGTAGTCTCAAAGACTGCCAAGTGGCGTTAGCATTGGGCAGTTGCCGTAGTATCAATTTGAAGATTCCTCGTGTAGGTGGGATTCACGAGGCGTTGAAGATTGCCACATTTTGCCAAGAAAATGATTTATTGGTTTGGTTAGGTGGTATGTTTGAGTCTGGTGTTGGTCGCGCATTGAATTTGCAATTTGCATCACAGCCTACCTTTTCCTTTCCAGGTGATATTTCAGCAACGGAACGCTATTTTTATGAAGATATCATCACGGAACCTTTTATTTTAGAGCAAGGGACAATGACCGTGCCTCAGGGACTTGGTATTGGTGTTACACTTTCCCAGACGAATTTGCTAAAATACAGTCAGTATCAAAAAATCATGTAATGATAACAAAATTGCGCCTATGACTATGCAGAGAAGCATAATCTAGGCGCAATTTTTTATTTTTCTAATTGACTCGCTGCGGCTTCATCCAAGAGAACCGTTAAATTTGGATGGAGTTGAAGAATAGAAGCAGGATACGTTTCTGTGACAGGTCCTTGGAGCACTTGTTTGACCATCTGAGCTTTTTGTTCACCATTTACAATTAGGACAAGATGCTTAACTTTCATGATGCTGGCTGGCCCCATCGTAACAAAGGTCATGCCTGGCTGCATCATTTCAGGAACAAACCAAGGCTCTGAACCAGTGACGGTCACTTGATAGGTTTCATTTTTAAAATGAGTGGTAGTGGGCATGTTCCCGCAAAAATGACCATCTGCTCCTAAGCCAATTAACATCAAATCTAAGCCGCCTGCGTCAGCAATCCGTTGATCTTGTTGTTGAAAGTTTTCAACAGTTAATGGATGGATGTTTTGCTCGGATATTTCCGCAGGTGTCAAATACAGCGTCCGCAAATCTGTCAGAGTAATGCCTTCCTTTTGATGAGGAACGGGGATTTCATCAAAGTTATAATAATGAACATTATCAAATTCAGATGAATTTTTCACAATCGAGGCTAATTTTTGGTAAACAAGTGTTGGCGTTTTGCCAGCGGTAATTGATAAATTCACTCGTTTATCTTTGCTCATCGTGCTTAGAAGTAACATTTTTGCCCATTCGCTCATCGTGTCGAAATCTTGTTTAATTAAAATTTTCATACTTGCTCACTCCATTCTTTGAATAAGCTAAGTATAATTTGTGGGAACCATCCCATGTCAAGCTCTTCACAAAAAGGATTTAATTAACGGTAGACAAAAGAAAGAGGAGCAGCCGTCAAAACGATGGCTGCCCCTCTTTTTAAAACTTAAGATAACCTACAACGAGTTAACTTTTTAGCTTTCTGTTCCACTTGCTACAATGCTAATCTAAACGTTCTTTTGACCAACACTGTTTAACAAAGAATTTTATTTTATTGTTCTTTTAACCATTTTTCTAGTTGTAAACGTTGCACTTTCATAGTAGCTGTGTGAGGGATTTCATCAAAAGCCATAATGATAGGTTCGTTTAAATGTGGTAAATCGGCTACTTGTGTCCACCAAGCGTCCCAATCCATTTCTTCCCCAGGAACAACCGCTAAAATTGGCTGAGGTTCATTTTCTTTGCCACGGACAATAATCACTTCTTCTAAGAAATCTAATGCATCCAATAAATGATCTTCAATAGCTAAATTACTGTCGATGTTTTCAATTAGATCTACTTGGCGATCTTTCAAGAATAAGTGGCCGCGTTCATCTAACATTCCGTAATCGCCGCTGTCCCACCATTCGCCGTAGACATTTTCTGCAAAGCGGGCATCTTCTTTGTAATATGTTAAGGCCCGTCCTTTTGATAAGAATTGGATATGGCCGTCCGTCATCACAGGTAAAACTTGTCCTTTTTCATCAGTAATTCGAGCTTGTGTTAAATCCTCTAAACCAACGCCCATGTCACGAGCATCTGAATCTTTTAGAGATTCTAAAGTATGCGCTCGTAAGATCATTGGCCCGCATTCACTTTGTCCATAAACTTGTAGGAAAATTGGTTCATTGGCAGCAGATGCTTTTAAGAAAGCCACCATTGTAGCGTTGTTAATTGCATCAAAAGTAGAATGATAATAATGGACACTAGCGAAAGCTTCAGGTTTTTCTTTGGCCAAACGAACCCATTGAACGAAGTTATTGGGGTGTGTTTCTACAGCGATTGGTTGATAGGTGCTGAACATTTCAGCGACTTTTTCGCTCGAAGCATTTGCTAAAGGCATCATAGGGAAGCCCATGGCCATTAAAGAAGACACGCCAATGTTAAAACGAGAATGAACTGGCGAAATATGAAAGCCAACTAATTTCTTTTCAGCAATTTTTGTAAAAATGGTTTTTTGCCATTTTGTACGCCAACCCATAGAGTGATTGGAATGACAGATAAGTTTAGGAATACCTGTTGTTCCAGAGGTGTGGGTCATGTAGGCAATTTCGTCTTTAGTCAGTTCGTCTTGAGGAACTTCCGTGGCATCAGCTTCTAAAAGAGAAGCAACCGAAAGTTTTTTATTGGCAGAGCTATTACGAACAGCTTGAACTTTTTCAGCAGTCACATCATCAAATAAAATATAAGGATCTTCTAAACGATCAACGAATACTTCAATTGTTTCAAAAGGTAAATGGTATGAAACCATTACAGGAACGGCTGCTAGATATGAGGCTGCAACAGCTAGTAAATACGTGTCGAATTTAGGACTTTTATAAATAATAATTTTGTCGCCTTTTTTTACACCTAAAGTGGCTAATTGATATGCCCGTTTCAAAATTTCTTGATGGCTTTCACCATAAGTTGTTTCTAAGCCAAGTGCAGGAAAAGCAGGCAAAGATTCATCAAAAATAATTGGAACAGTTGGTGTTTTTTCTGCGGCTTCTTGATAGTTTGTATAGAGGTTTAATGGTTGATAATCAAGTAAGTGTGTCAAGGGAAAGTCTCCTTTGTAAAATAGTTTGTGTACAAATGTACAAGTTCACTTTATCCTATCATAGAATGGGTTCTTTTTCTACGTCAAAAATACAACGTTAAATGTTATTTTTTATTATTCACAAGCACAACGTTTGCTGTATCTGGCAAAGTTTCCTACAATAATTATGTAAGTAACAAGTTCTCAGAAGTGTAAAACTTTACAAAGGAGAGGAATTTACATGAAAAAAATCTATGAAACAACTATCATTAATACGGGTGGACGTGCAGGAGAAGTTCACTCACCGGATAAATCATTTTCTTATGCGGTTGCTTCGCCAGGTGTCAAGAAAGAAAATACAACAAATCCAGAACAATTATTCGCAGCGGCTTACAGTGCTTGCTTTAACGGTGCATTAGAATTAGTGATGGATCAAGAAAAAGTCGAAGGTAAAAGTACAGTAACTGCACGTGTATCCTTATTCCAAGGAGAAGATGGGTTTAGCGTTGGTGCTGAATTAGAAGTTCATATTGATGGGGTAGATCAAGCTAAAGCAGAAGAACTTGTTAAAAAAGCCCACGAAATTTGCCCATATTCTAAAGCAACAAGAAATAATATAGATGTTAAATTAACAGTGATTTAATTAAAAAAGAAGCGTTTTGTCTATACGACAAAGCGCTTCTTTTTTAGATAACAGTCCACAAATTATACATATTTAACAAAATAACTAAAAAAACAACTAAACTATAAATTTGGGCGACCCGTTGTTGGGATAATTTTTTACTGAAAAGACCTCCGACATAACCACCGAATAAAGCGGCAGGAATAATAGCCCAAAGCATTGTCAAATCAAAAACCGCAAACCCTGTGGTCAAGCCGATATTGCCAAGTTTGGCGAGTTGGGAGAAAAAAATAGTAATGATGGAATAGACAGTTGCTGATTTGATATCCATTCCAAAAAAGAGAATAAGGCAAGCTACATTAATGGGACCGCCACCGATGCCTAAAAAGGTTGATAGAATCCCTAAGCCTAATCCGACAATCAGAAAAATGCTCAATCCGTTGAGGTGTAAGTGCCAGTTGGAAAATTGATTGTAGAGAAGAACCAAAACCAAGGTCAGCAACATGATGATATATTGGATTAGTTGTACTTTTTCTTCATTTGGCGCTAGTGCAATCGCCTGATTAAGAAGTAAATCACCTAACATGCCGCCGACTAAGGAACCAAACGAAATACTCGCGGCTTTTTTCCATTCAATTTGGACACCATTTTGATACTGTTTATAAGTCGAAGAAATGGACATGACAAAAACAGCGACACTTGAATAGAACGCAATACTATTTAACGAATGGAACCCAAGAAAATCCAAAACAGGCTTAATAATGACGCCTCCACCCATCCCAGAGAGCGCCCCAACTGTATTGGATAGAAAAATAGTTATGAAATAAATCAGCAAAACCCGCACATAATCACTCCTAAACCGTTTTCTTTTAGTATAGCACAAAAATTATATAAGAAATGTAATTTCATTTAAAAATATTTTTAAAAAGAAATTGAAATGATATTTCTTTAATGGTATTCTACAAATACAAAAAAGAAAACGCATTCAAGGAGGATGAGAAAGCATGACAGTATCGATTGGTATTATTTTGATTTTATGTCTTTACACAGTTGTTGGTGTACTTGACCAAATTTCTATTCAGATTGGTCCATATACACCATTGTTTGCTGCAACGTTTACTGGCCTAGTCTTAGGGGATGTTCAAACAGGTTTGATGATTGGGGCAACGCTTCAATTGATGACATTAGGTGTAGCGACTTATGGAGGAGCAACAGTCCCAGACTTTCTTTCAGGGGCCATTATGGGAACGGCTTATGCAATCATTTCAGGGAAAGGGGCAGAGTATGGTATCGGAGTTGCGGTTCCAATTGGGTTATTATTAACACAACTAGATATTTTAGGCAGAATGGCTAATACGTTTTTTCAACACAAAGCAGATCGTTATGCGGAAGAAGGAAATTATAAAGGGGTCGAGCGCTGCAATGTTTTAGGAATTTTTCCTTGGACGATTTCTCGTGTCATCCCAGTTTTTATTGGCCTAGCTTTTGGTGAACAAGTTGTAAACGCTATCAATGATTGGATTCCTATTTGGGTGATGAATGGGTTAAAAGCAGCAGGCGCTATTTTACCAGCGATGGGGATTGCTATTTTAATGCGTTACTTGCCAATTAAAACATACTGGCCTTATTTTATTATTGGGTTCGTGTTACTTGCTTATGGGGCCCAATTCTTCTCAGTTTTAGGTGTCGCACTGGTTGGCTTGGCTTTAGCAGCGATTTATGTGATGAATCATAACAAAGGCGGCGCAGCTACAACAAGTGGCACGGTTATTTACGAAGATGATGAGGAGGTTGAGATTGATGACTAACAAATTAACAAAAAAGGATATTAATAAAGTTTACGTCCGTAATCTTTTTGGCTATCAGTGGGGCTGGAACTATGAAAAAATGCAAGGACTTGGTTACGCTTGGGTGATGATGCCTGCATTAAAGCGACTATACAGTGAAGATCCAGTAGCTATGAAGAAAGCCTTGAAGACACATCTTGGCTTTATGAATACAACGCCAGCCATGTCGCACTTAATTGTCGGAGCTGATATGGCTTTGGAAGAAGAAGTCGGCATTGAAGATGAAACGGCCATTACTGGTTTGAAAACAGGTCTAATGGGTCCGTTTGCTGGTGTTGGTGATACCATTTTTATCGCGATTTATCGTGCGATTGTTTTTTCGATTGCAGCTTACATGGCGCAAGGGGGCCAGGTTGTTGGGTTACTGATCCCGTTAATTGCCGGAGCAGTGGTCCTATGGGTTCGCTATAAATTCACTTGGATTGGTTACCATCAAGGGAAAAAAATTGCGACAGAATTTGCGGATAAAATGAAATTGTTTACGCAAGGTGCAGCCATTTTAGGGTTAACAGTGGTCGGCGGTTTGATTCCTTCGGTAATTACTTACAAATTAGATTTAACTTATAAAATGGGAGATGTAACATTATCTGTTCAAGAAATGTTGGATAAAATTTTACCCGCATTAATTCCTTTAGGGATTGTTCTTTTATCCTATTGGTTACTAGGGAAAAAGAAAATGAATTCAACACGGCTAATCTTTGTTTTAATTTTAATTGGCATGGTTTTAGGCAATTTACAACCAATGTTGGCTTGGGTTGGCGGTTTATTTTAAAAAAATAGTATATAATAGGAGAGATTTATTATGACAATTGTACATGCAAGAGTAGATGAGCGTTTAATTCACGGACAAGTTGCAACCGTTTGGACGAATACGGTTGGCGCACAAAGAATCATGGTAGTAAATGATGCCGCTGTCAAAGATCAATTACAAATTGGTGCCTTAAAAATGGCTAAGCCTGCAGGAGTTAAATTATCCATTTTATCAAAACGTAAAGCGATTGAAAAAATTTTAGCAGGCAATTATGATGAAGAAAAAGTCTTTTTAATTACGAAAGACATTGCAGATATGGCGGCTTTAATTGATGGCGGTGTTCCGTTGCAGAGCTTCAATGTCGGCAATATTTCTCAAAAAGAAGGCAGTCGAGCAATTAAAAAATCTGTTGCATTAACCGATGAAGATATTCAAACCGTTCGTCGTTTAACAGATAATGGGGTGACTATTACCGCACAGATGATCCCTTCTGAACCAAACGAAGCAATTTTAACTTTCATAAAATAGAAATGGAGATGAGAAGATGGAGCCAATCCGTTCAATCAGACAAAAATATAAGGACTTTTCCAAAGTAAATAAGAGAATCGCAGACTATATACTGAAGGATCCGACCCGTCTTCTCTCATTAACAGCAAACGAAATTGCTAGCAATAGCGAAACTTCTCCGGCGTCAGTTACCCGTTTTTCTAAACAATTAGGGTTTGACAGCTGGGAAGAGTTAAAACTATCCATTGCAGCGGTACAAGCTGCCAGTAACGGTAAAAAAGATATTGATCCAATTGTAGCGGCGGATGATTCGGTGGATACTATTTGTATGAAAGTGGAATCTTTATTAAATGCTACGATTGAGGATTTATTTTATACAGTGGATAAACAAGCCTTGGAACGAGCAATCGCGCATGTTAAAAAAGCGGAAAAAATTCATTTGGTTGGAATTGGTGCCTCTTCTTTAACGACTTATAATCTTTATCACAAGTTTAACCGCGCTGGTCGCCAAGCAATTTTTAATTATGATAGTCACATGATGTTGGAGTTTTTAAATTATGCAACGGCACAAGACATTTTGATCACGGTCTCCTATAGTGGTTTGACAAAAGAAGCCTTAATCGCCTGTGAAATTGCCAAAAATAGAGGCGCAACGGTTATTTTTATTACCAGTAACGATGGAGAAAACGTGCGATCATTGAGCGATGAAGTTCTTTTAGTCCCCAATAATGAGCACCTCATTCGAGTTGGGGCTATTTCATCGATTGCTTCGTCAATGGCAATTGGCGATGTTCTGTATTTAGGTTCAATTCAAGATGATTTAGACACAGAAATTGAACGCAATATGATTGAAACGAGTCAACTTGTCAGCCGTCTAAAAGAGAAGTAGGGGTGTGCAAGCAAATGAACTTAGAAGGATTAACGACAGAAGCCAGAAATGAAGCGACTAAAAAGATTGACCAAGTGTCAACATTAGAAATGGTAACTTTAATAAATCAAGAAGACCAAAAGGTAGCACAAGCAATTGAAAAGGTGCTTCCGCAGATTGCTGCAGCAATTGATGCAGCGGCAGAACGATTTAAAAAAGGGGGCCGTTTAATCTATTGTGGTGCAGGAACGTCTGGACGTTTAGGTGCTTTGGATGCGATTGAATTAACACCCACATATAGTGTGTCGCCAGAACGCGCATTTGGTATTTTAGCTGGTGGTGAAAAAGCAATGTATCAAGCAATTGAAGGCGCTGAAGACTCGAAAGAATTAGCTATCGAAGATTTAACGCAACATCAATTGACTGCCCGAGATGTCGTAATTGCGATTGCTGCTAGTGGTCGGACACCATATGCTGTTTCCGCAATTGAATACGGAAAAAAAGTGGGCGCTCTAACCATTTCAGTTACCTGTAATAATCAAAGTCCGATGAATCAATTGGCGGAAATTGGGATTGCGCCAATTGTAGGACCGGAAGTCATTACAGGGTCAACTAGAATGAAAGCGGGTTCAGCACAGAAAATGGTGTTAAATATGTTTTCAACAGGAATTATGGTTAAAGTAGGGAATATCTATCAAAATTTGATGGTCAATGTACAACCAACGAACGAAAAATTAATTCAACGTGCCACGAATATCATTAAAGAAGCAGCAGAAATCGAGGAATCGCAAGCCAAAGAATACTTGGAGGCAGCACAGCTAGAAGTGGCACCAGCCATTGTAATGGCGAAAGCCCACGTTGATTTTCAAAAAGCCAAACAACTATTAGCAGAACATGACGGACGGATTTCAGAAGTTTTAGCATAGAAGTGGTGAACAATGAATCAAATCGCAATTCAAGAAACAATTCAGAGACTGATTAATCAGCAAGTCGTTCCGGGTGTCGCTTGGGGGACGATCACAGAAGATAGCTTATCAGAACAGTATACGGGCTTTTTAGGTAATACTGGTCCATTTGCAAGACAAAAGATTTCATCAGCTAGCCTGTATGATTTAGCGTCCTTAACGAAAGTTATTGGGACAACAAATCGAATGTTACAATTAATCGATACAAATCAGCTTACATTTTCAACCACTGTGGGGGAAATCCTACCTGATTATCAAGGACTATCTTGTTCGATTGGGGAGCTTCTACTGCATCAGAGTGGATTGCCAGCTGATGTTGTCGATAAGAAAAATGTCACAAAAAAAAGCTTGCAAGAAATCATTTTAACGCATTCGTTATCTGAACGAGGGAAAACCACTTATTCTGATTTAGGGTATTACTTATTGGGAGAAATTATTCAAGTATTGGATCGCTGCTCATTAGAAGAGAGCTTTCAAACATACGTATTTCAACCAATGAACCTACAGCATACAAGTTTTACGGTCAGCGATTTTGCCCAGGCAGTGCCCACAGAGATTACAAAACAACGCGGCGTTATTCAGGGAGTGGTCCACGATTCGAAAGCCTATCAACTAAAAGCGCCAATTGGCAGTGCAGGTTTATTTGCAACTTTACCAGATTTACTCACTTTTGTTCAGTGTTTTATGAACAATCGCTACCCGTCTGGCAAACCATTATTTTCTGAAAAAATGTTCACTGCTCTCTGGTCTATGAATCAAGGGGGACGTACATTTGGTTGGGAAGTGAAAAAGACGCAAGCAGGGGCAGACTATTTGTATCATACTGGCTTTACTGGAACGGCGATTGGTATGAAAAAAGAGACCAAAGAAGCCCTAATTTTGTTAACGAATCGGATTCATCCCACTCGTGAAGAACGTGGCTTTCTGAAAGCACGAACAAAAATTTATCAGCAGTATTTTTAGGAGGATATGATGAAACCAAAATTAATTTTAATGAGCCATGGACGGATGGCAGAAGAAACCTTAGCTTCTACTCAAATGATTGTCGGGGAATTAGCAGATGCTGCGATTGTGTCAATGACCGCAGAAGATGGCTTGAGCGGCACGCAAGCAAAACTGGCAGCAATCTTAAAAGAAGCTGGCAATGTCCCGACGCTTGTATTAGCTGATTTAAAAGGAGGAACACCTTGTAATGTGGCTATGATGGCCATGGGCACTTATCCGCAATTGCGAGTAGTCGCTGGACTTAATTTAGCAATGGCAATTGAAGCAGCCGTCTCACCTGTGGAAAATGTGGATGAATTAGCTGCATATTTAACGCAAATTGGCCAATCTGCGGTGACCACGATTGACTTACCTGAATTAACAGATGAAGAAGAATTTGAAGAATAGTAAAAAGGTGTTGTCTTTAAGACAACACCTTTTTTTAAGAACCAGGGATATTCCGTGGTTCGTTTTTGGTTGTGACAAAGAAAAAGAACAGACTTAGTAAAATAACTAGGATGCCATCGTTAAACATCGGATTTACGAAGTTTAAAATAGCACTTAAGATAACTGGCACGGTAGCACAATACGTAATAATTTTTAAACAATCAATCAAACGTAAAGAATAAAAACGTAATTTTGAATAGAGAGATGCACCGATAGCGGCAATCAGTAAGTCTAAAACTAAACCGATTAGAACAGGGTAGATAGCCACTAAAAAGACAATGAGTTTTGTCCACCAGGGGATCGCTGCCTCACTTAGCGCAGTCTTGATACTCTGAGCGTTAACGCCATCTAAGGTTCCTTTACTATAGGGGAAGATAAATTGGTCGGTGCCTAGAATTGATTCAGTTGCGCCTGAATTTGGTAAGGCGACTACAAATTCATCTTGTAAAAAAGCCAAACCAAACGCATTACCAATTAAATCCTTTTGGACATCAGCGGCTGTACGTTTTCCATCTGGATCAAACGTAAAAATAATCGAGTCGGTTTGATAAATAAAGCCAGATTCTTTGGCCTTTGTTTGCAACGTGCCATTTTCAATAGAAAAGTCAGGCAACTTTTCTGCAATTTTTTGGCCATCTTGTTGCACCTCTTGTAGCACAGAAAAGACTTGTTTGGTAATAGGTAGTGCTAAAATAGCACTTAAAAAAACAGCATAGAGAATTACTTTCCAAAACGCCATTTTTTTCGCATGCCGTAATTCTGAAACTGAAAAAAAGGCCTGCTTAAATAATTGCAATGTATTCATTTATTTACTCCTCACATCATTCTTCTACAGGTCATTCTAGCGAATTTATGAGGGAAACACAAGGTAATCTCCCTCTTTTGTAAAACTTTTCTTTTGGCAAGCAAACTATTTTGTAGAAAGCGGTTCACTCTGTTATCATAATAGTTGTATGAAAGACGTATGTTACATACTAAAAAATAGGGGGATTTAAAAAATGACTTACACATTACCAGAATTACCATATGCTTATGATGCATTAGAACCTTACATTGACGTGGAAACAATGCACTTACACCATGATAAACACCACAACACTTATGTGACTAACTTAAACGCAGCGATTGAAAAACATCCAGAATTAGGCGAAAAATCTGTAGAAGACTTAATTTCAGATATGAATGCTATTCCTGAAGATATCCGTACAGCCGTTCGTAACAATGGTGGCGGTCACGCAAACCATACATTCTTCTGGGAAATTATGGCACCAAATGCTGGTGGACAACCAACTGGCGCTATTAAAGAAGCAATCGATGAAACATTTGGTAGCTTTGATGAAATGAAAGCTGCTTTCAAAACAGCTGCAACTGGCCGCTTTGGTTCAGGTTGGGCTTGGTTAGTTGTGAATAACGGTAAATTAGAAATCACTTCAACACCAAACCAAGATTCACCATTAATGGATGGTCAAACACCTGTTTTAGGTCTTGACGTTTGGGAACATGCGTATTACTTAAAATATAAAAACGTTCGTCCAGATTACATTGAAGCATTCTGGAACGTTGTTAACTGGGATAAAGTAAACGAACTTTTTGCAGCAGCAAAATAAGTTTGCCAATTGTGAAGGAAAGAGTCAAATGACGGCTGTCATTTGACTCTTTCCTTTTACAAATCCAGGGTCGAAATAGTTGTTCGTTTATGGCATACTAAAGTAAGTAGGGAAAGATAACGGATACATAAAGAAGGAGCTAAAAAAATGAATGTTATGATGCAAAAAGTACACGGGTCAGAAAATGATTTCTTTTTATTGGATGAAACACAGTTTGAGCGTTCTTTAACCGCTGAGGAAATTGAGCAATTGCGCATCCAGTTATGTTCGCGGGAAACAGGATTATTGGCGGGAGCAGATGGGTTACTTTTGGTAGGAGAAGGGACTCACGGCACGTCCAATGCTAGAATGCGAGTGATTAACAGCGATGGTAGTGAAGCAAGCATGTGCGGGAACGGCTTGCGTACGGTTGCCCGTTATTTAGCTGAAAAAAACCAAGAAAAATCATTTACAGTTGAAACAATGTTTGCAGATTTGAAAGTACGTCAAGCCCCCAATTTAGCTGAAGAAGTAGCGACTTACCAAGTGGAAATTTCACCAGTAAGTTTTGAAGCAGTCACTATCCCAATGCATTTAGGGGTCCAAACATTAATTGATGAAATCGTACCAGCCTTATCTAACACCATTCGCTTTACAGCGGTAGCAGTGCCTAATCCGCACCTTGTAGCATTTGTGGATCATGAAACCTTAAATGGTCCAGAATTTGAACGAATCGCTACCTATGTAAATAATGAAAATCCATATTTTCCAGAAGGGATAAATGTGAGTTTTGTTGAAATTCTTGGCAAAAATCAACTATTTGTTCGAACGTATGAACGTGGTGTAGGTTTTACAAGTGCTTGTGGGACAGCTATGTGCGCAAGTAGTTTACTTTATACGTTATTGAAAGATGGTGTTTTTTATGAAGAAATAACCGTCAAAAATGCTGGAGGTATGGTGAAAACAGTCGTCCACGAAACGTCTGATGGCAGTTATTGGATGGAATTAATTGGGAATGCCACGATTACGCATTTGATTGAAGGATCACTGACTGATTTACTAAATGGTGCATTTGAGAAAATAACTATTACTGAAACGAATGAACAGAAACATTATCAAGAATTTCTGCAAACACTTTCTCAAAAATAACAATTGTTCCTTGATAAAGCACTCTTTTATTTTACAATTGTGTTAAGTTCTTGTTCCAAAAAATAAAAAATATTGCTTGAATAAGCAAACTATGAGAAAATAAAGGGCATGAATTAAGAATTATTCTTAGATAAACGAGGAAGTGTCTTATGAAACTATGGAAAAAAGTAGTACTGGGCTTCTTGAGCGTCTTGCTAGTGGTAGTAGCTGGGGTATGTGCTTACGGGATTAAGATGTATTCAGATGCCAATTCAACAATTAATGGGATCTATCAATCAGTTAACCGTAAGTCCAATAAAGGAGCCACGGCCAATATTGATGCGCAAGAACCATTCTCTGTTCTTTTAATGGGGATTGACACAGGCGATTTAGGTCGAACAGAACAAGGTCGTTCAGATACTACAATGGTTGTAACCATCAACCCGAAAGAAAACAAGTCCACAATGATCAGTTTGGATAGAGATATTTTAACAGATATTGTTGGAAATGACACACAAGACAAATTGAACCATGCCTATGCATTTGGTGGCGCCGAAATGGCGATTAATACAGTCCAAGAATTACTGGATATTCCCATCCATCACTATGTATCCATCAATATGAAAGGGTTAAAAGACCTGATTGATGCGGTAGGCGGTATTGAAGTAGATAATACGATTGGTGAATTTACGTTGGACGGTATTACTGTTCCAGCAGGTAAAATCAAGTTAGATGGCACGACAGGTTTGGCTTATGCGCGGATGCGTCACGAAGATCCTGAAGGAGATGTGGGTCGTCAACGCCGCCAACGAGAAGTTGTTGAGAAAATTGTGCGCAAAGTCATGAGTTTTGATGGTGTTTCAAAATATCGAAAAATTCTTGATGCTGTTGAAGCCAATGTAAAAACAGACTTAACTTGGGATGACATGATGGACATCCAATCAAAATATTTGTCTGCCTTTAAAACAATTGACTCTGAACAATTACAAGGATACAGTGCAACTATTGATGATATTTATTATCAAGTCCTAGATCCAAATAGTTTATACAAAACACAAACAACACTTAGAAAACAACTTGGTTTAAAAGAACATGCTTCTGAACGTGAAAAAGATTTAGCCTTTTATAATCAGTTTAGCTATGCTGTTACAGATACTGCACTGATTGGTGAATCTGGTGATTCAAGTGCCAATAGCTCTACTAGTTCGAGTAGCACAGCGGACACCACAGCCGGTCAAACAGAATACAACGGCAATACGCAACAAGCAGCAGAAGGAGCCTACGATCCGAATACGTACGTTGACCCAAATACGTACACAGATCCAAACGCTTATGCTGATCCAAATACGTATGTGGATCCCAACGCACCACAATATTAATCTGTTAAACAAGCTCGAAAACTTCTATTTCTGATGGAAATAGAAGTTTTTTTCTTTTATTCTAGAAATTTTTTTCAGAAGGTGTTATAATTGGACTATACCAAAATAAACCGTAAGGAGCGTGTCAAAATGCAAATTATCCGTGTAGCAAATGCAGAAGAAGGCGGCAAAAAAGCGTTTGAATTAATTAAAGAAGGTATGAACAATGGTGCGAAAGTTTTAGGCTTAGCAACAGGTAGTACACCAGAAACATTATATAAAGAAATGACAGCAAGTGATATCGACTTTACAGAAATGACTTCTGTAAACTTAGATGAATATGTTGGTTTAGGTGGCGAAGATGAGCAAAGTTACCGTTATTTCATGAACAAACACTTATTCGACAAAAAACCATTTAAAGAAACATTTGTACCAAATGGTAAAGCAGAAGATTTAGATGCTGCTTCCGCAGAATATGAAAAAATTATCGATGCACATCCAGTAGATATCCAAATCTTAGGTATTGGTCAAAATGGACACATTGGTTTCAACGAACCAGGCACACCTCTAGATAGCTTAACACATGTCGTTGAGTTGACTGAATCAACAATCAACGCAAACAAACGTTATTTTGACAAAGTAGAAGATGTCCCAACACGTGCTGTTTCTATGGGGATTGGCTCAATCATGAAAGGTAAAAAAATGATTTTAATGGCTTATGGCGAAGCAAAAGCAGAGGCCATTAAAGGAATGATTGACGGACCAGTAACAACAGACATGCCAGCAAGTGCATTACAAAACCATCAAGATGTTGTTGTAATCATTGATGATGCAGCTGCAAGTAAATTATAATCGTTGATGAAAAAGAACTTGAAACATAAGGATTTCCTTATGTTTCAAGTTCTTTTTTTGTTATACTGGAAGTAATAGAAGAAGAGGTGAAAAGGATGTTACAGCTAACAATTCCAGAAATTATTTTACGGTTAGTCCTAGCGATGGTGATGGGTGGCGCAATTGGTTTTGAAAGACAATATAAGAATCGCCCAGCAGGGATGCGCACTCACATTTTAGTTTGTATGGGCGCGGCTATTATTGCGTTAATTCAGTCGCAAATTGCAATCAATGCATTGAAAGATGCGTTAGCTAATCCGGCTTTGACGGGGGTCATTCGTTCAGATCAAGCAAGGTTGATTGCACAAGTTGTAAGTGGAATCGGCTTTTTAGGTGCTGGAACCATCATTGTAACGAAACAAAGTGTCACCGGATTGACGACAGCAGCGTCACTATGGACCGTTGCTGGTTTAGGGATCGCGGTGGGCATGGGCTACTATACGATTGCCTTAACAAGTTTTATCGGTGTATTATTTGCCTTAACCATTGTCAAACGAATTATTCACGTACCAACAATCAAAAAATTAGAAATTCGCTATCAACATAAACAAGAAACCAAAGAATTTATTAATCAGTATTTTGAAGAAAAACATATTGAAATTTATGATGTGAATTTCAATGTTTCTTGGGTGGATGATACAAAAATCTATACGAATATCTATACTATTGATTTACCTAAAGGCCTAACGTATGCCGATGTTATCGAAGATCTATCTGTTTCAAATAATGTAACAAAATTACGATTGATTAATGTGTAGAAACATCTATTTATAATTAATGACAACCGCTATAAGTTAAAATGCTTATGGCGGTTTTCTTCTAGGACCTAGGACTGATTTTTTAAGTTTAATATTTCAAAAAGATTACAAAAGAGTTATGATTGTATTACGAGTTAGAAAGAAAGGTGATAAGTAAGATGAATAAAAAAAATAAATTTCTTAGTATTATTGTTGTTGTCGTTGTGATTATTGGTGCATTTGTGATGAAAGCTTATAATCAATTGATTACTTTAGATAATAAAGTCGAAGCAGAATGGTCACAAGTAGAGAATGTAATGCAAAGACGTGCTGATTTAATTCCTAATCTTGTCAGTAGTGTTCAAGGCAGTATGACTCAAGAAAAAGAAGTTTTAAAAGAAATAACGGAAGCACGTAAAGCATACGCAGGAGCAAAATCTTCTTCTGAAAAAGGGCAAGCAAATGAGCAAATTGAAAAAGGATTAGGTAATTTTGTTACAGTATTGAATGAAGATTACCCAAAGTTAGCTTCTTCTGAAAATGTCAAAACCTTAATGACTCAATTAGAAGGATCTGAAAATCGAATTTCTGTTGAACGCCGTAACTATATACAAGCTGTTGAAACATATAACCAACAGATTTCAAAATTCCCTGATAAAATAATTGCAAAACTTTTAGGATTTGAGAAGAAAACTAACTATGTTGCGACAGAGCAGGGAAAAGAAGTGCCACAAGTAAAATTTAAATAAAAAAATTATAGAAAATTTGGGTTAAAAAGAAAGAAGTGAGGAAGGTTGGATAAAAAAGTCGAAAAAATTCAAGAAAAAGTTCGTTTGTTTTATAAAAAGCATCAGCGGAATACAACGATTGTTGTGGTAATTAGTTTAAGTATGATTTTAATATTAGGAATGGCTGCTTGGCATGAAGGAAAGGGAATCTCCTATGAAGCAAAACAAACTGCACTGAGAGAGAAGCAACAAGTCTTACAAAAAAAGAGAGACGATATTTTAGCAGGGAAAATGACTGAAGCGTCAACCCAGACAACAATAAATAACTTTTCTAAACAAGAAATAACTGGTGAAAATGAATTAGTGACAATTACTGGAACGAATGGGCAGTTGAACATTAATGATGCTAATATCTATGTTTCAGATAATGCAGGTATTGTCTCAAATCAACTTAAACAGAAAATGTTTCAATTGAATCAACAATTGTTGGAAAATGCGAATGGCGCACAATTTATGCTTATTACCGTTCCTGCGTTACCTAGTGGGGAATCTGTTGAATCTTACAGCAATAAGATTGCTAATCAATTAGGTGTAGGGGATCGTGAAAAAAATAATGGTGTGGTTTTTCTAATGGCAATTGAGGATCGCGAGTCTCGCTTGGAAGTTGGATATGGCTTAGAGAGTATTTTAACGGATAGCTATGCGGATGATATTATTAATAATGAAGAAGTAAAAGAGGCTTTTAGAGACGAGGATTATAATACAGGTCTCAATAAAATTATTGATCAAGTATCGGCTGCAATCAATTCAAAAACCGCACAAGTGGATAATGAATTAACAAATATACAAGCAGAGTTAAACACTAACACAACGAAAAGAAATGTTCTTTTAATGGCAAGTATTGCTGGGATGCTCATTTGTGCTGTTTATATTTTACAAATTTTAAGAACAAGAAAACTTGTTAAAAAAATGTATCAAGATTATTTGAATTGTTTACCAACAAAGGCTGTCCTAAATAACTCAGAACAGACAAAGAAAGTATTAAATAAGATGAAAAAGACTTCTTTTTATTGTTTATATCTTAATGGAGCAACGTTATTTGCCACAAAAGGGAAAATAAGACGTGCCACTAAGCGTGGTTCTTTACTAAGTATATATCCAAATGCAAAAAAACAATCTTTTGGGCGTTTATTAGTAGGAGATACTTTATATAGTTATGATGGTAGTGTTTTGACGTATGCTTATTTAAACTCACAATACAATCCGTCTAATCATAGTAGTTCTGGTAGCAGCAGTGGTGGTTCATTCGGTGGCGGCTCATTCGGCGGTGGCGGTGCCTCTGGAAGTTGGTAAAATAAAAAGCTAGAAACGTTAATCGTTTCTAGCTTTTTGCTATTTATCTAAACCGTAAAGATAGTCATCATCTTTCATGGCTTCAACTGTTCCTAGTAAATAGCCATTTCCTACTTGAGAGAAGAAGTCATGGTTGCTAGTTCCTGTCGAAATACCATTCATTACAATCGGGTTCACATCATTGGCTGTATCCGCAAATAAGGGATCCATACCTAAGTTCATTAAAGCTTTGTTGGCGTTGTAACGTAAAAAGGTTTTTACTTCTTCGGTCCAACCTAAGTCATCATATAATTCTTCTGTATAACGTTCTTCGTTTTCGTACAATTCGTAAAGTAAATTATACATCCAGTCTTTTAGTTTATCTTGCTCATCTTCTGGTAATTCATTAAATCCTAATTGGAATTTATAGCCAATATACGTGCCGTGCACTGATTCATCACGGATAATCAATTTAATAATTTCAGCGACGTTCGCTAGTTTATTGTTTCCTAAATAGTAAAGGGGAGTGTAGAACCCAGAATAGAATAAAAACGTTTCTAAAAATACACTAGCAATTTTTTTCTCTAACGGAGTACCGTTTTTATAAATTTCGTTAATCCGTTCTGCTTTATATTGCAGATGTTTGTTGGTATTTGTCCACTCAAAAATATCATCAATCTCTTTTTTTGTATTTAATGTACTGAAGATAGAAGAATAACTTTTGGCATGGACAGATTCCATGAATTGGATGTTATTTAAGACGGCTTCTTCATGAGGCGTCCGCACATCATTTCTCAGTTGATCCATGCCGCTTTCTGATTGAACAGTATCTAATAAAGTTAAACCGCCGAAAACGTAGCCGACAGTAGTTTTTTCTAAATCGGAAAGAGTCCGCCAATCATCTAAGTCATTGGATAACGGAATCCGTGTATCTAACCAAAATTGTTCGGTTAATTTTTCCCAAGTGGATTTATCAATGACGTCTTCAATGGCGTTCCAGTTAATTGCTTCATAATACGTTGCCATGGTTATTCCTCCTGTATGCTGGGACAGCAGTCTATTTGACTAGTTGTCTCGTTTCTTCGCTTAAAACGTTCTACAGAGTCCAAATAGGAGCGTGCAGCCGTTCTTCTTTGTCCAGTATATCTGAAAATGTCCTGTTTAAAAAGAGAACATTCCTAAAAAATAAGACGCTCAAGCAGAACGCCTTATTTAAGTGCTTTTCATTAAATCACGCAAGACTCACATTGATTGCTGCCAATTTCTTCAGCATCATCTGTAAATGTACGAATATAGTAAATTGATTTAATCCCTTTGTTGAACGCATAATGACGTAAAATGTTCAAGTCACGGGTTGTTTGTTTTGGTGTTTCTTTCCATTCATACAAGCCTTCAGGGATTTCTGAACGCATAAACAAGGTTAAACTCATTCCTTGATCAACGTGTTGTTGCGCTGTTGCGTAGACATCAATCACTTTGCGCATATCCATATCGTAAGCAGAAGTATAGTAAGGGATTGTATCATTCGCTAAATAAGGCGCTGGATAGTAAATCTTACCAATTTTCTTCTCTTGACGTTCTTCAATCATGCGAGTAATTGGATGAATGCTGGCACTAGTATCATTAATATATGAAATTGAACCATTTGGCGCTACGGCTAAACGATTTTGATGATAAAGACCATCTTTTTTCACAGCATCGCGTAACGCAGCCCAATCTTCAGCTGTTGGAATCTGAATGTCTTTGAAGATTTCTTTCACTTTATCAAATTTTGGTGTAAAGTTGCCTTCAATATATTTATCGAAGTAAGCACCAGAAGCATAATCTGATTTTTCAAAATTGTGGAAGACTTGGTTACGTTCTCTCGCAATTTGGTTACTTTCCATTAAAGTCCAGTAATTTAATAACATGAAATAAATGTCTGTAAAGTCTAGTGATTCTTCAGAGCCGTATTCCATATGATTTTTAGCGAAGAAGGTGTGTAAGCCCATTGCGCCTAGTCCGATTGTATGGCTTAAACGATTTCCATTTTGGATAGTTGGCACGACATCAATTTCAGAAGCATCTGTTACAAAAGTTAACGCACGCGTCATAGCGCGGACAGATTTTCCAAAGTCAGGACTTTCCATTAAATTAACAATGTTAGTTGAACCTAAGTTACAACTAATATCTGTTCCTAAAACTTCATATTCTTGTTTCCCATTAATAACAGAAGGCGTTTGAACTTGAAGAATTTCAGAACATAAGTTACTCATGATAATCTTGCCATCAATCGGATTGTTTTTGTTAGCTGTATCAATATTGATGATATAAGGATAGCCAGATTCTTGTTGTAATTTAGAAATTTCATTTTCTAAGTCACGGGCTTTAATTTTACGTTTACGTATGTTTGGATTGGCCACTAGGTTATCATATTCTTTGGTGATATCTACATAGGAATAAGGCACACCATATTCGCGTTCCACACTATAAGGACTAAATAAATACATATCTTCGTTGTTACGTGTTAATTCGTAAAATTTATCAGGAACAATAACACCCAGAGACAACGTTTTTACACGGATTTTTTCATCAGCGTTTTCTTTTTTAGCAGATAGGAACATTTCAATATCTGGATGGAAGACGTTTAGATAGACCACACCAGCACCTTGACGTTGACCTAGTTGGTTAGAGTAGCTAAAGCTATCTTCAAATAATTTCATAACAGGGACAACACCACTTGCTGCGCCATCGTAACCTTTGATTGGTGCGCCCGCTTCACGTAAGTTGGAAAGAGTAATCCCTACGCCACCGCCGATTCGTGATAATTGAAGGGCAGAATTAATTGAACGCCCAATGCTGTTCATATCATCTGTTACTTGAACTAAGAAACAAGAAACCAATTCACCTCGACGTTTACGCCCAGCGTTTAAGAAAGAAGGTGTGGCTGGTTGATACCGTTGATGGATCATTTCATCCGCCAATGTTAAAGCCAACTCTTCATCGCCATCCGCAAAATACAAGGCATTAAAGGCAACCCGATCTTCATATGTTTCTAAATACTCTGTTCCGGCGTTGTTCTTTAAAGCGTATTGAGAATAAAATTTATAAGCCGCCATGAAAGACTTGAATTGGAAATGTTGTTCATCTAAGAAAGCATACAATTTTTCAATAAAGTCCATTGAATATTTTTCGATGAATTCAGTTTCAATAAAATCTTCTTTCATTAAAAAGTTGATTTTTTCTTCAGCAGAGCTGAATTTACGTGTATTCGGTTCTACATTTTCTTTAAAGAAGGCTGCGAGTGCTTCTTTATCTTTATTTAAAGGGATTTGACCATCAACAGGACGGTTAATCTCGTTATTCAGTTTGAAATAGCTGACATCTCTAATTTCTTTTAGACTCAATTTCTTCCACTACTTTCTTAAAGGTCTCCACGTCTTCGTCTGTTCCGCTAAACTCAAAGGAGTATAGAAGCGGAACGTGGTAATCGCGGGCAATATCTTTGGCGGTATAGACAAATAATTCAGCAAAATTACGGTTGCCCCCACCAGCTACACCAACTAACAGTTCTTGGTTACTTTTATAATCAAGAAAGTCATTCACTACCTCTGTAATTTCTGCATCATAGGTAGGAATGACAAGAATAAAAGGCTCATTTATTTCAAAAAAAGGATTCGCTGGCTCAAGTTCATAAGCAGGCAAATCCAATTTTTTAATAAAGCGCCTTGTTTGACCGGTGACTGAAAAATAAACAAGTTTCATCTTAGCTAGCCAATTGTTTTAATTGGTCTGGACGGAAGCCAACAACGGTTGTTGCTTCAGATGTGATTACCGGTACGCTTTGGAACCCTTGTTCTTTTAACCAGTCGATAGCATCTGGTTGTGCATCGATATTGATTTCTTCAAAAGCGATGTTATTTTCACTTAGGAAACGTTTCGCCATTTTACATTGGATACAGTTATTTTTTGAAAAGATTTTTACGTTCATTGAAAGTTCCTCCTCTTTTTTTCTACATAGACTAGTATAAATCTATGTAGAAAAAAGTCAACACTTTAACACTATATATTGTGGTGCGTTTTTCTCATAATACTAGTTTTTGTGTTTTTGAAAGAAAAATGAAAACACGTGAATCCTCGTTTTTGGGAGAAAAAACACATTGGTCAGTGTTTGACAAACAAAAAAATTAAAATTTTGAAAGAGAACATTTAGTGAAAAAACACTAAATATTGTGTTGACATTTGAGTTAGGCACAAGAAGAAAAAATAAGCGGATTTGTTATTGAATGAGTGGAATTTTATAGTAGCTAGTAACATAAAAAACAAGAGCTGACTTTTTTCAAAAATGGTAACCTGAAAAAAGTGTCTCTATATAGAAGGAAAATAGAAGAAAACAGGAGATACATCCAGAAATTCATTGACTTTCCGTGTAAGCAAGCGTATTCTTTTAATTGAGAACGATTCTCATTTTCGTTTGAAACTTTTTCACATGGAGGAAAGTAAATGATTACGTTAGCGCAGGCAGAAGTTGGGAAAGTCTATACAGTCGAAAGCGTCCAAGCAGATGTTCAGACAAAGAAACATCTGAACAATTTAGGTGTCGTTGCAGGCCAAGCAGTTGTCCTTGTCAATTATCAGAATCAAAATGGTATTGTTTTATTACATAATAGTCGAATTGCGCTGACAGATACGATTTTACAAGCGATTCATGTGGAGGAGCGCTCGGCGAATGAGAAAGTTTGGGTCTCCTTAGATACCTTGAAAGTTGGAGAACGCGCTACAATAGTAGGGATCCACGGACAAGGAGCGGTGAAACGTCGGTTGATGGACATGGGCTTAACAAAAGGAACAGTAATTTTTATTCGCAAAGTAGCTCCTTTAGCTGATCCAATTGAAATCAATGTACGTGGCTACGAACTAACGTTACGAAAAAGTGAAGCGGAACTAATCTTGGTTGAAAAGGAGGAAAGCGAATGACTCAGCAAATTGCACTAGCCGGCAACCCTAATAGCGGTAAAACGACAACGTTCAATATGTTAACAGGAGCCAACCAATATGTTGGAAACTGGCCAGGGGTGACTGTGGAACGCAAAGAGGGGGTGGCAAAGAAAGATAAGACACTCATTATTCAAGATTTGCCAGGGATTTACTCTCTTTCTCCTTATACGCCTGAAGAAATTGTGGCACGAGATTATCTTTTGGAGGACCAACCTTCAGTGATTTTGAATATTCTCGATGTGACCAATTTGGAACGGAATCTTTATTTAACAACACAATTAATTGAAACTGGATTACCGGTTGTTTGTGCGTTAAATATGATGGATTTGTTGGAAAAAAACGGCCAAACATTGAATAGTGAAAAGTTAAGTTATGGCTTAGGCGTGCCTGTCGTTGAGATTAGTGCTTTGAAGAATCGTGGGTTGGATCATGCTTTAAAACAAAGTAAGCAGCGAGCGAATGCCATAGAGACAGAGGTTATTTATCCTTCTTATGATAATCGCTTAGAAGCAGCACTTGCTGAAATTGTTGATATTTTAGGGAATACTGTTCCTGAAACGCAACAGCGTTGGTATAGTTTAAAACTTTTTGAACGAGATGTTCGAACCAAAGAGCAATTATTATTGAGTTCTTTTCAAGAAAAAGAAATTGAAGAAGTCATACAAATTACCGAAAAAATCTTTCAAGATGAAAGTGAAGCCATTATCATTAATGAACGCTATGCCTTTATTGCTCGATTAATTGCTTTGTGTGCGACGAAAAAAACAGAAATGACATTTACTCACAGTGATAAGATTGACCGAGTGGTAACCAATCGGTGGTTGGCGTTGCCAATCTTTGCGTTTGTGATGTGGTTGGTCTATTACTTATCTATTCAAACGGTTGGTACAATGGGGACAGACTGGTTAAATGATGTCTTTTTTGGGGAATGGGTTCCTCAATTTGTGGGAAATTGGTTGGCGCAATGGCAAGTAGCGCCATGGATGCAAAGTTTAATTTTAGATGGGATCATTGCAGGTGTTGGGGCGGTGTTAGGATTTTTACCACAACTGGCCGTCCTGTTTTTATGTTTAGGTTTTTTAGAAGATTGTGGCTATATGGCCCGGATTGCCTTTGTCATGGATCGCTTGTTTCGGAAATTCGGCCTATCTGGTAAGTCGTTTATTCCAATGTTAATTGCGACAGGTTGTGGGGTCCCAGGCGTGATGGCTAGTCGAACGATTGAAAACGAACGCGATCGGCGAATGACTATTATGGTCACGACTTTTATGCCATGTTCGGCGAAGTTGCCAATTATCGCTCTGATTGCAGGTGCATTTTTTCCTAACCAAAGTTGGGTCTCGCCCTCTGCTTATTTCTTAGGGGTTGCTTCCATTGTGTTATCAGGAATTGCTTTAAAAAAGACCAAGCATTTTTCGGGAGATCCAGCACCATTCATTATGGAACTTCCCGCCTATCATTTGCCACAGCTTAGAAGTGTGGTTCGGCATGCCTATGAACGATGTCGCTCATTTGTAAAAAAAGCAGGTACGATTATTTTTGTTTCCAGTATTCTCATTTGGTTCATGTCACATTATTCTGTGACGTTTCAACCCGTTCCAGAAAGTCAAAGTATTCTAGCATTTCTAGGTAAAGGGTTGGCGGTGCTATTTATCCCATTAGGTTGGGGTAATTGGCAAGGGGCAGTTGCCACAATTACAGGATTGATAGCGAAAGAAAATATTATTGGTACCTTAGGCATTTTATTTGGCAATGTGAAAGATGTTTCTGAAAACGGGGTAGAAGTCTGGGGCGCACTGCAACACACCTTTACGCCAGTCGCGGCCTATTCGTTCTTAACTTTTAACTTATTATGTGCACCTTGTTTTGCTGCAATTGGCGCAATTCGTCGTGAAATGGGAGACCTTAAATGGACATTAGGAGCCATTGGTTATCAATGCGGTTTGGCTTATATGGTTAGTTTTGTGATTTATCAATTAGGCCATGTGTTAGTCGAAAAAGGCACACTAACTCTGGGGACTTTTTTAGCGATGGGTGTTGTTTTAGCTGGATTTTATTTCCTTATAAGAAAACCAAAGCCAGGCAAAGAAAGTGTCCAAGCAATCACTTCTTTAGAAAGAGGGTAATAACGGATGGCAACAATTATTTTATCCATTTTAATTTTTGGAACAGCAGGAATCATCACCTATCGACGAATCAAAAAAGGGGAAAGTTGTGAAGATTGTCAAACAGCTTGTCCTGTAAAAAAAGAACAATCTTCACAAGAATAACAACTGAAAAAAATTCCCTCTTGTATAAATAATAGCGGAGTGCTACAATATTGAGGTAGCTGAAAAGCCATTTTATACAACGGGGGCATAGCTCAGTTGGTTAGAGCATCTGACTCTTAATCAGAGGGTCTAGGGTTCGAATCCCTATGCCCCCATTGGGTGCCAAACCCACGAGAACGGTATTCTGTCGGCGTCTTAGGACGTTTCGAAGACGGAGTACGCGTTCTCTTTTTTTACATAAAATGTCGTGTGTCGTGAGAGATACACTAGTTAAATCGGTTAAAGAATGCTACGCTTAGAAGAGCGAGAAAGTACGTTATATAAAAAAAGTTAAAAATTTTTCAGGCTAAAAAAGCGAATTTACCAAAAAGCGCACTTTTTGGTTCCTATGAAACGAAAAAGTACGTACTATACAGCATGTACGGCACGGTATATGATGATATCAGAAAACGTTAAAGGAGCGAATCAAATGATTACATCACTAGCAGATACAGTAACATTAAACAACGGCACTAAAATTCCAGGAATGGGTCTCGGGGTATTCCAAATACCAGATGAAGAGACAGCAAAAGTGGTCGAAGAAGGGATTATAAATGGTTATCGTTTAATCGATACAGCGCAAATCTATGGCAATGAATCTGGCACAGGAGCGGGAATTAAAGCAGGCTTAGCGGCAACTGGTTTGAACCGTGAGGACTTATTTGTTACCTCGAAAGTTTGGAACGCGCATATTTCCTATGATGAAACAATTCAAGCTTTCAATGATAGTTTGGAACGTTTAGGTTTAGATTATTTAGATTTGTATTTAATTCATTGGCCAGGAAATAATTCTTACAAAGAATCATGGCAAGCTTTAGAAACTTTATACGCCGAAGGAAAAGTGAAAGCAATTGGTGTCAGCAACTTCCAAGTTCATCATTTAGAAGATTTACTTTCTTATGCAAAAGTTGTTCCGGTAATTAACCAAGTGGAACTACATCCAAAATTGGATCAAAAAGAAGTGCGTGATTTCTGTGAAAAACATGATATCAAAGTCCAAGCTTGGTCACCGTTGATGCAAGGTCAATTATTATCGAATGAAACCATTTTGGCGATTGCTGAGAACCATAATAAATCAGCAGCCCAAGTGATTTTACGTTGGGATATTCAACAAGATATCTTATTAGCCGTGAAATCTGTCCACAAAGAACGGATGATTAACAATGCAGCGGTCTTTGATTTTGAACTAAGTGCAGAAGAAATGGCACAAATTAACCAATTGAATGAATCGTTACGTGTGGGACCAGATCCAGACACGTTTGATTTCTAAAAATTAACTAGGAGGAGATATAATGAGTGAAGCAGTTAAAGGTTTTTCAGTAGTCAACCACGTGGGGATTACAGTCAGTAATTTGGATGAATCAGTGAAGTTTTATGAAGCATTAACAGGAACAAAAATCGCAAATCGTGATGAAATTGGTGGAAAACGGATGGCCCAAACACAAGGGTTAGATGATACATTAATCAAGTATGCCAATGTGCATCTAGAAAACATCAATATTGATTTATTAGAATATGTTAAACCAAAATCAGAAAAAGCTTCTTATTCCAACGAACAAATTAGTGCAATGCATATGTGTTTCGAAGTGGAAGATATTGATGCAGCTGTTGCACGTTTAAGAGCGATTGGCGTAGAACCTGATGGAGAGCCGATTACATTCCAAGAAGAAGATGGCTTGAAGAGCGGTTTTGGTACAGGGGTCGCTTACTTTACCGATCCAGATGGTACAAATTTAGAATTGATTGCTCCTAAAGGTCCATTTACACGAAATTAAGTTAAAGGACTTTCAAACAAACATCAAAAAGAACCCCTCATTCTAGTTACTGGTACTAGAATGAGGGGTTCTTTTTATTTTTTTAGACAGAAGCAGCTAAAGAAAAGATATTCCAAATCCGTAATTGATGGTATACTAAAACGTAACAAATAAAGGAGGAAGACAATTGATTCTTAGCGTCTTAACAGTTATTTATTTTATTAATGCAATTATTGCGGGAATTACCATTTTGTTAAAACCTCGAGATGTAGCAGCAATTTGGGCATGGCTACTCGTACTGATTGCTCTACCCGTTTTTGGTTTTTTCTTATATTTATTCTTTGGGCGCGGTTTAACCGACAAAAAGAAATTTTATTTGCAACAAAGTGATTTACGGGAATTAGAGAATTTCCAGAATTTCCAAGAAGAAAGTTTTGAACTTTATAGTCAAAAGATGCCGACGGAGGAGCAACAACAGTTTACAGACTTTTTTTCCTCGTTAAATAGGATGCCTCTGACTAAGAAAAATGATGTTGAAATTTTTACGGATGGTACGGAAAAATTCAATGCGTTGATGGCGGACATAAAAAAAGCTCAGCACTCCATTCATATTGAATATTATGCCTTTGTAACGGATCATATCGGTACCAAAATTTTGAACTTATTAGAAGAAAAGGCGGCTGAAGGGGTTGAAGTGCGGTTGCTTTACGATGCCTTTGGCTCAAAGGGCACCAAGGTTCATCATTTGAATGAATTGAAAAAAAACGGCGGTTTTGTCCAAACGTTTATTACTTCTCAAAAAGCACTCTTGAAGTTTCGTTTGAATTATCATGATCACCGGAAAATTGTTGTTATTGATGGGAAAGTAGGCTACATTGGCGGCTTTAATGTTGCCGATCAATATGCCGGGACGACTAAAAAGTTTGGCTATTGGCGGGATACACATTTACGGATTCAAGGGCCAGCAGCCTCATTACTGCAAATGCGTTTTTTAATGGATTGGAACGTCTCTTCCCCTGAGAAAAATCGTGTGGCGTATCAATTGGATTATTTCTTTAAACTTGAAGCATTGGTGCCAGAGGCAAATACATCCATTCAGATGATTGCCAGTGGTCCTAATAGTGACCGTGAACAAATTAAATTGGCCTTTATTAAATTGATTACTTCTGCCAAGAAAAGAGTCTGGATTCAAACGCCGTATTTAGTTCCTGATGATAGTGTCTTGGCGGCTTTAAAGGTTGCTGCGGCTTCAGGAGTAGATGTTAAAATTATGATTCCAGATAAGCCCGACCATCCGTTTATTTATCGAGCAACACAGTATTACGGCCGCTTGTTGATGAAAGAAAATATTGAAATTTTAATTTATAACGGTGGTTTCTTACATGCGAAAACAATGATTATGGATGATGAAGTCTGCACAGTAGGTTCAGCCAATCAAGATATCCGAAGTTACAAATTAAACTTTGAAGCAAATGCTGTGTTATATGATAAAAAAATCATTGATCAATTAGAAGCAATTTTCTTAGAAGATCGAAAAAAATGTACAACAATGACTCCAGAAGTTGTTCGCGACATGTCCAAATGGTTGATTTTTAAACAACAAATTTCACGATTATTTTCACCAATTCTTTAAAACTGTTTTTCACAAAATGACGAACTTCGGATCAGAAGTTCGTCATTTTTCTTCGGGAATTCTATAAAAGTATAGAAAATCACAAAAAAAGTCAAAAAAATTTTAAAGAATATTTTTTAAATTTTTTCGTTATTTTTTTATCTTTAGTTGCTGTTAAAACAAATAAATCTTATTGTAAATTTGTTATTTTATTTTTGCGAAAAAGGGACATCTTTTATAAAAGTAAAAAAAATTAAGCAAAGAGTGTTGACAAAAAAAACGAAAAGGAATATGCTACATGTACAAGTTAAATACAAAGCAATGACAGAAAAGCAGTAGAGAAATAACCACTGTTACAGAAAGCTAGTGGCGCTGGAAACTAGTACACGTTATTTATCGAATTACATTCTTGAGCTTCTGCCTACAGGGCACGGGTAACAGCGTTATTTGTTAAGAGGTATATAGTATTTTAAATAAATTAAACTATGTATAAATTTGGGTGGTACCACGAGAAATTCGTCCCTAAGTCGTTTCGACGGCTTAGGGATTTTTTGTATTCTTTTTTTGAATACGTGGCAGACCAAAGAAAATTTCGTGAACCCGTGTATACATAGAAATAAACACGGGATATCGTGTAAAAACAAGTGTGTTAATCGTTTATTTCTTTAAATGAACGATTTCCTATAAAGAGATAATTATAAATATGGAGGGTGATAACATGAATATCATTGACGAGCTAGCATGGCGTGATGCAATCAATCAACAAACAAACGAAGAAGGACTAAGAGAACTTACAGAAAATACGAGCATTTCGCTATATTGCGGTGTCGATCCAACTGGAGATAGCATGCATATTGGACATTTAATTCCTTTTATGATGATGAAACGATTCCAATTAGCAGGTCATCACCCATACATTTTAATTGGTGGCGGAACTGGAACAATTGGTGATCCAAGTGGACGAACAACTGAACGTGTCTTACAAACGATGGAAGCTGTGCAACATAATGTGGACAGTCTTTCAAATCAAATGAAAAAATTATTTGGTAAAGATGCTGAGGTAACAATGGTGAACAACTACGATTGGTTATCAGAACTATCTTTATTAGATTTTTTAAGAGATTACGGGAAAAACTTTAATGTCAACACGATGTTGGCAAAAGACATTGTCGCTAGTCGTTTAGAAAGTGGCATTTCCTTTACAGAATTCACATACCAAATTCTTCAATCAATTGACTTTTACACATTGCATAAAAAACATAATATTCAATTGCAAATTGGTGGCGCTGATCAATGGGGCAATATCACTGCAGGATTAGATTTGATTCGTAAAAAAGAAGGACCAGAAGCCAAAGTATTCGGGTTAACCATTCCTTTAATGCTAAAAGCAGATGGTACAAAATTTGGGAAAACAGCGGGTGGCGCTATCTGGTTAGATCCTAAGAAAACCTCACCATTTGAATTCTACCAATTCTGGTTAAACCAAGATGATCGTGATGTCATCAAATACTTGAAATTCTTTACTTTCTTAGATAAAGAAGAAATCGATGCGTTAGCTGAAAAAGTTGAAAAAGAACCAGGTAAACGTGAAGCACAAAGACGCTTAGCTGAAGAAGTGACACGATTTGTTCACGATGATGCAGCATTAGAAGAAGCGCAAAAAATTTCAGAAGCTCTTTTCTCAGGCAATATTAAAGACTTAACGATTGAGGAAATCGAGCAAGGGTTAGAACATGTGCCAACTGTTGAAATTACCAAAGATGCTAAAAACATCGTAGATTGGTTAGTTGACACAGAAATCGAACCATCAAAACGTCAAGCTCGCGAAGATGTGAGCGGAGGAGCTATAAGTATTAACGGTGACCGAGTTACCGATTTAGATTTTGCAGTCGATCCAACACAACATTTCGATGGAAAATTCGTTGTTGTACGGAAAGGGAAGAAAAATTACTTTTTAGCAAAAGTAATGGATTAGAAATTGATAATAATTTCACGAAGAGAAGACGTGTGATTATTTGATCAAAGTTAAAATTCTATTTCTCCTTACAGGTAGTGGTGAAACCGTTAATACACCTAATAAGAGTGGGATTGTACACACAATCCCACTCTTATTTTTTTATATAATGGTTCTGACAAGACACCTTGTGAAAAAATTATAAAATTAAAGAGCTATGATAACCATTGTTATTTTTCTTCTTTACACTTTAGCCGTTTGGGTGTAAGTTGTGAATGCAAAATCTAATTCATTAAAATTTGTAAGGAGGAATTTTCGTATGAAAAACGAAAAATTAGCAAAAGGCGAAATGAACCTTAATGCACTATTCATTGGGGACAAAGCCGAAAACGGACAATTATATAAAGACTTGTTGATCGACTTAGTAGATGAACATTTAGGATGGCGTCAAAACTACATGCCACAAGACATGCCAGTTATCTCTTCTCAAGAACGCACATCTGAAAGCTACGAAAAAACTGTCAACCATATGAAAGATGTATTGAATGAAATCTCTTCTCGCATGCGTACACATTCAGTTCCATGGCATACAGCAGGTAGATATTGGGGACATATGAACTCAGAAACATTAATGCCTTCTCTATTAGCTTACAACTTTGCAATGCTATGGAACGGGAACAACGTTGCCTATGAATCTTCTCCAGCAACTTCTCAAATGGAAGAAGAAGTAGGACATGAATTTGCTCACTTAATGAGCTACAAAAATGGTTGGGGACACATCGTTGCTGATGGTTCTTTAGCTAACTTAGAAGGCTTATGGTATGCCCGTAACATTAAATCATTACCATTTGCTATGAAAGAAGTAAAACCAGAATTAGTTGCTGGCAAATCAGATTGGGAACTATTGAACATGCCAACAAAAGAAATTATGGACTTATTAGAATCAGCTGAAGATGAAATTGATGAAATCAAAGCTCATTCAGCTCGTTCAGGTAAACATTTACAAGCAATCGGTAAATGGTTAGTCCCACAAACTAAACACTATTCTTGGTTAAAAGCTGCTGATATTATCGGTATCGGTTTAGATCAAGTTATCCCAGTACCAGTTGACCATAACTACCGTATGGATATCAACGAATTAGAAAAAATCGTTCGTGGCTTAGCAGAAGAACAAATTCCAGTGCTAGGTGTTGTCGGTGTAGTTGGTTCTACTGAAGAAGGTGCCGTTGACTCAATCGATAAAATTATTGCTTTACGCGATGAATTAATGAAAGACGGTATTTACTATTATGTACACGTGGATGCTGCTTATGGTGGTTATGGACGTGCCATCTTCTTAGACGAAGACAACAACTTCATCCCTTACGAAGATTTACAAGATGTTCATGAAGAATACGGTGTCTTCAAAGAGAAAAAAGAACACATTTCAAGAGAAGTGTATGATGCATATAAAGCAATCGAATTAGCAGAATCAGTAACAATTGACCCTCATAAAATGGGTTATATCCCTTATTCAGCTGGTGGTATCGTTATCCAAGATATCCGTATGCGCGACGTTATTTCTTACTTCGCAACTTACGTATTTGAAAAAGGTGCCGATATTCCTGCATTACTAGGTGCTTATATCCTTGAAGGTTCAAAAGCTGGTGCAACAGCTGCTTCTGTATGGGCTGCACATCACGTTTTACCTTTAAACGTTGCAGGTTATGGTAAATTAATTGGTGCTTCAATTGAAGGATCACATCATTTCTATAACTTCTTGAATGATTTAACATTCAAAGTTGGCGACAAAGAAATCGAAGTCCACACATTAACTCATCCAGACTTCAACATGGTTGACTATGTGTTTAAAGAAAAAGGCAACGATGATTTAGTAGCAATGAACAAATTAAACCATGATGTATATGACTATGCATCATACGTTAAAGGAAATATTTACAACAACGAATTCATTACTTCACATACTGACTTTGCTATTCCAGATTATGGCAACAGCCCATTAAAATTTGTAAACAGCTTAGGATTTAGTGACGAAGAATGGAACCGTGCAGGTAAAGTAACTGTGTTACGTGCTGCTGTAATGACTCCATACATGAACGATAAAGAAGAATTTGATGTTTACGCTCCTAAGATTCAAGCTGCTTTACAAGAAAAATTAGAACAAATTTACGACGTAAAATAATTGAATCTTAAACGGAAAAAAGAAATGGTAACCGAACGAGGGAACGTTGGTCTGGTTGATTTATTCAATAGATAAATCAACCAGACGGCTAACCTCTTAACCAATTCTTTGTCTGGGTAAGAGGCAGTCGAATGACTGTTTTACTCAGCGTATAACAGTCATTCATGCTCCTTATCCAAAATCTTATAAGGAGTGTACAAAATTGGATAAACAACAAGTTAAAAAAATTGAATTAGGTACTTTTATCGGTTTAACAATGGCATTGTGTGCAACTGTACGTAGTATCCCAACACTTGCTGCTGTTGGTTGGACATTAATTTCTTACACAATTTTCGCGGTCTTATTCTTTGCTGGTCCAATCGCATTGATATCTGGTGAATTATCTACGATGCTTCCTCAAGAAGGTGGCCCTCAACTTTGGGTTAAAACTGCCTTAGGTAGCAAATGGGGTTTTGTTGTCGCTTGGTTACTATGGGTGCAAATGTTCCCAGGAATGGTAATGGTTGCTTCTACATTAGGCCCTTTGCTAGGTAATACATTTGGTAATGTTCATTTAGGTGAAAATCATTGGTTCGTATTAGGTTGTATCTTAGTGATTTACTGGATTATTACAATCTTGAACTTGAAATTTGACATGGCGAAAGTTGGCGGAAATATTGGTGTTTGGCTAGGTGTTTACATCCCAGTATTAGTTATGTTTGTTTTAGGTCTTCTTTCAATGATTAAAGTAGGCTTAACACCTGGCGGCTATTTAGGTGCCTTCTCTTGGTCAAAAGTTTTACCAAACTTAGAAAATATGGACACATTTAAATATCTAGCAGGGATTGCGTTTATCTTTGTTGGGATTGAAATGTCTTCTGTTTATATTCCTCGTTTGAAAGATGCAACAAAAAATTATACAAAAGGCGTTTTCATTTCATTAATTGGTTTAGTTTTATTAAACGTTATTAATGCAATGTTTGTTGCTAATATTGTTCCAAATGGCAAAATGGAATTGTCTAACATTACACAACCAATTTTGCTTTATTGTGACGTTTTAGGTTTACCAACAATTATTGGTAATATCTTTAGTTTCATGGTCTTCTTAGGTGTGTTATTACAATTATCTGCTTGGGTTACTGGACCATCAAAAACAATTATTCAAGTTGCTCGTGATGGCTTATTGCCACCAAAATTTGGTTTCCATCGCGAAAATAAATATGGCGTTTCTCGTAACGTTGTGTTAACACAATCTGTAGTTATCTCATTATTCGCTTTACTTTATGGGGTAATGGATGATGTCAACGCTGTATTCTTAACTTTAACAAATGCAACAACAATTATTTATAGTATTGTGTATGTATTGATTGCGATTTCCCTAATTAAATTACGTAAATCTCAACCAGATACACTACGTCCTTACCGAATTGGTAAAAAAGGTAATGGCTTAGCTTATTTAGTGGCAGCAATGTTAATTTTTAGTGTTATCATTGTTATTTTCGCCACATTAGGTACAACAACCGTGACTGATGCAGTCTTAGTTGCATTAATCACTATTGTTATGTTTGTGATTCCGTTAATCATTAATCGCTTTAAAAAAGCAAGTTGGGCAACGGAAGTAAAAGAAGATTTAGGTGAATAAAAAGGCTAGCAATTATTTTGCTGAGTGCCTCTTCACCTGATGACTATAGTAAATTGTCGTTTGGAAACTGAAGCAAGTTCGATTATTGCTTCAGTTTTCGCTTTCCATAAAAGGAGGTTTTCATATGAAATCAACGAAACCCACTGTTTCGTTCGCTGAAAGTTTAGGCATTTTGATTGCCTTGTTAGCGATTCTCGGGTACTTAATTATTGGTCAAAAATTAACCCCTCACATACCGATTCTTTTTGTGTTCATGTTGTTGTTGCTTTATGGCAAATGGAAAGGATTTTCTTGGGATGAGATCCACGAAGGCATTGTGGAAGGGATTAAACCAGGGATCATTCCGATTATTATTTTCTTGTTGATAGGTGTCTTAGTTGCTACTTGGATCTTGTCTGGGACGATTCCAACAATTATGGTCTATGGTTTTAAAATTATCTCAGTGAAGTTCTTCTTACCAACCGTTTTTGTGGTCTGTGCACTAGTTGGTGTGACGGTAGGGAGCTCCTTTACGACTGTTTCAACTATGGGGATTGCCTTTCTAGGTATTGGACATATTCTTGGATTCGACAATGCGATGACAGCTGGCGCAGTTGTTTCAGGTGCCTTTTTAGGGAACAACATTTCACCGTTATCTGATACAACAAACTTAGCTGCTGGAATTGGTGGCGTGAACCTTTTTGAACATATACTAAACATGATGTACACTGTTATTCCGGCGTTTATTATTTCGATTGTCGGCTATATCTTCTTGGGACATCAATCTGGTTCGGCGGATTTAAAATCGGTTGATGCAATGGTCCAAACGTTACATCAAGGATTCTGGATTTCACCGATTACATTGTTGCCAGTAGCGGTTTTATTCTTATTCGCTTGGAAAAAGGTACCAGCTATTCCAACGTTATTAGTCGGCTCTACAGTGGCGGTCATCTTAGCTTTTATAAATGATCATCACCTAAGTTTAGCGAAAGTTTCTACCATTTTAATGAGTGGTTATGTGGCAGATACAGGGGACCAAAGTATTGATACACTTTTATCTCGTGGTGGGATTGAAAGCATGTTAGGTTCTGCTGCGTTGATTATTTTGGCATTAGGTTTAGGCGGCTTGTTGATTAAGTTTAACATCGTGGCTACTTTAATTGATAAAATTAAAGGCTATGTGAATAATCCAGCCAAATTAATCGCTTTAACTGCCTTAAGTTCTGTGGGAATTAACTTACTAGTTGGCGAACAATATTTGTCAATTATTTTACCAGGGGAAACATTTAAATCCTCATTTACTCGTTTAGGTATTGATAAAAAATATTTAACTCGTACTTTGGCAGATGCTGGGGCGGCAGTCAACTCGTTAATTCCTTGGGGGGTTAGTGGTACCTTCATTATGGGAACGTTAAAAGTTGGTGCACTAGAATACTTACCATATGCCTTTTTCCCATTGCTTTGTCCCATTATCACCGTCATTTTGGGGATATTCTTAAAAAAACAACAAGGGGAAAACAAAAAAGCACCAGGGACTAACGTTGAATTGTGAGTTTTTTCAGATAATTAAACAATTGGTTACGATTGAACCTCAGTGTATCTACTGATTGGTTCAATCGTTTTTTCGTCACAGATTTTTTACAATTCTTCATATAATCTTTGAAGCTCCTTAAAGGCAATTTAATTATTCTAAGTTATGATACAAAGGACCAATCAAATAGGTGGATGAACGTGGTGTTAAACTCATAGAGACTAACAGTAGTTTATTCTTGCTCAATGTTGAGGTGTAGGTTCGAATCCTACCGTCCACTTTCTGTTATTTAAACCAACTAGAACGAAACACAAACAAGTGACGGATACAAATGATTAAGGTACAATAAGGGTAGGGAAAACAAGGAGGAATTCTTATGAAAAAGATAGGGCTTATTTCTAGTGCTTTTCTTTTAACCCTTGCTTTAGCAGCATGTGGCGGCGGAAAAAGTACAGAAAATACGGATAGTCGTTCCAGTGCTGCGGAAAGTACCACAGTCGAGAGTACAAAAGCATCTGCTACAAAAGAATCAAGTAGCAAAGCAGCAACGAAATCTAGTGATGCGAAACCGTCAGGAACAACGACAGCTGATTCGAAAGCAACAGCTTCTTCTACGAAGGAAGTGGCAAATAATGGCTCAGCAGAAAAACAATCACCAGCGAAAAATGCGAATCCAGATGACCAAGCCAAGCAAGTGCTTAACCAGCTAGCAAACATGTTTCCTGGTCAAGGCTTACCGCAGGCAATTTTAACGAGTCAAACGAATAACTTTTTAACTGCAGCGACAACTTCACAAGCGGATCAAAACAATTTCCGTGTTTTATATTATGCAGAAAAAGAAGCGATTCCAGTGAATGATGCACGTGTCAATCAGTTAACGCCAATTAGTTCTTTTGAGAAAAAAACATATGGCTCTGATGCCGAAGCAAAAAATGCAGTGAACCAAATCATTGACAATGGCGGTCAACCAGTAGATTTAGGTTACAATATTACTGGGTATAAACAAGGGGCGGCAGGTTCTAGTTACTTATCTTGGCAAGAAGGCAATTGGAGTTTAGTCGTACGGGCCTCAAATATCAATGGTGAATCGCCTGATGATTTAGCGAAAAATGTTGTCAACATTTTGGAACAAGAAACGTTGCCAGCACCGAATACCGTTGGTCAAATCACACTGAACGTGGCAGGAACCACTGACTATAATCGAAACTCAGTAGTTTGGCAAGCCGGTACAGTCGTTTACTCTGTCCATCATTTTGACCCAATTCAAGCAGTGAAGATGGCAACATCGATTTAAATAATCAAAAGAAAGCGTGCAACAATGCCCATTGTCGCACGCTTTCTTTTATTATTTTTGTTCTGTATAACCTTGTGACTCCACCAATTCTTGGCTTTTCTTCATGCTAATTCCCTTAGAAGAATCTCCATCAATCTGGATACCATCTACTTTTTTGGCTTTATCATAATCAAGTTTTTCATAATTAATCGTCAATTTTTCGATGGCTTGTTTGTCCTCATAGGTCAGTTTGTAATTAAGCCCTTTGATGTCCTCATATTGTTTAGAAACGGGTTCCAACGCTGTTTTTGCCTCTTCTTTTGTAATCCCCAATTTGTCATAAGAAACAATGTTTTTAGCCGTTTGCGTTAAGACTTTATCTCCTTGGTACGTATAGGTTAAGGTGGAATCAATCCCATCTTGTGGCGAACCTACAAAGGTTTTTGTCTCTATTTTTGAACCGCAACTTGCAAGAAAAAATACCCCAATAAAAATTAAAAATACGCGTAAAAACTTTTTCATTTCTAGATAACCTCCTTTAGCTGTTTATTCTTGAGTGTAACATAACACGGCAAATAATTACTGTTAAGTAGAAAGCTTGTGAGAAGTCCAGCAAATAAAACTAAATAAAAAAACTTGCCTCTTCATTTTTATGAGAAGAGGCAAGTTTTTTTATTTAGTAATATCACTTAAATCTGGTTGTGAGTGAGCCAACCGACTGGCAGCCGCAGCCGCAATTGCGCCCACGATATCATCCAAGAATGTGTGGACATGTTCGCCATCATGCGCATTTAACTCTTTTAAAATGCCTGGTTTTACCTTGTCGATATACCCATAGTTCGTAAAACCGATAGATCCATAAACATTTACAATGGAGAGCGCCATAATTTCATCAATGCCATAAAGCCCTTCATCTTCCGTTAAAATTTCTTGTAACGGTGAAAGTAGCTTGTTTTCTTCCGCCAGAATATCCAGTTGGACACCTGTAATAATCGCGTTGTGTACTTCACGCTTTGTTAACACGGCATCAACACTTTCTAAACAAGTATCTAATGTTAAATTGTCAATATAATTTTTTTGTAAAAATAACACAAGTTCAGCTAAATCATTCATTGTTACGCCACGTTCTTGCAATAAACGACGTGCGCTATTTTCTAACGTATCTCCTTGGATTACCATTTTTTGTCCTCCTAATTTCTGCTTTAGTTGAAGTTCTTCTTTCATGGTACCAAAAAGAACGATAAAGGGGAATTAGAATCTATTTTGGTAGAGAATAATTTAGTTGAAGTGTTATTTTTAGTTAAAAATTACTAAGCGTTCGGTTGTAACGATGCCATCACTTGTTTTAATTGTGTCACTGATTTTTGGAAGAGTTCTTTTTCAGCGGCATTCAGATTCAATTCAATAATGTCAGTCACACCTTGATTGCCAACGACTGCAGGAATCCCTGTAAATACATCTTGTTGCCCATATTGCCCATCTAAGTAAGCTGAGACAGGTAAAATAGCTTGTTCATTATTTAAAATGGCTTTAACAATGCGTGCAGTACTCATACCAATCCCATAATAGGTCGCTTGTTTGCGATCGATAATTTCATAAGCTGTATTTTTCACTTTATCAGAAATGATTGGTAAATCATCACTAGTTAAGCGCTCTGTCGTATCCACAATTTCTAAAATAGGTTTTGTTCCAATCATGGTATGAGACCAGACAGCCACTTCAGAATCCCCGTGTTCGCCAATAATATAGCCGTGAACATTGCGTGGATCAATCGCTAAACGTTGAGACAGTTCTTTGCGGAAACGAGTTGTGTCTAAAGCTGTACCAGTTCCAATTACTCTTGAAACAGGTAAAGCAGAAGCTTGCCAAGCCACATAAGTCAGTACATCGACAGGATTTGAGGCAATCACTAAAATTCCATCAAAACCAGATTTCATGATATTGTTAACAATTGTTTTCATAATTTCTGCATTGATTGAAACCAAATCTAGACGACTTTGCCCAGGTTTTTGATTAGCGCCAGCTGTAATCACGACGATATCGGCATCTTGGCAGTCTTGATAGTCGCCAGCCCAGACGTTTACATTTTCTTGACCCCAAGACACACCATCTAATAAGTCAATTGCTTCGCCTTCAGATTTGGCTTTGTCAATATCAACTAAGATTAATTCATTCGCAATCCCTTGGTTGATCATGGAATAGGCAATACTTGTGCCAACAAAACCAGTACCAATAATTGCGACTTTTTTGTTAAATACTTTCATCGTTCATCTCTTCTTTCTGTAATATTTCTTTCTTAGTGAATTATATCACGAACTTTTTAGGTGTGGTTATACCAATCTGTAATAGTCTTTATTAACAATTTAAATAAGGGAAGCGTGCTTTTTTTGTTATGATAAGAGTAGGAAAATAGAGGAGATAAGGAGGCAAAATGACAACGACAACAGTATATTATGCAAGCAATAATGAAAAACAGCCGAACTGTTTTCAACTAGTTATCGGTAGCTGTAGCTATGAACTTCCAAAAATAGAAATCTACGAAATCCTGGAATGTGTCGCTTCAGCATATGGCTATCAAAAAGAACCATTCATTGAAGAACAAACAGAATGTTTTGTTAAAGGCAACCGTTGTATACATGTTTCCCAACAAGCGACGACGTTGACTTTTGTTGTGAATGATCTGCGTTTAGTAATGGAAAAACAATGCCGGAATCACGAAGAAGTCTTTCAAGAAGTCAATCATATTTTATTGAATATTTTTGAGGAGACCCCTTGTGTTTTTCTCGAAAAGTAGGAAAGAAGGATTAAGATGAAACAGGTGAAAATAACAACTACCTCAGACTTGATTAATGGCGGCTGCAATGCCTGTCCGAATGTGAAGTGTACGAATTATCTTGTTCATGTAGAAGATGAAACAATTGCGTTAGAAACGCTAACGGTTGCAGATTTAGTAACTTTATTAGCACTCAAAGAAGGGTTTCGTCAAAAATTAGTTATGGAAATGTTCGAAGAATATACGGTGTTTGAAAGGGAAACTCATCAAGTTGTATTTAAGGAAGAGGAAACGAGAATTCTTTTTCAATCAAAAAAACAGACCATTCAAAGCACTCTTTTGTCTAAAGAACCACAACAAGTGTTCCAAGAAACCCAGCAAATTTTACACCAACTATTTGAGTTAGAACCTTTTGAATTTGAATTTGTAGAGGAAACTGATGAATAAAAAACAGGAAAACGATTTAGCGAAAGCTAAGTCGTTTTCCTGTTTTTTAGGCTTGTCGTTCACGAATTTTTTCAACGATTCGGTTATAAACTTCAGAGAAGGAAGTATTGGCATGGTGATCGGTCTGGACAATGAAAATTTTTCGAGAAGCAAAGGACTGATCAATTGGTTGCCAAGGGATCTCATCGGAAATAGATAATCGAGAAACAATTGATTGCCCAATGTTATTTTTTAGCAATTGTAACAGGACTTCGTTGTTGTTTAATTCGATAATTGGTAAGTTGATGCTGTGTTCGTTGAGATAAAGCTCATTGAAAAAACGTAAGCCAGAGTTCTTTTCTCTTAAGAGCCAAAATTTTGAAGCGGCATCTCCTGCTAGAACTAGTTGATCTTCATAAACAATTTCTTTGTGTAGATTTTTGGTTTCAATGGGTTTTTCAATTAGTCCAATGTGGGCATGATTATTTTGAACCATATCCACGACTTCGTTTGAATTCATCAGTTGAATCGAAAAGTTGATGAGTGGAAAAGCGGTAACCAAACTCTCCATAATATCTGGCAATAAATAAATAGCAACTGTATTTGAAGAGGCTATAATGCAGTCTTCTTTAAAATTCTCTTTTTCTGCAGCTTGCGCAAAAGAAGTAGTTAAGCTTTCAATAATCGAGAGCATTTTTGGATATAAAAAATCAGCTTCTTTGGTAGGAATAACCGATTGTTTTCCATTACGATAGAACAGCTTGATCGAAAAGTGTTGCTCTAATTTCTTGATTTGCAAAGAAACAGTTGGCTGAGAAATATACAATTGTTTGGCCGCCGCACTAAAATTTTTGGTTTCATACACAGCAATAAATGTTTTGATCCATTCGAACATAAAATCGCCTCTTTCTATTTACTATCTTAATAGTTGGTATTGCAAATATTTATTTTACAAATATAAATATTTCATTTAGTATAATAACATACTTTTGATTAATATCAATAATAATAAATAAAGACGGAGTGTGACTACATAATGGTAGAAAGTGCGAAAAAATTCTTGCGGAAAGTCCCGATTCCCATTTGCGGACTAATTTTAGGGATGGTTTCTTTGGGGAATTTACTTTATTCCTTGGGATATGCAACAATTGGGACCATTTATTGTGTACTTGGCAGTCTCTTAATGATTTTAGTTATTTTAAAAATTATTTTTACAATGAAACATGCATTAAGCACCTTAGATGATCCAATTATTGCTTCGGTATCACCAACATTTACAATGGCTTTAATGGTTATCTGTGTTTTCTTAGATCGGATATTTACCAATGCTGCTTGGATTAATGTGTTGTGGATTGGCGCAGTGATTTTACATTTTATTTTAATGATTTATTTTGTAGCGGTGCATATTTTTCCAACAAAAATCGAACTGGAACATATTTATCCAAGCTGGTTTATTACGTTTGTCGGCATTGGCGTTATTCCTAATACTTCTCAATTGTTTATCAATGAGTTGGGAAAAATTGTTTTTTGGGTAGCGTTGTTCTTTTATTTACTCTTGTTACCAATTTTAATCAAGAGAATTACGAAGTCGAAAGAAATGCCTGAATCGACCATTCCTTTATTGACGATTATGACAGCGCCAGGTTCGTTATGTTTAGCTGGCTATATTTCAATGGGTGGTCATTTGTATATGCCATTAGTTGTTTTCTTGCTAATTTTATCTCAATGTATTTATGGGATTGTAGTTGTGAATCTATATAAAATTATGCAAGTGACATTCTATCCAAGTTATGCTGCCTTTACATTCCCATTAGTGATTTCTGCGACAGCATTAGTCAAAGTTAAACCTTTATTTGCAGAAAAGGTAGGCCTAACGAGTCTGCTAAATATTTTGTCTACTTTTGAACTTTTATTAGCTGTGGCTATTGTAAGTTATGTGTTCATTCGATATTGCATTTTTTTATTCCAAAGAGAAAATAACACGAAAAAAGTGGAATTAAATTAAAAAAGAGAGGAAGCAAAGAGGTGAAGAAACTATTAATTACTGGAGGAGCTGGCTTTATTGGTTCTAATTTGGCTAATTTTTATAGTCAACAGTATCAAGTTTTTGTGATTGATGATTTGTCCATGGGGCGAGTGTCAAATTTGCAACAAACTGAGCAGTTGGTTTTTATTAAAGGAAGTGTGACGGATCAGCAATTATTGGACGAAGTACTTTCAAAGCATTCGTTTGAGTATATCTTTCATCTTGCGGCCGTGGCAAGCGTGGCAAGTTCTGTGGCACAGCCTCTAGAGACCCACGAGGTCAATTTTTTAAGTGTATTGAAAATATTGGAATCAATAAAAAAATATCAAAAAGAGCTCAAACGTTTTGTTTTTGCTTCGTCGGCAGCCGTTTACGGTGCAGAGCCAACGTTGCCTAAAAGAGAAACTTCGGTGATTTGCCCTTTGAGTCCCTATGCTATTGATAAGTTTGCTGCTGAACGTTATGTTCTCAATGAATACCATTTACACGGGGTACCCACGAGCGCAGTTCGCTTCTTTAACGTCTATGGTCCCAATCAAAATCCTTCTTCACCCTATTCTGGTGTCCTGTCCATTTTGATGGATCGTTATATCCAGTTAGAACAAGGGCAAGCGAGCCAATTTCAAATATTTGGAGATGGTCAGCAAACACGTGACTTTATCTACATTGAGGATGTCCTAACTGCATTAGATTTAGTAGCAACCAAAAGTGAAGCGTTGGGACACGTTTATAATGTGGGTACCGAAGTTGCCATTTCCCTTAATCAATTAATTGAAGAAATGAACCAATTAGTGGGACTTTCTTTGCCAGTTTCTTATCAAAAGGAACGAGATGGCGATATAAAATATTCTCTTTCAGATAGTTCTGCTTTGAAAGGCTTAGGTTTTTCACCCGTTTATTCAATTCAAGAAGGACTTCAAAAATATCTTAAGTTTACCCATAATACCCAAAATAGATAAAAAAAGACGAGACTTATTTGTTAAGTCTCGCCTTTTTTTGTGCAAATGTTTCGCCCCAATGGCAAAGTGAAGAGAGGGCATCGTAAAGAGCATATCCTTCCGGAGTGAGCGTATATTCCACACGCGGGGGTAGTTCGTTAAAGGATTCTCGATGGACTAGGCCATCTTTTTCCATTTCTCTCAAGCGATCTGTCAGGACGCGCTGAGTGATTCCGTCGAGCGCACGCATCAATTCACCGTTGCGCTTGGTTCCTTGGAATAATTCATCCATTAATGATAATTTCCATTTGCCGTTAATGGTGGAAAGGGCTAAGTTGATACTGGTTTGTTTATCAGTTGTCATAGTTTCTCCTTGTGACACGTAATGGTTACTTTTTTCTTCCTAGGTGAATAAAAAGTGCGTACTTTTTTTCTCCATCATAGTGAGTAATAATAACTATGTAAAGTAAGGCAAGAGGAAGGAAGAAGAAATATGATGTATCAAGATGTTGTTCGCAGCCGCCGCTCAGTTCGGGATTTTATGCCAGATGTTGAGATTCCTAAAGAGGAATTAATGGCCATAATTGAGGAAGCGATGTTCGCGCCAAATAGTACCAATTTAAATTCATGGCGTTTTTTAATTGTCACAGAAAAAGAACAAAAAGAGGCCCTTTACGAAGTTTCGATGCAACAACCAGCAGTTAAAGGGGCAGCGGCGGTGATTATTTTATTAGGTGATTTGACTGCTTATACAGTGGCCAATGCAGATGAAATCAGTGCTAAAGCTGTCGCACAAGGAACGATGACGGAAGAAATTCGTCAAGGAATTAATGAAAATGTTTCTTGGTACTATGATGTTAGCGAAGAACAAAAAAGAGAGTGGCTAATGTTAGACCAAGGCTTAGTTGCGATGCAGCTGATGCTTTCTGCAAAAGATCGAGGCTATGATACTGTGGCGATGTCTGGTTTTGAAACAGAAGCTGTTCGCAAGTTATTTAATATTGAGGATCATTTAGTGAACGGACTGATTATTCCGATTGGCAAAGCTCAAACACCCGGCTTTGAAACAGTCCGACGAGATGTTTCAGAAGTAGTAACTTGGTTAGATTAAAAAGCTAAACAGTTCTGCAATTGCTGTTTATTAGATTTTGAGCGTGGAACAAACATCCAAAGTGATTGTTGTCCCACGTTCGTTTTTTTGTTGATCATCCGCTTTTGAGAATGGCCAGAGAAGACGTTTAGTGAACCAATTTTGAAAGAAAGTGATACACTAGAAGAAAAAGAAGTGGGGCGACCTTATGCGTTATGTCATAATGCAGTCACGAGATATTCGTGAAAATTTAGCAACGGAAGATTATCTATTAAACACTCTCTCTTTTGAAGAGCCCTTAGTGTTGTTTTATATTCAGGAACCCTGTGTTATTTTAGGCCGAAATCAAAATGCTTATGAAGAAATTGACTTAGCTTATGCTAGAGAGAAGGGAATCGTTATTACTCGCCGTTTATCGGGCGGTGGTGCTGTTTATGATGATCTCGGGAATGTCAGCTTTAGTTTTGTTGTTCAGGAAGGACATCAAGCTTTTGGGGATTTTAAAGCGTTCACTAAACCAATTATTGAAGCATTACATAAAATGGGCGCAACGGGGGCCGAGATTAGCGGTCGCAATGATTTATTAATTGATGGGAAAAAATTTTCTGGCAATGCCATGTATACAAAAAAGGGGAAGATGTATACTCATGGTACCTTGATGTATGATGTTGATTTGGCAGAAGTTCAACGTGTTTTAACTGTTTCTAAGAAAAAAATTGAATCAAAAGGGACAAAATCTGTTCGGGGACGCGTAACCAATTTACGGCCGTACTTAGACGAAAAATATCAACAATTAACCATTGAGGAATTTCGCAATCGTTTACTGATGGAGCTCTTTGATGTCGAATCTCTAACTGAAATTGCGGAGAAAGAATATGTCCTAACCAAAGCAGATCAACAGGAAATTAGGAAATTGGTCGCTGAAGTGTATGGCAATGAAGCTTGGATTTTTGGTGAAGCGCCTAAATTTACGATCAAAAAAGAAGAAAAGTTTAAAGGCGGCATCGTGGATGCACGTTTGACTGTTGAAAAAGGTAAAATAATTGAGTTAACGATTTATGGTGATTATTTTGCCAAAAAAGAAACAACGGAAATCGTTGCAGCTTTATTAGGTGTGGACTATCAGTATTCATCAATTTGGCAAGCATTAGCAGCGTTTAACTTTGAAGACTACTTTGTAAATATCACCAAAGAAGAATTTGTTCATTTATTGGTGGATTAATAAACGTGCTGGGACAAAAGTTAAAGAATCTTTTGTCCCAGCACGTTTATTTAATGATGGTTGGCTCTTGCTAGAAAAATTTCCCATGAACGTCCCAATTGCCAGTATCTTTGGCTTTTTTCAATGTTTGCATTCGACGGAAGCCAACAGGATGATCGGATAAGAAGTTACTCAATTTAAGCCAGATGGTATCATCATGTAAATCAATACTGTGAAAGTATTCTTCTAAATCCACACGACTGCCCATGTATTTTCCTGAAAATAAATAAATCATACTTAAAGCACCTTCTTCGGCGTAGTATAAACCTGCGCGATCAGCGGTATATTCTTGCGTTCTTGTAAAACTTTTATCTAACGCAACTGGTTTCAAAATAATGGATAACATTAGTCGCCATAAATTAGTGTGCCCACATTTATGGTGTCCTAGCTCGTGTGCCAAAATAAAGCGAATCAGCGAAAAATCGCCTGTATTGTACGCGATATCCAACAAATCACTGTGAATGACAACATAGCGTCTGTGTAAAGAGCATTTTGCCGCAAAAGCGTTTAAGACACCATTCCCGTTGATTAAATAAAGACGTGGCATCCTTAATTTTTTAGTGCCAAAGCCCATTTCTTTTGCCAAATCAATATACAAGGAATAAATTTCTGGTAACTGATTTTCTGTAATTTCCACTCCGTTAGAAGCAGTATCCATGTACATATAACGAATGGTAAAAAAAGCAATGACTGGCGCAATTGGTGCAATTAAGACAATTAATAACCAGTCAGGAATCGGCAAATCACTCAATATCAATAAGGCAACTAACCCCAATGCGAAAAACAATAAAACAAAACCAATGATAATCATTGGTACTTCAAAACGATAACGTAACTTAGCAACAGAAATTTCTTTCTTTTTTTCCTGCGGTTGACACATAAACATTCCTCCCCAAACATTTCCCAAACACTTTTTCAAATAAAATGACTTATCTGTTACTTCTAATATACCATTGGTTAATCGATAATGACAATGGTGGGAACTTGAATAAAGGTAATTATATCAAGTGATTAATGAAAGGGACTCGTTGTACGCGGGGAATTGGTCTATCTTGATTAAATAAAATTTTAATAATCTAACTGTTTTAGACGTAATAAAGTAGTTTCTGGAGTTAATTTTTTAATAACATACAAACGCAAAATCGCATGTTCAATTTTTTGTTCTTCTGGCGATAGCGCCGAATTTATATAGGATAACTTCTCGATTAAATAGGTTAAAAATGAGCCAGCACCTTGGCTGCCCACTAAAAAGCCCATTTCTTCCGTTTCGGTTAATTGTTGTTTTTTTAAGTGGTAAATTTCTTGTGCAAGTGCCCCCGAGATAATGATTTCATCTGTTTGCTTGTTCAAATTTGTTAGTAAGTCGCTTTTTGTTGCTACTGTAACAGTTTCCATTGCACTCATCCTTTGCTTTTATATGATACATCTAGTATAACATGGTCTCACTTTTTTTATTTTTCCTCTTGCTCTGGTACGCGTTTCATAAGGTAAGCTAGGTGTATCAAAATATTGGAGGGCATGAAAATGAATGTTATAGTGGAGATAAGCGATAGACTTGGTATGGATTACTATTTTGTCTCGGTGACTACGACGGCCAAAAGTCTGCAGTTAAATAGTCCCAAAAAATACTATAAGATTTGGCATCAAGAAATTCCGTACCATCAGATAACGGAGTGGCACTTGACACAGCAGGAGGATATTCAGGAAATTTCTTTTGCTTGGCAGGAGACCTTTTATCGTTTTGTTGATTACGGGACAGGGATTGTGCCTTATTTAACTCAATTTTGTAAAGTAATGAGGTGAAAGTATGACAACAATTCGAGAAATTGCGCGCCTTTCAGGATCTTCAGTTACGACTGTTTCGCGTGTGATTAATCATCATCCTTATGTTTCTGAAGAAAAACGACTGAAAATCCAAGCAATTATCGATGAGTTGGGCTATAAGCCCAATATATTAGCGAGAAATCTTAGCTTTAGGAAAAGTAATACATTAGGTGTCATGGTTCCTTATACGAATCAACCTTATTTTGATGCTATTTTAAGTGGGATTATCCACCAAGCATTTCAACAAGGGATGATGGTCAGTTTATTACCAACGGATTATGATAAAGAAGTTGAAAAAAGTTACTTGGAAAAAATGGCCACGGGTGCGTTTGATGGCATGATTGTTTTGTCAAAGGCAAATCCTTTAAGTGTGTTTGCTCCATATAAAGAGCAAGTTGTTTTTTGTGAAAAAATAGAAGACCCTAGTTATGCTAGTATCTATATCGATCGTTTAACCGTTTATCGGCGGGTCTTCCAAGCATTGAAACAACAAGGATGTAGTGAAGTGGCAATTACGATTAACCGTGCACCAGAAAAAAGTACAAGCGCACGCTATTTAGTTGACGCATATCAGGAAATTTATGGAGCGATTCCTGAAAATCGGTTATTTAAGGACTGTTTAACCTATGAAGATGGGTGTGAAGTAGGACGTCACTGTGGGCAAGATCCAACGCTCCAAGCGGTTGTGACCAACGGTGATGAAATTGCCGCAGGGATTCAAGCCGTTATTGAAAGACCACTCTTTTTAGTGGGACAGGAACAAACTTTATTAAGTGAAATTTTAAATTTTTCAACAATCTGTCATCCATTAATGGAATTAGGGGAAAAAGCCACACATTTATTTCAAGAAAAACGGCCGAAAACGATTCAATTGACTTCTACATTTATTAATCGACAACCAGATTTTTCTTTTTCTTAGAAAAAAGCTGGTTGTTTTTTCTTTGGTAGAATAAGGTTTTTCACTAAAAAATAAAAAAAACTTACAAAAAGTAAGACAAAAAGCTTTACTTACTTTTAGTAAGGTAGTATAGTAAGCATGTAAACAAAATTAAATGAATTTACTGAGGAAATTCGAAAGGATGAACATATTATGTCAAAATTTACTGAAATGATGAAAAACCGTCGTTCAATCTATGCTTTAGGAGAAAACTTACCAATTTCAAAAGAAGAAGTAACTGCTTTAGTAAAAGAAGTTGTTAGAGAAAGTCCAACAGCTTTTAACTCTCAAACACAACGTGTTGTGTTCTTATTCGGCGATGCTCACAAAAAATTATGGGCAATGACTGAAGACGCCTTAAAACCATTAACTCCAGCAGAAGCATTTCCAAACACACAAGCTAAATTACAAGGTTTTGCAGCTGGTGCGGGCACAATTTTATTCTTTGAAGATACAGATATCGTGAAAAACTTACAAGATAGCTTCCCATTATATGCGGATAACTTCCCTGTTTGGTCTGAACAAGCAACTGGTTTAACACAAGCGAACGTTTGGACTGCCTTAGCGCAAGAAAATATCGGCGCAAACCTACAACACTACAATCCAGTTATTGACGAAGCGGTTGCTGCAGAATGGTCAATTCCTGCAAACTGGAATTTACGTGCACAAATGGTCATTGGTTCCATTGAAGCGCCAGCTGGCGAAAAAGAATACATGGAAGATAGTGCTCGTTTTAAAGAATTCAACTAAATCATTGCTTTAGTAAAACGAAGAGGAAAGGAGTGAAAGCAAATGGTTCAAGCATTACCAAGTAATATTGGGATTCAACAAGTCACTTTGAAAGTGGCTGATTTAGATAAAATGGTAAACTTTTATACGAAAACAATTGGCTTAAAACTTTTAAAACAAGGAGAGGGACGTGCTTGGCTAGCGCCACAAGGCACCAACGATGCAATTCTTGTCTTAAAAGAACTAACAGCTGGGGAAGAAAATCAGGGTACCACTGGCTTGTACCATATTGCTTTCCTGCTACCAACCCGCAAAGATTTAGGCAATATGTTGCTGTGGCTTTTGCAGGAAAATGTGCAAATTGGCGCAGCAGATCATGGCTATAGTGAAGCCCTTTACTTAAGTGATCCAGAAAATAATGGCATCGAAATTTATTGGGATAAACCAGAAGAAGTCTGGGATATTCGTCCAAATGGTGAAATTATCGGTGTGACAGAAGAATTAGACGGTGATAGTTTAGCTGCAGAAGCTGACGGTCACTGGCTAGGAATTTCCGAAGGTTCTAAAATTGGGCACATTCATTTGAAAGTGGCCGATTTAGATGCCACTGAAACGTTCTATAAAAACTTAGGGTTTGGCTTAAAGTCTAACTTTGGTCAACAAGCGAAGTTTTTTGCAGCGGGTCAGTACCATCATCATATTGGGACAAATACATGGAGCGGCAAACAGCTGCCAACGATTCAAGAAAATCAATTTGGCTTAGAAAATTACACCTTCCGTTTACCAACTGCGGCAGATTTAGAGATAGTCCAAGCCAATGCGGAAGAAGCAAAGTTACATTTTATTGCCAAAGATCATTTACTTGCGTTAGAAGATCCTAGCGGCATGATTATTCAATTTACCTATTAAAACCACTCTCAAACTAGCCCTTCGTTAGAAAATGAAGGACTAGTTTTTTTGTCTTTTTTTTGCATTGTTTTGCATTTGTTTGCAAAATGATGCAAAAGGTGCTATCTTTACTTAGAAGAGGTGAGGAAGCATGTTGATTGAAGAACGTTTAGCCAAGATTCAAAAAATAGTGAATGAACAAAAAAGTATTTCCATGGAAGCGTTAGCGGAGCAAGTCTCCGTTTCAAAAGATACTATTCGGCGAGATTTAATTCGTTTAGAAAAGGAAGGACATTTAAAGAGAACGCACGGTGGCGCTATCTCAGTGCAGTCTGAAGCAACTATTTACGATTATGCTCAACGAATAGTGAAGCATCCAGAGAAAAAACAAGCGATTGCCCAAAAAGTTTGGGCAAATATTCCCAAACAAGCGTCCATTTTTTTTGATTCATCAACCACGGTGGAAGCAGCTATTCGAGCGATGGAAAATAGTCCGATTCACGCGATAACGAACTCTCTCAGTCATGCGCTACTTCTAGCGCAAATGGATCAGACAAAAATTACAGTATTACCTGGGCAACTGCATAAACAACAACTCTTTTTGTTTGGGGCAGAAACAGTCGCTAAGGTTGGGGAATTTGCCCCCGACTATACATTATTAGGTGTGTTTGCGTTATCTGAACAAGGATTATTTATTCACACAGAAGAAGAAGGTCAAGTCAAGCGGCGAATGATTCAACAAGGCAAACAAGTCATTGCCTTAGCAGACCAAACGAAATTAAACAAAACGGGTTTATTTAAAATTTGCGAATTAACAGAAATTGATTGTTTAGTGACAGATACACGACCTGATGAAAAATTCTGTGAGCAGTTAGCGCAAGCAGGCGTAACGTTGATTGTCGCAGATGAATAATGGAGGATAATAATGAAGCGAAAAATTAATTATACACATATTGCTGAACCTACTGTTTTTGAGAATGTTTTTCCAACGTATTTGACGAATGAAACGATGATGGCGCGCAAGCAGAAAGTATTACAACGAATGGAAACAGAAAAATTCGATCAATTGGTCTTCTATGCAGACAAAGAGCATGGCAGTAATTTTGAATACTTAACTGGCTTTATTCCGAGGTTTGAAGAAGGACTTCTTGTGTTAAATAAGGATGGTGCGGCGACACTTATTTTAGGTAATGAAAATTTAAAACTGTGCCAACATGCCCGCATCTCAGCCGATTTAATTCATTATCCAGCTTTTTCACTACCTAATCAACCAATGGCTGGGGAACAAAAGTTGTCGCAGATTTTTGAAACGCTTCTCGATGAAACTGCTCAAAAAATAGGTATCGTTGGGTGGAAAATGTTTACGACACAACAGCAAGAACCTGCTACTATGTTTGATGTGCCACATTTTATTGTCGAAGCACTGAAAAAAGCGCTGCCGAAAGAAGCTCGTTTACTAAATGGGACCCACTTATTGATTGGAGCAAAGGGGGCTCGCGCAACAAATAATGCTAACGAATTGGCGCACTATGAATATGGGGCGAATTTGGCTTCTCGCAGTATGTTAAAGGCCTTAAATGCAATTGAAATAGGACAGCGTGAAACGGACATTGGGGCTTTGTTAAATGATGAAGGTCAAACGCCGACGGTAGTAACCATTGCGGCAACTGGTCAACGTTTTGAATATGCAAACATGTATCCGACTGCCAAAGAAATTCAGTTAGGTGATGCCTTATCATTAACTACAGGCTACAAAGGCGGCTTGTCTAGCCGAACAGGTTTTGTTATTGAAAACGAGCAGCAATTGCCAGAAGCGCAACGTGATTATTTAGAGCGCGTAGCAAAACCCTATTTTCAAGCTGTCGTTCACTGGCTTGAAACCATTCGAATCGGACTGTTAGGGCGAGAAATGTACCAAGCGATTGAAGAACAGTTACCAAAAGAAATCTATCACTGGCATTTGAATCCTGGGCATTTAGTTTCGGATGATGAATGGATGTCGTCGCCTATTTATCCAGATTCAGCCATTCGCTTGGAAAGTGGCATGCTCTTTCAAGTGGATATTATTCCTTCTGTACCTGGTTATACAGGGGTGAGTGCAGAAGAATGTGTGGCTTTGGCTGATGAAACACTGCAAAAAGAGATTCAGCAAACTTATCCAGACATGTGGCAACGGATTGCGACACGCAAAGCCTATTTAAAGGAGACATTAAAGCTCGATTTACCATCGGAGGTTTTACCAATGTCTAATTTAGTTGGTTACTTACGGCCTTTTTATTTAGCTAAAGACAAAGCTTTGTGTGTAGAAAAACCAGCGCTTAAATGAATAGGCTCCTTTTTTTGAGTTTCTTTTGGGCCTTATTTATAATCAATATAGCGAAGGAAGAACACCAGAAGAGAGGCGTGATGGTAAATGCACTATCCTGAACATCTGAAAAAAGCAGTTTTAGCTAAAGCGAAAGACTTACCATTAGAAGGTTTTGTGGAAGGTCAAGGTCCGCAACAGCCAAAAGTGATGCTGATTGGGGAAGCCCCTGGAAAAGAAGAAATTAAAGAAAACGTACCATTTATAGGGCGTTCAGGTCAATTGTTGATGGAACAATTACAACAAGTTGGCTTAAGTCGTGAAACGGTGTATATCACCAGTGCGGTTAGGAGTCGGCCTTTTTCTGTAAAAACGAAGCAGATTGCAAAAACGGGAGAAAGAGTAACCAAATTTCCTAATCGAACGCCAACCAAAGAAGAAATCAAAATTTTTGCACCTTTGCTTGATTGGGAAATCGCTGTTTGCCAACCTGAACTAATTTTGACACTGGGGAATATTGGGTTGCAACGACTTTTAGGACCAAAGCCAACAATCACTGCAGTGCACGGAACGGTCATTCAGTCGCCCATTCAAACATTTGATGAGCAATCACAAAACTATCATTGGACGCAGAAAACCTATCAAATCATTCCACTCTTCCATCCAGCGGCTGTCTTTTATAATTATCGTTTAAAAGAAGTCGTGAAAGAAGATTGGCAAGTGGTTCAAAAACAACTGCAACTGCTTAAGAAAGTTTAAAATGAGAAAAATAAAAGGATGGTTGTTTTTTCGAAGAGAGAATGCTACCCTAGAAGTATCAATAAATAGACAGATTATTTAATCGCTGGGTTGAATAATTGAAGGATTCTGATTTTTGCGTAAGCCTTGAAGCAAAAAGAATGAGTCCTTTTTTTGTTAGAAGGAGATTTGGGTATGGAGCAAACACAGCAAAACCATTTTACTGCGTTGTTTTATAAAAATGTTCTGTTAGGAATTTTAAGTATGGCGGCGCAATCAATTTTTATTTTGGCGGACACATTTTTCATTGCAAATGGGATCGGCACCGAGGCGTTGGCGGGGCTTAACATTGTCTTACCACTCGTTAATATTATTAATGGATTAGGTTGGATGTTTGGCGTTGGCGGCGCTACGTTGTTTTCGACCACGGTTGCGCAAAAAGAAATCAAAAAAGCCAATCAGTATTTTAGTTTAACGATTGGGTTAGTTTTCGTTATAGGGAGTCTCTTTACTTTAGTGAGCTTGATTTTTTCCGATCAAATTATTCGGGGGCTTCAGGGGACCGGTGTCTTGTTTGGTTTGGCAAAGGAATATTATATGATTTACCTTAGCTGTTCATTATTATTTATTTTAAACAATTGCCTGATTACTTTTTTAAGAAATGACCATAATCCTCGTTTGGCAACGATTGCTTTTGTCAGTGGGGGAATTGTCAACATTATTTTGGATTATGTCTTTATTTATCAATTTGGGTGGGGTATGGCAGGTGCGGCCATTGCAACGGTGATGTCACCGTTAACAAGCTTAATCCTGATTACGTTGCATAAGTGGTCGCCGCAACGAGTTTTACGTTTTGAAAAGTTTAAAGTGAAATTTCAGGATGTTCGAGAAATTATGTCGATTGGTTTTTCCTCCTTTTTAAATGAATTTTCTTCGGCCTTTGTCATGTTTTTATTTAATATTGTTTTGTTAAACTTAGTTGGTCATGTGGCGATTTCAGCTTATGCGATTGTTGCCAATCTCAATATTATTGTGATTGCTATTTTTACAGGGATTGGGCAAGGGGCGCAACCATTACTCAGCCGATACTATGGTTTAGGGGAAACGAAGGTGTTGCGTAAATTTGTTAAACTTAGCTTTATTACGTACTTGGTCGCCGGCTTCCTGTTCTTTTTAATCAGTCAAGTGTTTACGGGACAAATTATTGAGGTCTTTAATAGCGAAGGGAACGACCAGTTGGCGCAAATTGCTAGGACAGCCATCCGCTTATATGCGATTTCCTTCTTGTTTACAGGATTGAATTTTATGGGGATTTATTACTTTTCGGCAGTTCGTAAACCGAAAATGGCGCTAATGATTTCCTCTTTGCGTGGGTTCTTTTTAATTGTGCCAGTTTTATTTATTTTGGTGAAATTACTAGGATTAACCGGTGTTTGGTTAGCCATGCCAGTAGTTGAATTTGTTACGTTTGGACTAATGCTTGTGGGCTACCTTGCGTATCGAAACTATTTGAAAAAAAGAGAAGCAGTAACCTGATGTTGGTTACTGCTTCTTTTTTGCTTAGTTTACATAGTTTTCAGTTAAAGTCATGAATTGTTCCACATCTTTTAGGACTTGATCAATGCCGGCTTGCCAGAAATCAGGTTTTGTTAAGTCAACATTTAAATGTTTTTTCGCTAATTCTTCGCTTGTCATCGAAGCAGTGTCTCTTAATAACGCAATGTATTGGTCTTCAAAAGAACTGCCTTGTTGATTGGCATACGCATAGATACCCATGCTGAATAGATAGCCAAAAGTATATGGGAAATTATAGAAAGGCACATCATCAATAAAGAAGTGCAATTTGCTCGCCCAGAAATGAGGATGATAACTGCCAAGACTATCTTTGTAGCTTTCTTTTTGCGCCGCTAACATTAATTCAGTAATATCTTCTTCCGCTACTAAACCTTTTTGGCGCGCTTGATAAAAATTATTTTCAAAGATAAAACGCGCATGAATGTTCATAAACATGGCAATGGCATTTTGCATTTTTGTGTCTAAAAGGTTAATCTTTTCAACATCTGATTTGGCCTCTTTTAAGGTGGCGTCAGCAACAATCAATTCTGCAAAGGTACTAGCCGTTTCTGCTACGTTCATGGCATACTCTCGATTCAATGAAGGTAAATCCCACATCACGCTACTATGGAAAGCGTGACCTAATTCATGGGCTAAAGTAGCTACTTCGTTGATTGAATTGCCAAAGGTCATGAAAATACGCGACTCTTGTGTTTCAGGTAATTCTGTACAATAACCCCCAGGACGTTTGCCTGGACGATCTTCAGCTTCAATCCAACTTTTTTCAAAAGCCATCTGGGCAAAATCAGCCATTTTTGGACTGAATTTACGGAAATTTTCTAAAATAAAGGCAGCGGCTTGATCAAAGGAATACGTTTTTTCTTCTAAATCACCTAAAATAATTGGCGCATCTTGGTCTTGCCAATCCATTTTTTCTTTGCCAAATAATTGCGCTTTGCGCGTTAGAAAGTCGACGAATGGTTGTTTATTTTTTTGGATGGTTTCCCACATAACCGTTAATGTTTCTTGACTCATTCGATTATAGTTTAAGGGATTTTCTAAATAATCTGTAGTGCCATGCAATTTGTAATCAGATAAACGGAACCCATCCAAGTGATTTAGGGTGTCTGCTAAAATTGAAGCTTTGCCACTCCAAGCTTTCTCCCAGGCTGTAAACAAACGTTGACGAACCTCTTTGTCAGGATCTCCCATCATGCGGTTAAAGGCTTGGCCTGCAGATAGTTCTGTCACAGAGCCATCTTTTTCTTCAAAAGGAATCACAATGGAAGCAACAATCGTATCGTAATGTGTACTCCAAGCATTTAACCCATCTAGAGAAAGCGTATTGATGATATTTTCTTCTTGTTCGGAAAGCAGTTTTTTTCCATCACGGCGTAATTCATTTAAGCGAAAAGCCATTGTTTTAAACGGTTCTTCGGCTAACAGGGCTTGCCAATGTTCTGCTGAAATCTCGGTGATTTTTTTAGTAAAAATGGTTTCAGCTAATTGAATCGCTGGCAATAGATTGTATAAATCGCCTGATAAAATTTTGGCCTTGGTATCATTAGTATTAGCAGAAATTAAAGCAGTTAAAAAACTATTACATTGTGAAAAGCCATTTGAGATTTTCCCTTGTAACGTTAAGATTTCAGCAAATTGTTCTTTGCCTTGGGCACTTTCTGGTGTCCATTCTGTGATTAATTGATGGTACTCTTTTGTCTGTTCGGTTAATTGAGTCATTCGTTGGCTAAGTTCTTTGGACTCGCTCCCATTGGGGAAAATACTGTCTAAATCCCATGTAATAGAATAGGTCATATCCAATCCTTCTTTCATTTTTTTCTTTTCAGTATATCATAAGACCTAAGAGAAGTTGTTTCTTTTTCCCTCGAAACCGACTATAATAAAAAAGAATTTTCCGTGGCAGGCACGGGGCAACTTGAAACCAAGAAAAGAGGATTATATGAAAAATTATTTGAAAGATAGTAATTTATATTTAGTCATTGCGTTTGTTATTATGGCCATTTTATTTTTCAGTTCATCACAGACGTATGAACAGCAATCACAAGTTGGTCTTTTAGATAAACTTCTGAGCAGTCATCCTTTTGAAGAACAATTAAAAAACATTTCTTTTCAATATGCTGGCAGTGAAGTGAGCATTCAAGCTAGTGGTTATAGTAAATTTATTGAATTTTTTATTCGTAAGGGAGCCCATTTTGGTACGTATTTTCTATTAGGTGGTAGTTGGTTTATTGGATTAGTGCCAAGAATCAAAGGTCTGTTTTTAACAGCTGTTGTTTCCTGGCTAGCTGCTACTGGCTATGCAGGTTTAGATGAATTTCATCAAATGATCACAGGCGGAAGGACCTCTCTTTTTCAAGATGTTATGTTGGATGCCATGGGTGCTTTGACAGCCATCGTTATTTGTTTGGTGGTTCATGGTTTGAAGAAAAATAAAAAAAGAAGACGCTAATTTAGAAGAGCTTCGTTTATTCGTCAGAAAGGTGGATAAGCGAGGGTCTTTTTTTGGTAGCGCTTGTTCCTAACTGAAAAGAAGAGTAGAATAAAGGAGAATAGTAACGAAAAGTCAGGAGGAATCAAGGATGTCAGGACACAGCAAATGGAGCAACATTCAAGGGCGTAAAAATGCGCAAGATGCCAAACGTGGGAAAATTTTCCAAAAAGTTTCAAGGGAAATCTATATGGCGGCAAAAGCAGGTGGCCCTGACCCCGCAATGAATCCTGCTTTACGTTTAGCAGTCGATAAAGCTAAGTCAGCCAATATGCCCAATGATAATATTGCGCGCGCCATAAAAAAAGCCAGTAGTGCTGGTGAAGGGGAACATTATGACGAGGTAACTTATGAAGGATACGGGCCAGGTGGCGTGGCAGTTTTAGTTCATGCACTAACAGATAACCGCAACCGAACGGCCACCAATGTTCGCGTCGCGTTTACTCGAAATGGTGGCTCTTTAGGTGAAACGGGTTCGGTGAATTATATGTTTGATCGTAAAGGCTATATTGTCATTAAGCGAGAAGATCATGCAATTGAGGAAGACGACATGCTAGAAGTCGTTTTGGAAGCAGGCGGCGAGGATATAGAAACATCACCAGAAGTATTTGAAATTTACACAGCACCAGAAGATTTTACAGCGGTTCGCGATGCTTTAGAACAAGCAGGTTATTCATTAGCACAAGCTGAATTAACAATGGTTCCGCAAACCTTACTAACCTTGAACGATGAACAAAAAGCGCAATTAGAGCGCTTGGTTGACAAGTTAGAAGACGATGATGATGTGTCAGAAGTATTTACCTCTGCAGAAAATCTATAAAATAAAGGGATGCTTGGCATCCTTTTATTCATAAAATGAAAGCGGATACAGAATGGAGGGCATTTTGAAAAAGAGAATTTGTTTACAAGCAATCAGGGAAGAAGCGGAAGCCTATTATCGTAACGGTGATTTTTATTGCTCGGAAGCGATTGTGGCGACCATTCGGCAACACTTCGATGCGGAGATTCCCATTGAAGCTGTGGCCATGGCTTCTGGGTTTCCTGTAGGTGTTGGAGGAGCGAAGTGTATTTGTGGTGCTCTTTCAGGCGGGGTTATGTGTCTGGGCTACTTTTTTGGTCGGACAGAAGCCAAAGGAGAACAAGTAAATAAAACGATGGCTTTAGCCAACGAATTGCATCAAAGTTTTCGACAAAAGCATCGAGTGGTTTGCTGCAGTATTTTGACAAGTAAAATGACGATGGGTTCACCTGAACATATGGAACAATGCATTGGCTTTACTGGAGAAATCGCTGAAACAACCGCAAAAATTATTGCACGAGAACTTGCTTACGAATTAGTCTAGTAAAAAATGAGAGAGGAGCAACCAGATTCATTCACCTGAATCTGGTTGCTCCTCTCTCATTTAATGCGTAATCAATTAACCAAGTACTTTTTCATAAGCTTCCACTTGAGATAAGACACGTTGGAGCTGTAATTCATTTTCAATATAGTTGATTGAATTACCTAAATCTTCTTGGCGGTTTGTTTCTAAACGATCGACTTCTTTTTTTGCTTCGTTCAATAAGTGTAGAACTTCTTCCTTAGATAACATGTACTCACCTCCTTGCGCAGTTCATCTACTATTAGTGTACTCCTTTTTTTCAAAAAAGGGCAATAATAGGATATTAAAAAACAAAAATAGCGGTTAGAACCGCTATTTTTGTTTACTCATGGCGTTGTTGTGCTAAAATCGCTTCGATTCGTTCTCTTTGATCTGCCAAAAAGTGAGGCAAATAAAGGGGGATTTCATCAAAGTTTGAGCTTTGATTTTCATAGGCTTCGGCATCTAGCAGGCCTTTTTGTGTGGCTACTTCAAATAACAAGTGGTTCGGTTCTCTAAAATACAATGATTTGAAAAATTCGCGGTCTTTAATTCCTGAGTTTGTAAAATTCTTTTCCTCTAACAGGCTATCAACTTGCGTTAATTCTTGCGTATCTTCCACCCCAAAGGCGACGTGATGAACGCCACCAATTCCTTCAATGGCAAGCGGATTGGTACGGTCATCAATGATATGCACCTCTTGATAAAACTGTGGATGATGATTTTCCAGAACGGTTACTTCATGCGCAGTTTCAAAAAAAGGTACTGTTTCTTTTTCATGCCAATGTAAATAATCCACTAAAGGTTGTTTGGTAGCTACGGCATATTGGACGCGTAATTGAATTGCATCAATGCCTAAAATTGCATGTTCTACTGGAATTTCGGAATGCTCAGCTGGAAAATAATCTTCCGCATTTTCAAATTCACGTAACGGAACAAGCGCCATTTGCGTATTATCGGGCGCTTCAAAACGCAAAATTGGGTGTTGGTTAAATGTTTCCACACCATAGTGGCAGATACCCGCTTGCTCAAGACGTTCTGCCCAAAAATCCAAAGAGGCGCGCGTTGGTACTTTTAAAATAGTTCGTTCAATCGTATTTGTCCCAAAGGATTGATCTTGGCCATCATTCAATTCAAAAAAAGTTAATTCGGTACCTGTTCGTTGCTCATTATCTGAGAAAAACAAGTGATACATGGTGTGGTCATCTTGGTTGATCGTTTTCATTAGTAATTTTAATCCCAGTGTATTATGATAGAAGTCAAATGTAGGCTTTATCAATCGATTTAAAATAGAGATGTGATGAATTTGTGCATACATAGTAAAATTCCTTTCTTGGAGGTTTATTAAATGAAACAATTTTTTCAAAAAGGGTCGAAACCTAATCAATTAGTTGTCGCTTTCCATGGTACTGGTGGCAATGAATATCAATTATTAACCACCATCGCAACCCTTTATCCAGAAGCGAGTGTTCTAAGTTACTTAGGGACAGAAGGTGTAGGCGAACAGCGACGCTTTTTTGCGCCATTAGTCAATGGAGCATTACCTCGTGCTAACTTTGATGAGCGAGTGACGGCGTTTCTAGAAGAAGTTTGGCAACCGCAAAAGTTATACGATGAAGTTATTTTTATAGGGTACTCTAACGGTGCCAATTTTATTTTAGGCCTGTTAGAAAAGAACCCAACTATTGCTAACACTGTTATTTTACTGCATCCAAGCAATTTAGGCTATCAATATGTATCTGGTGAGTTTGCGACAAAAGTGATTGTCACAACAGGGGCTCAGGATGAGTTGAGTATTCCGGGACAAGTTCTTTCTTTAGCTAATCAATTAAAGAAACATTTTCCAGTCGACTTTTTACTAGTGGATGGCGGTCATGGCTTATCAGAAGAAGAAGTAACGAAAATAAAAGAAGTTCTTTAAAAAACAAGCTGCAACCTTTGCTGATAAGTGGTTGCAGCTTGTTTTTTTCATGTGTGTTTAAATGATTTAGTTCTTTTTATTAATGAAAGCTTCCGCAAGGGCAAAGTCTCCTGCGTAAGGTTCATCTACGCCGTTTACTTTTTGATAAAGGTCGGCGCCTTTACCAGCTAAGACAATCGCATCATCAGCCGTTGTGCTTAAAGATAATGCGTGAGCAATTGCTTCGCCACGATCTAAAACGGTGTAAACAGGCATTTCTTTGGTAATATGGGCTTGAATTTCTTGGCAAATTTTTGCTGGATCTTCACTGGCTGGGTCATCGGTTGTTAGGACTGCAACATCAGCCAATTCAGAAAGAACCCTACCAAAGTCTTTGCGGCGAGAAATCGCTTTGTCTCCCGTGCTACCGACAAGAACAATTAAGCGGCCGTCAGGATGTTCTTCACGGACAAAGGTTAAAAGATTCTTCAAACTGTCATAGTTATGAGCGTAATCAACATAGACGGTTGCACCGTTGGTATTCGTTAAAGATTCCATCCGGCCAGGGACGGTGGTTGCTGCGATTCCTTGTTGACACTCTTCTTTTGAAGCTCCCACAAGGACACTAGCAATCGCCGCACTTAACGCATTACCTTTGTTAAAATCACCACCTAAACGAAGGTGATAAGAGCCGGCCAATCCTAACGCATCTGCAGGACTTTCAACGATAAAACGTAAGGAATCCTCTGAAGAAACAGCGAATGAATAGTCTACTTCTGGAGCCGGCTGACTGCCATAGACAATGGCTGGGACTTTTTGCTGTTGTGCAGTTTCTTTAAGTAATGGAAAATAATCAGCTTCGTGATTCAACACAATGACTTTAGAATGTGTAATCAATTGACGTTTGCAATAAAAGTAATCGTCAAAGGTTGGATGTTCAATTGGACTGATATGGTCGGGGGTAATGTTTAAAAAAATGCCGACATCAAAAAATAACTTGTAGACACGATTAGTTTTGTAGGCTTGGGAAGAAACTTCCATAATAAAATGAGTCATCCCGTTAGCAACAGCGGTTGCCATCATTCGATACAAGTCCAAAGATTCGGGTGTAGTCAAGGCAGATTTAAAGAATGTTTTGCCATCTAATGTCGAATTCATGGTAGAAAGCAAGGCTGTTTTTTGTTGTGTAGCAACATCTAAAATATATTTGGTGAAATAAGCCGCTGTTGTTTTACCCTTGGTTCCAGTAAAGCCAATCAGTTTTAATTTATTTTGTGGATAATCATAAAAAGCCATGCTTAACACAGCCATTGCTTTTTTAATGTCAGTCACGATAATTCCTAGTTGCGCCGGAACCTCATAAGGCACCTCAGAAACATAGATTTCTAGGCCGTCTTTTACAGCATTTTCTAAATAGATTTCTTTAAAGTTTAATCCTTTACAAAAAAAGAGTGTTTCTGCTGTTACGTCTCTCGAATCGTAAGAAAGAGCCGTTACTTCTCGTTGACCTAACGTGTCGGAAAGAGTCAAGTGCCAGCCTTCTGGTGAAATAAATTCTTTTAATAAATCTTCTTTTTCTAAGCAATCGCGAATTGCGAATAATGAAATCGTCACTTTTTTTGCCTCCAAACGTTTCAACGAAATTTCAAAACTGATGTCATTATAGCATTATTTTTCTTTTAAAAAAACCATCTCGTTAGCGTGAGAAAATCCATGAGAAATGTTAAAATAGGATAATTCTTCGAGAAAGTCGTTGCATATCCCAAGATGAACAATTAAAATAAAGAAAGCATACTCAAAGAATATTGGAGGACAAAATGATCAATCAACCAAATTCAGTTGATCAACCAATCCTGACGAACCAAGAAAAAATGGTCAAAGGCTCAGCTTGGATGACAGCTAGTAATATTATCTCCCGCATGTTAGGGGCGATTTACATCATCCCCTGGTACGCTTGGATGGGCGAGCACGGAAACGAAGCGAACAGTTTGTTTTCAATGGGGTATACGATTTATGCCTTATTCCTAATGATCTCTACCGCCGGAATTCCAGGTGCGATTGCCAAGCAGACCTCGCATTATAATTCATTGAACGAATATAAAATTAGTCGACAGCTTTTTTATCGTGCCTTACAACTAATGGGTGGCTTAGGTGTGGTTTTTGCTATTGTGATGTATTTGGCATCTCCGGCATTAGCAGCTTTGTCTGGCGGAGGACCTGAATTAGTTCCAACAATGCGTTCATTAAGTTTAGCCGTTTTAGTTTTCCCAAGCATGAGTGTCATTCGCGGTTATTTCCAAGGAAATCAAGAAATGATGCCCTTTGCTTTATCACAAATTGTTGAACAAGTAGCACGAGTTTTTTACATGTTATTAACTGCTTTTATTATCATGAAAGTCTTTGAAGGTAATTACGTTACAGCGGTGACCCAAGCCACTTTTGCGGCATTTATTGGGATGCTCGCAAGTTTTGCGGTTTTAGGTTATTACATGTACAAACAAAAACCATTATTTGATTATTTAGAAGAACACAGCGCCAATGAACATGAAATTGCTCCAAAAGAGTTATTGATTGAAACTTTTAAAGAGGCGATTCCTTTTATCGTAGTCGGCTCAGGAGTGACTGTCTTTAAACTTGTCGATCAGTTTACTTTCTCAAACTTTATGCGTTTGTTTACGGATTATTCAGATACCCAATTACGAGAGCTTTTCGGTATTTTTAATGCCAATCCGGACAAATTAACCATGATTGTCGTGGCTTTAGCGACTTCGATTTCGGCTACTGGATTACCGTTAATTACAGAAGCGGTCACCTTAAAAAATCACCGTGAATTAGCGCGTTTGATTAGTAATAATTTACAACTTTTTGTGTTTGTAATGTTGCCAGCAACGTTCGGTATGATTGTTTTAGCGCAACCACTATACACTGTTTTTTACATGCCAGATGCTTTAGGTACTTCTTTATTAGTGCAAGCTTGTTACGCTAGTTTATTCTTGGGCTTGTATATGTTAGTGTCAAATATGTTGATGGGGATGTATGAAAATCGTGATGCAATGCGTTATTTAGGAATTGGTTTAGCAGTGAAATTAATCGTGCAATTCCCCGCAATCCGTTTATTTGAAGTTTACGGTCCGTTATTAGCAACGATGATTGGCTTTACGGTTTCTTGCGTATTGATTCTAAGAAGAATTCGTCAAGTGACACGTTTTAATTACAAATTAACCTTACGGCGAACATTGTTAATGTTCTGTATTACAGTCATCATGATGATTATCGCTTTGATTTTCCGTCAGTTCTTGTATCTATTTTTAGATCCAACTAGACGTTTCCAAGCCTTCATTATCGTTGTAATTGTGGCTGCTGCAGGAGGCGCTTTTTATGGCTATTCGGTCTTGAAGATTCGCTTAGCTGATCGTTTATTAGGGAAAAATGCCGCAAAATTACGTGCAAAATTCAATATTAAATAATAGCTGATTGAACTCCTTTCAGCAGATTCTCTTAAGAGACAAGGCTTGAGACATCGATCGATTCGATTTATGTCCCAAGCTATTTTTTTAAAGGAAAGAGGAATGACGATGCGTTTAGATAAATTTTTAGCCGATGTTGGTATCGGTAGTCGTAAAGAAATCAAACAATTGTTAAAGAAAAAAGTCGTTACGGTGAATGGTGACGTCGTAAAAGAAGCCAAAACACAAGTAAATGAAGAAACAGATCAAATTGCCTTGATGGGAGAAATTCTTACGTATCAGAAATTCTTTTATTACATGTTGCATAAACCACAAGGTGTCATTTCTGCGACGGAAGATCAGCGAGATGAAACGGTAATTGACTTGTTAACTGATCAGGATTACCGTGCCGACTTGTTCCCAGTTGGTCGCTTGGATAAAGATACCGAAGGCTTGCTTCTATTAACAAATGATGGCCAGTTAGCGCATCAATTATTATCACCCAAAAAGCATGTGGATAAAGAATATTTAGCTGAAGTTGAAGGACTTGTGACAGCGGAAGATTGTCAACTGTTTGCGCAAGGATTTGCCTTGAAAGATGGAGAAATGGTTAAACCAAGTCGTTTAGTCATTGAGACGATCAATGAGGAAGAAGGGACTTCCGTAGTCCGTTTAGTGATTCAAGAGGGGAAATTTCATCAAGTCAAACGGATGTTAGCCACTGTAGGCAAACCTGTGACGTATTTAAAACGATTACGAATGGGCGAACTATGGTTGGATGAAACGTTAGAACTAGGGGAATATCGGCCCTTAACAGAAGCCGAATTGCAACAACTACAACCTAAACAATCATACCTCAATTAAAATAAACAAAAACCCAGCCCTTTCTGCGGAAAAGATAAAAAATTTCTAGAAAAATAGTGTCGGGTTTCTTTCTTTTTCTGCATAAAATGGTATGATTGACTATGTAGAACTTTATGAATAGGAGTGACAACAAATGACAATTGATTGGACAAAAGAAGTCGAAGCACGTAAAGACGACTTATTAGAAGATTTACAAAACTTATTACGGATCAACAGTGAACGTGATGATGCACAAGCAACACCTGAAGCGCCCTTTGGACCTGGGCCAGTTGCTGGCTTAAAACACATGTTAGCGTATGGTGAACGTGATGGCTTTACGGTGAAAAATGTCGACAATTACGCTGGACACATTGAATATGGTGAAGGCGACGAAACGTTAGGAATTTTTGGTCATATGGACGTTGTTCCTGCTGGTGATGGTTGGGAAACAGATCCTTATGAACCAGTCATTAAAGATGGCAAAATTTATGCACGTGGTGCAAGCGATGATAAAGGCCCAAGTATGGCTGCTTATTACGCAATGAAAATTATCAAAGAATTAGGCTTACCCGTGTCTAAAAAAATTCGTTTCGTAGTAGGAAGTGACGAAGAAAGCGGCTGGGGCGATATGGATTACTATTTCCAACATGAAGAAGCGCCAGACTTTGGTTTCTCACCAGATGCTGAGTTCCCAATTATCAATGGGGAAAAAGGAAATGTGACTATTCGTTTAACTTTCCGAGGCGGTAACGGCGCTGATTATAAATTAGAAAGCTTCAAATCTGGCTTACGTGAAAACATGGTTCCGGGAACAGCAGATGCTGTTGTAACGGCTGCTTCAGCAGACGAAGCGGCTTCACTAGCTGCTAGCTTTGAAACATTCATCAAACAAGAAGCAAAAATTTCAGGTAACGCAGAACTTTCAGATAAAACAGTGACTTTCCATGTAGTTGGTAAAGGTGCTCACGGTGCTAGCCCACAATCTGGAATTAACGCAGCGACTTTCTTGGCAACTTTCTTAAATGATTACAGCTTTGCAGAAGGCGCATATAGCTTTATTAATACCATTGCTGAATTTATCCATGAAGATTTTTATGGTGAAAAATTAGGCGTGGCTTTTGAAGACGAAAAAATGGGTAAATTGACAATGAACGCTGGGATTGTTAACTTTGATCCAGAAAACCCTGAAAATAGCTTAGTAACATTAAACTTCCGCTATCCAAAAGGAACTTCAGCAGAAGAATTACAAGCAAAAGTTCAAACAACAGTCGGTGAAACGGTCACTGCAACACAAGGAGATCGCAACCAAGAACCGCATTATGTACCAGTTGATGATCCATTGGTGGCAACGTTACTACAAGTTTACGAAGACCATACAGGCGAAAAAGGCCAAGAACAAATCATTGGTGGCGGTACTTATGGCCGCTTATTGAAACGTGGTGTTGCCTATGGCGCAATGTTCCCTGGCTACACAGACACAATGCACCAAGCCAACGAATTTATGGAATTAGATGACTTATTCCGAGCAGCTGCTATTTATGCAGATGCGATTTATCGTTTAGCGAAGTAAAGTAAAAAAGCTGTTTTCGATTTTCGAAAACAGCTTTTTTTTGCAATTTTTGCCTTTTAAAAACCCAAAATCAGAACCGTCAATTTACTGAAAATTTCTTGCAAATCAACGGATCCCACGATACGATAAATAGGAGAAAACGCAATGAGTGAAACACTTATTGTTAACTATTTAATCAAAGGACGTGTGAAGATGAACGTAGAAGAATTAGTTCAAAAAGCAAAAGATTTAATTGGAGAAGGCAACGTGGAACATGCGCAACAATTCATTGAAGAACATAAAGATGAATTAGGCGAACACTATCATAAAATTACAGCGATGTTAGCTGATACAACGACCGATGGTTTGTTTGATAAAATTAAAGGATTGTTTCAATAGTTGAAAAAAATCTGAGATAAAAGTGTTTAGCTCCAAAAACCAAGTAGGTACGATGATTTCATTTGTTCATGCTTCACGGTGAAACATTGCAACTCTCGCCGTTTAACAGTTTTTGAGCGTGGAGCAAAAATCCAAAGTGATTTTTGTCCCACGCTCTTCTTTTTTTATTTAACTTTTAACCATTGTTTTGGCAACACATACGCAATTGGATTAAAAAGATAATCCGCTCCCCGTTTCACCACAGGCATATTCGTAATAGCTAAAATGAAGAGGGCTAAGAAGAAAAGTGCCAGGATTCGGAAAGTAAACCATTCTTTAAAGAGTGTGTCTAATTGCAAACCACTTTCCAACAGAATAATTAAGGGCATATGCAAGAGATAAGGGTAGAGGGTATCTTTTCCGAGGGCGCTTAAAGGTAACTTTCGTTTCGGCAATAATGCAAACCAAGAAAGAGACACCAATGCTGCAGCAACGTAAAAGAACAGCTGAATGAAACTACTGTATTCAAAGGCCGGACTAATTTCAGCGTAGGAAGCCCAACCAGTTAAGAAGCCCCAAAATTTCGTTGCCAATGACCATTGACTATTTACAAATAAAAAGGAGCTTAAAATTACGCCTATCGCTGCCCATTTGACTTTGCGATGATCTAAAAAGGTTTGTAGCTTTTGAATATCCATTAAGTAGCCACAATAAAAGAAAGGGAAGAAGCCCAGAGTCCGTCCTAAAGACAAGAAACCTTCCACAGGTAAATAGCCTGAGGCGCAGCCGATAACAATGATGATTGGCAACATGATTTTCGGCTGAACGCGCTGAAGAAAGATGGTAATTAAGTAGAAACTTGCTAAGGAAAGTAAGTACCAAGGAACGCCTGTTTCGTTCAGTAAATCAAAATTCATTTTATTTGCAAAGGCGAAATTAGCAAGCGTAATCAACAACTTCGCTAAGAGATAAAGCCAAACAAAGGAAAGTAAGCGTAGATATTTTCGTTGTTTAATGGCATGTTTACTAAAGAGTCCAGAGACAAAAATAAAGGCTGGCATATGGAATGAATAGATCCAAAAGTTGATCGTTTCCATGAGTCGTGAAGGAGAAGCTTCACGATCTAAAATATGCCCAAAAATCACTAAGAAAATTAAAAAAAGTTTCACGTTGTCCCATTTATAAATTCGCTTGTCGTTTTCCATAACGATCACTCCTTTTAGTAGAAAACAGTTCACTTTTGTTTAAGGCAGAAGAGGACAATTTTTCCATTCATTGAGTAGATAATTGTAGATACGAACCGGCAGCCGTTAAATGAGCCCCCACATACTTGCGCTTAAAACAAAAAATTAGGCAGGATGTTAGTCTTAAATTATACTGAAAGAGTGACGATCCTCCAAAGATTTTGTTTATTAAGAAGTGAAAGATGCGGTGAAAATAAATGATAAAATTTCAAAATGTTTCAAAAGTATATCAAGAAAATGCCGTTTTGTCCGATGTGAATTTAACAATCCAACAAGGCGAATTTTTTGTATTAGTAGGGCCGAGTGGTAGTGGAAAAACGACGACTTTGAAAATGATTAATCGGCTCATTGAGCCAACGACAGGTGAAGTGGCTCTCAATGAACAAGCGGTAACCAATTATCCTTTACGTGAATTACGACTAAAAATTGGCTATGTTCTTCAGCAAATTGCCTTATTTCCTAACTTAACCGTGGCGGAAAATATTGAGTTGATTCCTGAAATGAAAAAATGGCCCAAAGAGCAACGCAGAGAGCGAACCATTGAACTATTGAAAAAAGTTCAGCTGGATCCTGAGGAATATCTGCATCGTAAGCCAGCAGCGCTTTCAGGAGGCGAGCAACAACGTATCGGGATTTTACGCGCCATTGCAGCCGAACCAGAAGTGATTTTAATGGATGAACCTTTTAGCGCGCTAGATCCGATTTCAAGACATCATCTTCAACGTTTGGTGAAAGAACTTCATCATGAATTAGCGAGTACCATTGTTTTTGTGACCCATGATATGAATGAAGCTTTACTGTTAGGAGAGCGCATCTGTATTATGGACGCTGGCAAAATTATTCAAGTCGATACGCCAGAAGCCATTCAAAAACATCCGAAAAATAATTTTGTCGGTCAATTTTTCAAACAATCTTCACCAGAACTAGCGAACTATTGTGGCGCTGACTTGACTGCATTTTTAGAAGCCGCAGATGAGACGATTGAGCCAGTGCCGACTGTTTTCATGGAAACCAATTTAAAAGAGATTGTCCAACTCATTAATGCGCAAGAGAAAGCAAATTTAGTAGAAAAACAACAAGTTTTAGGGTGTATCACCTCAAAAACGATTACTCGTTTTATGGAACAGCTGTTGGAAAGCGAGGGACAGTAGATGCAAGCACTGATTGAAACTTTTTTCGCTCGAAAAGAAGAATATCTGCAAGCGTTAATCGAGCATATGCAATTGTCCTTTATCTCGTTATTATTCGCTGCGTTGATTGCAATTCCTTTAGCCATTTATTTAACAAGTCATCGTAAGTTAGCGGAAAGTCTGTTACAAGTGACTGGGATTTTCCAAACCATCCCTTCTTTAGCCTTGCTAGGCTTACTGATTCCGTTAATTGGTATTGGTCGACCACCGGCAATTGTTGCGCTAGTGATTTATGCCTTATTCCCAATTTTACAAAACACCTATACTGGTTTGACGGAAATTGATCCTTCGTTAGAAGAAGCTGCAGAAGCATTTGGGATGAGTAAAAAAGAAAAACTGTTTAAGTTTGAGTTGCAAATGGCGTTACCATTTATTATTTCTGGGATTCGAACGGCTACCGTTTTAATTATTGGTACGGCCACGTTGGCGGCGTTAATTGGAGCAGGTGGTTTAGGGACCTTCATTTTATTAGGAATTGATCGAAATAATTTATCGTTGATTTTTATTGGAGCCCTTTCATCGGCTGCACTAGCAGTCTTATTTAATTATGGAATTCATTGGTTGGAAAAAGCGAATGGGCGGCGACTAATCATTGGCGGTACTATTTTAGGCCTTTTGTTAGGTGGTTCATTTTTCTGGAATCAACAAACTTCTTCAAAGGAAAAGCAGCTGACAATTGCTGGCAAATTAGGAGCGGAACCAGATATTATTATTAATATGTATAAAGCCTTAATTGAAGAAAATAGCGACATTCAGGTGACGTTAAAGCCAAACTTTGGCAAGACTACTTTTTTATATAATGCCTTGAAATCAGATGAAATCGATCTTTATCCGGAATTTACAGGAACAGTGATCGAAACCTTTTTAAAAAATCCTCCTCAGCTAGACAATCAACCTCAAGTAGTCTATGAAGCGGCACGCGCTGGCTTGAAAAAACAAGAAAACCTTACTTTGTTGAAACCGATGCGCTATGAAAATACGTATGCCGTCGCAGTTAAGCGCTCATTTGCAAAAGCGCATCAATTAAAAACGATTAGTGATTTACAGAAAATTAGCAATCAGTTGAAAGCAGGTTTTACGTTAGAATTTATTGATCGGCAAGATGGTTATAAGGGATTACAAGAAAAATATCATTTAAATCTGAATGTCCAATCGATGGAACCGGCGTTACGCTATCAGGCGATTAATAATGGTGAGGTAAATGTGATTGATGCCTATTCAACGGATAGTGAATTGAGACAATACGATTTAGTAACGTTAGAAGATGATCAAGCGCTATTTCCGCCTTATCAAGGAGCACCACTTATTAAAACAGCAACGTTGGAAAAATATCCAGAATTAGCAGAAATATTGAATAAATTGGCAGGAAAAATTAGCGAAGAAGAAATGAGTGAAATGAATTATCAAGTCAATGTGGAAGGGCAAGATCCTAGCATAGTGGCGAAAGACTATTTAAAAGAAAAGAATCTTCTTAAATAAGTATTTTTTACTGAAAAAGACTGGTATATAAACATTTATCCAGTCTTTTTCAGATAAATAAAGAGTTTAATGTGAAAAGTACCTGTATTTTTACTCATTTTTGGATATAATAAAAGAAATGAATGGAGAGGAGTGGTCTATATGAAAAAAGCAGAACGTCAACGTTTGATTAAACAATTAATTATGCAACAAGAAATTGAAACACAAGATGAATTAATCACTCGTTTGGAAGAAATTGGCGTCCGAGCCACTCAAGCGACTGTTTCAAGAGATATCCGTGAAATGAGTATTGTTAAAACACATGGTGCAGATGGTCGTGTCAAATATGCAATTTTTTCTCAAGCACAAGGCACAAGCAGTGAAGAGAAATTACGAGAATCAGTAAAAGATTCAGTTGTTCGAATGGAGCGAGTACAATTTATTGTCATCTTGCATACAGAGATGGGAAATGCCGATGTGGTGAGTAACTTTTTAGATGAAGTAGCTTATCCAGAAGTGGCTGGTACAGTGGCTGGTGCGGATACAATTATTGTGATTACACGTTCAGAAGAGGATGCGGAACACTTTATCGAACGCATCGAAAATATGATTTTTTAAAATTGAAAGCATCAATAGAAGGGAGTTTTTTTCTTGGCAGAATTGAAAGCGCTACAAAATGGTTCGGATATTCGGGGAATTGCTTTGGATACGGAAGAGCAAACTGCAACATTAACCGCAACAGCAGTAGCCGAGATTGCGGTGGGCGTGGTTCGTTGGTTACAGGATAAAAAACAGCTGCCACGAAAGGCACAACAGCGCCTGACAATTGCAATCGGACATGATAGTCGTCTAACGGCGGAGCCGATTAAGCAAGCATTAGTAGATACGTTTCTTTCATTAGGTATTCAGGTGATTGACGTTGGTTTAGCTACGACGCCTGCTATGTTTATGGCTACTCAATTTCCAACGCTTCAATGTGATGCAGCGATTATGATTACAGCTAGCCATTTGCCTTATTACTTTAATGGCTTGAAGTTCTTCACAGCAGAAGGTGGAGCAGAGAAAGAAGATATTCGGTATATTTTATCTCATACTGATCCGCTGACGGCCAATGAAAATGGCACACTGATGAAGCAAGAGTTACTGCCAATTTATGCGGAGCATTTGGTGGGAAAAATCCGCCAAGGAATTCATTCGCCAGAAGAGAAACCTTTACAGGGCTTTCGAATTATCGTTGATGCGGGTAATGGGGCTGGGGGCTTCTTTGCGGAGCAGGTTCTTCAAGTTTTGGGCGCTGATACGACGGGATCACAGTTTTTAGAACCAGATGGGCATTTTCCTAATCATGTACCTAATCCAGATAATTCTGAAGCAATGAAAAGTATTCAAACGGCTGTTTTAGCTAATCAAGCAGATTTGGGCATTATCTTTGATACAGATGTAGATCGTTCGGCCGTGGTGGACCAATCAGGTGAGGTACTAAACCGAAATAATTTAATTGCTGTTTTAGCGGCAATTGTTTTAAAAGAAGCGCCTGGTAGTTATATTGTGACAAATTCGCCAACCTCAAGTCATTTAAAAACATTTATTGAAGAAAAAGGCGGCCAACAGATTCGTTATATTTCTGGTTACCGAAATGTCATTAATAAAATGATTGAATTGAATCATGGGGGCTTTCAGACACCGTTAGCCATTGAAACCAGTGGTCATGCAGCGTTTCAAGAAAACTACAATCTGGATGATGGTGCATATGTCGTGGCGAAAATTTTAATGTTGTTACCAGAATTGAAACAAAACAATCAAACGTTAGGAGATCTGATTGCTACATTGAAGCAACCGGCAGAAACCAACGAATTTCGCTTCAAAATTACTGCGGAGGATGTTACTTGTTATGGGCAACAAGTCTTGCGAGACTTTGAATTGTTTGTAGAAAATCAAGCAGACTTTGCTGTGGACCGTGAAAACCAAGAAGGTGTTCGGGGAAACGTGTCTGGTCAATATGGCAGTGGTTGGTTTTTGCTACGCTTAAGTCTGCATGAACCGTTGCTTGTTCTTCAGGTAGAGAATGACCAAAGCGATAAAAATGCGTGTGTCATCGAAAAAATTGCCACTTTTTTACAAAAATACGAGGAAATAGATAGTCAGCAAATAGAAAAATAATCTAGGAAATTAAAGGTGTTCTTATGGAAAATGTTTTAAAAGGAAAACACGTTGGCTTTTCTCATTTTAGAGAAGAATATATCGAACATATTGCAAAACAGCAATGGGATAATGAATTGCTTCGGCATTTGAGCTGGGATGCTTTACATCCGTGGGGGCTTGAAGAATGGAAAGATTTCACAATTAATAAAGGAGAAGATGATCGATTTCTATTTGCTATTTTAGAAAATACGACAGAGGAATTTATTGGTTGGGTTTCGTTGTCTGATGTACAGTTGAAAAATAGAGGGGCCAATTTAGGGATTGCTATTTTACAAAAAGAGCAACGAGGTCAAGGATGTGGCTTTGAGGCGGTGTCTTTAATTTGTAAATTTGCTTTTTATGAATTGGGTTTGCACAAAATCAGATTAGCTGTCAATAGTAACAATCAAAAAGCGATTCATGTTTATGAAAAAGTAGGCTTCAAAAAAGAAGGAATTGATAGAGAAGCGTTATTTCAAGATGGCCAATGGCTGGATATCTACAATTACGGAATTTTACAAAAAGAGTGGCTACAAATGATTAAGGCTGAGAGTTAGCTCAGGAACTGTTTAACACCAAGACACTGAGCAAACGCAGATATGCCGTTCTCAGCAGTGAATGTGCGGTAAAATAAAAAAGCAGAAGAAATCGGCGGTTACCGTCCGATTTCTTCTGTTTTTTTTACCATAGGCCAGGTGTTGCAGTCACAACGATTTGTTTTTTTGTAAACGGATGGAGTAAATGAAGTTGTGAAGCATGGAGCATTAAACGAGCTGCCTGCGATTTTGGGTTGTATAACGGATCACCAATAATTGGATGCCCTTCGCTAGCTAAATGGACCCGAATTTGGTGCGTCCGACCTGTTTCTAAAACACAGGTAACTGCGGTTTGATTGTTAGAAAGAGCTTGGACCACTTGGACATGTGTAATCGCTGAATCCCCTTTTTGAGGATCAATCCGTCGTTTCCGGCGATCATGTCGATCACGACCGATCGGCTGATTGATTGTCTGCTCTTTTTGGTTAAAGTGACCAGCCACAATCGCTTGATATTGGCGGTAAATTTGTTTTGTTTCTAATAAACGCCCTAAAATAGGTAAGACAAAAGGATTTTTAGCAAAGACAATCGCACCACTGGTTTCTTTATCTAATCGATGAACGACATAAGGGACCTGATTTTTCTCAGCTAAATAGGCAGCAACATGATTTAACAAGGTGTTTGTTTCCTGTGGCTGATTTGGATGGGTTTTAATGCCATAAGGTTTATTTACAATCATTAAATGTTCATCTTCATATAAAACCTTCACATGCGTTGCTTCCCCCAAATGAATAGTGGGACGTACATAATCGGTTTCTTCAAACGTTAAGGTGACACAATCGCCAGCTTGGACTGGAAAATGAAAAGCAGCTGTTTCTCCGTTGATTTTGACATTTTTTCGCGTGCGTAAAAAATGGCGCACTTTTCGAGGGACTAGCCACTCATTTTCTAATAGTTCTTTTACAGTCATTGTTGAAAAATTTTCAGGTAATCGCATTGAATATTCCACCAAATCCCACCTTTCACTGATTCGCTATTTAGTGTAACAAAGCTGCTCAAAAGGTCAAGTCAGAACGGAAAAAAAGCTGAAATTTGTTAGAAAGGCAGTTCCTTGAGAGATTCTTAAACAAATTTACATAAAAAACGAAGAAAAGCATGATAGAATAGAGGCTAAATAAAGACTCGTTTCTAAGCGTAAGCAATTATTTACCTCTAGTGAAGGCCATATTTCCTTTGCTACAGCGAAAAGACCATTGAAATTGTTTTTCAACAATTTTTCATGCTTTAGACCTAGGTCGTACCTGCAAGAATATGGTAGACTTAGCCAAGAAACGTAAACAGAGGGAGTACTATGGACAATCTTAAACAATTTTTTAGTAAAGTCGGTGTCGGATTACGTCATTTTTGGACGTGGATAAAGCCTTATTTAATACAATTCCATCAAGCCAGAAAGCGGATTTGGAAAAAGTATCAAATCAATAAAATTTTCTTGTTAATTGGTTTGGTAGTCGCTTTAGGTGCCAGTATTTATTTATTTTACTTAGCCAAGTCCGCAAACGTTGAGACCCTAAAATCAGGGCTAAGTGAATCAACACGCGTTTATGATGAATCAGGAAAAGAAGTCGGAAAGTTATTCGGGCAAAAAGGGACTTTTGTGGAACTGGATAATATTTCTCCTTATATTCAAGATGCGGTTATTTCAACTGAAGATCGCGGGTTTTATCAACATAAAGGGTATTCCATCAAAGGGATTGCCCGTGCGGTTGTTGGAAAATTGACCTTCGGGAAAATCGGTGGCGGTGGTGGCGGAAGTACAATTACGCAGCAATTAGCCAAAAATGCTTACTTAACGCAAGAGCAAACGTTAGATAGGAAAGCCAGAGAATTATTCTTAGCGATTGAAATCGAAAAGAAATATTCGAAAAAAGATATCTTGGCAATGTATTTAAATAATTCTTATTTTGGTAATGGTGTCTGGGGCGTGCAAGATGCAGCTCGTAAATACTTTGGCGTGGATGCGTCCCAAGTGACAGTGGGGGAAGCCGCAACGCTAGCAGGTATGTTAAAAGGGCCAGGAATCTATAACCCAATTGATTACATTGACAATGCCACAGCGCGACGGAATACCGTTTTACAACTTATGGTCGACAATAAAAAACTGTCTCAAGAAGAAGCCAATCAAGAAGCGAGTGTTAACTTAGCGAGTCTATTAAATGACACCTATGTTGGCGACGAAAATAGTTACAAATATCCATATTATTTTGATGCGGTAATTGATGAAGCGGTCAATCGTTATAAATTTAAAGAAGAAGATATTTTAAATAAAGGCTACAAGATTTACACTTCTTTAAATCAGGGGTATCAAGATGCGATGGATGCAACTTATAAAAATGATGCACTATTTCCACCCAATGCAGAAGATGGTGCCATGGTTCAAAGTGGCTCTGTAGCCATTGATCCGAAAACCGGCGGCGTGCAAGCACTGGTGGGCGGTCGAGGAGAACACGTTTATCGAGGCTTTAACTTTGCAACGCAAACAAAACGTTCACCAGGCTCGTCCTTAAAACCAATTTCTGTCTATACACCAGCTTTAGAGGCTGGCTATAAACCAGACTCTGTTTTAGAAGATAAACCACAAGATTATTATCCAGCGCAAAACTATAGCCGAACGTACAGTGGAGAAGTTCCTATGTACCAAGCCTTAGGAGAAAGCTTAAATTTACCAGCGGTGTGGTTATTACATCAAATTGGTTTAGATAAAGGCTATGAAAAAACAGAGAAATTTGGCATTCCATTATCAGAAAAAGATCGATATTATGGTTTAGCACTTGGGGGATTACAAACGGGTGTTTCGCCACTAACCATGGCGGGAGCTTATAGTGCCTTTGCCAATGAAGGTTATAAAACTGAAACGCATTTAATTACAAAAATCGTCGACTCAACTGGCGCAATTGTAGTTGATAATACTAAAGTCAAGAAAGAACAAGTTATTACCAAAGATGTTGCAGACGGGATTACAAGTATGTTACTAGGGGTCTTTAGTTCTGGGAGCGGGGTCAACGCACAACCAGCAGGCTACGTAATGGCTGGTAAAACAGGTACGACAGAAACCAACTTCGATAGTAGTAAAACGAACGATCAGTGGGTGATTGGTTATACACCAGAAGTTGTCATTGCTACTTGGTTAGGCTTCCAAGAAACCAGTAAAACCCATTATCTGGAAGGTAGTAGCGCCACATATGCCTCTCAGGTGTTCAACAGTCAAGCCAGTGGCATCTTGCCACAAGTCAAACAAGCACAATTTCCTGTCGCGGATGCTTATGCCACAGGTGGGAAAGTTGTTGATAGCAACGATAGTTTAACCGGTGGTGCCAATTCTAATTGGCGGGATAACTTAAAAGACTTTGGAAACTCTGTTCAAGATGGCGCTAGCAATTTCGGAGATACATTGAATGAAGTTGGAGGCCAAATTAAAGACGGCGCAAAAAAAGTCAAAGACAAGATTGAAGGAATTTTCGGAGGCTTATTAGGAAATTAGTTGGGAAAACCTAAGAGAAATGGTACAATAAAGATGAAACTATTGAGAAAAGAGGGATTCCATTGAGTAACATTTATGATACAGCCAATCAGATTGAACGTGAACTACGTGAGTTAGACGAATTTAAAGCATTACAAGCAGCGTATGAAGAAGTAAAAGCAGACGAAGCAGCTTACACATTGTTTAAAGAATTCCAAGGATTCCAACAAGGACTACAAGAAAAACAAATGCGCGGCGAAGAATTCACGGATGAAGATGCTGAAAAAGCACAAAGCATTGCAACGAAAGTGCAAGAAACAGCAGTTATCAACGAATTAATGCAAAAAGAACAAGCGTTTAGCTTAGTTGTCAATGATTTAAACCGAATTATCATGACTCCTGTGCGTGATATGTATAACGATTAATTTACGTAATTGAACTCTGACAAGTTGTCTATAAGACAATTTGTCAGAGTTTTTCTTTTACTGAAAATAAAAAAACGAACAAATTTTCGTATGTTTTTACTGACCAAGCTGGCAGAAAATGATATGATAAAGGGAGGAGAAAAGGAGGGGAAACGATGAAACTATTGCATACAGCTGATTTACACATGGATCGGTCTTTTGAAGGGTTAACTGGGATCCCGACAGCCTTAGCGAAGCGCTTAAGAGAAGCTAATCAACAATTGTTGATGAATATCGTAACAGTTGCCATTCGAGAAGCGGTGGACTTGGTTATTTTTGCAGGAGATACGTTTCATCAAAGTCAGACCTCTATTTCAATGCAAGCCCAATTGATGGCTGCATTAGAACAGTTGAAACAAGCAGAAATCCCTGTGATTCTAACATTTGGGAATCATGATTACTATAAAAAAGACCGCTATTGGTTTTCTTTTCCGGACAATGTTTTTTTATTTGAAAAAGAAATGGTTGAGACACTGTATTTTGAAACGAAAGCGGGCGAACAAGTGGCTGTTTCAGGGTTTAGTTATGAGCATCCCTGGATTGATGAAAATAAAGCACTAGAATTTCCTATCAAACAAGCAGAATCTGACATTCATATTGGGATTTATCATGGAGACACCAGTCGGAAAGCGCAACAAAATTATGCTCCGTTTACATGGAAGGATTTAAAAGCCACTGGCTATAATTATTGGGCATTGGGCCACATTCATCAGCCGCAAATTGTTAGTGAACAACCGCTAATTGTTTATCCTGGAACACCTCAAGGACACACGAAAAAAGAACAGTCTTTACAAGGGGTTGCAGTGGTCACACTTTCCCAGAATCAAGCGACTGTTCAATTTGAAAAAGTCGCAGAAATAGATTGGACGAATGAAGAAGTATCTCTTGCGCAATGCCGTGACACCCAAAGCGTTTTGTCTTATCTTGAAACCAGTTTGCTGACGAAATGGCATGCGCATCAGCAACAGCAATTGATGGCGTTGACACTGAAAGAAACGCAACATTTGGATGTGACCGTGGTGCAAGCCATTGTCAATGGTGAACTATTAAGCTACTTACAGCAGCAGCTTTTACAAAAAACGCAAGGTGATTTTTTTGTTTATCGCCTAATATTGCAAGCAGAGGAACCAACGAAAGAACCGATCTATTTAGCCGCTAGTCCCAACTTATTAACGGCATTAGAAAAAACATACTTAGATCCAGTTATTTTTGAAGATACCACCAAGGAATTGTTACGTTATCCAGAATTTGCTGGAATTTTTTCAATGGATGAGCAGTGGCGATTAGAGAGCTTGCGCCTAGCACATGAGCAAATTAATAAAGACTTTACTATTCAGGAGGACCCACTATGAAATTACTCGCAGTAGAGATTGTGGGCTTTGGAAAATGGCAACAACAGAAAATTACATTTGAATCTGGTAATCAATTGCTGTACGGCGCAAATGAAGTTGGCAAGTCCACATTGTATCAATTCATTCAAGCAATACTGTTTGGGTTTCCCACAAAGGGTAAAAGAAAACGCGATTACGCACCTAAAAATGGTGGCTCGTATGGTGGTCGTTTGTGGTTGGCACATCCTGTGTTTGGGGAAGTTCAAGTCGAGCGTTTTAAAGAAAAAAATAAAGGGCAAGCAATCATTTATTATCAACAACAAATGGGGGATGAAAAAACCTTACAGCAAATGTTACATCCGCTAACGAAAAAGTTATTTCAAGAGGTTTTTACTTTCCAACAAGAACAATTAATTACGAGTGACAAGTTGACAGAAGAGGAACTGCAAACATCCTTGTTAGCCATTGGTGTTTCTGGTAGTCAACAACTTTTGACTTACCGAAATGCGTACTTTAAAGAAGCACAAAAAATCTTTAAAGGCAAAGGGCAGCAGCCATTACTCAATCAGAAGTTGGCGGCTTATCAAGAACTAAAAGAGCAAATTCAAGAGAAAGAAGCGCAGCAACAAACTTTTCAACAATTAGAAGAAACGATTCGCGAAACAGAACAACAGCGAGTGACACTGCAACAGCAATTAAAAGAAACGCAACAGGGCTTGTTACAGGTTGCGGAACAGCAACGTCACTTTCCCTTGTACGAAGAATGGCAGTCGCTACCTGAAGAAACAGAGAACGTTGTTTTAGTAAAAGAAGACCAAGTTCAATTAGAAGAAACCTTTCAAGAATATATGTACCTAGACAAAGAACGGCAACGTTTGACCAAAGAGTTATCTCTTCAGTCAGAAGCGCTCGATGTTCCAGAAGGCTATGCTTTTTACCTAGAACAAGAAGCATTGATTCAACAATTGTTGAATCAACGCTATGATATGCAACAATTGATGACGGAATCGGAATGGATGACCCAAACCTTTGATCAAAATCGTCAAGAAATGGTCCTTTTAGAGAACGAATGGTCATGGTCGCCTGAACGACCACCACAGCTTTTCTATGACAACGAAACCGTTCAAAAGTGGCGCCAACAACAAGTTGCGTATACGCAAGCTCTTCAAAAAGGACAAGAACAGAAAGCATTCTTGGCTTCTCAAATTGAAAATCTGGAAGACCAGTTAACGGATTTTGAAAAAGCGCATGCCGCATTTTTTGGTGAAGCGACGCGTGCCCAAAAAGCGCAGAAAACAAGTCAACCACTTTGGTTATTGCTAGGAAGTATCCTTGCATTACTCGGTTTCTTTTTGCCAAGCCCTTTAAAATGGGGCCTAGTTCTCGTGGGAGTTAGTTTTATCGCGAAAGAAGTGCTTAGCTACGCCACTAGAAAAGAAGTTTCCTCTGATGAAGTGAAAGAAGAGTGGCAGACAAAACTTTCGCAACTAGATTATTTAAATGAACAGTTCCAACAGGCGCTGAATCAAGAACGTGAGGCACAACTGCAAGTGGAACAACTTGAACAAGCAGTAGCGGAGCAAGCCCAAGTCCATCAATTAGGAAAAATGCAACAAATTGATACTTTAATGAATCAGCGGGAATTGATTACGCGCTATTTATTGCTTGTTCAAACAAATGAAGAACTCATGAGTCAATTGAAGGAAAATCAACAAAAACGCCAAGGATTTGAAGAACAAGTCTTTCCATTGATGACGCATTTACCCTTACAAGGAAAGAGCCTTTCCGAAAAGTTACACTTTTTAGAAGGATTTGCTGAAGAAATGGAGAAAGTTCGCTTTGCTCAGGAGTATCAAGCAGATGGCTATCTCAAACAACAGTTACGAGAGTTGAAAACTAAACAGCAAGAAGCATTAACACGAATTCAGCCTTTACTAATTCGTTATCGGATTCTATCAATCGCTGATGTTCCAAGTAGGATTCAACAGCTGACCACTCAGCAAGCTCAAGTTGGTCGTGGGCAAGAATTAGCGACGCAATTAGGCAATCTGTTTCCAGAAGCGGTAACAGAAGCAACGTTAAAAGCCCGTTCTCTACAACTAATGCAGCAACAAGCACTGGAAGAAAGCCAGTTAGATAAAATACAAGAACAGTATCAAGCGCTGATTTATGAAAAACAACAATTAATGACGGATGGTACCTTAGATGAGTTGTATCAACGCCAAGCAATTTTAAAAGCGGAAATCAAAGAACTAGCTCAACGTTGGTCTGGGTATCAACTGGCGGGGCAACTGTTAATGGACCTATTAACAGAGCTTTCAGAACAACAATTGCCCAGCTTATTACAGTATGCATCAAGCTACTTTGCACTTTTAACAAGCCAGCGTTATCAATCAATCCAAGTAGCCGAAGGTCAACTAGTTGCGGTGACGAAAGAACAAGAAATGTTTTATTTACATGAATTATCAACTGGCACTAAAGATCAATTGATGATGGCTGTTCGTTTTGCTTTTTTAGCAGTCCAAGGCGAGCAACTGGTTTGTCCAATTATCATTGATGATGGCTGGTTACACTATGATCATCAAAGAAAAGCCCAATTAGCTGAATTATTTACTAAGTTTGGTCAAAAACAGCAAGTCATTTGTTTTTCTTCTGACCAAGAAATGGTAAGCTATTATCAGGACTTAAAACAAAGAGTAATTGCGTTAGAAGGAGGAAGCGTCAAGTGAAAAAATTACGTGAATTAACAGTAGAAGAACTTTTTGAATCATTTGTTCTAATTAAAAATGCCGATGTACGTGTAGCTAAAAATGGGAAAAAGTTTATTGCCTTTACCTTTCAAGACACATCTGGCACGATTGACGGAAAATATTGGGACGCCTCTGAGGATGAAATTACACGATTTACTGCGGGGAACGTTGTTTTACTGAATGGGAAACGAGAAGTTTATCAAAATAAACCCCAAGTAAAAATTTTACACATGCGTTTAGCGACAGCAGAGGAACCAAGCCAGCCAAGTTTATATATGGAACGAGCGCCTTTGAAAAAAGAAGAGATGGTCGAGGAAATCAATCAAGTGATTTTTGAGATTACCAATGCTCATTGGAATCGTATTGTGCGCTATCTCATGACAAAATACCAACAAGAATTTTATGAATTTCCTGCAGCCAAACGGAACCATCATGCTTTTGCGAATGGCTTAGCTTACCACACTGTCTCAATGTTGCGCCTAGGCAAAGCAATTGCTAAGGAATATCCTGAAATTAACACGTCACTATTATACGCGGGGATTATTTTACATGACTTAGGAAAAGTTTTAGAGTTATCTGGCGCTATTACGACAGAATATACGGTGGCAGGGAACTTAATTGGTCATTTAGTTTTGGTGGATGAGGAAATTACCAAGGCGTGTTTGGCTTTGAAAATTGATGATCGAGAAGAAGACGTTGTCGTTCTTCGGCACATGGTCTTAGCCCACCATGGATTGTTGGAATATGGCTCACCTGTGCGACCAAGAATTATGGAAGCGGAAATCTTACATCAAATTGATACCATGGATGCGTCCATTCAAATGATGCTAGGGGCAATTCGTCAAACACAGCCTGGGGAGTATACGGAACGAATCTTTGGTTTAGATAACCGCAGTTTCTATGTTCCAAAAGATAAATAAAAAAGGGAGTGGTCAATCGACCACTCTCTTTTTTATGCTTATTTAGAAGAAGATTCTGTTGTTTTGCTTGAAGAATCTGTTGCTTTTTCAGAGTCGCTTGTTTTGGTATCGCTTGTTTTAGAATCACTTGATTTTGATTCTTTTTTCTCTGAAGAAGCGCTTGAAGATTCAGTTTGCATGTAGCCTGCTAAAGCGTTCTTGAAGGCATCATCTTTAATTTTCACATTGGCCGCTTTTAATTCGTCACTAATGACTTTCGAAACAAATGTTTGATCGGCTAATTTTGTTTCTTCAGCAATTTTCTTGATCTCTTTTTCATAAGGTTTCATGTCATTGCCTTTTGCTTTGTTTTTCGTCATTTTCACTACATAGTAGGTTGTTTGGTAGGTTTGCATATTTGTTGCAGCAATTGGTTCTGACACTTCGCCATCTTTTAATTTGAAGGCAGCTTCTTTAACTTCGGCAGGAACAGTTGTTGCTTGTGAATCAAATTTAATTTTACCGCCATCTTTTTTCGTAGCAGCATCTGTTGATTTTTCTTTAGCAATTTTTGTGAAATCGCCGCCGTCAGTGATTTCTTTCTTGACAGCTTTGGCATCATCTTCTGAAGCAACTTGGATAATTTGTGCTTCTACTTCTGGATGGAAACTTGCCCAAGCTGTTTTTAAGTCTTCATCTGTAATTTTTAAGTGGGCTTTTAGACCTGCATCATAGGCTGCTCTTTGTTTTAACTGTTTCTTGAATGTTTTTTCAGTTAAACCAGCTTGTTTTAATGCATCAGAGAACTTTCCACCTTGTGCTTCTACTTGTTCTTTGGCTTCGTCAAAGTTTTTTTGAATATCTTTGTCAGTTACTTTGTCGCCATATTTTTCTTCAAAGACTTTATAAATAACCATTTGGCTAAACGCTTGTTGGCTAGTGCTTTGTTCTTTAATTTGGTTATAAAAATCATCAACAGTAATTGTTGAACCTTTCATTGTTGCGATATCTTTTGAACCGCTTGAACACGCTGCTAAACTAAAAACGGCCATTGCGCCCGCTGCAGCTAAGATTAGTTTTTTCTTCATTCTCTTATGCACTCCTGTTTTTTTTAGTTTTATTTCTGTTATAACTATACCATACCTTATTTTGAAAAAGAAAGAGTCTCAGGCATAGTTTCAAACAAAATTCGTATTTACGTCACACTTTTTATTTTTTTAATAACAAAAGAAATAATTAACATAAAAGACTTTACTTTTGCTTGTTGGTTTGTGTGTCAGGTAATTCAGCCGTGATTTTGGCAATTTGTTCTTTAATTTGAGCAATCCGAGGTTCCGCTTGGAATTTGAAATCAGTGATTTCTTGTTGCAGGTCTTTTGAAAATTCAGTTGCCAGTGGAACGTTTTCTTCGACAACTGCCAAATTTCGTTGCACCTGATCCCAGTCATTCGTGACTTGATTTTTCAGTGAACGATAGTCCTCTAGCTCATTGATTAAATGTTGGCGTGTTTCTTTCCCGCTTCTTGGAGCAGCCAACAAGCCGCCAATGGTACCAGCAGCTGCACCAAAAAAGAGACCTTTAATAAATTTTTTCATTTAGTTCACCTGCTTTGCAATGGTCTCAGCAATTTCTTGCATCGCTTCGGCGGAATAGTCCTCTTGATGGTTGCCAAAATGAATAGAGAAATCATCTTCTTTTGAATAACGGGGAATCAAATGAACGTGGGAATGGAAAACGGATTGATAAGCCACTTCCTTATTGTTATTTAAAATGTTTAATCCTTCCATTTCTGGAAAAGCTTTTTCTAATGCTCGTGCTACTTTAGGAATACGAGCAAAGACGTCGCTTGCTAAAACGTCATTATATTCAAAAATATCAGCAACGTGTTGTTTTGGAATCATTAAGGTATGCCCTTTGGTCACTTGTGTAATGTCTAAAAACGCGTAGACTTTCTCGTCTTCATAGACTTTATAACTTGGGATTTCGCCGTTGATAATTTTACAAAAAATACAATCATTCATGAAAAATTCCTCTTTTCTCTAGATTCTTTCCTTTACTTTACCACAAGTTGATTTCTCTGTGGATGAAAAAGTACGTGAGTTCGCTAAAAAGTTCGTTTCATTTCGTGTATAATAAGAGAAAGAAAAAAATCCATTTAATTAAGGGAGTAATTTTTGAATTCTTGGTTCGCTTAGGGTTTAATAATGGTAGAGAGAAAAGGTTGGAGGCAAAAGAAATGAGCTTAACAATTGAACATTTAACAGGAGGTTACGGCCATATTCCTGTCTTAAAAGATATTAATTTTGACGTCAAGTCTGGTGAAATGGTTGGTTTAATCGGCTTGAATGGTGCGGGGAAAAGTACCACCATCAAAAATATTATTGGGTTACTTACGCCGCAAAAAGGCAAAATTATGATTGACGGGGAAACATTGCAACAAGCCCCTGAAGAATATCGTAAAAAAATCGGGTATATTCCGGAAACACCTTCTTTATATGAAGAATTAACATTGAAAGAGCATATCGAAGTAACGGCCTTGGCTTATGATATTCCATTAGAAGAAGCGTTCAAACGAGCAGAACCATTACTAAAAACGTTCCGTTTAGACAATAAATTGGAATGGTTTCCTGCTAATTTTTCAAAAGGCATGAAACAAAAAGTCATGGTACTTTGTGCATTCTTAATTGAACCGAGTTTATATATTATTGATGAACCTTTTCTAGGCTTAGATCCTTTAGCAATTCATGCTTTATTAGAATTAATGGATACGATGCGTAAGCAAGGGGCAGCGATTTTAATGTCCACGCATATTTTAGCAACAGCTGAAAAATATTGTGATCGCTTTGTGGTGCTACACGAAGGGAAATTATGGGCAAACGGTACAATGGCTGAATTACGTGCAGAATTTAATTTACCAGAGTCTTCTTTAGATGATATTTATCTTGCCTTGACAAAGGAAGAAAAGGTGGGGTAACATGGGCGAATTTTTTAGTCAACGTTTGTCACGGCATTTCAAAAAAATGTCCAAGTACTTGCGCTATATTTTAAATGATCATTTTGTTTTAGTCTGTATGTTTTTATTAGGCGGATTAGGTCTGTACTATTCCCAGTTGTTAAAAGAATTACCTCGTGATTTTGTTTGGGGCAGACCGTTAATTCTGTTGGGCTGGCTGCTACTCATTCAAGTTGGTAAGTTGGCTACTTTGACAGAAGAGCCGGACAAGGTTTTTTTATTACCAAAAGAAAAACAATTCGCTGCTTATCTGAAACGAGCGCTGCGCTACTCTTTACTTTTACCGATTGTGGTCAGCTTTCTAGGAAGTGGCCTATTGATGCCGTTGATTGTAGTCACAACAGGTTGGTCGTTTCAAACCTTCTTTTTATTTTTGATCATGCTAGTTTGTATGATTTATACACATCTTAGTTTACAAAGCTATGGGCTCTATCATCTTTCGTCAACCACTTACCGTAGTTGGTGGTTTGTTTGGTTGATCAGTAGTCTCTTGATTATGACGGGAGCTATTTACTGGACGCCTTGGGTTGGTGTGATTGGTGGCATCATTCTGGCCGTTGGTTTATCGAGTATTTGGCAAAATAAGATGAAACAGAGTTTCTTGGATTGGGAAAAAATGATCCAAAAAGAACAAAACAGAATGCATAGAATTTATAAATTCATTCAGCTGTTTACAGATATTCCTGAAGTGAGTAGTACAGTGAAACGCCGTAAATACTTAGATCCTCTCCTCGGAGTAGTCAAAAAAACATCTGAGAACACGTATGCTTACTTATTCATTCGGAGCTTTTTACGAGGTAGCGAATATAGCGGCTTATTGTTTCGTTTGATTTTGGTTGGTGGCGTGCTACTCTTCTTTTTACAAGAATTCTGGATTGCGTTGGTAGTTGCTTTATTGTTTGTCTATTTAATCGGGTTCCAGTTGATTCCCATGTACACGCAATTTGATTATATGGTGATGACACAGTTATATCCAATTTCAATAGAAAAAAAACAAGCAGCGATTCGCCGGTTAATTAGCGGCGCATTATCTGTTGCGGCCATTATTTTTGGTGGGATTGTCTGCCTTCGTTTAGGCAGTTTGCAAAATAGCTTGATCATTCTGGGTGCCTTAATTGTAGAAGTTGTGATTTTCACTAAAATGTATGTTCCAATGCGCTTGAATAAGTTATAAAGATGAGAAAACCCAGCAAAATTTACAAAAGAACCACATAGAAGCTTGACGAAGCAAGGTTTGGCGACTAAAATGGTAATTGCTGTAAAAATTGCAATAAAATTGTGTTGAGATAGGAGATAATTTCCATGGAATTTCAGTTGGATAAAGACTGGCGTCTGCAGCCGATAAAGGGCGCAACTGGTCAAACATACATGGGAATAAAAGAAACAGAGAAAGTGTTCATTAAACGAAACACTTCTCCACTTCTTGCAGCATTGTCTAAAGAAGGGTTAGCCCCGAAGATGATTTGGACAAAGCGGACAGCGAATGGCGACGTACTAACAGCCCAAGAATGGCTGGAAGGACGTTTATTACATGCGGACGAAATTGGCAAACGCAATGACGTGATTGACGTGTTATACCAATTGCATCATTCCAATTTGCTGAAAGACATGTTGAAAAAAATTGGTGGCGAAGTTTGTACCCCGCTAACAATGTTGAAAGAGTATAAGCGTCAACTACCTAAAGAATTAAAACGAAACAGTTATTTAAAAGAAGTAATCACTTATTTATATAATCATTTACCAGAATATCCAGAAACTAGTTATGTAGCTGTTCACGGCGATGTGAATCATCGGAATTGGTTAGTCTCGAATAATTATCTCTATTTAGTAGATTGGGATTCTGTGATGGTCGCGGACCCAGCGGTAGATTTAGGAATGATTTTGAGTCATTATGTCCCTCGTTCCGGTTGGAATCAATGGTTACTATCTTATGGTTTAATCCCGAATGAAAGTACGGTTCAACGAATTTATTGGTATGGTTTATTTAGCTTTTTACAAGAGATTGTTCGTCATCACCAAGAGGGCGAAAGAAGAGCAATGACTGCAGAAATTTTACAATTAAAACGAATGTTTAGTAGTTAAACTAATTCATTTAACATCCACACAGGCTGGCGAATTTCACCAGTCTGTTTTTAAAAGAAAGGAATTTTAAATATGCGTGTAAGAAATAGACCCGGAGCAGCAGAATATATGGCAAAATATCCACAATATGTGGTAGAAGGTCCTGAAAAATGGCAAGGGAAATGGCAAGAACGTTTTGGCAATAATCATCCCATCCACATTGAAATTGGTTCAGGTAAAGGTCGTTTTATTTATGAAATGGCTAAAGCACATCCTGAAATTAATTATATTGGTATCGATATGCAATTAAGTATTTTATCGATTGCATTAGATAAGCTAGTGGCCGAGCCGTTACCTAATCTACAGTTATTGCGAGTAGACGGCGAAGCATTAACAGAATATTTTGCTGAAAATGAAGTAGATTTAATCTATTTAAATTTTTCAGATCCTTGGCCAAAGAAAAAACATGAAAAACGTCGTTTAACGTATAAAAACTTTTTAGCGACAGATGAAATTATCTTAAAACCAAATGGAGAAATTCATTTTAAAACGGATAATCAAGGGCTCTTCGAATACTCATTAAGTAGCTTTTCTAAATATGGCATGATTATTGAACGTGTGTGGCTAGATTTGCATAATAGCGAGTTTGAAGGCAACATTATGACAGAATACGAAGAAAAATTTTCTAGTCGTGGTCAACGAATTTATCGAGTAGAAGCACGTTTTGTTGCAAAATAAAAACAAGCATTCCTTTATTTTAAGTGAAGGAATGCTTGTTTTTTATTATTTAAGAAAGCTTAAGTTGTCGTTCTTAAAGCATAGGCGTCCAATAAAATTCTTGCCAGAATGGATAGTGGTAACCGTGAACGCACTTCATAATCGGGGAAAAAGGAGCCTTCTGATTTGAAGCCTACGAACGGAATTTCAATGTATTTCATTAAACTAGAGTGTTTGCTTGCAGTTAAAAGGATAGTCCCAATTTCTGAGTCGTAACAGTTTTTACCAGCGACAACTAATTCTTGGGTTTCTCCGTTTAAAGAAACAAAAAGAGCCACATCCTTTTTTGATAACTTTTTACTAATATTTTTAATAATTTCTGGGTCCGTATGCAGTTCACAGTATTTGCCAGCCAATTGAAACTTAACCATCATTTCCTGAGCAATTAATTCTGAAAAACCTCTAGCAAAGATAATAATCCGTCGAGAAGCCTTGATTTTTTGGATCGCATCTTCGATATTACCAATTTCAATCATGTTAATCGTGCGAGTTACTTCTTCTTCATTCTTTAAAATGGCTGTCCGAATTCCTCGGTCTACTTTTTCTAATGCTGAAAAATTTATATTTTGGTTTTCTTTATCTTTCAAGTGATGCTTGAAGGATGTGAAACCTTCATAGCCTTTCTTTTTCATGGTTCTTACAATCGTCGCAGTTGATACATTGGCTCGTTCGCTTAATTTTACAATGGAATAATCAGGGATTTCTAAAATATGTGTTTCGATAAAATGCCAGAGATATTGCTCTGACTCACTCAATTTTTGTTCCATAATGACCAGCCCTTCTTTCTTTCACTAAAAAAACATTTATAAGCCTATTTTTAATGAAAAAAAATAAAAAAGCTAGAGAAATTATGAAATTGTAAATGTTTTCTATATTTTTGCGAAAGAATGAAAACCTTTACATGGCATTTTGAGACATAATAAAGAGGAGAAAGGAGGAACTACAGTGACTATTTATACATGTACATTAAATTTAGCCATTGATTTATTTATCGAAACAGAAGAGCTAGTTCCTTTTGTCGTGAATCGTACGAAGGAAGATGATATTCAAGCAAACGGGAAAGGAGTCAATGTTTCCCTAATTTTAAAGATGTTAGGGATTGATAATACCGCTTTGGGAGTCAAAGCTGGTTTCACTGGGAACTATGTCGAGGACTATTTAAAAGAAAAAGAAATAACCACTGATTTTATCGAAGTCGCTGGTACAACGAGAATTAATGTGTTTACAAAAGTTACCCAAGATCAAAAGGAATACAAATTAGTCAATAAGGGACCAAAATTATCTGAAGAACATGTACAACGTTTTTTGAAAAAAATTTCAGAGTTACGTAAAGGGGATTATTTGTGCGTATCAGGAAGTTTACCACAAGGGGTTTCGCCAAGTATTTTGATTGAAATTAGCCGAATTTGTTTTGAAAAACAGGTGTTCTTAATCTTAGACAGTAGTTATGAAGAAATTTTAGATTGTTTGCCTTATCAACCATTTTTATTGAAACCAAATGAAGAAGAACTTCAAGAGTGGTTTCATACAGAAGTGCAGACTAAGGACGATTACATTTTTTACGGACAAGAATTACTGAAGCGGGGAGCCAAAAATATTTTACTTTCTTTAGGTAGTGAAGGGGCTTTATTTATGAATAATGAAAAGGTTCTTTCAGGTAATTCACCAACTGGAATGGTTGTGAATACAGCTTGTTCAGGGGATGCAATGTTAGGTACCTTTTTAGCTGGTTGGCATCAAGGACTTTCATTGGAAAAAAATTTGAAAAGAAGTATTGCAGCAGGTAGTTCAACAGCATTTCGCAAAGGATTGACAGATTTTTCAGATGTTCAGGAGTTAGAGCAACAAATAAAGATTCAAGAGGAGGAATAAACAGATGGCTACGTATCAATTAATAGCTGCTACAGGTTGTCCGACGGGAATAGCGCACACGTATATGGCACAGGAGGCATTGGAACAAGCTGCGAAACGTAAAGGTATTACGATTAAGGTTGAAACACATGGTCAGATTGGTATAGAAAACGAGTTAACACCTGCAGAAATCCAAGGAGCGGAGGCAGTCATTATTGCCGCCGACAAAGACGTTCAAGCAGAACGTTTTGCTGGGAAACGAATCATTGATGTCCCTGTCAGTGTGGGAATTAAAGAAGCAGATCGCTTAATTGAAGAAGCGCTCGCAGGCAAAGGATCGATTGCGGCCGAAAACCAAGCAGTGGATGAACTTGAACAGGAAACACAGATTTCTTCAGGAAATGTTGGACATAGTATTTATAAAAACTTAATGAATGGCGTCTCTCACATGTTGCCGTTTGTAGTAGCAGGCGGCGTTTTAATTGCTCTTTCTTTTGCTATTTGGGGCATTTATTCATTTGATCCAGAAAGTAGTCAGTATAATGCTACCGCTGCTATGTTAAAAAGTATTGGTGATGCCTCAATGGGCATGATGGTGCCAATCTTATCTGCGTATATCGCAGAGGGGATTGCCAAACGACCTGGTTTGGTTGTGGGCTTTGTCGGTGGTTTGATTGCTAACACTGGTGGCACTGGCTTTTTAGGAGGGATATTATCTGGTTTTCTTGCTGGGTATTTCATTCTTTTATTACAAAGAGTATTTAAAGGCTTGCCTAAATCATTAGATGGTTTAAAAGCAATTTTCCTTTATCCAGTCATTGGCGTTGCAGTTATTGGTATCACTATGTCTTTACTAGCAGATCCGATGAAAGCTGTTAACGAAGGAATGATGAGCTTTTTAGCTAGTTTCCAAAACTCCAGTCCGTTGGTTTTAGGAATTATTGTGGGTTGTATGTGTGCCTTTGATATGGGAGGTCCAGTTAATAAAGCGGCCTATGTTACTGGGACGGCACTCTTAGCTCAAGGAAATACTTCTTTTATGGCAGGAGTTTCTGCTGCCTGCATAGCGCCACCTTTAATTACAGGCTTTGCTACATTATTCTTTGGAAAATACTTTGACACAAATGAACGCAATGCGGGGCTAGTGAACTTTATTTTAGGCTCCACACATATTACAGAAGGCGCTATTCCGTTTGCGGCAAAAGACCCCTTGAAGGTTTTACCAATTATGATGCTCGGATCTTCAATTGCGGCAGTCCTAACGTATATGTTTGGGGTACAAGTGCCAGCACCTCATGGAGGATTTCTTGTTCTACCAGTTGTTACTCACGCTGTTCAATGGGTTTTGGCAATTTTAGCTGGTTCATTGGTAGGTGGCTTATTGCTAGGTTTTGTACAAAAAAGTAGAATCGCCAAACAAGAGCAATCGTTATCAAAAAAATGAAATAACAGGAATTAGGAGTGGATGGAATGGCTTTTATTAAAGAAAATCATATTTTTTTAAATCAACAGTTACAAACGCAAGAGGATGTTTTTCACTTTTTAGCAAAAAAATCAACAGAATTGGAAGTTGCTCAGGACGCACAGGAAGTTTTCGATAAACTGAACGAGCGAGAACAAGAAGGAACAACGGGGATGATGAATGGATTTGCGATACCTCATGCAAAAGCAGCAACGATTCAACAAGCGGCCATTATCATCGTTACCTTGGACCAAGGTGTTGAGTGGCAGAGTCTTGACAACCAATTAACGGAGTTTGTGATTGCGCTGTTTATTCCAGATGCCGAAGCTGGCACGACACATTTGAAATTACTCTCTTCTGTTGCGCGCCTCTTATTAAGAGAAGAAGTTACTTCTGGACTGAAACAAGCAAGTTCGCCAGCTGAAATTGCTACGTTACTAAATAATCAATTAGGAGAGGGAACAGAATGAAAAAAATTAGTGAACAAAAACGTAAACATTTAGAAAATCTGGTAGATGATCAAGGGATTATTGGCGCACTAGCCATTGATCAACGTGGGGCCTTAAAACGCATGATGGGAAAATACAAAGAGGTGACTGCGCAAGAAATCAGTGACTTTAAAGTATTAGTATCTCGTTGCTTAACACCAGAGACTTCAGCAATTTTGTTGGATCCAGAATATGGCCTAGCTGCTGCTGAAAATCGAGCACAGACTTCAGGTTTGTTACTTGCGTATGAAAAAACGGGCTACGATGCTTCGACACCAGGACGGTTACCCGATAGTCTTGATGTTTGGTCGGTTAAGCGTTTAAAAGAAGCGGGCGCAGACGCGTGTAAATTTTTGCTTTACTACGATGTTGACGAAAGTGAAGCAATCAATGAGCGAAAGAAAGCTTATATAGAACGGATTGGTTCAGAGTGTTTAGCCGAAGAAATTCCATTCTTTTTAGAAATTGTCTCTTATGATGCAAACAATTCGGATAGTGCTTCAAAAGAATACGCTAAAGTAAAACCGCACAAAGTAATTGAAGCGATGAAAGAATTTTCAAAGGATCGCTATAATGTTGATGTTTTAAAAGTAGAAGTCCCTGTGAACATGAATTTTGTAGAAGGTTTTGGCACTGAAAGTCTTTATAGCCAAGATGAAGCACAGGCCTTTTTCAACATGCAAAGTGAAGCAACACAACTTCCATTTATTTTCTTGAGTGCAGGGGTTAGTGCTACGATGTTTCAGGAAACATTGAAATTTGCAAAAAAAGCAGGTTCCTCGTTTAATGGAGTCTTATGTGGTCGCGCAACTTGGGCAGACGGCGTGCTTCCATTTGTTCAACAAGGTGCTGAAGCAGCCGTTGCGTGGCTTGAAACAACTGGTAAAACAAATGTTGAAGAATTGAATCAGGTTTTAAGAGAGAGCGCAGTATCAGTCTTTGAAAAAATACAGTAATTAAGCTGAAAATATATACTGAATTTAAACTATTTGGTCATCTGAATTAAATTTTTTCAGAAATCGTCTTCTTTAAGTGAACTCAATGTACGCAAACTCAAAAGATATGATATAATTATTTCGATATCGATGTATGAACACCCAAAAAGTAACATTGCTTTACTTTATTTGGGGAAAGTTGGGGTATTATGGGAATTCCTAAAGAAGGCGAGTTTGTAACCATTCAGAGTTATAAACATGACGGACATTTACATCGAACGTGGCGTGATACGATGGTACTAAAAACGAGCGAGTATTCTTTAATTGGTGTGAACGATCACACGTTAGTAACGGAATCCGACGGACGTCGGTGGGTGACTCGTGAACCAGCCATTGTTTATTTTCACAAGAAATATTGGTTCAATATAATAGCAATGATTAGAGAAAAGGGGGTTTCGTATTACTGCAATCTGGCTTCGCCATATGTTTTAGATGACGAAGCGTTGAAGTATATTGATTATGATTTAGATATCAAGGTTTTTCCAGATGGTGAAAAACGTTTACTAGACGTTGATGAATATGAATTTCATAGCAAACTAATGGATTATCCAGAAGATATTGACTTCATTTTAAAAGAAAATGTCAAGACTTTAGTGGATTGGATTAATAACGAAAAAGGCCCCTTCTCGCCCGAGTATGTAGATATCTGGTATCAACGTTATCAACAGCTATCAAAAAAATAGCCGATGTAAACAGCCCACAAAAGGAGCTTGGAGCATTAGCCAAAATGGCTAATGCTCCAAGCTCTAAATTTTCCGATTTAATTGGTGTTATAGTTCTTTGTTCATTTCGTAGTGTTCAATGCCAGCATCCATAAAAGGTGCTCCTGTTTTTTGATAACCTAAACGTTCATAGAAGCCTACAGCGGTGACTTGTGCTCCTAGAGTAATCTTGTGGTAGCCTTGTTCTTTGGCAAAATTTTCCGCCGCTTCCATAATCACTCGTCCATAGTCGGCGCCACGGTAAGCTTTTTCAACGGCCATTCGTTGTAATTTCATAACGCCATTTTCTAGTGGAAGCAAGCGACAAGTTGCGACAGCTACATGGTTCGTGTACAAAACAAAGTGAATACAATGTGCTTCATATTCATCGATTTCCATCTCTTCTGGTACCCCTTGTTCCGCTACGAATACGCGTTGACGAAGCCGGACAGCATCTAAATAAAGATCACTCATGGTATCTTTTGTTTGAGCTACATGCATAGAAAAACCCCCAAGTTCAGAATCTGTTTCTATTTTATTATACCATGAAAAAGTTCTAGCAATGAAGTATTCTCAATGACTGAGGGGGGGAAGGTGTGATAAAATAAAACAGCAACAATTGAATAAAAATAAAGGAGGAGCCGCTGTGATTAATCGATTTAAAGAATCGAAATTATTTTTCTGGTCAGTTGAATTACTTGTCGTGGCCATGCTATTATTTATTGCTTCGAAAATTAATTTCTTATTTGCACCGATTGGGACATTCTTTTCAACGTTGTTTGCCCCAGTCTTAGTAGCAGGCTTTTTGTATTATTTACTAAATCCTGTGGTCAATCTACTAATGAAGACGAAAATGAAACGAATTTATGCCGTCTTACTGGTATTTTTATTACTAATCATCGCATTAGTTCTGATCTTATTAACAATTATCCCTAAGTTGGCAGATCAGCTAGCTAGTTTAGCATCAAGTATGCCGGATTTCTTTAAACAAGTGGAGACCTGGATTTATGAGATTGCGGAGTTACCTATTTTTAAACAAATTGATTTAACAAGCTATATTGAAAAAATGGATATTTCTTATGCCAATATTATCCAACAATTTTTAAGTAGTTTATCAAGTAGCTTAGGTTCAATCGTATCAACGGTGGCGTCAACCACTATTGTTTTGGTCACTGCGCCATTTATTTTATTTTATATGTTAAAAGATGGAGATAAGCTAGTACCAGCGATTCAACGCTTTTTACCTGAGAAAAGAAAAGATGATATTGTGGATCTTTTAGGACAATTGAACCAAACCTTATCCAGTTATATTAGTGGACAAGCGATTGAATGTTTATTTGTCGGTACATTTACGATTATTGGGTATTCATTGCTTGGCGTTCGTTATGCCTTTTTATTTGGTGTCATTGCCGGCTTTACGAATTTGATTCCCTATCTAGGACCTTATCTAGGATTAGCGCCTGCTGTCTTAGTGACCATCTTTAATGAACCCGTCAAAGCAGCCTTATGTTGTTTAGTGGTGCTAGTGGTTCAACAATTGGACGGAAATATTATTTATCCAAACGTTATCGGAAAATCTCTAAAAATCCATCCATTAACGATTATTTTAATTTTATTGGTAGCAGGAAATTTAGCAGGTTTGCTAGGTATTTTCCTCGGTGTCCCATTTTACGCAATCTGCCGGACCATTATCTACTATGTTATTGATATGGTCAAAGCGGGTCGTAGTGAAAAAGTTACCAATGCCGTTCTTTTAGGGAATGAAACAAATACGAAAGAAAATAACGGTTAATGATTGAATCCGCTAATCTTTCGTGCTATGATTTTATGGATTAGGATAGAAAATAACCTGTCATAATACTGATTGTGTCTGTTTCTAAGCCTAACCATAAAAAGAGGAAGAACGTTAAAAGAGTACGAAAGTACAGCCTCGGAATTATCAACAATTAAGGAGAGAGAGAACATTATGAATAATGCTGACCCTGAGAGTCAGTCGCTAATTGCGCAACTTCTATTATTAGTCGTGTTGACGTTTATCAATGCCTTTTTGGCAGCGGCGGAAATTGCAGTCGTATCTGTTAACAAGAATCGTGTGGAACAAAAAGCGGAAGACGGCGACGCAAAAGCTCAAAAATTGCTTAAGGTATTGCAAGACCCCAATAACTTTTTATCCACAATCCAAGTAGGGATTACTTTGGTTAATATCCTATCTGGTGCTTCATTAGCAGAGACTTTATCTAGTCGTTTGGCCCCTGTATTAGGTGGCGGCGCCGCAGCTAAGAGTCTTGCCAGTATCATTATCTTAGCTTTGTTAACGTACGTTTCTATTGTATTTGGTGAATTATACCCTAAACGAATTGCTATGAATAAATCAGAAGAAGTCGCTCAATTGACTTCTGGTGCAGTCCGCTTTTTAGGAGTTATCGCGCGTCCCTTCGTTTGGTTGCTATCGGCTTCGACCGATTTATTATCCAAAATCACACCAATGACTTTCGATGATGCTGATTCGAAGATGACACGAGATGAAATGCGCTACATGCTTGAAACAGAAGGTGTTTTGGAAAACGAAGAACTAGAAATGTTACAAGGTGTCTTTTCATTAGATACAAAAGTGGCACGAGAAGTAATGGTTCCTCGGACAGACGCATTCATGGTTGATATCCAAGATGATGTCCAAGAAAACATCAATTTAATTTTAGGAGAAAATTATTCTCGGATTCCTGTTTATAGTGAAGACAAAGATAAAATTGTTGGTATTTTACATACCAAAACGTTACTAAAAGCTGCACGTAATTTAGGCTTTGAAAACATTGAATTAGGCGCGATTATCCAAGAACCATTATTTGTCCCAGAAACCATTTTTATTGATGATTTACTTTATGAGTTAAAACGAACACAAAACCAAATGGCGATTTTACTAGATGAATATGGCGGTGTTGTCGGTTTAGCAACACTGGAAGATTTACTAGAAGAAATCGTTGGTGAAATTGACGATGAAACAGATGAAGTAGAAAATTTATATACACAAGTGGCCGACAATGAATATTTGGTTCAAGGACGCATGTTAATTGACGAATTTAATGAAGTATTTGAAACAGATTTACACATGAGCGATGTTGATACAATGGCGGGTTACTTAATTACAGCATTAGGAACCATTCCTGATGAAGGGGAAAAACCTTCTTTTGAAGTGGGCAATATTAAGTTAACTGCTGAAGAAATGGAAGGCACACGTTTGCTAGTCTTACGCGTTCATTTCTACGATGAAGAAACTGTCGATGAAGAACCAGAAGAAAATCGTCGTTTTTTCCGTAAAGAAATGGAAGATGACGAACCAAGACGTTAAAAATAACCTGTGACATCAGTCGTTTTGACTAATGTCGCAGGTTTTCCTTTTAAAAAACAGCCAACAGCAGCTCTTTATTCTCAAGGCTTGACATGATATACTAGCAAAGGTTAATCAAAAATTATGCTGAAGAAAATAAATAAATAAACATCACAAGTGATAAGGAGATTTTTATGACGATCAATCAAAAAGAAGCAGTCGATAGTCGCCGTACGTTTGCGATTATTTCCCATCCGGATGCCGGGAAAACAACGATTACTGAACAATTATTATTATTTGGGGGCGCCATCCGCCAAGCTGGAACAGTCAAAGGGAAAAAAACAGGGAACTTTGCCAAATCTGACTGGATGGAAATTGAAAAACAACGGGGAATTTCGGTAACGAGTTCTGTGATGCAATTTGACTATCAAGACAAACGGATTAATATCTTGGACACCCCAGGGCATGAGGATTTCTCAGAGGATACGTATCGGACCTTAATGGCCGTGGATAGTGCTGTGATGGTTATTGACAGTGCCAAAGGGATTGAAGCACAAACGAAAAAACTTTTCCAAGTTGTTAAAAAACGTGGTATTCCAATTTTTACTTTTATTAACAAATTGGACCGTGACGGACGGGAACCATTGGAACTTTTAGAAGAATTGGAAGAACTATTGGATATTGAATCTTATCCAATGAACTGGCCAATTGGTATGGGAAAAGGCCTAGAAGGTCTATACGATATTTATAATGAACGCGTGGAATTATATCGTCCAGAAAATAATGGCGGGGAGCGTTTTATTCCTTTAAAAGATGGCGATATACCAAGCGATTTACCATTGCACAATAACAGCGTTTATCAACAAGTGTTGGAAGATGTTGAGTTATTGGTAGAAGCAGGCGATGAATTTAGCGAGGAAAAAATCGCTCGTGGTGATCAAACGCCAGTCTTCTTCGGTTCTGCTTTGACAAACTTTGGGGTTCAAACATTTTTAGAAACCTTCTTACAATTTGCGCCTGCGCCACATGCGCATAAAACAGAAGAGGGTGGCGAAGTAAGTCCTTATGAAAAAGAATTTTCAGGCTTTGTCTTTAAAATTCAAGCGAATATGAACCCCGCCCATCGTGATCGAATTGCTTTTGTTCGAATTTGTTCAGGTGTTTTTGAAAGAGGCATGGACGTGACCTTAGGTAGAACAGGCAAAAAAGTCAAATTAAGTAACGTGACGCAATTTATGGCGGATGCCCGCGAAAACGTCACAGAAGCTGTTGCAGGCGATATTATCGGCGTGTATGACACAGGAAATTACCAAATTGGCGATACTTTGTATGAAGGGAAAATGAATGTTCAATACGAAGAGTTGCCGTCATTTACCCCTGAATTATTCATGAAAGTGACTGCCAAAAACGTAATGAAACAAAAATCTTTCCATAAAGGAATTTACCAACTGGTTCAAGAAGGAGCCATTCAATTATACAAAACATATTTAACGGAAGAATATATCATTGGCGCCGTAGGTCAATTGCAGTTTGAAGTTTTCCAATACCGAATGTCTAATGAATACAATGCTGAAGTGGTAATGACGCCAATGGGTTCTAAAATTGCCCGCTGGATTAATCCAGAAGATTTAGATGAACGCATGAGCTCTAGCCGAAACATTTTGGCACGGGACCGTTTCGATCAACCATTGTTCTTATTTGAAAACCAATTTGCGGAACGCTGGTTTGCGGATAAATATCCAGATGTTGAACTGAAAAGTTTGATGTAAAATTAATTTGTAATCAATCAGTAGCTGAATCTTTAGAAGATTGAAGCTCGCATCTTCAGCAAAAATCCATTAAGATGCGTTGGTTTGCAAGAAGTCCTTTTTTATCAAAATTTGATAAGAAGGGACTTTTTTTCATGAATTGGGAGGATATTATTTTAGAATTTTGTATGGATATTACAGTGAGAGGTTTTTCAAAAATAACAATCAAAAATTATAAATCAAAATTGAGAAACACAGCAAATTTTTTCAAATCAATAAATGTTGAACCGTTACAGCTTGAAAAGAAACATATAAAAAGCTGGATAATAGATATGAAAGAAAAAGAAATGCAAGCATCGACAATCAATGTAAGTGTTAGCAGATTAAAGAAGTTATTTGACTATATGTTAATTGAAAAATATATTGAGTATAATCCGTTTGTTGATATTGAAAGATTAAAAGAACAAAGAAAAGTAATCTATCCTTTGAATGATTATGAAATTAAACAAATGCTGACAGTTGCTAAAAAACATCCATACAAACATATAGCACAAAGAAATGTTGTGATATTGATGTTGATGATTGAATGTGGGTTAAGGATTAGCGAAGTTTGCGAGATACGAGATGAAGACATTATGAATAATCAAATCATTATTAGAAAATCAAAAAATAATAAGGATAGAGCCGTTGCTGTCAGTCCAATTCTCAAAAAAGAAATATTAAAATATCATCGAATTAAGAAAAGAAAATATGGGCTGTTAGAAGGAAATACTTTTATTGTCAGTAATTTAGGTAAAAAATTGAATGAAAAAAGTATTTGGCAGATTATGCAAGAAATAAAGAAACAAATTGATATAAGAGATTGTGTTCGTTTTTCGGGGCATACGCTAAGACATACTTATGCAAGTATGCAATTACGGAACGGATTAGATATTTATACGTTAAGTCTAAATATGGGGCATAGTTCAATTGAAATGACTCAAAGATATGTTCAGACGTTAAGTAGCGAAGATTTTATTGAGAAATCTATTAAAACGAGTACTTTGATGAATTTGAGGTAAATAGTAAATTTATATCTATAAAACTTGATAGGAATACCTATTGAAAGTCAAGTTTATTATAGTTATTTCAAACCAGATAATTTTTGATTTTGTGAGTACCTCAAACCATTCGTACATCAAATATAAAATAATATCTTATATACAATAACAGTTTTAAATAATTAATATACTTAGAAAGGAAGATTAATATGAAAGAAAGGCACATAAACCATTAAAAAGATTCTACTTAGAGAGTAGAGATTTATTTATGGGAGCAAACTATATGTACTTTTAAAATATAGTCATATTGAGGGGACCCAATTATGGTATTTACACAGATAAATATTGCTTAACATTTACCATAAAAATTCTCCCTTTAAAGCATAGGATAAAGTTAAGAATATTATATGATATTTTTTAGACAAATTTGATACAATTTTCTATAAAAAAAAGAAAAATTATTTGTATTTGAAGTTTTGTTCTTACATATTTTTGATATAATGGTATAAACACTATGAAAAGCGACTTTTTTATCAGAGATGAATTTTTATAATTGGAAACGGGGAGTAAAGAATGCCGAACAATGAAGTAGCAAGTACTTTTTTTAACCAACTAGATGAAGACACACTTTTGTTCAGAGAATTAGAAAGTTATTCTAGTCAGGAATTAAGGCAAGTATATGTGTTAAATTCTCCTTTGGGAAATAATAATTTTGATTATGATTATGAAAAAGCTTTTATAATCCTGATTCCAGACTATAAAATAGTTTTTATTAATAAGGATACAAACGAGAAAGATAATTTTGAGGATTATGTAGACGATATTATAGATGATATTGATAATATATCAATAACTTATGATTTTAGAAAGAGAATTGGAAGAAAGCGTAAGTGGGAAAGAAAGTTTGTTGAGAAGGTTAACATAGATGATTTCAATATCAAAGGTATAGAAAAATTCAAATTGAGTGATGAGCAAGACAAAAGAGATGTAAATATTATTATTTCTTTGTTGATAGGTAGTATAAACTCTGTCGAAAAAATTGGAACTGATGCTCCTGTAAATATTCTTGATAAAGTTAAGCAAAAAATAATCTTATTTGATGGCGACCAGACTAGATTCATTTTTAAACCATCAAAAAGTAAACTGATATCTATCCAAGGGTTAGCGGGTACAGGAAAGACCGAATTATTGCTACACAAATTGAAGGAACTTTATTTGGAAGACCCTGAAAATAGAATTGTTATGACCTGCTATAGTAAAACATTGACCAATAGCTTAAAAAAACGTATTCCAGATTTTTTTACTACTATGAAAGTAAACGAACAGATAGATTGGGAAGAAAGACTATGGGCAATGAGTAGTTGGGGTTCTGCGGCGAATCCAAATTCAGGTTTGTATAGTTATATTTGCTATACCTATGGAATACCATTTCAAAGATATTCTTCGTACACGAATTTAGAGACAGTCAGTGCATCTGCAATTGAGTTTTTAGAAAATTTGGATGATGTTGAGCCTTGCTTTGATTATATATTAATTGATGAAAGTCAGGACTTTTCCGATACTTTTTTTGAGTTGTGTAAAATGGTAGTTAAAAAGACTGTATACACTGCTGGAGATATTTTTCAAAACATTACTGATGTCCCTCCAGCGAGACGTTCAGTAACATATTTATTAAATAGATGTTACAGGACTGATAATAGAACGCTTATGTTTGCTCATGCATTAGGCTTGGGTTTGTTTGAAAAAACTGCATTAAATTGGTTTAATGAAACAGAATGGAAATTTTTTGGTTATAATATTCAACAACTCCCTACAAAAGATAACAAGATAAGATATGAGCTATCTCGAACACCGCTTAGACGTTTTGATGATATTGATGATGAGAAAAATGATTGTACTAGAATAATTAAATGTGAATCAGAAGATTGTACTGAGGAAATAATAGATGTGATTAAAGAAATAAAGACTAATAATCCTACAGTGCAGCCTGATGATATAGCAGTTGTTTATGTTACTCAATCAAGAGATAATTTTGCACAAATAGATAGATTATGTGTCAAGATAAATAATTCTTTTTCTTGGAAAACCACTAAAGGGTATGATACTAAAAAGACTGAAAAAGGTAGTTTGTTTATTACAAATAAATATAATATAAAGGGTTTAGAATTTCCTTTTGTTATATGTGTTGCAAATAAAGGGATAAAAACTAATCTTTCTAGTAGGAATACATTGTATATGGCGATGACGCGTTCGTTCATTTCTTCATACTTACTTTTACATGATATCGAAGGTGAGATAATTGATATTCTTGAAGAAGGATTGGAATCTATTCTAGAGAAAAATAAGCTAATAGTAGATAAGCCTGAAGTAATAATGGATAAAACAGAACTTATTCAAATTTTAAACGAAGAATATAAGTCACAATATGATATAAGTGAAGAAATATTTAATAAGTACAAGATTCCAAGTGTTAAGAGGAAAAAACTTCGTGATATAGTTAAAGCATATGACACTAATACAGTTGATAAAAAGAAAATTGAGCAGATAATTCTTGCTAACAAAGATTTGGATTAAAGATTATGAATAAGAAAATAGATAATTTTATAACTTATGAAATGAATCAATTGATGTCGTTTAGAATTAAAAGTAAAAAAGAATTAATATCTTTATTATTGGAATGTTGTAGTTATATACTAACTGGGTGTTTAAGTAAGGATAATAATCTTGGTGTTTTTCAATTGCATATAGGGAAAATGAGCAGATTATTCTTTTATTGTGAGAACTCAAGAAAAATTTTTAGTTTTTCTTTTCCATTTACTATTAAAATAAATGAAGATTCAAGTTACTCTATTTTTGCTACATCAAAAAGAATTGAGCTAGAGCCGTACTTGATTAGTATTTTAAGAGATTTAAACGAAGAAAATTGGTTCAATGAGAATAATGAATACAACGATTTATATGATAAAATACAATATTTAGAAGAAATTTGTATCCAATACAACTCATCTTATGAGGAATTGGGACAAAACATTTTAAGTATTGTGGATTTGTTAAACTCGTTTGAATTAGGTTATATTCGCTGTGATTTAGATGACGAAGAAAATTTCAATCATGATTTTCCTAACAAACACCCCAAAAATCATGTTGATATTAATTATTCACAGATTACAACTTTTAAAATAGGACTTAAGAATAAGCTATCGCTTGAAAGTTTTAAAAGTTTAATGGATATAGAACAAGATTGTTTTTTTATTAATTAATAAATCGTGTTCTACAAATTTGCACCGTTTCAACAACGATGCTATAAAGGACCTCAAATGGATACTTCTTACATTTCTATCCATCGGAAAACCTATTCTATCAACGCCTATGATTGGACTTTGGTAAAGATGGATAGTTTTAATATGTATGAGATAGAAAGTATCCATGAATAATTAATCATGGAGGTTCGTTATGGCACAAAAAATTATTAATGTAAAACCGATTAAGTCAACAGAAGTTTTAAAAGAATTTTCAAACGAGTTGTTAAAAAATAAACATGGGCAAAGAGACTATACCATTTTTACTTTTGGGGTTTTTACGGGATTAAGAATTTCAGATATATTGAATCTGAAAGTTGAAGATGTAAAAGGTAAGTTGAAAACGGATATTATTGAACAAAAGACAGGGAAGAAAAGAACGCTTAATCTAATGCAATTAACGAATCAAATCATTAAATATCTGGATGAAGAACATGGTGGGGAAAGTGAATGGTTGTTTCCATCGCCTAGAGATAATACGAAACATTTGGCAAGCCATCAGTATTATAAAATCATGCAAAAAACTGCTGATTTGTTAGAGTTGGATTACGTTGGTACGCATACATTAAGAAAAACATTTGCTTATTTTTATTACAAGAGAACGAAAGATTTAACCACGTTGATGAAAATTCTAAATCATAGTTCGCAAAGTGTTACTTTAAAATATATAGGTATTGAAGAAGAGGAGATTCAATCAAGTCTAGATAACTTTAATCCATTTCAATAATCAAAAAAGCACAGTCAATTAAGATTGTGCTTTTTGTTTGGAAAATTTTTATTAATTGTATTAAATTTTCGTTTATTGGAAAGTCTGATTCGATATAAATTTATTGCATCTGTTAAATCTTTAGACTCATTTGACGAATAAATTGAATTTTTTGAGTAAGAATATTTAGTTAAATAATAGAAAAAATCAATAGGGGTAGTAATTTCTTTAGATTCATATTGATATTGACTATTTTTAAAGAAATAAAGTAATTTTTGCTCTGAGGAAATATAAATAAGAATATCTTCTCGAATAAATTCAGTATTTTTGTTTACTCTATTGGAATAGGATACATCTTTTAGTTTTGATTCAATAGAAGATAATACTTCTTTGGTTGGAATTACTAGAATTTCAGGAACATCTAAACTCGTTGTGAAGTAGTTATCGGTATACAACTGGTCAATATTTGAAATTTTAACAGGAAAAGAAGTAAATCTATTATTTCTAAATTGAGTAAAAAATTCCTTCTGACTATTATATCCTAGCATGTTATGATAGTCTCTTGTTTGATTTTTTAACTTATCAGAAGACTTATACAGACGGTTACCTAAAGTAAAAACCGAGAGATACAGTTGTTTTTGTTTTTTCTCATTTGTTAATACTTGAATGCGACTTGTATAAAAACCTAACTCAATAAATAATGAAACTAGCTCTGTTTGTTTATCTAATGCTTGGATATTTTGAAAATCATACTTATTCGTATAACAGAAGTATTTATTTGATTTCTTTTTATGAATGAGTCCATTCTGTTTTAAAGTTTTTAAACGTGATTCAAGGCTCGTCCTATTACATTGTAGAAGTTTGACTAAAGTAGATTGATAAATACCATTACTTGCGTGGATAATTTGAAATAACTCCTCTGTGTCAATGGCTCTTATGTTGACTGTTTGTTTACTCATGTTCACTCCCTCCGATTATTTTTTCGTTTACTAGTTATAATTTTTCTACTCTTTAAACTATCCATTTTTAGTTAGATGAAGAGTAGAGTTTTCCATCAAACTTATGATGGATTTTTAGTGTTCAAAATGAATTATAAAATGGAAAATTTTTTATGGCAGCTCATGTTTTGAAAATTTTGTGGAGGTTTCCATTCGATTTTTTTGAAAAGCAGCCTCAATTTTAAAAGTTTTCAAAAAGTTCTCATCTGTTAAAAAAAGTTGATTTAGCAATGTTTTAAATCATATTTTGATGATTTCATAGAAAAAATGGATACTTAAGAGAAAATTAGATGTGCAGGGAATACGTAGGGTCCGTGAAGGCTTTATGCAAACTATGTATTCTACGAAATGTAGGGTTAACGTAGGGGTTCATTTCTAAATAAAAAAATATTAATTCTTATAAGTATCCATCTCGTAACTATCCTTTTTTACGCTCCCTATAATTCTATTATAGCATCGTTATTTTGGTGATGGAAATTTGAACGTTATGTATAAAATTTGTTGACAAAAAATGTAATTAATAACAAAACTCCTTTGATAATTTGTCAAAGGAGTTTTGAAATTAACGTGAAAACCAAGTACCATCCTGCATTTTAATACTATTGTTAGCTATTTTTGTGTTAGGATTTTTTATAGTTACTTTACTAAATTTAGTAATTGGAAAAGCTAAGCTCTCTATACTTTCTACATTTTTAGGGATAATTAATTCCCCTGAATAATTTGAATTTGCAAATGCCCCTCTACCAATTGTTTTTAGATTTTCAGGAAGTTTTAATTCTCCACGAAGCATCATAACAGTACTAAACGCATTATTACCAATATGTTCTACAGAATCAGGTAAATTTATTTCAAAAGAGGAGTATGCTTTACTAAAAATACTATCGCCAATAACCTTTAAACCATCATTGAAAACAACTGACGTTGGTGCAGATTTTTCAAATGAAGAACTCCCTATTTCCGTCAAGAATTTTGGAAATTGTATTTTACCATTTAAATTGGTTGATTGAAAAGCATTATTTTTAATTTTTGTAACTGGGATATCATGAATCTTATCTGGAAATACTAATGTTCCAGTCATTTTAGAATTTCCGTATAGATAATCTCCATTATAATTAGAACTCTTATCTATAGATAGCGTTCCATCTTCTAGTTGAGAAATTTCAACCCAGATTTCTGTTTCACCTGCTCCATTATTTTCACTTCTAATTTTAACGTACTTTTGTTCTTCTGTAATTTTTGGATATTGAGGGGAAAGAGTTTTTCTTGTTAGGTTACCTTCTGCTTGCTCTAAACTGTCAGTAAATATTGTCGATAAACTAGGTTTTAAAGTATCTCTAAATAGTAAATAGCTAATAGCTATAAAAATCCCAAATATAATTATTGCAACAACTATAAATAGTCCTTGACTTGTTCCATTTGTCATAAAAAATGGCCTCCTTTTTGTTATTTTATTGTAGTATAAATTATAGCAAGTACTTATCAGAAATCAATTTTATAGAACATCATAACAATTGTTAAAAAAGGTTTTGTCTTGTGGAATAGAGTATTTAAAGATAAATAATAGAAAAGTAAAGGAGGATTAATTCGCTGGACATATGTTATTTTTGATGCAATAATAAATGTATACCTTGACGAAACACCATTGCCATATAATTCGATACAATATTTGATAATTATATTCTTCTATATGATATAAAATCCCTAATTTGCTCTAGTATTTACTCCTCCAGTGGTACTAGGGTATTTTTGTATAGAAAATAAACGATTAAACTAAAGAAAGAAGGGAGGTTTTGCAGGATGACAAATAAAGTCATTGGATATATCAGAACAAGCACTAGCTCACAAGATTTAGGATTAGAAGTTCAGAAAAAAGCGTTAGAACGGTATGAATCAGACATTATTTATTCTGAAAAAGTTAGTGGAAGAAAAGAGAAGCGAACAGAACTTGAAAAAGCGTTAGAAAATTTGGATACAGGAGATACTTTACTCGTCTACAATTTAGCTAGATTAAGTAGGTCTAGTAAGCAGTTAGTGAATCTAATGTCAGAATTAAATGCGAAAGGAATTCATCTGAAAAGTATTCAAGAGAGTGTAGACACGAAAACGGCCACAGGAAGGTTATTCTTTACCGTTTTAGCTGCTATTGCCGAATTTGAAGCAGAAAATATCAGTATCCGAACAAAAGAAGCATTGGCGAATTCAAACAAAAAACTTGGGAGACCTAAAGTTAAAAATAACACGAAAAAGAAAGTTTTAAAGCTATATCAGAATAAAGAATTATCACTAAATGAAATTGCTGAAAAATGTGGTATTAGTGTGAAAACTGTCTATAATTTGGCTAAAAGTGAAGGATTATCAAGAAAATAGTACTTGCTATTTTTTTGGACAAGCGATAAGATTTAGTAGTATAACATGATGTTTAATCGGTACAAAACCAAGGTTTTTTACCGATAATTTATTAAAAAAATAACTGACAGACAAAGACGAGTGTATCAATGTTTTAAAGATTGATAGATTGGTCTTTTTTTTATGCAGAAAAAACCTTGGTTTATTACATTGAATGAGAGTGAGAAAGGATTGATTTTGTGGGACTAAGTAAACGTACAAAGATTGGTATAGGAATAATAGGAGCAATTCTAATTTCTAGTTGGGGAATTTTCACCTATGTTCAAAAACAAAAAGAGTTGAAAAGAGAGCTAACTATTGAAGAAACAAAAGAATTAAGACCATTTTCGGCAGTAGGTAAAACTTATTCAAATGAAGATGGTCAATTAGTGATGACATTTAAGTTTGAAAAAGAGTATATTGATGAAAATAAACGACAAAAAATGGAGTATTATCTCTATAATTCTCAAAATGATGAGTTAACTAAACTAGCGTTAGATTCAAAAGATAAAGTTCAATATACTGTTGATTTGAAAGAAGCAGTTCGACCAGAAATCACGAAATTCGTTAATACAGGAGACGGGCAATATTCTTATGCCCCCTATAGATTTCAAGAATTATTAGCCAATGAATTTAAAAATGAGAATTATTATTGCGTAGCAATTCCTAAAAATTATATGAAAAAACATGATATTGATAATTACGAGAAATTTGCAGAAGAGAATAGTTTCTTTTCACGTGATTTTACCTCTGAATTGGATTATTCAGGATATAACGAACATTCAGTTAAAGGAGGATATTCAACCATCAGTGAATATGTTTCAAGCTTAATCACGAATGAATTATCACCAAAGGATTTTGCTTATTTAGTAACAAAAGTAAAAGGAAATGTTCCCAGAGCGGTAGAAATTTTAAATGCAACACTTTTTGAAGGTCAATATTCCAAAAAGTTAAAAGATGGTTATTTTGCGAGAGGGAATTATGATTTTAGAAGAACAGGATATGTCATAGCTGAAGATTTTGGTTTACCCATATATAGTCCAATGAGTTTATATCTGAGAACGTATAGTGTTTCTGAGAGTGAAGAAAAATCTTTAGCAAGAGATATATCAGAATGGAACCAACAAATTATTGATGACAAAGAAAAGTATGAAAAAGAATCTGATTTAATTTTTTTTGATAAAAAGATTAAAAAGTTAGGGAAAATTGAAAATGCTCTATTTACTTTTCGTATAAATGATGATTTAGGGCAATGGTTGGAAATCACAACGGATGATGTGAATGAATAGTTTAGATAAGAAGAAATATGTGCAAAATAAAGTAAAACGAACGTTTGTGAGAGCCAACGTGACCATACCTAAGATTGTTTTAAATAAATTGGCAAATGAATTATATAGTCAATTTGAAAAACTATCTGATAAACAGCAGGAAAAATTGATATTTTCCGAGGACTTGGTGATTGAATTATGGAATAAGCATATGGATAAAATGAATACAGAATTGTTAGAAGAGATATGAATTTATTCATGTCTCTTTTTTATTTACAAAATTATCTTAAAAATTTTGTAAAAAGTCACTTAAAAAATGACCCTCGAAAAAGTCAGTAAAATCAATACTTTTCTACTTGTTGACAAAATTAACAGATTGTTGTTATATCAACGTTTTAAAGTGTTATTTTTCAAAAAACACCTCTCAAACGCCATGAAAAAATTTTTGTGGGTAATTCTACGCTTAAATGAATCTGAGAGGTGTTTTTTAGTATGTAGATAGATTTAAAATTTGAAAAAATACCGATATATCAGCTTTTTTTAAAGATTTTACTGTTTCTAAGAAAGTGCTAGGAAAATAGGAGATAGCAAAATGAAATTTCTGATAAAAATAGACTACTTATTTTTTAGTGTCCAATTATGGTAGATTTACTTTACTTCAGTGTTGGATGATGGTAAGGTCCTATCGTGATTAGAAAATTAATAACTATGAAGGAGAAACTTACAATGAGAAATAAAAAATTTACAGAAGAAACTATTCAAAGACAAGAAAAAGTAAAAGAATGGTTAGATACTTTAGAAGGATATTATGGAGTGAAGATGACTAGTGTAGCTAACGCTGTCGGGATTCATTATCAAAATTTACATAACTTCAGAAAAGGACAACGAACGATAAGTGAAGAAAAATTAAGTGGATTAGAAGAATTGTTGCAAGTTAAGTATGGAAAATTATTTGAGGAGGAGTTATAAGTATGAAAATTGAGCTTTGTATAGAAGATATTCAAAGAAAGAGTAAACCTAATTCTGATGAAGTCAGGATGATTCAAAATGTGTTATATAAAAAAATAAAGAAAAAAGAAATTGATGGTATTGCTGAAAGTATTGCTGTTAATGGAAAAACAAGTATGTTGGCAACCTATTTTGAAACAGGAGAGTTCTCTGAACGCATTCATTCGATTAATTTTAAACAGCAACAACTGATTATGCTTGATTTTGATAATTCTAAAGTAGATATAGAAAAATACGGTATAACCACTTATGACTATGTAAGAAATCATGACTTTATTAAACAAAATGCTTGTTTCATGTATCGAACCTTCTCTGATAAAGAAGCAATAGTTGATAAATTTAGAGTAGTTTTTGTGTTGAATGAATCAGTAAAAGATTATTTACTGATTGGGAATATCTATACTAAATTATTTCGTTTATTCCCATCTGCTGATAGAAAATGTTCCAATCCTAACCGTTTATTTTTTGGAAGTAATCGAGGATATGAAGAAGTTCATTTTTCCAATCTTTTAAATGTAAAACAGTTTACAAGTGATATTGTTCCAACGAAAAAAATAATAAATAAAATGGTAAAAACAGAAATTTCTAGTGAACAATATGAAATTCAAGATAGAAAACTGGTTTGGCAATTAATTAAAGAAAATACGCAAGAATCCATCGATGAAGCAAGAGCCATCATCCTAGATAAATTTGATTCAGAAATTTCTAAGGTTTATCCTTCGTATACAAATGCAAGAGTCATTTTAAGACAAACGATTGATATGAGAGAGTTTTTAGAACTACCTAAATCAGAACCGTTTCATGATATTTTAGAAAAAGATGAAAATCCAAGTGCGAGCGTTATTCAATGGGAAGATGACACACAAATTTATCATAGATTTAATAAGGATTCTTTTGCCAATTTAGATATTTTACGAGTGGTTGCCAAACTGTTAAATCTAACAGGGTATGAAGGAAGTTGTAAATCCATTGATTTGTTATTATATTTAACTGGAAGTGGTTTGGATAGAACTTCTGAATCAGCAGAACAAATTGATAAAATTCATTTTTTTAGAAAAGTATTGAAGAGTGAAAAATTAGCTGTTGAATACCCTAAATTCAGAAAGTTTTTAGGAAGTGATTTGAATATATCTATCGCATTGTTGGATATGTTTTCAGAGTATATGTATGAAGATTTTAAAACAGGGGAAGTTCGACATTTACTATGCCTAACAAGTGAAAATATTGCAAAAGAAATAAATATTGTTCTGGGAACAAGGTATGATAGTAAAAGAATACAAAGAGTAATTAACAAACTGGCGATTACAGAAAATATTGAAAAGCTGGAAGAATCACAAATACCTACTGAATTATTTGAAAAATACACGGAAAATTCTTATGAAAAAATAACTAGCAATAAATACCATCATACAAATTTTATAGAGTTTAAAAATGCCGACATAGAAAAATCGGAGAACATATCTAAAGAATTATATGCTAATAATTATACATTGAGTGCTTTGAATTTTGAAGGAATTGCTAGAATTCTGGGAAAAGATATTGCTAGTAATGTATTTAAGCAAAGAGAAACAACTGTAGTATCTAAAAAAATTAAAGTAGATGAAAATCTATTATCAGAATCAAAAAAGGAAAATGAGTTGAAAATAGCTAAATTCATTTTAAGAAAAATAGAAACCCAAAGATATGTTGCTGAAAGAGATATAATTTTTTATGTTTATAAATATCTATTAAAGAAAAAGACAAAGAAAGATGCTGAATATTTGGTAAAACAATGTCGTGCAAATATCTGTAAAGACTATTATTTAGAGCTTATCAGAGTAACCAATAGTATTCGAGACAGTTATAAAATATCTAATGAAATTAGGAGTAGAAGTATCATATACGTGAAGAATTAGTATTATTGAAGAGATTGTATAAGTTATACCCTATTTTTATTGAATTGTAACTTTCATTCGATTTCTTCAATAAAACTAGGGGTAAATCATAACTTTTATAATCATACCTCAAAGAACTTATTATTTATATATTCTTATTTGAGGTATGATTATAAAACCTAATAAGTTTTACCAGAAAAACTGGGTTTTCTCCACGAAAGTTACAATTCAATATTAATGGTATATAACAAGTAGGTTTATAATCATACATACTGATTGAGTATTAGCAAAGCGAAGCTTTGCTTACTTATATAAGAATATTTAAATTTAAAAAGAGGATGTTTTCTTCTCTTATTTTTAGGTAGTAGCAAGTCAAAGACTTGCTTATTAAATAGAGATTCTAACTTTAGTAAAATAGCTAAAATTTACGCTCTAGATATATTTATATAACGAAATAGTGATAATTCATTGTTGCTTTAGTTGAATTATTTGTTTTTTTGAAATCAACTAGAACTATCTTCATATCTAGAATATATAGGTAAAGTTATATTTTTATTTTGTTTAGATATGTAGTGTTAAAAATAACGTAGTATGGAATTTAAATAGCCTGTGTTATTTTTTAGGAGGGTTAAAATTTATTCTTGATAAATTACTACTTAATATTTTAGAAACGCTTAGAATGTAATTTAGACAGCATACAATCGATTCTGGAGATTTTGAATATATTTTTAGAAGAGAGGAAGTGTGGTCTGGTTTCTGTGAATATTAATTTAAGTTAATAGTAAGAAAAGTATGGATTATACGAGTTTTTTATATCTATTTTAAGTTGATTTTTCTTATAAGTTTGAGATAATATTGTATGATTGGAAAATTTAGAAGAACGGAATATAAAATAGAGTAATTTTACTTGTTATTTGATTATGGAACCGTATTCTCTAAAATATTGTTCTTTATTATTGTGATAATTCAAAAAATACACTCACAGATTGAAAAATAAGTCAACTATGCAAGGAGATATGATATGGTGGAAAGAGGATTTCAACCTTTAATTACTATCAAAGAAGCTATTGAAAATATAGACAAAAATATTTATCTATTACCTGCTATCCAAAGAAAATTTGTATGGAGCCCAGAGCAGATAGAATCATTGTTTGATAGTATCATGAGAAAGTATCCTATAAATTCGTTAATGTTATGGCAAATTACTTCAGATGAAATAAAAAATAATTATAGATTTTATTCTTTTTTGAGAAAATATAAACAACGTTTTGGAGAAATGAATGAATATTATAATTCTATGGGACGAACAGACAATTTTTTTGCAGTAATTGATGGACAACAGAGGTTGAACAGCTTATATATTGGACTAAAAGGAAGCTATGCAGTTAAATTAAATCACAAACGATGGGTGGACAATGAAGACAATTTTCCTCCAATGAAGTTATACTTAAATATAAAAAATACCTATAAGCAAGAAACAAAAATTGATAAAGAATATGAATTCAAATTTTTACGTAGAGATAAAGTAGAGAAAGAAAATAAATTAGGTGAAAAATATTGGTTTGAAGTAGGAAGTATTTTAGGCTTGTCAGATGAAAAAAATCGATGTTCTTATTTAGAAAAAGTGGGTTTAGAAAATAATGAATACTCCAAAGATATATTAAATCTGTTATATGAGACTATCAACGAAGAAAAAGTTTTAAATTATTACTTGGAAGATGAACAAAATCTTGATAAGGTATTAGATATTTTTATTCGAACTAATGATGGCGGGACGAAACTTACTTTTTCAGATTTGTTGATGTCTTTTTTAACAGTTCATTGGTCTGATGCGAGGGAAAATTTTGAGGAATTAATTAGAGAAGTTAACCAGTTCGGTGATTTTTCTATCACAATAGACTTCATTTTGAAAAATATGTTAGTTTTATATGCAGATGACATAAAGAGTAGAGTGAAAAATTTTAATGAAGATGTAATTAATAAAATTAAAACTAATTGGGAAAGGATTCGTAAATCAATTCTTAATGCTTTTGAGATGTTCTATAGATTAGGTTTTGAAAACAGAACGTTTCCTGCTAAAAATGCTGCTATACCAATTGTTTATTATATCTATGAAAACAAACTTGAGGATGAAGTTATAAAAAATAGATTCTTAGATTCCAACACGCAAAACGCCAATTCTCAACTCATGAAAAAATGGTTATTATTAGTGTTTTTGAAACGTATTTTTGGTGGGCAATCAGATAGTATCCTTCGAGAAATTCGTAAAATAATTGATGACTCTTCCTCTGGTGTCTTTCCTTTAAAAGAAATAATCAATAGTGCTAAAAGCAATCCTACAAAAAATTATTCTTTTGATGATGCAATAATTGAAGGCTTATTTGAAGTACAATGTGGTTCTGATGACGCATTTTTTGTATTGTCTTTATTCTATCCAGATTTAGATTATTTCAATCAAAATTTCGATATTGACCATATTCACCCAAAATCAAAATTTCAAAATAAAACATTTATGGAAAACCATTTTAGTAAAGAAGAAATTGAGAGGATTGGTAATAATTGGAATAAAATTGGAAATTTACAATTATTAAATAAGGAAAAAAATATTTTGAAGAAAGATAAGAGTTTGTCAGAATGGATGGAAATCAATCACTTGAATAACTCATTTTTATTTATTGATGAAGATATCAAATTAGATATAGAAAATTTTGAATTGTTTTATGAAAATAGAGTTGCCAAGATGAAACAAGATTTAAAGGAGCTTGTTAAATAATACCTTAGTGGCTTGTAATTCAACTTATTATCAGGTAGGTGTTATTATGAAAGATTTCGAAATTGATTTACCTAAAGACGCATCGTTATTGGTAAATGTTACCGATAAAAATTTATACAATTATGATTTTACATCTTATTCATTATTGCCATTGCAAAGAATAGCTTCAAAATCGATAGCGGTAAAAATTAAAAACAGTTTATTTTCAAATATTTCAGAAATGAGTTTGATTGAAAATTTGTCTAATCAGAAAGAAACAGAATACGTAGCTAGGATACCTGATTTTGCAAAGGAAAAGATAGATTCTGGAGAATGGTCATTTGGCGTAAGAAAAAAAACAGGTGAAACATATGCTGTCATTAAGGATAATTTAAGTGGGGAAAATAAAAGTTTTGTTACTCTTGATAAGAAAATTGTAAAAGAGTTAGGTGTTCTACCAGAGTTATCAGCAATTCAAGGTCAGTTAGCATCAATTTCAGAGCAAATTGAGGGATTAAATCAAATTATACAAAGGGTAGAGAAAGGTCAGTATAATGATAGATATGCGGGATTTTTTTCATCCAGACAATTAGTTGTTGAAGGATTAGCTTCAGAGAATGAATCGAACAAAAGAGAGCTATTGATTAGTTCTATCAAAATTGCTAATGAAACAATTAGCAAGCTAATGCTTTCTATTCACGAAGATGCAGCTCTTTTAATTGATTCAAAAACAAAATCAAAAGATGCACGTAGAATTGATAATTTATTGCAAACATCTTTAGGATATTTAAATTCTGCAGTCCAACTAAACCTAATAGCGTATACAGCTTTGGGAGAAAAACAATCTTTATTTGCAACACTGACAAACTATCACTCGTTTGTTAAACAAGTGTTAATGAAAGAAAACGAAAGCGGAAGAACTATTGCGTGGTTATTAGATAATGCTCACGTGGGTGATGATGGAAGAATTCAGAAATTAACTAATGATTTGTCTACAAAAATTGAAGTGCTCATAGCAACTTATAATAATGAAAGGACAGACGTGACTGAAAATGAAAGAATCGAAAATTAAGACTTGTAAGTATCCAAATTGCAACAAAGAAGTTCCATCAGATAAATCTTTATTTTGTATGGAACATAGTCGTAGCTTAAAGGAAAAAAGAAATTTAGTTGGAACTGCTTTAGGTAGCGTAGCTATTCTAGGAGTGACTACTTTAGCAAACAGTATTATCAAGAAAAAGATATAGTTGGAATGTTTAATCATGTTATAGTCAAAAGATGAATTTAATAGAAAATTAATCTTTATTGAAAGCCATTTATTAAAGTTTAAATAGTTTTATAATAAAAAGCCTTTAATTAGGCTTTTTACTATATTACGACATATATTTCATTAGATATGATTACTTATAATAATGTTTGGAGTTGAAACTTGTGAATGTGGACTATATTCTAGATGAAAATGTTGATTTTTTTAAGGATTTTTCCAATAAAGTAATGGGGCAATTAACGGAAGAACAGTTATATGAAAATGTAGAAGATGAACGACTAAGATTTTGTTTCGCAGTATTTCAAAATCAGTTCAATTCTCTGTTATCTTTCTTGAATGAAAAAGCAAAGTTTAATAATCATTTTAATGCATCCTACAGTAAGAATTTAATTATATTAATTGATAAATATGAAGAATTGGAGAATGCACTATCTAAAACAGATTTTGCCTTTAAATTAATTGATGGTTATGTAGATACCATTCGATTTATTCAGCCGCACCTCAGTAATTATGGTGGGTCAGTTATTCCAGAAGACTATCAGTTGCTAATCATCGTTAAATACGAACCAATCATTTATTTTAAAAAGCAAATTGAAATTGTTAAGGAGAATAACAGTTTATATTCCTCTTTAAAACTGGTTAATTCAGGTTCTTATGCAATGGTTTATAAATTTAAAGACACTTTTTATAATCAGATTTTTGCGTTAAAAAGAGCAAGAAAAGAACTAACATCTGCTGAGTTAGTACGATTTAAAAAAGAGTTCGAAAATATGAAAAATATGGATTCCTTATATGTATTAAAAGTTTATAGCTATAATGATGATGCGAATGAATTCATTATGGAATATGTGAAACAAACTCTTAAAGAATATATTGATTCGAATAACACAAAATTACAATTATTTGAAAGAAAAAGGTTAGTTACTCAACTTTTTAATGCGTTTAAATATATTCATTCTAAAGAAATCTTTCATAGAGATATTTCTTTATCCAATATATTAGTAAAGGAATATGATGACAAAACAGTTATCTTAAAAGTCTGTGATTTTGGTTATCTAAAAGAATCAGATAGTACATTGACTCGCCAAAATACTGAGTTTCAAGGTAGTTTGAATGACCCACAGTTAAAAATTATGGGAGCGGATAAATACACTATTCAACATGAGATTTATGCGTTAACTCAAGTAATTTTTTATATAATGACTGGGAGAAAGAATTTGAATAATAATAAAAATAAAGAAGTAAAGAAGTTCATTGATTCAGGCATGAATACGGATTTATCTAAAAGAGTAAAAACTTTAGAGGAATTGAAAGAAGTATTCTTGAAAACAGATTGGAGTAGATAAGTTTGAATATCCAGAAAGCTTTAATAGAACTAACAATAGATGAATCGGTCACATGTAAACAACTTGCCGATTTTTATGATACTTTTCATACTGATAAAGAATTTACAGATGCAGTGGATTTTTTAAGTAGAAGTATTCATGTAGATATGGCTCAAATAAAAGAAGAACTCCGAAATTCCGAAGATAAGGGAAGTTTAGGTGTTTTGGAATATATACAGAAACACTATCTTTCAGCAATGTTGTTCATGAATCTACTCCCTCAAGAAAAACGCAGATTTATCCATTAAACAGTTTGGATTAGGTACAATTGATAGAATAGAAAAGTCACATTAAATAACATATAATTTTCAACTTTTGTTTTGTGATAATTGTCTAATCAATTTTCCTACTAAAATTAATGATTAAGAAGTAATAGGTGTATTGAGAAAAATAAAGGTTACACATTGCGTTGGTTTGTAGCAGAAATGGATTGCTTTCTAAGATTATTTATTGTATGATGAAGCCTGATAAAAAGGGACTTTCACTTATTTGAAAACCAATTTGCGGAACGCTGGTTTGCGGATAAATATCCAGATGTTGAACTGAAAAGTTTGATGTAAAATTAATTTGTAATCAATCGGTAGCTGAATCTTTAGAAGATTGAAGCTCGGCGCAATCATTCTCAAGATGATTGCGCTGAGCTTTTTCTTGTTATAAGGTATTAAAGTAGGCGTGATTGTTTTTTTTGAGATAGAATACTTACTATAACGAACCTATCAAGGAGTGGACAAGAACATGAATTTTTATGGCATCGAGTATTTAAAAAGCCAATCTAATTTAAATGATTACTTAAAGTATTTTTTTATTTTTGCTTTGTTAATCGGGCTAGTCATTGTGTTTAGTTTTTATGTGCGACATCAAATTCAAACGAAATATCGTGAATTAAGTATTATTATTTTTTTATCATTATTATTTGTTTTAGGGGTTCAATATTCCAATTATCAACTGAACCAAAATCAGCATTCACAATCTTCACAAATGGTACATTTTGTCGAACAAGTGGCACAGGAAAAAAAAGTTTCTCCAGAAAAAGTTTATGTCAATGGTACACAATTGGCTGACGGAACCATAGTTAAAATTGACGAAGTGTTTTACAAAATGAGTTTAAGTACGGATCAGCAGTCTTATACGTTACAAGAAACGTATTTATTAACACCAACGATTGAAATCATAAAGTAAAGTGAGGGAAAATTAATGCAGTTTTATAGTCCAATTATTATTAAATTTGCTTTAGGTATTATTTGTTTAATTGTCCAAATTAATTTGATGGGAAAAGGGAATTTGGCGCCCACATCGGCTATGGACCAAGTGCAAAACTATGTATTGGGGGGCATTATTGGTGGTGTTATTTATAATGATTCAATTACGGTGCTCCAATTTGTATTAGTGTTAATTTTGTGGACATTATTAGTCTTAATTTTAAAATTTGCAAAAGAACACAATCGCTATGTGAAGCAAATTGTGGATGGTAAACCCATTACTTTAATCAAGGATGGACAGGTTGTGGTGAAGGAATGTTTGAAAAATGGTATTTCTGCAAATGATCTAATGTTTAAATTACGAGCAAATGGTATTTATGAAGTCCAGCTTGTTAAACGGGCGGTTTTAGAACAAAATGGTCAATTAACAATCGTCGAATATGGCGATGAAAGTATTCGTTATCCGATTATTGTGGACGGTCAAGCCAACATGGATGTCCTAGAGTTAATCAAAAAAGATGAGCACTGGCTATTAACGCAAATCCAAGAACAAGGATTTCAAAGATTACAGGAAATCTATTTAGGTGAGTATTTATCTGGACAGTTAAGTTTATCGCCGTATGAAGAAAAAACGATTGCTTAGCTATACTTTTCATTCTACTTATATTAAAATTAAATGGTAATTCAATGAGTTTTAAAAGGAGGGAAAATGAAAACTAAAAAGATAGTTGTCGGGTTATTTTGTTCAATGATTGTTTTAATGGGGTGCCAACCAGATCAACGAACTGAAAAAATGAAAGAAAGTACTGAAGCAGAAGCAGTCCAAGTAACGAGTGGTGCCTCGGCAGCCACTAATGCCACTTCTGTAAAGCGGGAGGAGCAGACAAACACGAATGATCAACCGAAGGAGAGTGCTGCCAAAGTGAGTTATGAGCGTAATGGACATACCTTTGAAGTTGATGCTGTTTCTGGCGCTACAGTAGAAGCTAATAATGGACAATCAGGAATTAGTCCAGAAGAAAAAGCTCAAAAGATGTATTGGTCAGGTCGTCCAGAAATCGGGGAAGTTCAAGGGGATTATTATCATCATGAAGTCGTGTTTGATGGCGGCTATACGGCTTTAATTGATGTCGTTGTTAAGGATCAACAAATTCAGTTAGTGGAATTTGATGAACGTGGACCTAAAAACTATTATTCTGAAGAATGGGCAGGAGTGACAAAACGTTTATCCGGCTATGCAAATTTTCAAGCGAACAACGCCCGAACTGATCAATCGTTAGTGACCGTTGTTAATACGATGACTTTTCTAGAAAATCAAATGGTTGCTGAAAATCGCCTAGATGGCGCCTTCCAGACAGCCAAAGGTCAATCCAATAGCGCTAATAATGGCTATCTTCCTGCTGCTAGGGCTTTAGCCAAGGAAATCAAAGAACCTTCAAAAGAACATTATACAAGTCTAACAGAAGATTTTGAGGAGGGGCTTTCTGGACGTTTAACTGTTATTACGTTAAAAGATTCAGGGAAAATAACCGATCTTCGTTATGATGAATATTTTGCAGATACAGAAGAAGAGATTAAAGATGCGAAACTGAAGGCTTATTCTCGCCAATCAAAATATTTTTCTAAAGATTATGCTCAAAAATCGGGGGAAAATTTCAAAAAAGAAGTGGATGACTTAAGAAAAAAAGCAATCGAGGAAAATAAATTAGTCAGTCCGACAAATGAGGAAGCCTGGTCGGAAAATTATCAAAGTCTTGTAAAAAAAATAACGTCACAATAAATTAAAAAAACTGCCGAAGTGGGGAAACTTCGGCAGTTTTTTTTAGTTTTCCATGAGGGAAACTTTTAATGGAACAGACACTTCGGTCACATGGTTTAACTCAATGATAGAAATTTCATCTGGGTCATAAGCCTCTTTAGGTAATCGTTTTAACAGTTTTGCTAAAATTTCTTTTACTTCTGTCGGACGAATGCGACGATTTTTATTCATAATCAGAACTTCCACATGGTGAGCTGCTTCTGAATAGACAGCGGTCGTATTTCCTGCTGAGTAGACTTTTACAAAGTAAGCATCCGTGTTTTCCAATTGTTTATTTACTAATTGTTTGTAGCTATTGGTCACATTCACTAATTTCATTTTATCACCTCATTATAGTTGTGTGCTGCAAAAGAGCGTTTCCAATTATGTACAGGAGTTCCAGATTGAATTTTTTCTATGAGGAACAAGTATACGAATATCTTTCTTCTATTATAGTTTTTTTTGATGAAAATAAAAAGTGAAAAGCATAAAAAAATCCGCACGCATTGTTATTAATGCGTGTGGATTTTTGATTATTCTGCTTGGTCAGATGTTGAAGTTTCTGTTTTAGTCACTTCTTGTGCGCCAGTTACGATAATTTTACCTTCGTTATCTAACGCTGCGACTAATTGATGATTTTCAGGATGATCTAGATAGTATTCAGCAATGCCGTCTTCAATTTGTTCTTGAATTGTTCGACGTAAAGGACGAGCGCCCATTGCAGGATCATAACCTAAATCAACGAGTTTCTCTTTGACTTCTGTTGGAACCTCAATGTGTAATTTTTGTTTAGCTAATAAGCCATTTACTTCTTCTAACATCAAGCTGACAATGTTCATCAGGTTTTCTTTGCTTAATGCTTTGAATTCGATAATACCATCGAAACGGTTAAGGAATTCGGGGGTGAAGAAGTTGTTCAATTGACCTAAAACAGATTTAGTCACACCTTCACGGGCAGCACCGAAGCCAACGTTGGCTTCCACAGCTCCTGTTCCAGCATTACTTGTCATGATAATGATGGTGTCTTTAAAGCTGACTGTACGACCTTGTGCATCTGTTAAACGACCATCGTCGAGAATTTGTAAAAACATGTGTAAAACATCAGGATGCGCTTTTTCAATTTCATCCAATAAAATTAAACTATAAGGATTACGACGGACTTTTTCTGTGAGTTGTCCAGCTTCGTCATAACCAACATAGCCTGGAGGAGAACCAATCAGTTTAGAAACACTGTGTTTTTCCATATACTCACTCATATCAAAACGAACCATCGAATCTTCTGAACCGAATAGCTCAAAAGCTAATTGTTTTGCTAATTCTGTTTTACCAACGCCTGTTGGCCCAACAAATAAGAAGGAACCAATTGGGCGGTTTTGTTTGCCTAGGCCTATACGATTGCGACGAATCGCTTTAGCTACTTTATCGACGGCATCATCTTGTCCGACAACATGAGCTTTTAAGTCAACAGCTAAATTTTTCAATTGGGTTTGTTCTTTTTCTTTTAAGTCACCGACAGGAATGCCAGTTTTTTGTTCCACAATGGCTTCAATATCTTTTTCAGTGATGACGGGTGTTTCTTCATCGCTGATTTGTTTTTCTTTCATTGCTTGTAATTTATTGATTTGATCACGATAATAAGCCGCTTTTTCAAAATCTTCTTCTGCGGAAGCTTGTTGTTTTTGTTGTTCCGCTTCTGCTAATTTTTTATCAATTGTTTTTGGATCGACGAGTTGGATAGTTAGATTCATTTTTGAACCAGATTCATCTAACAAGTCAATCGCTTTATCTGGTAAAAAGCGATCTTGAATGTAACGATTGGATAAGTTTGCTGCTGCGTTAATCGCTTCATCTGTATATTTAACATGATGATAATCTTCATAACGTTTTTGCAAACCATGTAAAATCGTTATGGTTTCGGCAACGGTTGGCTCATCTACTTGGACTGGTTGCATCCGACGTTCTAAGGCAGCATCTTTTTCAATAATACGGTACTCATTTAAAGTTGTGGCACCGACTAATTGTAATTCACCACGTGCTAAGGCTGGTTTTAAAATATTGCCAGCATCCATATTGCCATCACCAGCAGCACCAGCACCCACAATTTCATGGACTTCATCAATAAATAAAATGACATTTTCAGCTTCAGTGATTTCTTCAATCAATTTTTGCATCCGTTCTTCAAATTGTCCGCGAATACCAGTTCCTTGAACAAGTGAAACCACATCTAAACGAATGACTTCTTTGTCCAATAATTTTTGGGGCACATCGCCATCGACAATTTTTTGGGCTAAACCTTCGACAACGGCTGTTTTACCAACACCTGGTTCACCGATTAAAACGGGGTTGTTTTTTGTACGGCGATTTAAGATTTCAATGACACGCTTAATTTCTTGGTCACGTCCTACCACAGGATCGATATCTCCTTGGCGTGCCGCTTCGGTGATGTTAATCCCATACTCGCCTAGTAAACCTTGACCAGCGCCAGCGCCTCCGCGAGGGGGTTGACCTCCATTACCACCATCACCAAATTGAGTGGGTGGTGTTTGTTGTTCATAAGGATTACCTTGTTGCATTTGGCGAGAAAGAGAACGATATAAATCGTCTAAACTCCCAAAGCCAAAAGGGTCTTGTCCCATATTTTGAGGGGAATTATTTGCTTGATTTTTTAATTTTTGATAGCAGCTTTGGCAATAGTCCAGTTGTTTTCTTTGACCATTCACATTTGCATATAAATGAATTGTTGCTTCATTTTGTTGACAATTTTGACAAATCATTGAATGAAACACATCCTTTCAAAATAACTGAGGCCAGAAAAATAGTTGTTTGCTCTATTATTTCTAATAAACAGACCATTTTTCCTCAAACCAGCCAAGTACTAGATAGCAGGAATAAATTCTGTCTATAAAACCACTTGACCATTTTTGACCTTTGAGGTTATTATAGCATTTTTTGTAAGAGAATCAAGTAAAAGACCTTGTTTAAAAAAAGGCAAAGATTCGATTTTTTTACAGACAATTGCGCCATTTTCAAGTAAACTATAAGAGTTGATATTTAAGAGAAAGAGTGGTGAAATCAATGGCTGAAAATCCTTTTGTAGAAAAAATTGCTTCATTAAAAGCTGGAGAAATCTCTGAATTAATCGTGGAGCAAAATGAATTTTTCCAATTTCGTGATGCTTGGATTTCTTTACCTGACCGCGCGGAAATTGTTGGAGAAGCGGGGTTAAATGGACGAATCATTTATCGTTACCAAAAAGAGGAAGAATAGTCAGTGCAAAACATCACGAAATTTAAGCAAAAAGTGTTGTGTAAGATAGAAAAAAATGGTAATCTTAGAAACTGAAAGGGTCTTTTTTCGAGTAGACGTTTGATTTTAGCGTATCAAGAAAGGAAAACCCTAACATAAAAATTTTTTATTTACGAAGGAGACCGATTTATATGGAAAAGAAAGAATTTCACATTGTAGCAGAAACAGGAATTCACGCACGTCCAGCTACTTTATTAGTACAAACTGCAAGCAAATTTAACTCAGATATTAACTTAGAATACAAAGGTAAATCTGTTAACTTAAAATCAATCATGGGCGTTATGTCTTTAGGCGTTGGTCAAGGTTCTGACGTAACAATCACTGTTGATGGTGCTGACGAAGCTGAAGGAATGGCAGCAATCGTTGAAACATTACAAAAAGAAGGATTGGCTGAATAATGTCTGAGATGCTAAAAGGGATTGCCGCAAGTGATGGCGTTGCTGTTGCTAAAGCTTACCTGCTAGTTCAACCTGACTTGTCTTTCAACAAAACTTCCGTAGAAGATACTGATGCAGAAGCAACTCGCTTAGACGATGCTTTAGCAAAATCTACTGAAGAGTTGCAAGCAATTCGCGACAAAGCAGCTCAAAGCCTTGGTGAAGCAGAAGCGCAAGTTTTCGATGCTCATTTAATGGTTTTATCTGACCCAGAAATGGTTGGTCAAATCAAACAAAATATCCAAGACAACAAAGTCAATGCAGAAGCTGCCTTGAAAGAAGTTACGGATATGTATATTGGTATGTTTGAAGCAATGGACGACAATGCTTACATGCAAGAGCGTGCAGCAGATATTCGTGACGTTGCCAAACGTATCTTAGCACATTTATTAGGTGTGACTCTTCCAAATCCTTCAATGATTAACGAAGAAGTAATCGTGGTTGCCCATGACTTAACACCTAGTGATACTGCACAATTAGACCGTACGTATGTTAAAGCCTTTGTGACAGACATCGGCGGACGTACTTCTCACTCAGCCATCATGGCTCGTTCGTTAGAAATCCCTGCAATCGTTGGTACAAAAGAAATTACTGACAAAGTAAAAGCAGGCGATATTTTAGCAGTGAACGGAATCATTGGGGATGTTATTATTGACCCAACAGATGCTGAAAAATCTGAATTTGAAGCAGAAGCAAAAGCTTATGCAGATCAAAAAGCAGAATGGGATAAACTAAAAAATGCAGAAACAGTGACAGCTGACGGCAAACATGTTGAGTTAGCTGCAAACATTGGTACACCAAAAGATTTAGAAGGCGTACACAAAAACGGCGGCGAAGCTGTTGGTTTATATCGTACAGAATTCTTATACATGGATTCATCTGACTTTCCAACTGAAGAGGACCAATACCAAGCGTATAAAGCAGTTCTTGAAGGAATGGAAGGAAAACCAGTTGTGGTTCGTACAATGGATATTGGTGGGGACAAAGAGCTTCCTTACCTAACATTACCACACGAAATGAACCCATTCTTAGGTTACCGTGCATTACGTATTAGCTTATCAGAACTAGGTGACGGCATGTTCCGTACACAAATGCGTGCATTATTACGTGCGTCTGTTCATGGTAACTTACGTATCATGTTCCCAATGGTTGCTACTTTGAAAGAATTTAGAGCAGCGAAAGCAATCTTTGAAGACGAAAAACAAAAATTAGTCAACGAAGGTGTTGAAGTTTCAAACGATATCCAAGTAGGTATTATGATTGAAATTCCAGCAGCTGCCGTATTAGCTGATAAATTTGCCAAAGAAGTTGACTTCTTTAGTGTTGGAACTAACGACTTAATCCAATACACAATGGCGGCAGACCGTATGAACGAACGCGTTTCTTACTTATACCAACCATACAACCCATCAATCTTACGTTTAATTAAAAATGTAATTGATGCAGCACACGCTGAAGGTAAATGGGCTGGTATGTGTGGTGAAATGGCGGGCGATCAAACAGCTGTTCCATTACTATTGGGTATGGGCTTAGATGAGTTCTCAATGAGTGCTACATCTATCCTTAAAACACGTAGCTTGATGAAACGTCTAGACACAACTAAAATGGCTGAACTTGCTGACCGCGCATTAAAAGAATGCGACACGATGGAAGAAGTCGTTGCATTAGTTGAAGAATATACAAAATAATTAAGTGATTATGAAAGCACATCGACAATTGTCGATGTGCTTTTTTATTGTTGCGATTCACGTATTTTTTTCTTGAAATAATAAATCGTGCTTCCCAAAATGAATAGAAAAACCAGCGTGATGCTACTCACCAGTTTCCAAGGGAAATTGGTGTGTTTTTCAGGTGGGAGGTTGACGGCGGTAGCATTGTATTTTTTAGCTTCTTTTTCTTGGATGACTAAGTGTTTTTCCCACGAATAGTCTTGATAGCCATCGTTTGCTTTGATTTTTACAGTATAATTTCCAGGAACAAAAGGTTGTTCCTTTAAGTCAATCCGATAATTAAAATTTGTATTAGGAGCCATTGTTAACGACTCTTGGTGATTTTCGTAGCGAGGTTTGGTTTCTTTTTCATAATACAAAGAGGCATCGACTTGTAATTTTTTAATCATAGCCGCTTGTTTGTTTTGGAGATTCATTAATACGCGGTTACGACCGTTAGCTTGATCGGTTTTTACTTCATTTAAAGATAATTCTGGCTGAACAGGTTCATCTGTTTCACTAAGTAAGACACCGACTACATAAGAAAAACGATTATTGATGGCCACACCGTTTTCTGAGTGAGCAGGTTGTTCATCTGACTTTTGTTCAAAGTAGAGTCCTCCTAAAACGTACCCATTAAATGGTTTTTCCGGTAAAGTAAGCTGACATTCAACAGTCTTGGTTGAGTGTTTAGGTAGGTGGATTTCTTTTGGCAATTGCGCAATCTCATTAAAAGTAAAAGGTGCAGACGGATCTTTTTTTGTTTCAGCATGAGAATAATCTGCCAAGCCATTATCATTAGTAATCGCTGCATTGGCTGAAGCTAGCACGGTAATGTCGTTGGCTGTTTGATTCGTTAGTTCGATTTGTAGCTTTTGTGTTTGGTTTGGAGCGACACGTAAATCAAAATAACTTGTCTCTTTGGTTCGTTGATTGTCGGGTAAAATGGCTTTTACAGAAAAAGTCATTTCGCTTGCTTCTACAGAATAAGAGCCAATAAAAAATAAAAAAATGATGACGCTAATAGCATGGAGCCATTTAAAAAGCTGCTGATTCATAGTGTGCACTCCTTTTTGACAATTTTTTATAACAAGGTATTGCATGAAGTTGTTTCATGCAATACCTTGTTTGTTTTCTTTTAAAGTGGTGTATCATCCAAAATCCAAGTAAGCGTTGTTTTATATTGTTTAGCTGCAACTTTTTTCGTTGTCGCAGGAACAGTTAATTGAATGCCTTGAGCAGCGGTCGCTCCGCTACCAAAAGCTAATGTCCAAGTGCCCATTCCTGTTGAAAGAGCGGCAGTCGCCACAGGAGAAGTGGCGGCACCAGTTGGATCCAAGGTTACTGGGACCGTTAATGGCGCCAAAGAAAGTAACTGTGTTGAATTGGGTGTTGCTGCTAAAAAGGTCAAGGATGCATTATCCAAAACAGCGGGTGTTGAATCACTTGTAGCAAATTGCGCACTCTGTTTAACTGATAATTTCCAGCCAAGATTTAGACCACGTTTGTCAGTTACTTGAACATAGTTTGGCACGCTAATTAAATCGCCAGTACTATTTTGCACTTGATCCAGTTGTGCCGAATAGATCGCTGTTCCGGCTTGAATTTGTTTTGATCCAAAATGGATATTTGAAACATAGTCAATACTAAGGGGTCCGGCTGTACCAGGTTGATGAGGATCAGCAGGATTAGGTGTCACAGGCTGAGAAGGGTTCGTCGGGTTGACAGGTGGCGTGACAGTATTATCAAGAGCAAACGTAATATCAGCGTTGGATTGAATAGAAGCGACTTGAGCTGCTTCAACTTTTGGACTATTTAAAAGCATAAGAGGCGTAGCAACGAACAAAATGCTTGAAATGCGCACGATCTTTTTCATTTTTTATTCCTTCTTTCTTGTTTATTTTTAACTTTTAAAAAAGCTAAATCCTAATTAGAGGGGTGTATCAGAAAGAATCCATTGTAATTCGGCAGTGTAAGATTCTTTGACCGTTAAATTAAGGTCAGGAGCAACGCTTAAAAAAAGTCCATTTTGTTGGTTCCAAGGAATTTCTACATTGTTATCGTCCGTTGCGGTGTGTTGATAAACTTCGGTTGCTAAAGAGGAGAGAGGAAAATCACTGCCATTTTTTCGATAAATGAAAGCTTGCTGGATCGTTTTATTTGTAGAAGTTGAATGCATGGGCTGACTCTCTCTTACCAACAAATGCCATGGTGTTTTTGCAACTCGACCATCGGCAATGAGGAAAGGAGCGCTGATGGTCGATGGTGAGTATATGGTTCGTTTGCTGGGGAAAGGTAAATTTTTAAAGGAAACTGTAGTTGGCATCTGCACAAAACGGAGGGTACCGTTTTTGATAGGTAAAGATTGTTCTTTAGTGATTGGCGTAATTGGCGTTCCGCCACCATCATTGCCAGTAACCGTGCTAGAAAATAAAAGAAATTGGTTTATCCATTCTTCTGTAACCGTTGCTGTATATTGTAAGGTGAATTGTGTATTGGCTTCCGTAAAATTATCTGCTGGCAGCGAATTATGATAACTCCAATACGGCAAACCAGTGGAACTATCAGTTAAAAGTTGAAGCCCAGCTATTGGCGTACTTAAACCTGCTGCTGATTGTTTTGTTAATGTAGCAGCTGAAAGTTGGGACAGTCCTTTAGGCACCGTTGCTCGTAATTGCTGATTCATCCACGTTGCTGGTTGATTGGTTAAACGTGTGGTTAACGTAAAACGAATGATTTGACCACTTACGACAGAGTTTGCAGCTTCCCAGAGCCCTTGTGCATTTTTCCGCTCAATGATTTGCGTAACCGTTAGTTGAGGCACAGGATAAGCAACTGTTTGAGAAACAGTAGAACTGGTTAACAAAGGCAGGCCAGTGCGATTGCTGAGACCTTGGACCCACAAGCTGACCGTTTCTCCCCCTTGGAAAGTGGGTAAATTAGCAAATTGAAAATGGCCATTGGAATCTAAGGACGTTGTGGAAATAGAACCACCATTTATTTGTACTTTAACTTGATAGGTTCCGTTAGATACTTGAGAAGCTTTACCTGAAAGTTGAGTTGAGCCGGCATTGGCGACTACGTTTGTGACTGGTTGGATTGACCAATTGACACTTTGGTCAGCTGAGGGGCTGCTTTGAATATAGTCGGTTGACGTTTTTGAACGAGCAAAGACAATTGTAGAGAGCGTGTCGCCATATTCTAATGGTGAAGCTAACGATGTCGAGAAATTTCCGGCTGCATCGACAGAAATCCCTTTCACCACAATGGGGGTAGTGGTGCCATCATGGCGGTTCAAGGTTAATTGAACAGAGTAGTTATAGTTTGGGTCTTGTACTTGTTGAATGGTCCCTGTTACAGTAGTGTCCAGATGATTTGGTTGAGTTAGTTTGGCTGGTGTGACTTGAGGAACGGGATAATTACCTAAACTAAGTTGAGCTTTGCTAATTATGCCTGTTTTTGTATTATTCCCAATAATAATATTAATTGCGCCTAATCCAGTGCCGACATCTGTAAAGGTTCCTCGAATCGGATAGTCTTTGCCGTTAAGAGCAGGAGGGATTGAAATTCCTCGTTTATAAAGTGCGCCCACATCAAACGAAATGGCGGCAGACCATTTGGTTCCGGGAAGTAACACCAAGGTGCTACTTGGAAAAGTCAGATAAACAGAATGATAAGTGCTACTATAAGAGAGGCTGACGCCGTTAGTTGAACTGTGAATATCTTGAGTGGCTGTTCCTGGATAACTGACAGTCCCTGTTAAAAGAGTCAGAAAATCTTGTTGCTTTAGAGTGTCGTTATCTAACTGGCTTGAAATTTCTGTAGGAAGTTGAATAGCAATAATCGGTCGATCATTAATTGCTAAGCCGATAAGTGTCACACTGTATTCATACGAAAGTGTGATAATATCTTGGTTATACGTTCCCGTGCTTAAGGTACTTTTTAAGGTGCTATTACCAACAGAAACACTAGCTGGCGTAGGTGCCATAGGTTCATCGTTTTCAGAGGAAGCATGGGTTTGCTCGGTTTCTTGTTCCACGATATCGGTTGCTTGAGTTGTTTGTTGTTCTGTTGAAACTGAAGTAAATGTTTCACTAAAAGTAGAGGCGTGAGTTGTAGGGTTCAGTGTTTCAGAATGAGCTATCAAAGGTTGAGTCAGCGATAAAAAAAGCCATGATATGATGCAAGAAAAGATTCCCCATACGAACTTATTCAAAACCATCCTCTCCTTTTTTGATATTATATGTATAATGACGAAAATATATAATGTGTAAATATTAAGTACATACATTCTATAATGGGCCATTCATAAAGTAAAGCGATTACATCCGATGGTGAACAAGATATTTTGTTCACAATCTTTTAGTGTTTTAAGAAGGAAATTTCTCGAAATTCTATGCTTTTTTAATCCGAAAAAATTAAAAAACTGATAGTTTGCTAAAAATCGAGTCTTTCTTTCACTTCTTAGCACTTAAAATATTTACATTTTCCTAGGGATAGTGTACTATTTAAAGGTATGCATAAATAAAGTTTGATGTATAAAATTAAATGTTATTCGGAGGGAAACAAATGTCTGCGAAATGGGAAAAAAAAGGCACTAATGATGGTGTATTAACTTTTTCAATCGAACAAGCAGTAATCGAAAAAGGATTAACGCAAGCGTTCAATAAAGTGAAAAAAAACTTAAACGTACCTGGTTTCCGTAAAGGAAAAGTATCACGTACTGTTTTTAACCGTATGTATGGAGAAGAAGCGTTATACGAAGATGCGTTAAACGCTGTTTTACCAGAAGCATATGAAGCGGCTGTATTAGAAGCAGGAATTGAACCAGTAGCACAACCAAAAATTGATGTTGAAAGCATGAATAAAGGGGAAGACTGGGTTATCACTGCTGAAGTAACTGTAAAACCTGAAGTAAAATTAGGCGAATACAAAAACTTAACAGTGTCTAAACAAGACCGTGAAGTAACAGATGAAGACGTGGAAGCACGTTTGAAACGCGAACAAGAATCTCAAGCTGAATTAGTAATCAAAGAAGATGCCGCTGCTGAAAATGGCGATACTGTAGTTATCGACTTTGAAGGCTTCTTAGGCGACGAAGCATTTGAAGGCGGCAAAGGCGAAAATTACTCATTAGAACTAGGTTCTAATTCATTTATTCCAGGCTTTGAAGACCAATTAGTTGGCAAAAAAGCTGGCGAAGAAGTAGAAGTAAACGTTACTTTCCCTGAAGATTACCAAGCAGAAGATTTAGCTGGTAAAGAAGCAGTCTTCAAAGTAACTGTTCATGAAGTAAAAGCAAAAGAATTACCAGAATTGGATGATGAATTTGCAAAAGACGTTGACGATTCAGTAGAATCATTAGACGAATTAAAAGAAAAATTCCGTAAAGAATTGACAGAAGCAAAAGAAGCAGCAGCTGAAGAAGCAAAAGACGAAGAAGCAATTCGTTTAGCTGTTGAAAATGCTGAAATCGTTGAATTACCACACGTAATGGTTCACGACGAAGTTCACCGTTCAATGGATGAATTCTTAAACAACATGCAACGCCAAGGAATTTCTCCTGAAATGTACTACCAATTAACTGGTTCTACAGAAGAAGATTTACACAAACAATTTGAAGGCGAAGCAGAAACACGCACAAAAACAAACTTAGTGATTGAAGCAGTTGCCAAAGCTGAAAACATCGAAGTAACACAAGAAGACATCGATGCTGAAGTGAAAGATTTAGCAGAACAATACAACATGCCTGAAGCGCAAGTACGTAAAGTATTAAACAACGACATGTTAGAACACGATATTCGTATGAAACGTGCTGTTGAAACAATTACTGAAACAGCTGTTGAAAAATAAACATTTTTAATAAGCTCTTCATTCGATAGAGTTTTCTAAAACTGTAGATGGAAGGTGTCTTTCATCTACAGTTTTTTTCATATAAAATAACTTTTGAAAGGGTGTGTCAAAATGGATAAAAATTATTCGAAAATTAAATATGGATTAGTGGTGTTTGGCATCTTATGCTTGACGTACAATCTCTGGGAATTTTTTACGGCTAAGTATTCAACAAAACAAGGTGTGACGTTTGTTATCGAATGTTTACTTGGAATTGGTCTAATCTTTTTACCGGATCTTGTCAATAAATTTTTAAAAATTATTATGCCACCGACTATCGTTTATTTTTACTGGTTTTTCTTATTTATTTCAGTATTCCTAGGAACCTCGTTGCATATGATCTCAATCATTTCGTTCTGGGATAAAATTTTACACTTTGTTAGTCCGATGCTGTTAACTGCTGTGGGTTATGGTATTGCTGGTTTCCTATTGAAGAAAACGAAGTACGCCGATGTTTCCCCGTGGTTATTTTTATTATTTGGGTTTGCATTTGCAGGGCTTTGTGGCGTCTTCTGGGAATTCTGGGAATTTATCTGCGATTCATTAGGGAACATGAACTTACAACGCTATAATATGTCCAACGGCCAACCATTTATTGGGCGTGCTGCTTTAATGGATACGATGGGGGATTTATTTACCAATACCCTTGGGGCCTTTGTGATGGGCGTGTACACGTATATCAGAAGCAAAGGAAATCCTGAGTATTTAGAAAATTATGCGATAAAGAGAAAATAATAAAAAAGCGATTCAACCATGGTTGAATCGCTTTTTTGCTTTTTTTAAGCAGGTACTTCGACAGGTTTTTTCAAAAGTCCGTAGACAATTCCTGAAATAATCGCCCCAATTAAGATGAACAATAGATATAGTAATGGATTACTTAATAGGAAGACGACGAAGATTCCTCCATGTGGTGCCAATAATTTGATACCAAACGCACCAACCAACGCACCAGTAAAGGCAGAACCTACCACGAAACTTGGAATCACACGTAATGGGTCAGCTGCTGCAAAAGGAATTGCCCCTTCAGTGACAAAAGAAAGTCCCATTACAATATTGGTTAAGCCGGCATCTTGTTGATCTTTTGTAAATTTATTTTTAAATAAACGAGTTGCTACGAAAATTGCTAATGGAGGAACCATTCCGCCAGCCATTACAGAAGCCATGACCACGCTGCCACCTTCTGCAACAGTACTTGCTAGCGTAGCTGTACCGAAAACATAAGCAGCTTTGTTAACTGGTCCACCTAAGTCGATGGCCATCATACCAGCTAATAAGGCACCAAGTAAAGCAGCATTTGTGCCATCTAAGCCAAGTAGGAAATGATTTAACGCATCATTAATTGCTTTCATTGGGATGTTAATGACTAACATTAATAAGCCTGTAATAATCAAACCAAAAACTGGATAGAATAAAATGGTTTTAATTCCATCTAATGATTTTGGCAAGCCTTTGAAAACTTTACGTAAAAGAACCACTACATAACCAGCTAAGAAACCACCGATTAGGGCCCCAAGGAACCCAGCTCCTCCGGCGTTTGCTAATGCACCAGCCGCGAAACCAGCAACTAAGCCTGGACGATCCCCGATACTAGAAGCAATAAAACCAGCTAAGACAGGTAACATAAAGCCAAATGCTGCGCCACCAATTTGGTTAAACCAGCTAGCTACGTCATTGTAATTCCCTAAATTGGCTAATTGATCTTGAGGAACCCCGATAAATTGATCAATCATAAAGGAAAGAGCAATGGCAATTCCGCCACCAATAACGAAAGGTAACATATGAGAAACACCATTCATTAAATCTTTATAGATACGAGAACCGATTGAACCTTCCGCTGAATCCTCTTGGTCGCTTGCAGCCGAGTCACTGCCATGGAAAGTAGGAGCTTCACCACTAATGGCTAAGTTAATTAGTTCTTCGGTTTTACGAATTCCATCACTGACGGGACGATTGACTAATTTTTTACCATCAAATCGATTCATTTCTACTTTTTTATCGGCTGCGACAATCACGCCATCAGCACGAGCAATATCTTCAGCAGTTAAACGATTTTTAATTCCTTCTGAACCGTTTGTTTCTACTTTAATGTCTACGCCCATTTCTTTTGCTTTTTTCTTCAGCGCATCTTCGGCCATGTAAGTATGAGCAATTCCTGTAGGACAAGCAGTCACAGCAATAATATATTTACGATTGCTTTCTGGTGCTGGCGTTGTTTGTTCTTGTTCTGCTTTTTCTTCCGCTTCTTTTTGATCTTCCGCTGCTTGGAAAAGTGCTTGTACAGCTTCTGGAGTTTCCGCTTCTTTCAATTTGCCAACAAATTCTGGATCGATAAGTAATCGAGAAAGGGCCGCAAGCGCTTGGAGATGTGTATCATTGGCGCCTTCTGGAGCAGCAATCATGAAGAATAGATAAGTAGGTTGTCCATCTAGTGCTTCATAATCAACACCTTTTTTACTTTTAGCAAAAAGAACTGTCGGTTCTTTTACGGCACTATTTTTTGCGTGAGGCATAGCGATGCCGTCGCCTAAACCAGTCGATGTTTGTGCTTCGCGTTTTAAAATTCCTTCTTTGTAAGTGTCAATGTCAGAGATGCGGCCACCATCGTATAATTTTTGGACCATTTCATCAATCGCGCCTTTTTTATCAGTAGCTTGTAAATCCATAATCATGACATCTTTTATTAATAAATCATTAATGTTCACTCTATTTTCCTCCCTTAGTGGATTTATTCTGAAATTTTTTCAATTGTTACTTCGTGAATAAGTTCTTGGATAAAATCTTCTGAGGCTAAATCATCAGAAAATGCGGTCGCGCTACCGCAAGCGACACCCCATTTGAAAGCCTCTAAAGGATCTTGTGTTTTTGAAAAGTTGCCAATAAAACCAGCAATCATTGAGTCGCCAGCGCCGACAGAATTTTTCAGTGGACGTTTTAAAACGTTGGAACGATAAACACCTTCTGTTGTGAAAAGTAATGCACCATCACCAGCCATTGAGATAATTACGTGTTGTGCTCCTTCTTCTAGTAACCGATGTCCATAAGGTAAAATATCTTCAATACTTGTAAAGGTTGTATGATATAATTCTGCCAACTCATGATTATTTGGCTTGACCAATAAAGGCTTTTGTGACAAAGCGTTCATTAAATCTTCACCTGTCGTATCAATAACAAATTCTGCGCCTTTTTCCTTCACAATTTGGATTAATTCTTCGTAAAATCCTTTGCGTAGAGAAGCAGGTGTACTTCCTGAAAGAACAACAATATCACCAGCCTGAACACGACTAACTGCTTGTTTTAGTTCTTGAATTTCTTCGTTTGTTAGAGCAGGTCCTAAGCCGTTAATTTCTGTTTCAGTATCTGATTTCAATTTAATGTTGATTCGTGTATCAGCAGACACGGGAGTGAAATTCGTTTGGATTTCTTCTTTTTTCAACCAATCAGCAATGAATGAGCCTGTAAAACCACCTAAAAAACCTAAGGCAGTGGATTCTGTCTCCATACGTTTTAAAATACGTGAAACGTTGATTCCTTTGCCGCCAGGTAATTTAAAATCATTCGTCATCCGATTTAAATCACCAATTTGTAGATGATCGACATGAACGATAAAGTCGATAGAAGGGTTTAAAGTCACTGTGTAAATCATTTGTTTGCCTCCATTAAAATAGTTTTTTGCTGGAATCCTTGAAGCGATTCAGCAGGGCAGTAGTCAGTTAGTAAAGTAACTGACTCTAATTCTTCCACTTTGGTAAACGTTACTTCATTAAATTTTGTATGATCCAGTAAAACATAGGCTGTTTCTGCTTGATGAATAGCCAAGGCTTTTAGCGCTGCTTCTTCGGGATCAGGCGTCGTTAAACCAAACTCTAAATGTGCGCCGTTAGTTCCTAAAAAAGCTTTGTTAAAACGAAAATGTTGTAGCTGTTCCATACTAGTGGCACCAATGATTGCTTTAGTGGAGAGCTTCAAAGTACCACCAAGCATAATAGTGGGAATTTCCATATCGCTAAGTTTTGCAGCGTGATGCACGGAATTCGTCACTACATGGATTTGTTTCCCAACTAAAAAAGGGATCATTTCTAACGTGGTTGAACCAGCATCTAAATAGATCATATCGCCATCTTGTACACAACTAACGGCTAAAGAAGCAATCTTTTGCTTTTCGTGCGTGTTTTTGATTGATTTTTCCGTCATGTTTTGTTCAAAGCCTAAATTAAGAATACGCTTAGCGCCGCCGTGAATGCGTTCTAACAAATTGGCGTCTTCTAATTCTTGTAAATCGCGGCGGATTGTGGATTCTGAAGCATTGAACAAGCTAGCAAGTTCTTGCGATTTGACGACTGATTTTTGATCTAACAATTGTAAAATTTTTTGATGTCGTTCTTCCGTAAGCATTTTCATCCCTCATTTCATGGATATAATAGCACAAATGAAAACGCTAATCAATCTAAAACGGTCAAAAACATTCAAAAAAATTAAAAAACAGTCATAAGAAAAAAAGAAAGCTGCTGAACTCAGGTTCAGCAGCTTTCTTTAATTCACTAAATCATTCGGTAAAGTTTTTTGATAAATCTCTTTTTTGACTTGGTAAGCGAGTTTTTCATCGGTCAAAATAATGAGCACATCGCCAACATGCATAACAGTATCACCATGTGTTAAAATTTCCGATTCGCCACGCCGAATGGAAGTGAGCAACATTTGTTTAGGCCAGACAAAATCACGTACCATCGTATCATCTAAGGAACTTTCTGCAGTGATAGGTAATTCGATAATCGTTTTGTGGCCACGAATATTACTTACTTTAGAAGGAACCAAACGTTCTAATAAGCTTTCATAAATTGGCTTGCCGCCAAGACTATCGATGGTAATATAACTAACTAAAGCGACAACCCCTAAAGACATTAAATGAGAAAAATTGCCGACCATTTCTGTTACTAAAATAATCGCTGTTAACGGTGCTTTACCAATCGCAGTAAAATAACCAGCCATGGCAAAAATTAAAAAGTTTTTCACAAAAATTGGATCCATCCCTACGTATTGGACAAGTAGACTGCCATACAATGTTCCGATAATGGCACCTAAAGTTAGAATAGGCAAGAAAATACCACCAGGGAGATTCGAACCGTAAGAAACCATTGAAAAAACAAAACGTAAAACCAGTAAGCCGACTAAAGCCCAAATCGTAGTCGGTTGATTGCCTAAAGCTAAAACAATTTGATTCCCACCGCCAAGTAAATGTGGAAAGAAATAACCAATCGGTAAAATCAAAATAAAAGAAACAAAACCATAATAATTAGAAGAAAGGCCTTTGATTTTTCCATATACTTTTGGTAAGGACAACAATGTTTTTTGATATATCCAACCTAATAATCCTAGCAAAACGCCCAGCAGTACTAATGTCCAATAGTACTCTAAAGGCAAAGATTTAACCGGACCAATATAAAGAACTGGCTGCAATCCGAAGAAATGCAAAGAAACAAAGTTAGCGGAAATGGCCGCAGAAAAAGAGGTTAACCAAACTAAAGGTGAAAAGGAATGGTGAACCTCTTCTAGAACAAATAAAAGTCCTGCGATTGGTGCATTAAAAGCGGCGGCTAAACCAGCACTGGCACCACTACTGATTAAAATTTTTTCTTCAGACTTGGTGCTTTGCCGCCATTGACTATAGCCTTGTCCAACCACTGCACCTAGTTGAATTGAAGGACCTTCACGTCCCAAAAATAGCCCAGGACTAATCGCTAAGATCCCACCGATAAATTTTTTCCAAAGCACTGGAAACCAGTGAATTTCTAATTGACCTTGAAGTTGTCCTTCCACTTGGGGAATGCCACTGCCTTTAATTGCTGGTTCGCTTTTGATCAGTCGTCCTAATAAATAAGCAAGCACGAGAGAAAATAAGAACCAAGGAATCATCCAAAAGGTTTTTTCGTGAAACGTTTGATACAGATGAACGACTTGTTCGCCAATTTTTTCAATGCCTAAGCGAAATAAGCTGACAACAAAGCCGACAAGAATTCCGACGACGATGCCTTTAAGGATAAAGCCGATTCGGGTACCATCTAATTGTTTAATTTCATGTACATCATTATTCATTTCATTTTTAGCCTCCATCACTACTTACTAATGTACTGCGGTTTGACTTGATTTACAAGAAAATTTCATATAAAAAGAAAAAGATTTTTTGTTCTTTTCTAAAGAACTTCAAAGGGATTTTTGGTATACTGTATAAGATTGAAAAAAGAGAGAGGACGTTTAATATGACACAAAAACATGCCTTGGTTCAGGGAATGAATCCTCGACAAGAAGAAGCCGTTTTGCATACAGAAGGACCACTGTTAGTCATGGCTGGTGCTGGTAGTGGAAAAACGCGGGTTTTAACACACCGAATTGCCTATCTAATTGAGGAAAAAGAAGTAAATCCATGGAATATTTTGGCGATTACGTTTACCAATAAAGCTGCTAAAGAAATGAAAGAGCGTGTAAATAAATTACTGGAAACGGGTGGCGAAGATGTATGGGTCTCCACTTTTCACTCCATGTGTGTAAGAATTTTACGTCGTGATGTGGATCAGATTGGTTACAACCGTAATTTTACAATTATTGACCCATCGGAACAAAAAACATTAATGAAACGCATCTTAAACGACTTAAATATTGATTCAAAAAAATATGATCCTCGCTCAATTTTAGGTACGATTAGCAATGCCAAAAATGAATTACAAACGCCTGAAAAAGTTGCTGAAATGCAAGGTTCCTTATATGAAGAAATTGTCGCAAAATGCTATGAAGCCTATCAAAAAGAATTGCGCAAAAACCAATGTATGGATTTTGATGATTTGATTATGAATACGATTCGTTTATTTAATGAACAACCAGATACGTTGGCTTTCTACCAAAATAAATTTCACTATATTCATGTGGATGAATACCAAGATACCAATCATGCACAATATACCTTAGTCAATTTATTGGCTGCACGTTTCAAAAATCTGTGTGTCGTAGGTGATGCCGACCAAAGTATCTATGGTTGGCGCGGGGCGGATATGCAAAATATCTTGGATTTTGAAAAAGATTATCCAGATGCCAGTGTAATTTTGCTAGAACAAAATTATCGATCCACCAAAAACATTTTGGCGGCTGCGAATGATGTCATCAAAAATAACCGTAACCGCCGCGAGAAAGAACTGTGGACAGAAAATATAGACGGTGAAAAAATTGTCTATTATCGCGGGGACACAGAACGGGATGAAACACAATTTATTGTGAGCCAAATCCAAAAAGAAATGCGGGAAAATGACCGAATTTATGGTGATTTTGCGGTATTATATCGGACCAATGCTCAATCCCGTGTAGTGGAAGAAATGCTCTTGAAATCTAATATTCCGTATACCATGGTGGGCGGACATAAATTCTACGACCGTAAAGAAATTAAAGATATTTTGGCTTATTTAAGTTTGATTGCCAATCCAGATGATTCGATTAGTTTTGAACGAATTGTCAATGAACCAAAACGAGGAATCGGTAAAAGTTCAATTGAAAAATTACGGCTATTTGCGGATACGCATGGTTGGGCTTTGCTGGAAGCTGCCCAAAATGTTGATTTGGCAAATATTTCAGGAAAAGCGGGTAAAGAGCTTGGTAATTTTGGCATGATGATTCAAGACTTAACGAAAACAGTGCCCTATTTAACGATTACAGAATTGGTGAAAGAAACTTTACAACGTAGTGGTTATCGGGAAGCTTTGATGGCGCAAAATAATTTAGAGTCTCAAGCTCGCTTAGAAAACTTGGACGAATTTTTATCTGTGACACAAGAATTTGATAAACGTTTTGAAGCGCAAAACAACGACGATCCAAATGGCGAAGAAACAAAATTGGCGGATTTCTTAACAGATTTAGCCTTGGTTTCTGATTTAGATAATTTAGAAGAGAGCTCTTCGCAGGTAACCTTAATGACGTTGCATGCGGCCAAAGGGCTGGAATTTCCAGTGGTCTTTTTAATGGGCTTAGAAGAAGGGGTTTTCCCATTATCACGTGCCATGCTAGAAGAAAGTGAACTGGAAGAAGAACGGCGCTTGGCTTATGTTGGTATCACACGAGCGGAAGAAGCCTTGTTCTTAACGAATGCTTATTCGAGAACATTATATGGTCGCACGCAATATAATCGACCAAGTCGCTTTTTAGAAGAAATTGAGGCGGAGCGTTTAATGAAACAAGGGGCGGCAGCCAATTTACAGAAAGCTCCAGCGCGCACCTTTGATCCTAAAGTATTTAAGCCCAGCGCAAGTAAACCAGCTTATACACAACCAGCTACAAAATCAGTTAGCAACAAAGTGGCAAGTGGTGGCGAAAAAGTTTCTTGGCAAGCAGGTGATAAGGTCCAACATAAAGCATGGGGCGTTGGTACAGTCGTTCGTGTAGGCGGTTCGGCCAAAGACTTAGAGTTGGACATTGCTTTCCCAGAAAAAGGCATTAAACGGTTGTTAGCGGCATTTGCACCAATTGAAAAAATTTAACATGCAAAATAGGTCAGCGATTTAATGAGAAATCATCATTAGTTAAATTCTTTTTATTTTCTATCTTAGTGTAAATGTGTTAAAAAGACGATAGGAGCATTACGCTTATGAGGAGGAGTTCTACGATGGAACAACAACCATTAACATTAACGGCGGCGACAACTCGTGCGCAAGAATTAAGAAAACAACTCAATCAATATTCCCATGAATATTATGTCAAAGATCAACCATCCGTAGAAGATTATGTTTACGATCGTTTGTATAAAGAGTTAGTCGATATTGAAACGGAGTTTCCTGATTTAATCACGCCAGATTCGCCGACACAACGTGTAGGTGGCAAAGTTTTATCTGGTTTTGAAAAAGCTCCGCATGACATTCCAATGTATAGTTTAAATGATGGGTTTAGCAAGGAAGACATTTTTGCTTTTGATGAACGTGTTCGTAAGGCGATTGGTAAACCCGTTGCTTACTGTTGTGAGTTAAAAATTGATGGGTTAGCAATTTCATTACGTTATGAAAACGGGGTGTTTGTACGCGGAGCAACACGAGGCGATGGAACGGTTGGTGAAAACATTACAGAGAACTTACGAACGGTTCGCTCTGTACCGATGCGTTTAACGGAGCCCATTTCAGTGGAAGTTCGTGGCGAGTGCTACATGCCTAAACAATCCTTTGTCGCATTGAATGAAGAACGTGAAGAAAATGGCCAAGATATTTTTGCCAATCCTCGGAATGCAGCGGCGGGAAGTTTGCGCCAATTAGATACAAAAATTGTGGCGAAACGGAACTTAAATACGTTTTTATACACAGTTGCTGACTTTGGACCGATGAAAGCGAAGACGCAGTTTGAGGCATTAGAAGAGCTTTCTGAAATTGGTTTTAGAACCAATCCTGAACGTCAATTATGTCAGTCAATCGATGAAGTTTGGGCCTACATTGAAGAATACCATGAAAAGCGGAGCACTTTGCCATACGAAATCGATGGAATTGTGATTAAAGTGAACGAATTTGCGTTGCAAGATGAATTAGGTTTCACTGTCAAAGCACCTCGCTGGGCGATTGCCTACAAATTTCCACCAGAAGAAGCAGAGACAGTAGTGGAAGATATTGAATGGACAATTGGGCGCACGGGAGTGGTCACTCCTACTGCGGTCATGGCTCCTGTACGAGTCGCGGGAACCACGGTTAGTCGGGCAAGTTTGCATAATGCAGATTTTATTCAAATGAAAGATATCCGTTTAAATGATCATGTTATTATTTACAAAGCCGGCGATATTATCCCAGAAGTAGCGCAAGTCCTAGTTGAAAAACGTGCAGCCGATAGTCAGCCTTATGAAATGCCGACACATTGTCCAATTTGTCATAGTGAGTTGGTGCATTTAGATGAGGAAGTGGCGTTACGTTGTATTAATCCAAAATGCCCTGCGCAAATTAAAGAAGGGCTGAATCACTTTGTCTCACGAAACGCAATGAACATTGATGGCTTGGGGCCAAGAGTGTTAGCACAAATGTATGACAAAGGATTAGTGAAAGACGTAGCGGATCTGTATTTCTTAACAGAAGAACAGTTAATGACTTTGGATAAAATCAAAGAAAAATCAGCAAACAACATTTATACTGCCATTCAAGGGAGTAAAGAAAACTCTGTCGAACGTTTGATTTTTGGCTTAGGGATTCGCCATGTGGGGGCGAAAGCGGCGAAAATTTTAGCGGAGCATTTTGGTGATTTACCAACCTTAAGTCGTGCAACCGCGGAAGAAATTGTGGCTTTGGATTCAATTGGCGAAACAATCGCAGACAGCGTTGTGACGTATTTTGAAAATGAGGAAGTTCATGAATTAATGGCTGAACTGGAAAAAGCCCAAGTGAACTTGACATATAAAGGTCTCCGGACAGAACAATTAGCAGAAGTGGAGTCACCTTTCAAAGACAAAACAGTTGTTTTAACAGGAAAATTAGCGCAGTACACTCGCGAAGAAGCCAAAGAAAAAATTGAAAATCTTGGTGGAAAAGTTACAGGGAGTGTTTCGAAAAAAACTGACATTGTGGTTGCTGGCGAAGATGCAGGCAGTAAATTAACCAAAGCTGAAAGCTTAGGCGTGACCGTTTGGAATGAACAAGAAATGGTCGATGCGTTAGATGCAAGTCATTTTTAAGAAGAAAAATTAACGTTGTCAGATTTTATGTAGTAATTTGATGGTATGCTTATTTTAGTCATAAAAGTTATATGAACGAGGACTTTCTGAGTTGAGAAAGGAGGTTGATGCTTATGCGCAATTCTTCTTATCTTAATGAAAGGAGCAATGTTTTTGTCCGTTGAAGCAGCGTTGGGACTGATGATTGGTTTTGCAACACTTGTTGTGACCATTATCTTCGTTATCTTAGCGCTTGTCTTAGACAACAAAAATAACCGTTCATAAGCTTTGAGGAGCTGAACGGTTAAGCGTTTGAAATAAAACCAATAACTCAGTAAGCCGCTAGTTCTTATAACTAGTAGTGGCTACTAGAGAAGTATGTTCCTGCATATCTCTCTTTTCATTTTCATAATAACATGTTTCCGTCATTTTTGCGAGCGACAAATTATCAATGAAATTCAAGGTTTCATCTAAAATATCCGACCATTTTATGGTAGAATAGGAACAGAGTGAACAGCTGTGCTAAGCTGTTTAAAGAAATACAATCCAATTGATTAATCTGAAAATGAAAATTTCAGTAAATGATAGAAAGAAGGGTATCTATGGCAATTACAGAAGAACAAGTCAAACATGTCGCTAAATTATCAAAATTATCTTTCTCCGAAGAAGAATTAGCGGACTTTACCAATCAACTAGATAAAATTATTGATATGGTGGAATTACTAGAAGAAGTAGATACAACCGGGGTTCCTTTTACTTCAAATGTGAATGAATCAATCAATGTCATGCGTGAAGACGTAGCGACACCAGGAATGGACCGTAAAGAATTAATGCGGAATGTTCCGGAATCAGAGAATGGTTACATTAAAGTGCCTGCAATTATGGATAACGGGGAGGCAGGAGCCTAATGGAAAAATTATACGACAAATCGTTAACAGAGTTACATGATTTATTGGTCTCAAAAGAAATCACTGCAGTTGATTTAACCGAAGAAACATTAAATCGTATTCAAGATACAGAAGAACAACTAGGTTCTTTTATCACAGTTAGTGAAGAAAAAGCAATGGCATTAGCCAAAGCGATTGACTTAAAAGGCATCACTGAAAGTAATCCATTAGCTGGGATTCCTATTGGGATTAAAGACAACATTGTCACAAAAGATATTTTAACAACAGCTGGCTCAAAAATGTTACACAATTTTGACCCAATTTATGATGCGACCGTGATGGATAAAGTCTATCAAGCAGATATGATTCCTGTCGGAAAATTGAACATGGATGAATTTGCCATGGGCGGAAGTACGGAAACGTCTTACTTCAAGAAAACAAAAAATGCTTGGGATCAAACCAAAGTTCCTGGCGGTTCTTCTGGTGGTTCAGCTTCTGCTGTCGCAGCCGGACAAGTCCCAGTTTCTTTAGGGAGCGATACAGGAGGTAGTATCCGCCAACCAGCCGCATTCAACGGTATTGTGGGCTTGAAACCAACTTATGGACGTGTGTCTCGTTTTGGTTTGATTGCTTTTGCTTCAAGTTTAGACCAAATTGGTCCATTGACACGAAATGTTAAAGACAATGCCTTAGCTTTAAATGCAATTAGTGGTTATGACGAAAAAGACGGCACTTCTGCAGGCGTTTCTGTTCCTGATTTTACGGCAGATTTAACTGGCGACATCAAAGGCATGAAAATTGCTTTACCAAAAGAATACTTAGGTGAAGGGGTACAACCTGATGTTCGTGAAGCGGTATTAAAAGCAGCAGAAACGTTCAAAGCTTTAGGCGCAACAGTGGAAGAAGTTAGCTTACCACATTCTAAATATGGGATTGCCGCTTACTATATTATTGCCTCTTCAGAAGCAAGTTCAAACTTACAACGCTTTGATGGCATTCGTTATGGTTACCGTTCCGAAAATGTCCAAAATCTAGAAGACGTCTATGTTAATTCGCGTTCCGAAGGCTTTGGTACTGAAGTCAAACGTCGGATTATGTTAGGAACCTTCTCTTTAAGTGCTGGTTATTATGATGCGCACTTTAAAAAGGCTGGTCAAGTCCGTACACTAATCAAACAAGATTTTGAGAATGTCTTTGCGGATTATGACTTAATCATTGGCCCATCAACACCAACTGTTGCTTTTGGTTTGGGTGAAAATATCAATGACCCAATCACGATGTATATGTATGATATTTTAACTGTTCCTGTTAACTTAGCTGGGTTACCAGGCATGTCAATTCCAGCAGGCTTCTCAGAAGGATTGCCAGTTGGTTTACAAATTATTGGAAAACATTTTGACGAACATACAATGTATAAAGCAGCCTATGCTTTTGAACAAGCGACAGATTTCCATACGAAAAAACCAGTCATTTTAGGGGGGAACGATTAATGAACTTTGAAACTGTCATTGGATTAGAAGTCCACGTAGAATTGAAAACCAACTCTAAAATTTTCTCCTCTGCGCCAGCGCATTTCGGAGCAGAACCAAACAGCAACACAAACGTGGTTGACTGGAGTTACCCAGGTGTTTTACCTGTGATGAATAAAGGTGCTTTAGAATTTGGCATGAAAGCAGCACTTGCCTTGAACTGTGAAATTTCAAAAGAAACACATTTTGACCGTAAAAACTATTTTTACCCAGATAACCCGAAAGCATACCAAATTTCTCAATTTGATCAACCAATCGGACATGATGGTTGGATTGAAATTGAAGTCGAAGGCAAAAAGAAAAAAATTCGCATTGAACGTGTGCATTTAGAAGAAGATGCTGGGAAAAATATTCACGGCACAGATGGCTATTCTTATGTAGACTTGAATCGTCAAGGCACGCCTTTAATTGAAATCGTTTCTGAAGCAGACATGCGTTCACCAGAAGAAGCGTATGCTTATTTAGAAGCGTTGCGTTCAATTATCCAATTTACAGAAGTTTCTGATGTGAAAATGGAAGAAGGTTCTATGCGTTGTGATGCCAATATTTCTTTACGTCCGTATGGTCAAGAAGAATTTGGTACTAAAGCGGAATTAAAGAACTTGAACTCTATGAACTTTGTAAAAAAAGGTTTAGCTTATGAAGAAAAACGCCAGGCCAAAGTCCTATTATCTGGTGGCGAAATTCAACAAGAAACACGCCGCTTTGATGAAGCAACTAGTACAACGTTGCTTATGCGTGTTAAAGAAGGCTCAAGTGACTACCGTTACTTCCCAGAGCCAGATGTTCCTCGTTTTTCAATTGATGATGAATGGATTGAAAAAGTTCGCGCTAGTTTGCCAGAAATGCCAGCCTCACGTCGTGCCCGTTATATCAGTGAATTAGGGTTACCTGAATACGACGCAATGGTCTTGACTTTAACGAAAGAAATGTCAGATTTCTTTGAAGCAACTTTAGCAAACGGTGCAGATGCGAAACAAGCATCAAACTGGTTAATGGGCGAAGTTTCTGCTTACTTAAACAGTGAAAAAGTTGAATTAGCCGATACTAAACTGACACCAGAAAATCTAGCGGGTATGATTACTTTGATTAACGATGGCACAATCAGCTCGAAAATTGCGAAGAAAGTGTTCAAAGAGTTAATTGAAAACGGTGGAGATGCTAAAGAAGTTGTCGAAGCAAAAGGCCTTGTTCAATTATCTGATCCAGCGCAATTATTACCAATGATTAACGAAGTTTTAGACAACAACCAACAATCAATTGATGACTTTAAAAACGGAAAAGACCGTGCAGTTGGTTTCCTTGTTGGACAAATTATGAAAGCAACTCGTGGACAAGCAAACCCAGGTGTGGTTAACAAGTTATTGCAAGAAGAGCTTTCAAAACGATAAGAAAGTAGCAGGCAAACCATGAAAAAAGCTAGAGTGATTTATAATCCAACGTCAGGAAAAGAGTTAATCAAAAAGAACTTAGCCGATATTTTATCTATTTTAGAAGAATGTGGTTATGAAGCCAGTGCATTTGCGACCACACCAGAAGAAAATTCAGCACGCAATGAAGCACATCGTGCTGCGCGGGCAGGATTTGATTTACTAGTAGCTGCAGGTGGAGATGGGACCATTAATGAAGTCGTGAATGGGATTGCTCCGTTGAAGCGGCGCCCTAAAATGGCTATTATTCCTGCTGGAACGACGAATGACTATGCACGGGCCTTGAAGATTCCTCGTGATAATATCGTTAAGGCAGCAGAAGTGATTAAAAAAAATCAAACTGTCAAAATGGATATTGGCCAAGCCGGCAAAAATTACTTTATCAATATTGCGGCGGGTGGTCATTTAACGGAACTGACTTATGAAGTTCCGTCAGAGTTGAAAAGTATTTTTGGTTACTTAGCGTACTTAGCCAAAGGAGCCGAAATGTTGCCGCGAGTGAAGCCGATTAAAATGCGCATGACGTATGATGAAGGTGTGTACGAAGGCAATGCATCAATGTTTTTCCTAGGGCTGACTAACTCGGTGGGTGGTTTTGAGCAAATCGTACCAGATGCTAAATTAGACGATGGTAAGTTTTCATTAATCATTGTAAAAACAGCCAATATTTTTGAGATTCTTCATTTAGTTGCGTTAATGTTAAATGGTGGAAAGCATGTTGAAGATCATCGACTAATCTATACAAAGACCAGCTATTTACATGCAGAAACGTTAGAAAAGAACAATAAAATGATGATTAATTTAGATGGTGAATATGGAGGCGATGCTCCAATGACCTTTAAAAATATGCATCAACACATTGAAATTTTTGCAAATGGTGATGCACTGCCGTCCAATGCAATTATGGGTTCTGTCTTAACTGGTAGCGATGAGATTGTCGTAGAATCAGAAGACGAAGAGGAAGAAGCATATAACGAAGCCAGCAAAGAATTTGTCAAAGAAGTTGAACGACTAACAGACGAAGATATTGATGGCGATGGAAAGATTGCCGAAAAAGAAAAGCACTAGGTAGTCCGTGAATAGCTAATGAAAGATTTAGTTGATAAGATCTTTCATTGGCTATTTTTTGACTAAGGGAAAGGGTCTCATTCTTTTATTTACCCAAAAAGCTCAAACGGAATTGCTAAATCGCCATGAAAATTCGTTGTTGCTTTTCTTAGGTATTTTCATTAGAATGAGTGAAGTGTATAAAAAGAAGGAGCGACTTATGAAAAATTATCCAGTAAAGAAAAATGACGTCATTGAAGTAGAAATCATTGACTTGACGCATGAAGGTTTAGGCGTGGCAAAAGTGGACCATTATCCATTATTTATTGAAAATGCCTTACCAGGTGAAAAACTTGAAATCAAAGTCTTAAAAACAGGCAAAAGTTTTGGTTATGGGAAAGTATTGACTGTCCTAAAAAGCAGTGAACAGCGTGTGCCCGTGAAAGATGAAAACTTTACAAAAGTCGGGATTAGTCCGTTGCAACATTTAGCGTACGGCGCCCAACTATCATTTAAAACACAACAAGTAGAAAATGTTATGCAACGTGTCGCTAAATTGCAAGAAGTCCCTGTTTTACCAACAATTGGGATGAACGATCCGTGGCATTACCGGAACAAAGCACAAATTCCCGTGCGTAAAATTGACAACCAACTACAAACAGGTTTTTTCCGGAAAAATAGCCATGATTTAATTCCGATGGAACATTTCTATATTCAAGACCCAGAAATTGATGCAGCAATTGTTAAAATCCGTGACATTATGCGTAAATATAGCGTAAAACCTTATAACGAATCTGATAATACAGGGAACTTACGCCATATTGTCGTTCGTCGTGGCTACCATACTGGGGAGATGATGGTTGTTCTAATTACGAGAACACCGAAATTATTCCCAATTAGTAAAATTGTGCCAGATATTTTGGAAGCTATTCCGGAAGTAGTCAGCATTGTACAAAATGTAAATCCAAAACGAACCAATGTCATTTTTGGCGACGAAACCATCTTATTACATGGGTCTGAAAAAATTACAGATACTATTTTTGATTTGAAATTTGAAATTTCCGCGCGTTCATTTTATCAAGTAAATCCACAACAAACAGAAGTGATGTATCAAAAAGTTAAAGAGTATGCGGCTTTAACAGGCAATGAAATTGTGGTGGATGCCTATTGTGGGATTGGGACGATTGGCTTAACTTTAGCCCAAGATGCAAAGCAAGTTTACGGTATTGAAGTAATTGAAGAAGCGGTCAAAGATGCAGAAAATAATGCTAAATTAAACAACATTGAGAATGCCACTTTCACGGCTGGTTTAGCGGAAAAATTATTGCCAAAATTAGTTGAAAATGGCTTGCAACCAGATGTTGTTGTGGTGGATCCACCACGGAAAGGGTTAGATGGTCAATTAGTAAACACATTAATTGAAACGCAACCTGAACGAATTGTTTATGTCAGCTGTAATCCAGCCACACTCGCTCGCGACATTGCATTATTAACAGAAGGTGGCTATGAAGCAAAAGAAATTCAACCAGTGGATAATTTCCCACAAACGACCCACATTGAATCTGTCACGTTATTAACAAAGGCGGTGGATTAAATGAATGAAAAAGAAAAAATGTTAGAATTAATTAAAAAGAAACAAGGCGGTGGCCGTTCTAAAAAAATGGAAACTCCCAAAAATGATCGTAAAAACATGCGCAAAGGGCCTAAAATTTTTAATAAATAAGCGGTTATCAGTAAAAAGTTGCCGCCCATTAATGAAATGGGCGGCAACTTTTTTGTTAAAGTATTCCTAGCCAAACAAATAAGTTGTTATTTTGCTAGTAAATCTGTTATTTTAGACAAAAGACAAGGAGGGCTATTCAGTGGAATATGTAACAACATTAGAAGAATTAGAAGAAAAAATTACAGACAATCGTCTACAAGCCGTCTTTTTGACAGCAAAAAATTGTAGTGTTTGTACAGTTGATAAACCGATTGTCGAAAAAATTGCAACAAAATATGAATTTCCTACATACATTGCAGAAGCTGATAAAAGTCCAGAAATAATTGGACAATTAAATGCTTTTTCTGCACCGACCATTATCTTATACTATGAAGGAAAAGAAATTCATCGCCAAGCTAAAATTATTAACTTTCAAGAAATTGAAAAGAGAGTTCGACAAGTACAAGAAAATAGTTAATCAAAAAGGAAGCCACCGATCACGGAGAGGCTTCCTTTTTAATTATCTCGCTAAATGTTCAGTTTGTTGTTGAGAAAAAAGTTGATAACTGACAAAAACTTCTGCTCTTTTGTTTACTTCTAATTTAACGAAAATATTGTGGATATGTGTTTTTACTGTCCCGATTGATAGGAATAGTTCGTTGGCTATATCTTGATTTGTTTTGCACTCTAAAAGTAACGAAAGCACTTCTCGTTCTCGCTGCGTTAATTGATAGGCATCACAAAAAGGCGCCAAAAGTACGGGTTCATCTGATTGATTTTCTTCCAATTTAGCAGCGTCTTTTTCAAGAACCGACAGAGGAAAATCACGATTACAGAAGTAGATAATGGCGATGGAGAGAATGATTGTATAAATATCTTCAGAAACGTTTCGGTTGTTAATTTTAAAGACAATATCAGAATATTGGTCAATGTTAAAAATAACGAAGGTATCTTCCAAAAGAATCGCCACACCGAAACCAATGCTTAGCCAACCAATAAAACGAAGATATTTTTTCGCAAGGGCTGATAAAGGATCTATTCGTAGTTGATAGAGCGCATAGCATCCAAGGTAAATTAAAAATAGCTGATTGGGTAAATAGTACAACCAAACTTTTAAGGCGGAATTTTGTGAAAATGGAATAGCTAGCATCCATAAACCAATTAAAAATAACCAGACAAATTGATAATTTTTAAAAGGACGACCACTAATAGTATTGATAATAGCCAGATAGGCAAAATTACAACAAATAAAAATGATGGTCTTTAAAAAAGGTGCGGTCATAAAGGTCTGATTATATTCGGTTGCAAACGAATTAATGAACTCAGTCATATAAACAATCACATTGTCACAAATAAAAATAACCATTAAAAAGAGAAGCAATAAAAAAATCGGTTGTTTATTTTTCAAGTAAAGATTTAAGGTAAAGGTTGAAGTAAACGAATATAAAATAATCAACAAGATGTTATAAATAAAAACAAATGTCACGATTGGAAACCCCTTTCATCTTTTATTTTAAGTGAATGATTTTTCAAAATAATTATACCATTTTCAAATCTATGATTGGTCAGAAATTAGAGAGAAATCCGCCTAAACTTTTATAAACCCCTGGTGTACCAACGGTTTATAACCATAAATAAACTTTTTTTAATGAAAAATTACGCCGAAAAAGAAAGCGTTTTCTAACTTTTGGTGGATAGTAAACTCTTCGCTAAACTTGGTAAAGTCAATGTGTAAACAAAAACAACTTTTAGGAGGAACACATCATGAAAAGAGATTACGTTACAACAGAAACATATACGAAAGAGGAAATGCACTACTTAGTCGATTTATCATTAAAAATTAAAGAAGCGATTAAAAATGGGTATTATCCGCAACTGTTAAAAAACAAATCTTTAGGAATGATTTTCCAACAATCTTCAACTCGAACACGAGTATCTTTTGAAACTGCAATGGAACAATTAGGCGGACATGGCGAATATTTAGCACCTGGTCAAATTCAATTAGGGGGACATGAAACGATTGAAGATACCAGCCGTGTATTGTCACGTTTAGTAGATATTTTGATGGCTCGTGTGGAACGTCACCATAGTATTGTTGATTTAGCTAATTGTGCTACCATCCCAGTCATTAACGGTATGTCTGATTACAATCATCCAACCCAAGAATTAGGTGATTTGTGTACCATGGTTGAGCATTTACCAGAAGGCAAAAAATTAGAAGATTGTAAAGTTGTCTTTGTCGGAGATGCGACACAAGTTTGTTTTTCTTTAGGATTAATCACAACAAAAATGGGCATGAATTTTGTTCACTTCGGTCCAGAAGGCTTCCAATTAAATGAAGAGCATCAAGCGAAATTAGCAAAAAATTGTGAAGTTTCAGGCGGTAGCTTTTTGGTCACAGATGATGCAAGTTCTGTTGAAGGCGCTGATTTCTTGTACACGGATGTTTGGTATGGCTTGTACGAAGCGGAATTATCTGAAGAAGAACGTATGAAGGTTTTCTATCCAAAATATCAAGTGAATCAAGAAATGATGGATCGGGCAGGTGCCAATTGTAAATTCATGCACTGTTTACCAGCAACACGTGGGGAAGAAGTAACTGATGAAGTAATTGACGGTAAAAATTCTATTTGTTTCGATGAAGCAGAAAACCGTTTAACATCTATTCGTGGCTTATTAGTATATCTTATGAATGATTATGAAGCAAAAAATCCTTATGATTTAATCAAGCAAGCAGAAGCGAAAAAAGAACTAGAAGTTTTCTTAGACACTCAAAGCATTTAACGGCCAACTGTCCACTGATTGAAAAAATGAATCAGTGGACAGTTTATAAAGAGAGGAAGAGTCTTCATGGAGGGGAAAAAGAAATTTAGTTTAACGAGTGCCATTTTATCAGTGATCTGTGTGGTTTTCGTTGCTGAAGCAGCGGCGCCTGTTGCTGCAATTGGTAATTCTCAGTTTTTTTGGTGGATTTTCTTATTAATTGCATTCCTATTGCCATATGGGTTAATTTCATCAGAATTAGGAACAACTTATATTGGTGAAGGGGGCATCTATGATTGGGTGACCAAAGCATATGGTCATCGTTGGGGTGCCAGAGTTTCTTGGTATTATTGGATTAATTATCCATTGTGGCTAGCTTCATTAGCCGTTATGACGCCAGAACTATTAACGACAATTACAGGTATTAAGTTTTCAACACCGATGATGATTATTGTTGAATTAATTTTTACTTGGATTGTGGTTTGGATTAGTTTTTATCCAGTCAGCGACAGTATCTGGATTCTAAATGGAGCTGCCGTAATCAAGATGGTTTTAGCTGTCTTAATTGGTGGGCTAGGATTGTATGTAGCCTTGACGAAAGGTGTTGCCAATGAATTTACCTTGAAATCAATGCTGCCAACGTTTGACTTAAGGAGTTTATCTTTTATTTCTGTAATCATTTTTAATTTGTTAGGGTTTGAAGTCATCTGTACGTTTGCAGATGATATGGAAAATCCTAAGAAGCAAATTCCACAAGCTATTGTAGCAGCGGGGTTAGTCATTGCGGCCATTTATATTTTTTCAGCCTTTGGAATTGGGGTAGCGATTCCCACCGATCAAATTAGTACCGGCAGTGGTATGATGGATAGCTTTAAACTATTGACAGGCTCGACAGAAGGTTGGTTCATTATGTTGATGGCTTTCCTATTCCTTCTTACGTTGTTCGGAAACATGATTTCTTGGTCATTAGGAGTCAATAATACAGCTTGTTATGCTGCTGAAAATGGTGACATGCCTAAATTTTTTGAAAAACGTAGTAAGAAAAATGACATGCCAATTGGGGCTGCTTTGATGAATGGCATTGTGGCATCGGTGGTCATTGTATTAGCACCAATTTTACCTAATCAAGATTTATTCTGGGCCTTTTTCTCCTTGAATGTCGTCCTATTCTTGTTATCGTATATCCCAGTTTTCCCAGCTTTTTATAAGCTTAGAAAAATTGATCCCGATACACCACGTCCGTTTAAAGTTAACGGAAAACCAGGATTTTTAAAAGTTTTAGTGGTTTTGCCAATGATTATGATTATTATTTCACTGATTTTCACAGCAGTGCCTTTAGATTTTAGTCCCGCAGCATTAAATGAAAAATTACCAATCACAATTGGGGCAATCATTTTTATTCTGTTTGGTGAAGTAATTATTTACGTGAAAAAAATTAAGAAGGGAACGAAAGAAAATGGCTAAACGAATTGTAGGAAGTACCCCTAAACAAGATGGCTTTAGAATGCCAGGAGAATTTGAACCACAAGAGAAAGTTTGGATGATTTGGCCAGAAAGACCGGATAATTGGCGTGATGGTGGTAAACCTGTCCAAGAAGCTTTTACTAATGTGGCCAAAGCAATTAGTCAATTTACACCGATGAATGTGGTGGTTTCTCAACAACAATTTCAAAATTGCCGTCGCCAATTGCCGCCAGAAATTAAGGTTTACGAAATGTCAAACAATGATGCCTGGGTTCGTGATTGTGGACCATCATTTGTCATTAACGACCATGGAGAAATCCGTGGTGTGGATTGGACATTCAATGCTTGGGGGGGATTAGTAGATGGTTTATATTTCCCTTGGGACCAAGACGATTTGGTTGCACAAAAAATTTGTGAAATTGAGCATGTAGATTCTTATCGTACAGATGATTTTGTTTTAGAAGGCGGTTCATTCCACGTAGATGGACAAGGAACAGTCTTGACTACAGAAATGTGCTTATTAAGTGAAGGTCGAAATCCACAACTTTCAAAAGAAGCAATCGAACAAAAATTATGCGACTATTTAAATGTTGAAAAAGTTCTTTGGCTAGGTGATGGAATTGACCCAGAAGAAACCAATGGTCATGTGGATGATGTAGCTTGTTTTATTGCACCTGGTGAAGTGGCTTGTATTTACACTGAAGATCAAAATAGCCCATTTTATGAAGCGGCACAAGATGCGTATCAACGTTTGCTTAAAATGACTGATGCTAAAGGACGCCAATTAAAAGTCCACAAATTATGCTGTCCTGTCAAAAATGTAACCATTAAAGGCTCCTTCAAAATTGATTTCGTGGAAGGAACCATGCCACGAGAAGACGGCGATATTTGTATCGCATCCTATATGAACTTTTTAATTACAAATGATGGCGTGATTGTGCCACAGTATGGTGATGAAAATGATCATTTGGCTTTAGAGCAAGTTCAAACGATGTTCCCAGATAAAAAAATTGTCGGCGTTAATACGGTAGAAGTTGTTTATGGGGGCGGCAATATTCACTGTATCACACAACAAGAACCAAAGCGCTAGGAGGGAAACAGATGTCAAAAATAGTGATTGCATTAGGTGGAAATGCGTTAGGAAATTCTTCGAAAGAACAATTGGCAAAAGCACAAACCGCTGCAAAATCCATTGTTGATTTAATTGAACAAGGCCATCAAGTGGTGATTGCTCATGGCAACGGGCCACAAGTTGGCAAAATTCGCTTAGCTTTTGAGGAAACGAGTCAATCTCCAGAAGATGTCGTACCGTTTCCTGAATGCACAGCAATGAGCCAAGGCTATATTGGCTATCATTTACAACAAGCAATTGATGAAGAACTAGTAGCCAGAAATTTAGGGGAACAACCAGTTGTTACGTTAATTACACAAGTCGTGGTGGATCCAAAAGACCCAGCGTTTACAAAACCAACAAAACCAATTGGTGGTTATTATGACGAAGAAACAGCCAAACAGTTGATGGCGGAAACTGGGAACGTCTATCAAGAAGATGCGGGTCGAGGCTGGCGACGGGTAGTTCCTTCACCAAAACCAATTGATATTTACGAAAAAGTTAGCTTGCGAACACTTGTTGATGCAGGACAAATCGTAATTGCTTGTGGTGGTGGCGGGGTTCCTATTGCCTATGATGGTCCAGTCTATCATGGTGTAGATGCAGTCATTGATAAAGACTTTGCGGCAGCAAAAATGGCTGAACTCATTGAAGCAGATGTTTTTGTGGTATTAACTGCAGTGGAACATGTTTTTGTTAACTTTGGTCAAGCAAATCAACAAGCTTTGACCGATGTTACGGTTACGGCAATGCAACAATATATAGAAGAAAATCAATTTGCGCCAGGTAGTATGTTACCTAAGGTGGAAGCGGCCATCAGTTTTGCAGAAAGTAAACCAAACCGCCAGGCGATTATCGGGCTTTTAGAATTAGCTTCGGAAGCAATCAAAGGAGAAAGTGGTACACGAATTACACAATAAATTCTCAGTATTTAACTTTTACAAAAGACTAAAACAAACGCATTTAGCGGACTATCTTAATCGTTAGAGAGTAGGACATCGGTCGTTTTGACAGATGTCCTACTCTCTATTTTGTCTTTTTAACGAACAAAACTGTTAGTTGTCATGCAAAAATAAACATAGTAAGATAATCTTTAAATGGTATAGGAGGATAAAAATGTCTAAATTTTTAAAAGTAATCGGAATAATTGCTGTTTTGTTAGTCATAATAGGCGCTGCAGCGTATTGGTTTATACTCAAAAAGTTCACTCCTGAGGCAGAAACCCCAGCAATGTACAATCAAGAGAGAATCGTTAAAACGATTGAAGACCAATTAAAAGAAACAGATGTACAAAAAGCTCGGACCAAAGCACCGTTGATTATTGAAAAAAATATCACTGAATTACAGCAAGCGATTGCCAACGGAACATTGACCTATGAAGAACTTACGGCGTTTTATTTGGACCGTATTTTACAGTTCGATCAAATAGATAATGGCATGAACAGCATCTCTGAAATCAATCCGCAAGCAATTAAGGAAGCCAAGGCATTTGACCAGCAAGCCTCTCAAACACCGAAGAAGCCTTTGTATGGTATTCCTGTGACTTTGAAAGAAAATATAAATACGACCAACATGATTTCGAGTGCAGGAGCTTATGCCTTACGCACGTTCAAGCCTAAGGAAGATGCGGAAGTAGTTAAGAAGTTAACAGAGGCGCAAGCTTTGATTTTAGGAAAAGTAAACTTATCTGAACTAGCGAATTATATGTCAATGAAAGCACCAAGTGGCTATAGTTCCAAGCATGGACAAACACTTAATCCTTATGGGCCGCTCAAAATAACACCTTCAGGTTCAAGTTCTGGGAGTGGGGCTAGTGTGACGATGAATATCGGCGCCTTCTCTTTAGGCACTGAGACGATGGGATCGATTGTTTCCCCCGCTTCTCATCAATCAGTGGTTGGTTTTAAACCGACCCACAGTTCAGTAAGTGGCGAAGGTGTTTTGCCATTGGCACCGTCATTAGATACAGTTGGCCCGATTGCCCGAAGTGTCGTTGATGCTGCGCAAGGCTATAATGCGTTTAAGAAAGACACGGTTCCGAGCATTGATTCAACGAAATTTACTAAAAATAACTTACAAGGTCAACGCATTGGGTTGCTAGAAATGCCAAGTGCTGAAGAAGAATTTACGGCTGCTAAAAAGGCCCTCCAAAAAGCAGGAGCAGAAGTGATTCCGGTAACGCCAGACATGGAAGGGATTGATGGTGGGAAAGTTATTTCCAATGAATTTAAGTTTGCATTGGAAGAATTTGCGAAACGTTATGACTTACCATTTAAAACACTGGAGGAACTAATTGCGTATAATCAACAAGATAAAAAGGTTCGTGCCAAGTATGGGCAAGATTTATTAGAAGCAGATGTTAAAAAGAAACAACCAGATAAAGAAATCATTCAAACAACCATTAAAAAAGCACAGCAAACGTTTGATGCGTTGCTAAAAAAACAACAATTAGACGGATATGCCTTTATTGATTCTGAAGGTACGGGTTTAAGTGCTGTGGCAGGATATCCTGAATTGACTGTTCCTTTGGCGAAAAACAGTGAAGGACAACCTTATGGGCTGACTTTTACACAAACTGCCAATAAAGAGCAAACGTTATTTGAGCAAGCTTACAGCTTTGAACAAAGTACAAAAGGACGGATAGTACTTTCAGACAACGAGCTGTTGGCAAACAGTAAAAAAATAAATAGAGATGAGCAGTAAAGGGAAACTAGGAATGGCGAAACATCCGTATCAAACCTAATAAAGATAATCGACCTACAAATGAAAGGAATTGTTTGTAGGTCGATTATTTAGGTGAGTCGTTTTTTTTTGCTTTTTTAGGCGAATGTTTTCATGTAATAAGTTAATAAGTGGCCAGATTCGAGAAATAAGGCCATCAATTTTTAAGCATTTCAATAAAAAGAGTGAACGATGGCTGTGTTTGAAGTATAAATATGTGCGGTTGCTTCCGCTTTCGCAATATTAATTTGAAGCGCTACCGTCGTAAAGGGTTCTGCTGCAGGAATTATTAGATGGAAACAAATCCATGAATACATAGAAGATTAAAACAAGATGAAGAAAATATTGTGGCAATAAAGGATATCAGAAAGCTTGCTTAATAACTATATGTAGTGTTTTGATATTTTTCGAATCAATATATAGTATTAAAATCTTCTTTTTATTCCGAAATCTGATTGACTTGTTTTTTAAAACGGAGTACTCTTATTGAGACGTCAACAGAGAAAAGTTTGGTTTTAGGAAGGTCGGAAATTTGTCGTGAATAAGAATTTTTTGGTGAATGATTTTAAAGGTTGGGAAACGAGAAGTTACTTGTTTTTAGCTTTGATGGTGGGGGTACAGTTGGTTGCGTTCGCTATCAATCCATCGAATTGGATTACGTTAGTAGGTGGTTTAGCCGGCATCATTTGTGTGAATTTAATTGCCCAAGGAAAAGTCAGCAATTACATTTTTGGGTTAATCAGTGCAGTGATTATTGGCTATTTTGGGTTAGTGACACGGGTATATGCGGAAGTTCTTTTACAAAGCTTCTATATTATTATGGACATTACAGGGCTTTATGCTTGGCTTCGGGCTAGCGAGGATGGCTCGGGTCAAGTAACCGAAGTAAAAGTTTTAAAAGGTATTCAGTGGTTGTATGCCTTTTTCACGTGGCTGCTCATTGGCGTAGCTGCATATATTTTGTTAGGCTTTGTAAATGATGCGCAACAAACATTAGATGCAATCACGTTCAGTGTTTCAGCGACAGGGATGTTATTGATGATTAAACGTTATCAATCGCAATTCGTGTTTTGGCTACTAGGAAATATTTTTTCAATTTTGTTATGGTTCCGAGCAGGGACGCACGCTGGTGGTGATTATGCGATATTTGTTATGTATTGTATGTATACTTTTAACTCAATTTTTGGTATGTTTAATTGGTTGAAGATAAAAAATAAAATGGAAAAAAATAGGTAGGGAGTTCGATGGCAGTGATTGTTTTAGCAGGTACGATTGGCGCTGGTAAATCTAGTTTAACAGCTTTAATTGCAAACCGTTTAGGTTCAGAAGCCTTTTACGAATCAGTTGATGATAATGAGGTATTACCTTTATTTTATGCGGAACCGGAAAAGTACGCATTTTTATTACAAATTTATTTTTTAAATAAACGTTTTGATAGTATTAAACAAGCATTAACGCATGAAAATAATGTATTGGATCGCTCGATTTATGAAGATTCATTACTTTTTCATTTAAATGCAGATTTAGGTCGTGCCAACGAAACAGAGGTCAAAGTGTACGATGACTTATTACAAAACATGCTCCAAGAATTGCCTTATGCTGCGCATAAAAAAAGACCTGATTTGTTAGTTCACATTCGTATTTCATTTCCCAAAATGTTGGAACGCATCAAAAAACGTGGCCGTCCTTATGAACAAATTGAGACAGATCCAACGTTGTATGATTACTATCAAATGTTGAACGAGCGTTATGATCAATGGTATGAAGACTATGATGAAAGTCCTAAAATTCAAATTGATGGCGATAAATATGATTTTGTCGAAGATCCTGAAGCGTGTCAATATGTCTTGGCGTTAATTGAGAAGAAAATTGAAGAATTAGAAAGATAAATAAAAAGAAGCAAGTCCGGACTTGCTTCTTTTTGACTTAAAATGTGGATAGATAGGCTAAAGTTGCTACTAAATAAAGGAGTGTAGTGCTAAATTATAGAATCGGATTTTAACCTTCCCCTAAGTTAAAATCGGATAATCTATCTATCGACAGTTTAAGTTTGTATAAAATAGCGGTAGCTATTATCAACGAAGTCATTCATCGGTTGACCTGACTTCTCTAGAAGTATACCATCGAAAATAACCGACAGTTGTTCAAAATTTGGACTTAGTAAGTGTAAATTTTGATTGAAAGTTTCTGTAAATCAATCATTTATTCAAAAAATAATGCTCGAAAGAAGGAAGATAAATGAGCCAAATTTGGTTTGAACGCATTCTACGTTGGCGCAAAAAAGCGCAACGATTTTTACAAGGACGTTATGCCCGGTTCGATGAATTGAATCGAACGCTGTTGCTAACAAGTGTCGTGCTGGCGCTCATCAATATTTTTACTGGCTATCTTTGGGTTCGGTTATTGATTTTAATCACAGTCGCCTACGTGTATTATCGCTTTTTTTCAAAACATATTCACCCGCGATTGAATGAAAATCAATGGTTTATTCTTCGAAAACAACGCCTAATGCAAAAGGTTCATGCTTTTCGCAAGCGACATATGACTCAGAAAGAGTATCGTTATTTTAAATGTCCAAAATGTCAGCAGTCATTACGTGCGCCGAAAGGACGAGGAACAATCAAAGTCACTTGTTCAAACTGTCAAAATCAATTTATCAAAAAAGTCTGATCTTCTGTGTTTTTTGGTCTAGGCAACTTTCGGACTTGTGGTATACTTGAGAAAAGAAACCATTGGATATTCTAAAAGGGGAATATCTTGTTAAAAAAGGAGAGAAAAAACAATGGAAATTAAACGCCAACAAGAAATTGTTGAAGCGTATCACTATGATATGCGAGTACCTGATTCAGAAGTAGAGACAGATTTACGTGTCAGTTTTTCACCAATTGAAGTAGAAGAAGAAAATTATCCAGAAAATAGCTCAGCACTTGTTGCTCGCTTAGAATTTCGAATTGTCTTTGACGAATTTGTTTTATCAGGGGCGATTAGCCAAATTAATCACATTATTGATCGTAAAATTGAAAAACAAGAAGATATTTCGCAAGAAGAAGTCGATGAACTTGTGCGTCCTTTATTTAGCATCGTCGAACGTTTATCTTATGAAGTAACTGAAATTGCTCTGGATCGTCCAGGTGTTCAATTGAATTTTCAACAATCAGAAGAAGCTTAAACTTTAAAAACAGCGTTTATAACGGATTCCGTTATAAACGCTGTTTTTATTCTTGTGAAGATTTAGCAACCAAAGCTTTTTTAAACTGTTCATAATTTTTTGTAGCGATATCCACATAAGCAATCGGCTGACCAACTTTGGTGATTTTTTCGGGAAGATAGGGAGCGAGCATTTCATTGTACAAAATGAACGCAGCTTCTGGTACTTCCTCTGAAAGAACATCATAACTGATAAAGTCAATTTCATAGGTTGGTTGAAAAAAGGCTTTGATGTTTTGCTGCTCTTTATTTGAAAAGAGCCAAGGACCTCCATTTGCAGGGCTCCCCACAAACAACGTCGCTCCATCACGGTTGACAGAAAGGATCCAACAAATTTTTTGCATACGCTTACACCTCCTAGAACTAAGTATACCACGTCAGCTTAAAAGAAAGAGGACAAAAAACAAATTATTTTTACAGTGACTAGTAAAACAACGCTTGGTGATAGTTTTAAACTATCACAACGGTTATTTTCTATCAAAAAGTAAGCAAATTATCCCACTATTTGCTATAAAATAAGGTACAATAGAACTATCACTGGAAACAGTTTGCTGTTTTCAGGGTATTTACTGGAGAGTGAGTACCGGGAACCTTTACTTCCTTTGATGTACTTGTCATTAAAAACATAGGGAGGAACTAAAATGACAACATTCATCACTGTATTAGTGATCCTTGCATTTATTGCTGTGTTATTCGGTTTCTACCAAATGCAAAAGAAACATTTAAAATTCTCAACACGTGTCTTTTCAGCATTGGGCGTGGGGATTGTTTTAGGTGCAATTATTCAATTTGCTTTTGGTACAGACAGTAAAATTACTACGCAATCAATGGAATGGATCGGGATTGTAGGTAATGGTTATGTAGCGTTTCTACAAATGCTCGTAATTCCGTTAGTATTTGTATCTATTGTAGGTGCATTTACAAAAATGAAAGAATCCAATAAATTAGGAAAAATTAGCTTTAATGTGTTAGCCACCTTACTAGGAACAACAGCAGTAGCTGCCTTGGTGGGGATTGGAACAACCTTAGCGTTTGGTCTTCAAGGGGCAAAATTCACGCAAGGTGCTGCAGAAACGTCAAGAATTGCCGAGTTAGCGACGCGTCAAGATGCGATTCAAGATTTGACGATTCCCCAACAAATCGTTTCATTCATTCCTAAAAATGTCTTTGCTGACTTTGCGGGAACACGACCAATGAGTACCATTGGGGTGGTAATCTTTGCTGCGTTTGTTGGTGTCGCTTATTTAGGCGTTCGTCGTAAAGCGCCAAAAGAAGCTGAATTTTTTGCAAATTTAATTGATAGTTTATATAAAATTACCATGCGAATTGTTACCTTAGTTTTACGCTTGACCCCTTATGGCGTGTTAGCGTTAATGATTAATGTTGTAGCAACAAGTGATTTTGTTGCGATTATTAACTTAGGTAAATTTGTGTTGGCATCATATGTGGCCTTAATCATTGTTTTTGCCATTCACATGCTGATTTTAATTACTTTAAAAGTCAATCCAGTTACGTATCTAAAAAAAGTTTTTCCAGTCTTGAGCTTTGCTTTTACTTCTCGTTCAAGTGCAGGAGCTTTACCATTAAATATTGAAACACAAACCAAAGCATTAGGTGTCGATGATGCCACAGCAAACTTTGCTGGTAGTTTCGGTTTATCTATTGGACAAAATGGTTGTGCCGGCGTTTATCCAGCTATGTTAGCAACCATCGTTGCACCAACTGTTGGAATTGATGTCTTTAGTTTACAATTTATTTTAATGTTAGTAGCAGTTGTCACAATCAGTTCATTTGGCGTAGCCGGTGTCGGCGGCGGAGCAACCTTTGCTTCTCTAATCGTTTTAGGCGCAATGAACTTACCAGTTGCAATTGTTGGTTTAGTAATTTCAGTTGAACCACTTATTGACATGGCGCGGACAGCTGTTAACGTTAACGATAGTATGGTTGCAGGCGTGTTAACAAGTGCTCGTATTCATGAATTAGATCGTGATGTCTTAAATGATCGCGACGTTGTCTTAGATGCAAATATCTAAATCAATAAAACGAAAAGTGTTTGAGCAATGTCTTGCTCAAACACTTTTTTTGAATTTTAAGCGAAAGTGCAGTAATTATTTAAAAGAACGTATATAATAAGTTGTTAACTAAATTCAAAAGGACGTGAAGGAATGTTTTCAAACCAAGTAAAGATTATGTTATATGTGAATAATGTTGAGGAATCTAGTCAATTTTGGCAAACGTTTGGCTTTGTTGAAAAGGAAAGAGAGGAAGTTGACGGCACATTGGTGGTAGAAATTGCACCAAGTGAATCAGCAGAAGCGATTATTGTTTTATATGATTTGGCCTTTATTCAAAAACATTCACCAGAAGTGGCGGGGAATACCCCTTCTTTAATGTTTGCTAGCGATGATATCATTGGTCTCTATAAAAAAATGCAAGAGGCTGGCGTTACTGTTGGTGAAATGGTTCAATTGCCAACAGGCTTAGTTTTTAATTTTGCAGATAACGATGATAATTACTTTGCTGTGATGGGGCAAGAAAGTAAATAAAAAACAGCTTGGCACCAGAATCAATCTAGATTCCGGTGCCAAGCTGTTTTTTATAAAAGTTGAAAGTTTTATAAATTTTACTAAAATCTGTAATTTTCATGAAAATATAGCGTATGATAATGCTGTTAATAGAATAGGCGGAGGTAAGCGGTATGCGTAAACGACATGCAAAGAAAAGACATGGAGGAGTGAATTGGCTTTTTATAGTATGTTTGTTGGTGGTGATTGGTGGTAGTGGTTATTTAATAAAAACGTTCTTTTTCACTAGAGATTCACAAGTTAGTCAAGAATCGAAAGTGGTCTTGGAAGAAGATCGCCGAAGTGATAATTATGCGAATTTAACGAAAGAAATAGTTGCACCAGATAGTGGCGAACTTGATCAAAAAATTCAAGAAACAAATTATATTGGTTCGGCTTTGATCATTAAAGATGATCAGGTTTTAGTAAATAAAGGATATGGCTTTGCCAATTTTGAAAAGCAACAAGCCAACACGCCAAACACAAGGTTTCAGATTGGCTCAATTCAAAAATCTTTTACCACAACCTTGATCTTAAAAGCAATTGAAGAAGGTAAACTTACATTAGATACAAAACTCGCTACGTTTTATCCGCAAATTCAAGGTGCTGAGGATATTACGATTAGCGATATGTTGAATATGACAAGTGGTTTAAAGTTATCAGCAATGCCTAATAATATCGTTACCGATGAAGAAATTATTCAATTTGTTAAACAAAATACCATTCAAGTCAATAAAGGAAAATACAATTATTCCCCAGTAAATTTTGTCCTTTTAGCAGGAATGTTAGAGAAAATGTATCAACGTACCTATCAAGAATTATTTAATAATCTTTATCACAAAACGGCTGGTTTAAAGAATTTTGGCTTCTATGAAACCTTATTGGAACAGCCCAATAATTCAACAAGTTATAAATGGACAGAAGATAATTCATATAACCAAGTGCTCTCAATTCCTGCAGCTAGTTTTGCCCATGAATTTGGGACTGGTAATGTGGATATGACGACAGGTGATTTGTATTGGTACTTACATCAATTAACGAGTGGACATTTAGTTTCCACCGCACTTTTGCAAAAATTATGGACGTCTTCTCAGCAAAGCTCTTATCATGGCGGCATCTATGTTCATGATAATTATTTACGTTTACACGGCGTTGAAGCGGGTCAACAAGCCCTGGTTTTATTTTCAAAAGATATGAAGACAGGGGTCATATTGCTAACTAACTGTGTGAATCCAGCGAAATACAAAGAATTAATTGGTTCGTTGTTCCATGATGTAACCAATTTAACTGTTAAATTTTAAAGCAGAAGTAACAACGATCACTCCCAAAGCCTTTTTAGGTTTCTTCTGAGAGACTTTATATTAAAATAAAGGGAAGAACGATCAAAGGGAGTGACGAAGATGAAACAATCAAAAAATAAACAAGTTGTTATTGGTGAACCAACGAAAAAAAACATTTATCTTCAAGATATAGAACAGGAAACGCAAGCTTTTATTCTCCAAAACAATCCACAATTGACAGCTGAATCGATGATTACATTGGCGGAGTTACTTAATTATCGTTTGGATTACATGAAACAATTGGTCGCAAATGATTCTGAAAAAATCCAACAACTGAATGAATTGGTGGTTCAACATATCAAAGAAGATAAGCTGATTTCCAATAATATGAATGAAAAGATGGAAAAGAAATTAACCTTTGGCCAACGAGCAGCGGATACCATTGCTAAATTTGGCGGTAGCTGGGTGTTTATTGGCTTCTTTTGCTTCGTGTTGATTGCTTGGATCGTGATTAACTCTACCACTTTATTGGGACAACCATTTGACAAATATCCTTATATTTTGCTAAATCTCGCCTTATCTTGTTTAGCAGCTATCCAAGCACCGATTATTATGATGAGTCAAAACAGACAAGAAGCCCGTGACAGAGAACAAGCGAATAATGATTATAAAATTAACTTAAAAGCAGAAGTAGAAATTAATTTATTACATGAGAAAATGGATTATATTATCAATAATCAACTAGAAAATTTGGTGAAAATCCAAAATATTCAAATTGAACTTTTAGGTGAATTGCAAGAACAACTCGCCGCGACTTCTGAAAAGGAGTAGTATATAGAAGAGGTCGGGACAGAACCGTTTAGCTCCGAGAACCAAGTAGGTACTGATTAACATCTATTTGCTTTGCAAATAGTGTTTCTCAGCAATAAGAAGAAATTTCCGAAAATTGTCATAAAACACAACGAGGAACGAGTTGATGTTGCATGATACCTACCCGGTGTTCTTTAATTTTTGGAGACCAAGTAGGTATTGTTCATCATCGAATCACTACGTTCTTCGTGATTCTCAACAATTTCGGCTTATTGTTTTCTCGCCAAAGGCTCGTCACAGTTTTATCCTTGTAAGTTCCGAAGGACCTTCACCAAGTAGGTACGATGATTTCATCTGTTCATGCTTCACAGTGAAACATCGCAACTCTTAGAGCTGTAGCTCTTTTGAAGGCTGTACTGTGACGAGACGCATGTCGAGAAAACACCTTAGAAGTTGTTGAGATCGGAGCAACGCGTAGTGTTGGTTCTGTTCCCGCCGTTTATCAGGCTTTTTTTATTGTGTGTAAATACACAAGCAAAATAATCGCTTTCCCTTTTTTATTTACCGTATAATGGGATAGAATGACTTTATACAAAAGGGGAAAACAAGATGAAATACCAAGTATTACTTTATTACAAATATACAACAATTGAAGATCCAGAAGCTTTTGCGAAAGAGCATCTAGCTTTTTGCAAATCATTAAACTTAAAAGGCCGTATTTTAGTAGCGACAGAAGGGATTAACGGAACGTTATCTGGTACTGTCGAAGAAACAGAAAAGTATATGGAAGCAATGCAAGCAGATGAGCGCTTTAAGGATACATTCTTTAAAATTGATCCAGCAGAAGAAATGGCCTTCCGCAAAATGTTTGTTCGCCCACGTTCTGAATTAGTGGCGTTGAACTTAGAAGAAGACGTTGATCCATTAGAAACGACGGGGAAATATTTGGAACCTGCAGAATTTAAAGAAGCCTTATTAGACGAAGACACTGTTGTAATCGATGCTCGTAACGATTATGAATATGATTTAGGTCATTTCCGTGGTGCCGTGCGCCCAGATATCCGTAGCTTCCGTGAATTACCACAATGGATTCGCGAGAACAAAGAACAATTTATGGATAAAAAAATTGTTACCTATTGTACTGGCGGGATTCGCTGTGAAAAATTTTCTGGCTGGTTATTAAAAGAAGGATTTGAAGATGTTGCTCAATTGCATGGTGGTATCGCCAACTATGGAAAAAATCCAGAAACACGTGGCGAACTTTGGGACGGCAAAATGTATGTCTTTGATGACCGAATCAGTGTCGAAATTAATCATGTTGATAAAAAAGTTATTGGGAAAGACTGGTTTGATGGGACACCTTGCGAACGCTACATTAACTGTGCAAACCCAGAATGTAATCGTCAAATCTTAACTTCAGAAGAAAATGAACATAAACATTTAGGTGGCTGCTCATTAGAATGTAGCCAGCATCCTGCCAACCGTTATGTAAAAAAACATAATTTAACAGAAGCAGAAGTTGCTGAACGTTTAGCTTTGTTAGAAGCGGTTGAAGTATAAAAATAATAAAAAAATAAACAAAAAAACTTCGAAAATTATTTTTCGAAGTTTTTTTGTTTATTTTTTTGTCTTTAAAAGTGTTGATTTTAAAGCTTTCTTAGCTAAAACCATTTTATTTTTTAAAAGCGTCTGAAAAAAATAAAAAAATCTAATAAATATTTCTTTTATATAATGTTTATTGGCTGGGCCAGTCAATGTTGAAAATGGGGAAGGAGGAATTCAGATGAAAATCATAAAAAGGTTTAGTTTGGTATGTTTAGGGCTATTGATCATTGGGTTGCAAACAAAAAGCGTTATGGCTGAAGAAAATAATTATGAATCAAATGGTCAAGCGAGCTTCTATGGTACCTACGTTTATGAGAATGAAAAAGAGTCAAATGACGTAGCGTATACCCAACAATCAGAAGAACAGGGAAGAAACAATTTAGCTGCTTCTGGACAAGCAGTTTTACCTAAAACAGGCAAGTCTGAAAATCCGCTGTATTCCTTGATAGGAGTTAGTTTGTTGGGGATAGTCATTTATTTAATTAATAAAATGAAACGAGAGAAGGAGTTTATTTAATGAAAAAAACTGTTTTACTTACATCGGCAACCATACTTTTAGGCGTAGGGTTTCAAGCAATAAACGCATCAGCAGCAGAAACTTTTCCGAAAGAATACAATACAGAAGGCACAATTACTTTTGAAGCAGGTGATAATGAAATCACACCGCCTGTTGATCCAGAAAATCCCGATCCTACTGATCCAGTAGACCCAATTGATCCTCCAGGGCCAGGAACGGGTGGTGCCTTATCAATTGATTATGGGTCAAAATTTAAATTTGGTACACAAAAGATTTCTACGGCAGATCAAACGTATTATGCTGCGCCAGATGAAATGAAAGATGGTTCAAAAAAACCAACCTATGTACAAGTAACTGATAAAAGAGGAACGTTAGCAGGATGGAAACTAACGCTTTCCCAACCTGAACAATTTAAAACAGCTACTGGAGAAGAACTAGTCGGCGCTCAATTGACGTTTACAAAGGCAGAAGCTGCCTCAATGGTGGATGAAAAATATAAACCTACTGAAGTCAGTAGTACTATTTCCTTAACACCTGGTGTAAATAATAATCTAGCGATGAACGCTAAAAAAGAAACAGGTGTTGGGACTTGGGTTTATCGCTTTGGTTCAAATGAAGCAACAAATAAAGAAGCTGTCCAACTATTCGTTCCCGGAAAATCTGTAAAGCTTGCACAACAATATTCAACGAAGTTAGTTTGGGCATTAGAAGATACTCCCGCTAATAATTAAATAAAGGAGAAAAGCAATGAAAAAACAATTCACAGGAATCGTTCTATGCAGTACATTTGCAGTTGCTGGTTGGTCCTTACAAGCGAAGGCAGAGGAGCCAAAAGAGTATCGTTCGAATGGTTTAGTAGAATTTATTCCGAACGTAGATCCGACAGAGCCGGTTGATCCAGAAAATCCCGATCCAGAAAAGCCAGTCAAACCAATTGATCCGACAGACCCAGAAGGTCCCAATCCTGGTACCCAAGGACCGCTGTCTATTGATTATGCTTCAAGTTTTGACTTTGGGAAAAATCGTATTTCGAATAAAGACCAAGTATATTTTGCAAGAGCACAGCAATATCAAGAGAATCAAAAAGAAACACCAAATTTTGTGCAAATTTCTGATAATAGAGGAACCAATAGTGGTTGGTCTTTAACGGTTACGCAAAAGGAGCAATTTAAAGCAACAAAGGCGACTTTAAATAGTCAGTTGACAGGTGCGCAAATTTCTTTAGCTAACCCGACCGTTAATAGTAATGCGCAAAATGTTGTGAAACCAGAGGCAACAAATAAGATTGCCCTTGTTCCAGGAACCGCATCGCTAGTGGCAGCTGCGAAGCAAGGAACCGGTGCAGGAACCTGGGCTACTTATTGGGGCAAAGTAGAAGTTGTTGCAGAACGCGATGAAACCAATACGGTACACAATGTTAATGTTACAAAAGATGTTGCGCTATCAGTACCAGGGTCAACCCCTAAAGATGCCGTGAAATATCAAACAAAATTATTGTGGACGTTGACGGATGTACCAGGAATTTAAAAAGTAGAGGTGAAGAGAGATGCGAAACAAACAAAGCCTAGTCTTTTTGGCAAGTAGTTTATTCTTACTAATCCTTGCGCCTATTACTAGCGAAGCGATTAGTAATCCTTCGACAAATATCAACGAAGTCAATCGGGAAATAGTGGAGGAATCGGCCAATGATCAGGCAACTAGCGCTCCTTCTCACTCGGAAACATTAGAGCAAGAACCTTCCCTAGAAACGACAACAACAACCGATAATCATCCAGCAGAAACAGACCAATCAACGGCTACTTTAGAACCTAGCGAACAACAAAAGGATGACGGTACCAGTGCAACGGAATCGGTGATAGTTGAACCACAGCCGCGCATGTTGGCTGCGCCATACGCTACTTCATTGCCGGATGATCCTAACATCATTCCAATCGACAAGGTGTTTCAAGAGCCAATTGGAAATGCAACAAGTATTTTAGAAGGTGGGAAGTTATTACAACTAAACCCAGCTGTTAAATCACAAAAAGGCGCTATTTGGTCAAAAAAACCAATCAGTTTATTGTCGGATTTTACCTTTAAAAGTTATTTGTATTTAGGAAACGAGTATGCAAATGCTGGTGATGGTATGACCTTTACCTTAACGAATGATCCTAGAATGTCCACAACGCCTCAAGAAGTCATTGGTTCACCTGGGATGGGAATCGGTGCATACTCCACGAAAGCTGGTCAACCTTATGTTAGAAATGCCTTATCGATTGAGTTTGATACCTATAAAAATACTGGTAGTTCCAACCGAATGGACCGAGAAATTTCACAAGATAAGGGAAATGGACATTTAGCTTTTGTCACTCCGAAAGCTAATAACAACAACTATACAGGGGAGCATTCAGGCGTCACTGTTGCGCCAACCTATCTATCTAATGGAACCTGGCGCATGTTGACTGTTCATTGGAATGCCGCAACCAAAGCATTAACATATGATTTAGAAGGTGTGGGCACGAATACGTATGTAGTTTCAGATTTAAATGCACAATTTGGCGCAACAACGGTTTATTGGGGCTTTACATCATCCACAGGTGGCAAATACCAAGAGAATGCTTTAGCAATGACACAAATTCCTACCAACGTTACGTCACAAGCAGCCCTTAGCGTGAATGGTCAGGAATTTAGCTCAGCTGTTGAAGCAGTGAAAAATGATCAGGTGAGACTACGGAATACATTGAATATTGACAATGACTTTATCGAAGATCGTCAACCGCAAGTAAGCATTGACTTACCTGATGAATTAGCATATGAAGAAAATTCATTAACGATTGATGGTAAAAAGGTAGCAGCCAAAGATCTGACACAAACAGGGAATCACTTAACAATTGCTTTAAATGACTACCTAGTTTTAAAGAAGGACATGATGATTGAATTAAAAACAACCCTTCAAGATAATACGCCCGAAAAAGTTTTAACTATGAACTTTGACTATTATGAAGAAGGAACCTTACTGCAAAAGTCAAATAATGTAACGATTACTATTCCTAAACCAACAGAAAAAACAGTAACCGTTTTTTATAAAGACGCAGAAGGTAAAGATATTGCTCCACCTAAAAGTGTAACAGGGAAAATTGGTGCACCCTATCAAGAAAAACCCCTAGATATTTCTGGCTATGTTTTTACAAAAGACTCGGGCAATGCGGAAGGAACAATGACAGAGGAAACAAAAGATATTTATTTTTACTATCGTTTAGGGGAACTATATTTTAAAGAGGCACCAAAACAGATTACTTTTGGTACGGAAAAGATACGTAATCAACCACTAATTAAACTTGGGCATCCCACCGAAGGACTCAAAGTCGTGGATGAACGTAACGCAAATAATTGGCGCCTGCAACTAAAGCAAACGCAACCGTTAACAAATGATTCAATTGTAATGCCAGATGTTTTTTCTTTCGTTTCAACTGCTGGAAGCTCTCAGATTACAAATGAGGCAATTACGCTTTTAGAAAGTAATCAGAAAGGTGAAACAGATTTAACAGCATTACTTGATGAATCAAAACAACAAGGAATTCAAATCAATGTTCCTGTAGCTTATCAAAGAGTTGGAACATTTAAAGCTCGTTTATCTTGGGCGTTAGAAGATGTGCCAGGAAATTAAAGAAAAGAATGGAGAAAAGAAAATGAAAAAAGTAACAACAGTATGTTTATCCACATTTATTTTAGGGAGCTTAGGCATGACTTCTCAAGCCTTTGCAGAAGATGGCGGTAGTTATACATCTAATGGTATCGTAGAATTTACACCAAGTGAAGAGCCAACTAATCCGGTTGACCCAACGGATCCAACTAATCCAGTTGATCCTATTGATCCAACAGATCCTGAAGGTCCTAATCCAGGAACAAACGGTCCGTTGTCAATTGATTATGCGTCAAGTCTAGACTTCGGTGTTCAAAAAATCACGTCGAAGGATCAGACTTATTTTGCTGCTACCCAAAAATACAAGACGGTAGGCGCAACCGATGAAGTCAAAGAAGGGCCTAACTATGTCCAAGTAACAGATAACCGTGGAACCGAAGCTGGCTGGTCATTAAAAGTGAAACAAGAAGGACAATTTAAATCAACTTCTGGTAAAGAATTGACTGGGGCAGCTATCACGTTTAAAAACGGAAATGTAGTGACTGCTTCAGATTCAGGCAAACCAACAGGCCCAGCCACAATCACGCTAAATTCAGATGGTAGTCAATCAGATGTAATGAGTGCAGCGAAAGGAAACGGTGCAGGAACTTATTTATTTGATTGGGGAACAGATGCAACTACAGCCGCTAAAAGTATTGAGTTAACTGTTCCAGGTTCTACAACCAAATACGCTGAAAAATACGCCACAAAATTAACATGGACGTTGACAGACGCTCCAGGAAATTAAACGAGTTTTAAAAAGAAGAATAGCGGGGAACATAGTTACCTGCTATTCACTACATATAGAAAAGGAGTAAATAATTTGAACAGAAAAAAACAACGATTTCTTTTTTTTCCGATACTACTAATTCTTTTAGCGTTAGTACCTAGCAATGGTTTTGCCAGTGAATTTAATTTTGCGGTTACGCCTATTCCATCAGAAAAACAAGTAGATAAAGAAAAAACTTACTTTGATTTATTACTAGCACCAAATGAAGAAACTGAGTTGAAAGTGAACTTGCGCAATGATACAGATAAAGAAGTAAAGGTAGGTATTTCCATCAATAGTGCCATTACCAATTCAAATGTAATCGTGGAGTATGGTGAAAATAAGGGGAAAAAAGATCAAAGTTTAGCGTTTGATATAAAAGACTACGTTCAATACCCTAGCTCAGTTCGTTTAAAACCGAAAAGTGAACAAACGGTTTCTATTAACGTCAAAATGCCTAATACACCCTTTGATGGAGTGTTAGCTAGTGGTATCACTTTTAAAGAAGAAACGTCGGATGAAGGCAAACGCCAAGACGATAAGAGTCAGGGGTTATCCATTAAAAATGAATATTCGTATGTCGTTGCATTATTGATGCAGCAAAATAAAAAAAAGGTTGAGCCGAATTTACTTTTGAAAAAAGTCTCACCAGGACAGATTAATGCTAGAAATGTGATTTTAGTCAATCTACAAAATGATCAAAAAACATATATTAACCAAGTTGCATTTTCGGCAGAGATTACCAAAAAGGGACATGAAGAAGTTTTATATAAAGAGGAAAAAGCAAACATGCAAATTGCACCAAATACCAATTTTTCTGTTCCCATTGCGCTAAAAGGGCAACCGCTTAAGCCAGGAGATTACCATTTGTCTATGACCGTTGTTGGGAATAAAGATGCTGCAGGCTCATTTAAAAAATCAATAAACAATGAATCGATATCTTTTAGAAATCAATGGCAATTTGAAAAAGACTTTACAATTAATGGTGAAGTTGCCAAAGAATTAAATGAAAAAGATGTCACCTTAAAAGAAAATCATTCGAATTTATATTTGATGATTGGCTTACTACTATTATTGATAGTGATTTTAATCATTGCCTGGTTGATTTGGCGAAAAAAGAAACAGGAAAAAAACGAAAGAGAAATATAAAGAGTAGTTAATTTTTGATTTGATCATCGGCAACGTTTTTGTTTGTTTTTGCTTATCAAACATGCAGTTTATTCAACAAACCTAACTCAAAAAAAGAAATAATAAGAAGGAGTATTGTTAAATATCGTCTGATACCACTTTACTAGTTATATTTTTTGTTTTGTTATGTAGCTAAAGTATTTGGCAATATATGTGAGAAAAATGGATAAATACAAACATTTACTATTATGGAGTACATTGTTACTCTCGTTTTTTCAAGTAACCAATGTGCAAGCAGCAGAAGAACGGAATCCAATTTATAATCCGACCAATCCAACAGAAGAAATTTATCCGATTGAGAATACTGGCACACCAGAAAAAATGGAAGAAACAAATGAAAGTACTATGACTAGCGAAACGCAAGCGGAAGAAAGTAGCGAAGACGTTAGTAAAAAAGAAGTGACAACCAATAATCCAAAAACAAATGAAGAAAGGCCTTCTTCCAAGAAAAGTCAGCATCAAGTATTTTTCACGGATGAATTATTTGATGCTAGCCATATCACCATTGTACCAAATAGCACAGGCGGTGCTGGAACGGAGGGGCAAAACACTTTTTACTTGAATTTCATACGGGAATTAGTAGGAACGGCTATTTATGGGAGAAAGAACTGATAAATGATGAATTATGAAATTTTTTTAAATAAAGAAGATCAACGAAGTTATTCCTTGCTAAGGCATTTAGAAGAAAGTCCCACGCTATCAGGTACTTTTATTGCACTTCGCGAAGAATTATCAATGTCGAATTTTTTAGTCAAAAAAACATTAGAAAAATTAAAAGCAGATATTGACAATCTAAAGTTAAGCGACAGCTTAACTTTAGTCGTTTCTGATGTAGATGTTACACTTGAAATTGATGGAAACTATTCAAGTAAACTTTTGCTCACGAAATACTTAACAGAATCGCTCTCTTTTAAATTAGTGTTGTCTTACTTTAGAGGAAATTATAGTTTGACAAAGTTTGCTGAATGTAATCATGTCAGCACCTCTGTGGCGTATAGTACCTTACAGCGGCTAAAAAAAGCCTTAAAGGAGTATCAGATCTATTTTAGTAAACGGGAAATTGTCGGCAATCAAAAAGCAATTTCATTTTTTTTGTATAAATTGTTCACGCTTTCCAATCAACCAATTTCCGAATTATATTCGGTAAAAGTCTATAATGAAGCGAAACGTGTATTACAGTCTGTTGAGTTAAACTATACTTTCACCACCTATGAGCGACGCAATTTTTTCCATTATTTAGCTATTATGATTAACAACGAAGGACGTGCGGTGGAAGGGATCGATACGCGTGCACTGAATACATTTTCAGAGGAACTAATAAAAAAATCGCAAGTGGCATGGGCATTGGCTTCAAAATCATTAACGTATACGATTGTTTTTTTCTTGTATTTGCATGGCAAACTAGAGAAAAAATATGTCATTCATGAAGATCCTACGATTGAAAGCCTAACTCGTGTTTTCATTGGAAGTTTTGAAAAAGCATTTAATTGTTTAGAGGAGTCAACAAGGAATACTCTAGAAGAAGGGTTAGCAATTATTCATTTCAATGTTATTTACTTTCCGATTAATATGTTTGACGATTTTGAAATGGATTTACAGTTTTTTAAGCAAACATATCCGGAATTTTATTTTTATTTAATTGAATATATTCGTTGGTTAACAGCAAAACATAAAAAAATTGCGAAAGCCAATCACTGTTTGTTTTTTAACTATCTATTGTTGCTAATTAATCATGTTCCGGTTCATTTAATTGCAGAGCCAGCCAAGGTCCTAATTGATTTTTCTTATGGAAAAGAGTATAACCAATTCATCAAAAAAAATTTATCCGTCTATGTGAATTTAAATGTAGAAATTATTGACCCGTTATCAGATACCTTACCAGATGTGGTGATTACCAATTTAAATAACTTGTATCAAGAAGAACAGAGTAAAGTTATGGTTTGGCTGGATCCACCTCGTTCGATTGATTGGGTCAATTTAACGCAATCATTATTGACTATTCAAGAAGAAAAATATCAACAACAAAAAGAATCGACAAAGACAAGCGGTGATCCTATCGAATAGAATCATCGCTTGTCTTTGTGTTTAAGTCTTTACAAAACCACCCAAGTGTTTTATAATATGAATATATATTCATATGAATAGAAAAACATTAATGAGGAGGCGCATAACAATGTCAAAACAAACAGGTGCACACACACATGAAGAAAAAGGTAAAAACGTTCCAGTTATTCTCTTTTTTACAGGATTGGCTCTTTTCTTTATCGGTTTATTTTTAGGGAACATGCTCTTAGTGAAAAATATTCTTTTCTCATTAGCTGCTATTTTAGCTGGTTATCATATTATTGGGGAAGGCTTTGGAGATACGTATCGGGATACGAAAAACAATCGAAAGTTTTCGCCTAATATTCATTTGTTAATGACCTTAGCTGCAGTTGGTTCAGCATTAATGGGAAGTTTTGAAGAATCAGCATTGTTGATTTTGATTTTTGCGGCGGCGCATTTCCTTGAAGATTATGCCCAAGGCAAAAGTCAACGTGAAATTACAAAACTATTAAATTTAAATCCAACAGAAGCTCGCCTGATAACAGACGACGGCTCAATTCAAACTGTGTCAGTTGAACAATTGAAGATTGGTGATCGCGTGCAAGTCCTCAATGGTGCGCAAATTCCGACAGATGGCGTCGTGATTGAAGGAAGTACCGCTGTGGATGAATCATCTATTAATGGGGAAAGTATTCCCAAAGAAAAAAATAGTGGGGACCCAGTTTTTGGTAGTACCATGAACGGTTCAGGCACAATTGTTGTTGAAGTAACGAAAGATAGTTCAGAAACAGTTTTTGCAAAAATCGTACAGCTCGTGAACCAATCACAAGAAAATCAATCAGAAATTGCAAGCAAAATTAAACGATTTGAACCGAAATATGTCACACTAGTTTTAGCAGTTTTTCCACTAATTGTTTTAGGTGGCGCATTGCTTTTCCAATTGACTTGGGCTGAAAGTTTTTACAGAGGCTTGGTCTTCTTAATTGCTGCCTCCCCTTGTGCATTAGCAGCGAGTGCCGTTCCGGCAACTTTATCAGGAATTTCCAATTTAGCAAAACAAGGCGTTTTGTTTAAAGGTGGCTCATTCTTATCAAATTTAGCTGAAGTGAAAGCACTCGCTTTTGATAAAACAGGCACGCTAACAAAAGGCAAACCTGAGGTCACAGATTATCTTTTTGTTGATGGCTTAGAAGATCGCCAAGAAGAATTAGTAGCTGTTTTAACAAATATGGAGAAAAAATCCAATCATCCATTGGCGACGGCGATTGTTAATCGCTTTGAAGCAGAAACAACGGCTTTAAATTTAGAAGTAGAAAATATTGTCGGGGTGGGTTTAGTAACGACCATTGCAGAAACAACTTTTAGAATTGGTAAACCATCTAGTTTCGAACAAGTGCCAACAATCATTGAGAAACAAACAACGAAATTAGCAAGTGAAGGCAAAACGGTAGTGTACTTTGCCGAAAATGAACAAGTGATTGGTTTGGTGGCATTGATGGATGTTCCTAATGAAGAAGCAATGAACGCCATTCACTATTTCAAGTCACAAAATATTGAAACAACAATGATTACAGGAGATGCAAAACTTACGGGTGAAGCAGTTGGTCGCTTAGTAGGCGTGGACCAAGTTTTTGCTAATGTTTTACCTGAGGAAAAATCAGCGATTGTTGATCAATTAAAACGCGAAGTAGGAATGACAGGGATGGTTGGTGATGGCATTAATGATGCACCGGCTTTAGTGAATGCTGATATCGGAGTGGCGATGGGGGATGGTACAGACATTGCTATCGATGTTGCAGACGTGGTAGTGATGAAAAATGATCTTTCTAAATTAGGCTATGCTCACCGTGTCTCAAAACGCTTGAATAAAATTGTGCAGCAAAATATTATTTTTTCAATGTTAGTGGTAGCAACGTTAATTATCTTGAACTTTTTAGGTATTGCGAATATCGCATTTAGCGTACTTATTCATGAAGGAAGTACCTTAGTGGTCATTTTTAATGGCTTGCGTTTATTAGTTAATACAAAATAAGTCAAATAGTCACTTGCAAGAAAGGAGAGAAAGCGATGAATTCTTTAAAAATGATTGAACTTTCTCTCACCGACGTTGTCATTCGGATTGCTCTAGCCGTGGTTTTTGGAGCTTTGATTGGGTTAGAAAGAAGTATTAAAAGAAAAGGCTTCGGTATCAGTAGTAATGCCATTTTATGTTTGGCCTCCTGTACGATTTCCATTTTACAGATTCAATCGGTGGATATTTTAGTCGATGTGGTGAAACAAAATAGCGCCTTGGCGTCCATTATTTCTATGGATATTACACGATATGGCGCCCAAGTGATTAGTGGTGTAGGCTTTCTCGGTGCGGGGATTATCGTTTTTAGAGAAAGGAAAGTCTCTGGGTTAACGACAGCAGTAATGATGTGGAATGTTACTATTATTGGTTTAGTCATTGGGATGGGCTTTTTAACCATTGCGTTTATCAATCTCGTGGCAACTTTGCTAGTATTAGCTCTGGCCCATTTTAAACGAAAGACTCCTTTAAAACGATTGCAGCTTATCGTAAAAATGAAGGAACCTATGATTAAAGAAAGCCGACTGCATGAACAACTTCAAGCTTCTTTAGAAAAAGGGGAGCGCTTAGTAGAATTGACTTTGGAATCCGAACAAGAGGCAGTGACAGCAAAGATTTCTTATGTAGGCAAAGAAGATTTCTGGCATTCCAACTTGCACCATCTCTTAAAAGAAAAAGGGCACGTTCAATCTGTCTCTGTCACGGAAACAATTTAACCATAAAATAAAGCACTTGGGCGCTAGCGCGCGCCAAGTGCTTTTGTTTAAATATTTAATACTTTATCTAAGAAATCTTTTGTTCGAGGGTTTTGAGGATTTTCAAAGACTTGCTCTGGCGAACCATCTTCTAGGAAGTTACCGCCATCAATGAACATTACTCGATTAGCCACTTCTTTTGCAAAGCCCATTTCGTGAGTAACGATGACCATTGTCATTCCTTGTTTTGCTAAATCTTTCATTACACCAAGAACATCGCCAACCATTTCTGGATCAAGGGCTGATGTTGGCTCATCGAAAAGCATAATATCAGGATTCATCGCTAACGCACGTGCAATTGCGACACGTTGTTTTTGACCACCAGATAAAGAATCTGGATAGGCATCTTTTTTATCTGCCAACCCAACACGTTCTAAAAGTTCTAACGCTTTTTTCTCCGCTTCGTCTTTTGATAAGCGACCTAAATCGGTTGGTGCTAAAACAATATTTTCTAAAATAGATAAATGTGGAAACAAATTGAAATGTTGGAAAACCATGCCGATATGTTGACGGACTTGGTTGATGTCCGTATTTTTATCTGTCAAGTTCGCACCATCAATAATAATGTCTCCGCTAGAAGCTTCTTCTAATTGATTCAAGCAACGTAAAAAAGTACTTTTACCAGAACCAGAAGGACCGATGACGCAGACTACGTCGCCTTCGTTAATAGAAACATTAATGTCGTTTAAGACCGTGTTGTCACCATATTTTTTTACTAAATGTTCAACTAAGATTTTTTCAGTCATATTAGTTCACCTTCTTTTCAAGGTTTTTCGCTAATTTAGTTAAGCTAGTAATTAAAATTAAGTAGATTAACGCAATAACGAAGTAAACCATTGTACTTTGTAATGTCCGAGCAACAATAATTTTTCCTGTTTGTAGTAGTTCGATTAAGCCAATTGCTGAAAGGATAGTTGTATCTTTCAATGAAATAACAAATTGGTTAATGAATGAAGGAATCATAATGCGAATCGCTTGTGGTAAAATAATTTTTTGCATTGTCCGATTATAGGAAAGACCTAAACTTCTTGAAGCTTCCATTTGGCCAACTGGAACAGCTTTGATTCCGCCGCGCACAATTTCAGAAATATAGGCACTGGCATTTAAAGTTAATGTGATAATCCCAGCAATGAAGACCGGGATATTAAAGCCAAGCACACCAGGTAATCCGAAATAGATGAAGAACGCTAAGACCATTAAAGGAATTCCACGAATTAAATCAACATAAATGGTTGAAAGTACACGTAATGCTTTGATTGGTGAAACGCTGAATAGCCCAAAAATAACGCCGACAATTAAAGCAAGTACGAAGGAAATCAACGTTAATAGAATCGTCATCCATAAACCGTGTAACAATTGTTTCCAGTTGTTTTGCATGAAGCCAACAAACGTAGATTCGTCAGCTGTTTCTTCTTTGGCTTCGTTGCCATCTTTCACGTAAGTGCCGATAATTTTATCGTATTCACCTGTACGTTTCATTTCTTTTAAGCCTTCGTTAAACATTTCAAGTAGTTCAGGATTTTGCCCTTTTTTGACAGCAAAACCGTAAGAACCACCTTTTTCACGAGGAATTGGTGTCGCTAGTGGTTGATTTTGCGCAACCCCGTAGCCAATGACAGGATAATCATCCATCATGGCATCAACTTCGCCAATTTCTAATGCACTGTATAATGCATCAGTTGTGTCTAAATACTTAATTGAGTAATCATATTTCTTTTTATTTTTTTCTAAGAAATCAGCACTTTCAGTACCAATTTTTACGCCGACTTTTTTGCCTTTTAAATCATCATACGATTTAATTTTGTCATTGCCTTTTTTGACCGCAATTTGAATACCGCTATCAAAGTAAGGAACAGAGAAGTCGAAGGCTTTTTTACGATCATCCGTAATCGTCATGCCTGCAACCATCCCATCTGCTTGACCAGATTCAACAGCTTGGACAGCAGAACTAAAACCAATAAATTTAAATTCAACAGTAAAACCTTGCAATTCAGCTGCACGTTTGACTAAATCTACATCAATTCCGACATAATCGCCTTGGGCATTTTGAAACTCAAACGGAGCAAATGTAGAATCACTAGCAATCACATATTTCTCTTTTTTAGGAGTGATTTTTTTCATCTGTTCGCCAGCGTCTTGTGTGTTTGTTTCATCGCCTGTCGCTAAGTAGTTGTTTAAAATTTTATCATAAGTACCATTGTCTTTAAGATTTTTCAAACCAGCGTTGAACTTTTTGATTAATTCAGGGTTTTGACCTTTTTTCACTGCGAAACCATAAGAACTGCCTGTTTCTTTATCGCCAACTAATTGTAATTTTTGGCCATTTTTCACTGCGTAGCCCAATACAGGATAATCATCAACGATTGCATCCGCTTCGCCGTTTTCTAAGGCTTTATAAAGACCCGTTGCATCGTCAAAATTTTTGATGGTGTAGTCATATTTCTCTTTATTTTTTTCAAGGAAATTGGCACTTTCAGTTCCAACTTTAGCCGCAACCGTTTTGCCTTTTAAATCATCATATGATTTAATTTTGTCGTTTCCTTTTTTAACCGCTAATTGTAAACCGCTATCGAAGTATGGATCTGAAAAATCAAAGGATTTTTTTCGCTCATCCGTAATACTCATTCCAGCAATCATGCCATCAATTTGTTTAGATTGAATCGCTTGGACTGCACTATCGAAGCCTAATGGTTTTAAATCCACTTCAAAATCTTGATCTTTGGCAATCGCATCTAATAAATCAACGTCAATACCAATGTATTTTCCTTTTGAGTCTTGGAATTCAAAAGGGGCGAATGTTAAATCCGTTCCAATTGTATATTTCTTTCCTTCTGCATGTGCTGAAGTGCCACTAATGAATGTTAGCAGAGTTACCATCATCACAAAGAAAGAAAGTAAAAAGTGTTTCCTTTTCATAAAATACCTCCTAGTTTTGCATATTGAACAATTATATAGTAAGAAATAGGAAGCTGACAAGTATTTGAACGCTAAAAAGAGAAAAAAACTCTAATTTCCTTACATTTCATGTTATAAAATGTAACATAGAAATTAAGAACAAAAGATTAAGATCAGTTGAAGTCCGAAACAGCAAAAGTGGCGAAAATATGTTCGGTATGTTAAACTAATAAGTGGACATTCTGCCAGAATGGGCCGATAATTTAAGAGAAATTAGACACTTTGAGGGGGAGTTATAAATGATCGAAAGAGAAACTTCCAATACCTTTCATTTGGCTTCTAAATATGAGCCTGCCGGAGATCAGCCAGCCGCTATTGCTGAACTAGTTGACGGTGTCAAAGGTGGAGAAAAAGCTCAAATTTTACTTGGAGCGACCGGAACAGGTAAAACATTTACAATCTCTAATGTGATTCAAGAAGTGAACAAACCAACATTAGTGATTGCACATAATAAAACACTAGCTGGACAATTATACGGGGAATTTAAAGAATTTTTCCCAGATAATGCGGTCGAGTATTTTGTCAGTTACTATGATTATTATCAACCAGAAGCATATGTACCCTCAAGTGATACATATATTGAAAAAGATTCCAGTATTAATGATGAAATTGATAAACTACGCCATTCAGCGACAAGTTCTTTATTGGAACGAAACGATGTCATCGTGGTAGCATCAGTTTCTTGTATTTTTGGTTTAGGGGATCCGCGGGAATACAGTCAACAAGTTGTTTCATTACGTGTGGGAATGGAAATGGATCGTAATGAGTTACTAAAAAGCTTAGTCGATATTCAATTCGAACGAAATGATATTGATTTTCAACGGGGGCGTTTTCGTGTCCGCGGTGATGTGGTTGAGATATTCCCAGCTTCACGGGATGAGCATGCGCTACGTGTTGAATTTTTCGGAGACGAAATTGATCGAATTCGTGAAGTAGATGCGTTAACTGGTGAAATTGTCGGCGAAACAGAGCATGTCGCTATTTTTCCGGCAACACACTTCGTGACGAACGAAGAACATATGGAACACGCCATATCGCAGATCCAAGAAGAATTAGAGGCACGTTTGAAAGTGCTTCGCAGTGAAAATAAATTATTGGAAGCTCAACGTTTGGAACAGCGAACCAACTATGATATTGAGATGATGAGAGAGATGGGCTATACGTCAGGGATTGAGAATTACTCTCGACATATGGATGGTCGCCAAGAAGGAGAGCCGCCATATACGCTGTTGGACTTTTTCCCAGATGACTTCTTACTTGTAATCGATGAGTCTCATGTAACAATGCCGCAAATTAGAGGAATGTATAATGGCGACCGAGCACGGAAACAAATGTTAGTGGACTATGGTTTCCGGTTACCAAGTGCACTTGATAACCGACCGCTTCGTTTAGAAGAATTTGAACAACATGTAAACCAAATTGTTTATGTATCGGCAACACCAGGCCCTTATGAAATGGAACAAACAGAGACTGTTGTTCAACAAATCATTCGACCAACAGGTTTACTAGATCCAGAAGTAGAAATCCGCCCAATTATGGGTCAAATTGATGACTTGGTGGGCGAAATTCATGAACGGATCGAAAAAGATCAGCGGGTGTTTGTCACAACCTTAACGAAGAAAATGGCCGAAGATTTAACCGACTATTTCAAAGAATTAGGCTTAAAAGTTAAATATTTGCATAGTGATATAAAAACACTGGAAAGAACGGAGATTATTCGCGATTTACGATTAGGCGAATTTGATATTCTAATAGGTATTAACTTATTACGTGAAGGAATCGATGTGCCAGAAGTTTCCTTAATTGCGATTCTAGATGCGGATAAAGAAGGCTTCTTACGTAGTGAACGCTCGTTAGTGCAAACGATGGGACGGGCTGCCCGGAACGCTGAAGGAAAAGTCATTATGTATGCAGATAAAATCACCGATTCGATGCAACGAGCTATGGATGAAACGGCACGACGTCGGGCAATCCAAGAAGCATATAATGAAGAACATGGTATTGAACCAAAAACAATTATTAAAGAAATTCGTGATTTGATTTCTATTTCCAAAACAGCTGATAAAGATGAAACAGTGGTTCAATTGGATAAATCATATAAAGATTTATCAAGACAAGAAAAAGCTGATTTATTAATGAAACTTGAAAGAGAAATGAAGGATGCGGCCAAAGCATTAGACTTCGAAACTGCAGCCACATTACGAGATACCATTCTTGAATTGAAAGCTGCCAAATAAGTCAACCAACGGATTAAGTAAAAGATACGATGAACCATCGTATCTTTTACTAATCTTTTCTCTATAGAATGACTTGAAATGATTTGACGTAAGAGATTTAGTAAAAGGAGAACATATATGGCAAATGATAAAATTGTGATTCATGGTGCACGCGCCCATAACTTAAAAAATATTGATGTCACGATTCCTCGTGACAAAATGGTTGTCGTAACTGGACTATCTGGTTCTGGCAAAAGTTCATTAGCGTTTGATACGCTTTACGCAGAAGGGCAACGACGTTATGTAGAGAGTCTCTCTGCTTATGCGCGACAATTTTTGGGACAGATGGATAAACCAGATGTTGACAGCATCGATGGTTTAAGTCCAGCTATTTCAATTGATCAAAAGACGACAAGTAAAAACCCACGCTCAACGGTGGGGACGGTCACAGAAATCAATGATTATTTACGATTGTTATTTGCTCGGGTAGGTCATCCAATTTGTCCTAACGATCATATTGAAATTACCAGTCAGTCTGTTGAACAGATGGTTGATAAAGTCTTAGAGCTACCAGAGCGAACAAAAATTCAAATTTTGGCCCCTGTTGTGGTCAAGAAAAAAGGCCAACATAAAAAAGTGTTTGAAATGATCCAACGTGAAGGGTATGTCAGAATGCGGGTGGATGGTGAAACCTATGATGTTAGTGAGGCACCAGAACTTGAAAAAAATAAAAAACATGATATTGCGATTGTGATTGACCGTATCGTTGTGAAAGAAGGCATTCGCTCTCGCTTGTTTGATTCGTTTGAAGCGGCTTTGCGTTTAGCTGAAGGTTACGCAATTGTTGATGTGATTGGTCAAGAAGAAATGTTGTTTAGTGAACATTATGCTTGTCCTTATTGTGGGTTCACAGTCGGTGAATTGGAACCGCGCTTGTTTTCATTTAATGCACCATTTGGCGCTTGTCCCGATTGTGATGGTTTAGGTGTTAAATTAGAAGTGGACAAAGACTTAGTGATTCCAGATCCCACTAAAACCTTGAGAGAAGGGGCCATTGTTCCGTGGAACCCTATTAGTTCCCAATATTATCCACAAATGTTGGAGCAAGCAGCCACCAGTTTTGGGATTGATATGGATACGCCGTTTGAAGAATTACCTGCAGACCAACAAGAAATTATTTTAAATGGTTCTGGCGAGAAAAACTTTCATTTTCATTATGAAAATGACTTTGGTGGTGTTCGTGATGTGGAAGTGCCATTTGAAGGGATTTTAAAAAATATTAAACGACGTTATCATGAAACGAATAGCGATTTTACACGAGATCAAATGCGGTTATACATGACAGAATTGACTTGTCGAAGCTGTCAAGGGTATCGTTTGAATCCGCAAGCTTTAGCTGTAAAAATCAATGGCACGCACATTGGTGAAGTCAGTGAATTAGCAATAAAAAATGCGGTCCAATTTTTTGAAGGTGTGTCTTTATCTGAACAAGAAACAACGATTGCTCGGCCAATTTTAAAAGAAGTCGAAGATCGGTTAACCTTCTTAAAAAATGTTGGGTTAGATTACTTAACCTTAAGTCGAGCTGCTGGTACACTTTCTGGCGGAGAAGCACAAAGAATTCGCTTAGCAACACAAATTGGATCAAACTTATCAGGCGTTCTTTACATTTTAGATGAACCATCAATTGGTTTGCATCAACGAGATAACGACCGCTTGATTGACTCATTGAAAAAAATGCGGGACTTAGGCAATACATTAATTGTGGTGGAACATGATGAAGATACAATGATGGCTTCGGATTACTTGATTGATGTGGGACCTGGCGCTGGACATCTGGGCGGTGAAATTGTAGCCGCTGGTACGCCGGAAGAGGTTGCTAAAAATCCGCATTCATTGACCGGGCAATATCTTTCTGGGAAAAAAGTGATTCCTGTACCAAAAGAACGTCGCAAAGGTAATGGCAAAGCGATCAAAGTCACTGGTGCCAGTGAAAATAATTTAAAAAATGTCAGTGTTGAATTTCCGCTGGGTGAATTTGTTGCTGTCACAGGCGTTTCAGGTTCAGGGAAAAGTACTTTAGTCAATCAAATTTTAAAAAAAGCGCTGGCCCAAAAATTAAATCGTAATTCCAATAAACCCGGGAAACACAAAAGCATCACTGGTTATGAAGCCATTGAAAAGATTGTTGACATTGACCAAAGTCCAATTGGTCGAACACCAAGAAGTAATCCAGCGACTTATACTAGTGTTTTTGATGACATTCGCGATTTGTTTGCCCAAACAAATGAAGCCAAGGTTCGTGGCTATAAAAAAGGTCGCTTTAGTTTTAACGTCAAAGGTGGCCGTTGTGAAGCTTGTCGCGGGGATGGTATCATCAAAATTGAAATGCACTTTTTACCTGATGTCTATGTGCCTTGCGAAGTTTGTCATGGCAAACGTTATAATTCTGAGACGTTAGAAGTTCATTATAAAGGCAAAAACATTTCTGATATTTTAGATATGACGGTGGAAGATGCCGTAGAATTTTTCAAACATATTCCTAAAATTCATCGTAAATTGCAAACAATTGTGGATGTAGGCTTAGGCTATGTGACATTGGGGCAGCCGGCAACTACTTTATCTGGTGGGGAAGCACAGCGGATGAAGCTAGCGAGTGAACTTCATAAAAATTCTAATGGGAAAAACTTTTATATTCTGGATGAACCAACAACAGGCTTGCATACCGATGATATTGCGCGATTGCTTCTAGTATTAGAGCGTTTAGTGGAAGCGGGCAATACCGTTTTAGTGATTGAACATAACTTGGATGTCATCAAGTCTGCGGATCATGTGATTGATCTAGGGCCAGAAGGTGGCGACGGTGGTGGGACGATCGTGGCGACCGGAACACCAGAAGAAGTTGCTAAAGTCAAAGACAGTTACACAGGATATTATTTAAAACGTGTTCTGAAATAAACATTAATGATTAGATAAAGAACCTTGTTTTTATGGGAAACAAGGTTTTTTATTATAAAATAACAAATATTTTTTAATAAAAATTAAAAATAAATGTTGACTTAATGTGTAATTAAAAGATATACTATGTTTGTTAACAAAATAACAATGAATACGAAGGGAAGTCTTAAATGAAAAACAAAAAAATAACAACAAGTTTATTAACAGCAGGAATGGTCTTAGCTATCGGAATCACACCTTTTGTACATAGTAACACAATGGAAGCAGCGACCTTAATTTCACAATCAGACCATGAAAAAGTAATGAGTTTTACCAAGAAAGACTTAAAAGAAGCAACGGGCATTCAATTGGAGCCGGCGACAGTACAAGCCGTTCATCAGGAATTAAAGCAACAAATCACCTGGGAAACATTAGGCTATTCCACAATTGATGCGCAAAATATTGCGACACGTTTTACACAAAATACATATCAGGCTCTGGGGATTTTAACAGATATCGCCAACCATTCAGACCTTCAATTGAAAGTCATAACCATTAATAATCCCTATCTAGCAACAGCTAAAATTGGTACCTTTAAGTGGGAAACTGTAACTCCTGAAGTTGGTGGGGACCATGAAACAGCAGACAATGAACTAACCACACCGACACCGACTGTTGCCAGTCTTCAAGAGATTGACGTAGAAATTGAATACGACGAAAATGAAATTGAGTTCACCTATGAAATAAAATCGAACGGAACAATTGAAGCAACGTATGAAGATGAATCTGCTGATTTAGAATTAGAAGGTAAGGCAGCACAAGACAAAATCATGACTCTTTTAGATGGATTGTCAATCAAAACAGCTACAAATGAACAAATTAAAGAACACATTACGAAAAAGTTAGCCGTGAATGAACAAGTAAAACAATTTGAGTTTGAAGCTAATTTTACTGATAAAACAGAAATTGAGTTTGTATTAAAATAACACAGAGTTATATAGTATAATTCAGCAATTAAAACAGCATTGACAAAAATGTCAATGCTGTTTTTCTATGAAAGAATAGAAATCTTTATAAGAATGATTGAAAAGCTTTCTTTGATACGCCCGGGGTGTTATAATATAGTGATGCAAGTGAAGGGAGTGTTGAATATGCCAGAAAATTTACAACTGGTTATTATTACAGGAATGAGTGGCGCTGGAAAAACAGTCGCTGTTCAAAGCTTTGAAGACATGGGCTATTTCTGTATCGACAATTTACCACCAAGCTTAATCCCAAAATTTTGGGAATTAATTAAAGAATCTGGAAAAGTTACCAAGATTGCGTTAGTGATTGATTTACGTTCACGGACCTTCTTTAGAGAAATTCAGGATATGTTAGTCGAACTTGAAAATACTAATTTTATTGATACAACGATTTTATTTTTAGATGCCACCGATGAAGAGTTGGTTTCTCGTTATAAAGAGACACGGCGTGCGCATCCAATGGCGATGGATGGTTTAGTGACAGAAGGTATTCGTAAAGAACGTGCAATGCTGGAAGAAATCAAGGCGGATGCTCAGTTGGTTATTGACACTACGGACTTGTCCCCTCGTCAATTGCGGGAACGTTTGAATAAAGAACTAGCAACGAGAGAGACACACGAATTTCGAGTGGAAATGGTGTCCTTCGGCTTTAAATATGGCTTGCCGATTGATGCAGATATCGTTATGGATGTTCGCTTTTTACCTAACCCCCATTATATTGATGAACTACGACCGTTAACTGGAATGGATCAACCTGTTTATGATTATGTGATGGGCTTCCCAGAAACAGATGAATTTTATACAAAATTTATCGATTTACTGCGAACAGTCTTACCTGGATATAAAAAAGAAGGTAAAAGTAGCGTCACCATTGCAATTGGCTGTACTGGCGGACAACATCGCTCTGTTGCATTGACAGAACGTGTTGGCGCTGAATTAAAAGAGGAAGATTACCATGTAAATATTACCCACCGCGACCGCTTAAAAAGAAAAGAAACGGTTAATCGCTCTTAATGAAAACCTATCGAATTCGTAAACCGAAGATCGTGGTTGTTGGTGGTGGAACAGGCTTGCCAGTAATTTTGAAAAGTTTAAGAAATCAAAGTGTTGATATTACTGCCGTCGTAACGGTCGCTGATGATGGCGGTAGTAGTGGCGAGCTTCGTTCCTCTATTAATAACATGACACCTCCGGGAGATTTAAGAAATGTTTTAGTGGCATTGTCAGATATGCCACAATTATATGAAGATATTTTTCAATATCGTTTTGATAAATCAGATAGTCATTTTGCCAATCATGCAATCGGTAATTTAATCATTGCTGCTGTCTCAGAAATGAGAGGAAGTACGTATGAAGCGATTCAATTGCTTTCAAAAATGATGCATGTTGATGGACGGATTTATCCATCATCAGAACGGCCATTAACGTTACATGCTGTATTTAAAGATGGCTCAGTGGCGGTGGGAGAATCAAAAATTGCACTGGATCGCAAGACGATTGACCATGTGTTTGTAACAAATACACACGGAGAAGAGCAGCCAAGAGCTGCGCGTAAAGTCGTCAAAGCAATTGAAGAAGCAGACATGGTCGTGTTAGGGCCAGGGAGTCTTTTTACAAGTATTTTGCCTAATTTAGTTATTACAGAAATTGGTGAAGCCATCAAACAAACGGCAGCCGAAGTAGTCTATATTTGTAACATCATGACCCAAAAAGGGGAAACGGAACATTTTACGGATGCAGATCATGTTCGTGTCTTAAACGAGCATCTACAAGCGCAGTTTGTTGATACGGTGCTGGTTAACACAGAAAAAGTACCAGAAAATTATATGGATCCTGAAATTTATGATGAATATTTAGTTCAAGTAAAGCATGATTTTCAAGGATTACGTGAAGAAGGTTGCCGAGTCATTTCGACAGACTTTTTAGAATTAAGAGATGGCGGAGTTTTTCATGATGGGGAAAAAGTTGTTGAAGAACTTTTCCGTATCGTATTTGGAACGAAATATTAATTAATCAAAAGAATCAAGAGAGGAGGAGCTTAGATGTCTTTTGCCTCGGATGTCAAAAAAGAGTTAACTGGTTTAGAAGTCCATCGAGAACACGCGAAAGCAGAATTAGCAGCATTAATTCGGATGAACGGCTCGCTTAGCTTAGTTAATCAACAGTTTGTCTTGAATGTACAAACGGAAAATGCTGCAATTGCTCGTCGAATGTATTCATTGCTGAAAGATCATTACCATGCACAAGCAGAATTATTAGTTCGTAAAAAAATGAAACTAAAGAAAAATAATGTTTACATTGTGCGTCTAAAACAAGATACACAAAAAATTCTAGCTGATTTGGATATTATGGATGGGGTCGTTTTTAATGGCAATGTGTCAAATGAAATCATGGGTAACGCGCAAAAAATGCGTTCCTATTTACGCGGGGCCTTTATGGCTTCTGGCTCAGTTAATAATCCGGAAACAAGTCGCTATCATTTAGAAATTTTTTCAATTTATGAAGAACACAATAATGATATTTGTAAGATGTTGAATTACTATGACTTAAACGCTCGAACATTGGGACGCCGAAATGGGTATATTTGTTATTTAAAAGGTGCTGAAAAAATTGCCGACTTTTTAACATTAATTGGTGCCACGAACTCTATGTTGAAATTTGAAGATGTCCGGATTGTCCGTGATATGCGGAATTCAGTAAATCGTTTAGTGAATTGCGAAACAGCGAATTTAAATAAAACCATTGATGCGGCTTCAAAACAAATTGAAAATATTCAATTTATTGAAAGTACAGTAGGGCTGACGTCATTACCGGAGAAACTTCAGGAAATCGCAGAATTACGGTTAGAGTATCCGGAAGTTAGTCTCAAAGAACTAGGGGAAATGATTCCTTCAGGAGCTATTTCTAAGTCAGGTATTAATCATCGTATTCGAAAAATTAATGAATTTGCAGAAAAATTACGAGAAAAAAGTGCGTAACTTTTCTGCTCCAGAAGTGAAGAATAACATTTCCGTTTGAAGTGCTATCCTTCACTTTTTCTTTAAGCGTGTAAAAAAAATTAAAGTGTGCAAAAAGTGTGTAGCACTGAAATGTAGTGTTGACCTGTGGTTTAAAGAAACGACGTTGGCACGAATGTTGCATGTAATAAAATGCAAACGATTACTTATTGCTGTTTTTAACTAAAACATTAAAAACTATTGGAGGGGTCAAAATGGTTCAACGATTAATTAGTGCAAATGCATCAGAAATCAAACGGATGTCAAAAGAAGAGCTGTTTCAGAGTATTAAAGCGAGCGAAGGGCGCGTAATATTATCGGAAAATGTGGTAGTTCATCCATCCGTAGCAGGTGATATCACTTGTGCGGAAATGTCAAAAGCATATGGCGCAGACATGATTTTATTGAATGTTTTCGATGTTAATCAACCCATTGTAGTAGCCGCTTATGAAGGGCAATATACTGCGGAAACATGTGTCCCTAATGATGAGGTTGTTCATCGTTTGAAAGAACTAGTCGGTTTACCGATTGGCATGAATGTCGAACCTGTTGATGAAAATTTAGACTTAGCTTCAACGAGAGTTTCGATTGAACCAGGTAGAAAAGCATCAGCAGCTACTTTCAAAAAAGCCAATGAACTGGGTTTGGATTTTATCTTATTGACAGGTAATCCAGGAACTGGCGTGACCAACGACTTGATTGCTAAGAACGTGGCCTTAGCCAAAAAACATTTTGACGGCATCATTATTGCCGGAAAAATGCACAGTTCAGGCGTAGATGAACCAGTGGTCAGTTTAAAATCAGCTGAACAATTTATTGAAGCGGGCGCTGATATTGTCTTAGTCCCAGCAGTCGGCACGGTTTGGGGCATTGATGATCAACAAGTCAAAGAAGTTGTGGATTTTGCACATTCAAAAGGAAAATTAGTTATGAGTGCCATTGGAACTTCACAAGAAAGTGCTCAACCTGAAGTTATCCAAGCAATCGGCATTAGAAATAAAATTTTAGGCGTAGATATTCAACATATTGGCGATGCCAATATGGGCTTAGTTGGTATTGAAAATATTAAAGAGCTTTCTGATGCGATACGTGGGAAAAGACATACTGTTGCTAGAATGGCTCGTTCGATTAATCGTTAAAAAAGTGAACAGAGGCACGAATTCAGAAAATTTGAATTCGTGTCTTATGATTTTTTTATTGAAAAACGGTATACTAAAAGAGAAATAAAGGTTTGAAAGGATGAGGTTTTTTATGGATATTTCAGTAATTGATGCAACAAAAGTTAACACAGAAACAGGGCTTCACATTGGTGAGAGTAATGCCCCTGTCAAAATGATAGAATTTATCAATGTTCGCTGTCCTTATTGCAGAAAATGGTTTGAAGAGTCTGAGGAACTGTTAGCACAATCTGTCAAAAGTGGTAAAGTTGAACGTATCATTAAGTTGTTTGATAAAGAAAAAGAAAGTTTACAACGCGGCAATGTGATGCATCACTACATTGACTATTCAGCGCCTGAACAAGCGCTGTCAGCATTGCATAAAATGTTTGCTACGCAAGATGAATGGGGAAACTTAACCTTAGAAGAAGTAGCGACGTATGCTGAAAAAAATCTGGGCTTAAAAGAACAAAAAGATGCAACGCTTGTTTCCGCAGTGATTGCTGAAGCCAATGCGGCGCACATTCAATTTGTACCAACGATCATCATTGGTGAGCATATCTTTGACGAAAGTGTCACTGAAGAAGAATTACGCGGATACATTGAAAAATAAAAAAAATGGAAACAGCGACTGTCGCTGTTTCCATTTTTTTATTTTTAATTTAAGGCGCTACTATTTTCCATTACTTCATCGATTAAACCATATTCTTTTGCTTGTTCGGCAGTCATATAGTTATCACGATCGGTATCACGTTCAATCACTTCAATTGGTTGGCCAGTTCGTTCAGCTAAAATTGAATTTAAACGTTGACGAGTGTCTAAAATGTGACGAGCAGCAATTTCAATTTCTGTTGCTTGCCCTTGAGCGCCACCAAGTGGTTGGTGAATCATGATTTCCGCATTTGGTAAAGCGAAACGTTTGCCTTTTTGACCAGCTGTTAATAAGAAGCTACCCATTGAAGCTGCCATTCCTAATACGATCGTTTGGACATCCGCTTTAACGAAATTCATGGTATCGAAAATCGCTAAGCCTGCAGAAACGCTGCCACCAGGAGAGTTAATGTACAAGTAAATGTCTTTTTCTGAATCTTGGGCATCTAAGAATAATAACTGTGCAATCACTGAGTTTGCCACGTTATCATCGATAGGGCCGCTTAGCATAATGATGCGGTCTTTTAATAAACGAGAGTAAATGTCATAAGCACGTTCACCGCGAGATGATTGTTCAATAACTGTTGGAATTAAATTCATAAGTAAATCCTCCTATATAAAGAAACTTTTAAAGTCATTCTATCACAAAGCACTTTGAATGCCTATGAAAAGTATACCTCTTTGGTCAATAAAGGTCAACGAAGTCGCTTGAAAAATTTTGTGTCATTTTTTATCCGAAACTTTTGGATTATGTTATACTAAAATGGAAAATTAGAAAAGAGCGAGGGGAAAAATATGTTTGTTTTTATCGCCGGAATGGTCGGTGTAATCGTCGGTGCGCTAATAGTCACAGCAAGTGCCGCCTTACATTCATCTTACAAAGAGCGAAAAGAAGTACGTTATCGTGAACTAGAACATTTGGTTAAAGAAATTGAATCATTGAATTTATTAAATAAAAAAGTCAAAGAAATTTTACAAAAGCGTGAATTATATATAGACAGATCAATTGAATACTTATCGATGGATGATTGTTTCATCAGCATCGATGATTTTATTTATTTGGAATCATTTTCTGCTCAAAATAATTTTTACTTACCGACGTACTTAATTGAAGAATTTTTCAAAAAAATTGCGCATCGTAAAGTCATTTTGACGGCCAGCGAAGTTGCTGAAATGGGAGGACACACCTATAAAGGCGGCCGTGTTATTTTAGAAAATTTTTCAGACGAGATTTTAGCAATTATTGAAGATAAAAAACGTAAAATGCAGCGTTTGTCTAACGAACCACTTCATTATTTTAAAGCGATTAAATAAAAAAAGAACCAGCGTACCCGCTAATTTTTTGGGGTCTCTGGTTCTTTTTCTTGTTGTTCCATATCGGTCATAGTGTCTTCAATTTCTTTATGTAAGAAATAAGAAATAACTGTACGGATGATCACCAAGGTTGCCAATTTCAAAATATCTTGAAAAGTTGGTTTGACAATGGATTCAATAATATCAGCAGCAATTAAAATTTCTAAACTTAACAGAATGTAGCTACCAAGGAAGTTTTTGATGAACGTATTCATTTTGGTTAAGGTAAAGCGGCTTTGATTTTGTCGTTCACTTTTAATGAAATCTTTTCCTGCTAAACAAACACCCCAAACTAAAACAATAATCGAAAAAACATTCAGTCCTAAAATACATAGCTCAAAAAGTGGGGTTAAAAGCGTCATTAACTGATGGGGCCACTCATTCATCGTATTCACTCCTACCAAAAAGCCTTTTCTTTAACTATAACGAAACGGCTGACTAACGTCAAATATTGTTGAAATAAACAGGCTAAACTATTCAGCTTATAGAACAAAACTAAGAAAATTATGAATAGCATCTAACAATTAAGTAAAAGGACTGTAAAGGTTCTTTTACTTTTTTTGTGTAAAAAAAGAGTCTTAAAAGGAATCAAGTAGCAAAAAGTAAGTGAAAACCAACTTTGTCAGTGGATAGTCTTTTCATTAATTTTTAAAAGACAAATTTTACGTTTTCAAGAGCCGAATACTGCCAAGTTTTAGCCTTTAAAGGTGATAGAATCAGAAATTGAGTAAGAGATGTGTCACAAAAACAAGGAGACACATCGACTTGATGAAAGATTTAAGGAGCTGTAGTTGAAGTAAAGAGAAGCAAGTGTCCCAAACACTAGCGAAAGAAAATAGGGAGGATTAAAATGTTTAAGAAAGCAACGAAATTATTATCGACAATGGTGATTGTCGCTGGAACAGTTGTGGGAAATTTCAGTCCCACATTGGCTTTAGCTGAAGAAGCGGTTAAAGCAGGAGATACAGAAGGAATGACCAATACGGTGAAAGTGAAAGACGACAGTCTGGCTGATTGTAAACGGATATTGGAAGGACAAGCTACTTTCCCAGTTCAAGCGGGTGAAACGGAACCAGTCGATTTAGTAGTTGTTGAAGATGCTAGTGGTAGTTTTTCAGATAATTTTCCACATGTAAGACAAGCGATTGATGAAGTGGTTCAAGGCTTATCTGATCAAGACCGCGTGATGCTGGCTTCATATCGCGGCGGAAAACAATTTATGTTTCCTGATGGAAAGACAAAAATTAATTCAGCTGATTATGATATGAATGTGCGCGTCAATACGCAATTGACTTATGATAAAAGCCAATTTGTCTCTGGTTTTGGAGACGTTCGGACGTATGGTGGTACGCCAACCGCCCCAGGATTGAAACTCGCTTTAGATACGTACAATCAAACACACGGAGATTTAACGAATCGAAAAACGTATTTCCTATTAGTGACAGATGGGGTCGCTAATACACGTTTAGATGGTTACTTGCATAAGACCAATACCAATGATTCAATCAATGAATATCCAGATCCAAGACATCCTCTTCAAGTCTCAGTGGAATATAGTAATGACTACCAAGGTGCAGCAGCAGAAGTTTTAGCGTTAAACCAAGAAATTACTAACCAAGGCTATGAAATGATTAATGCGTATTGGGAAAGTGTTGAATCTTTAAGTTCAGTGAATTCATACTTTGATAAATATAAAACAGAAGTGGGTCCTTTTGTAAAACAAGAGTTGCAACAAGGGTCTAGCACACCAGAAGATTTTATTACAAGCCAATCTATTGATGATTTTACAACCCAATTAAAACAAATTGTCAAAGATCGTCTGGCGCAATCGACACCAGCAACAGCTTCATTAACGATTGCCAATCAATTTGATATTCAATCTGCGACCGCTACGGACGATGCTGGAAATGATGTGCCTGTTCAAATTAACGGACAAACCATTTCAGCAACTAGTACAGAAGGTTACGTAGGAAACATCACGATTCACTACGAAGTCAAAGAAAATACAGCGATTGATGCAGCAACCCTTGTAAGTAGTGGGACAATGAATCAAGGAACAATTGCTAAGGAATTTCCAGAAGCGACGATTCCTAAAAATGACAATGCGCATGCGTGTGACGTGACGCCAGAAGATCCAACGATTACAAAAGATATCGAAAATCAAGAACACTTAGATTTAACCAATCGTGAAGATAGTTTCGATTGGCATGTCAAAACAGCCTTTGGCAACGAAACCAGTACTTGGACCCAAGCCAGCATGGTGGATGACATTAATAAAGTGCTAGATATCATTGATGTGAAAGTCACCGACGAAAATGGTAAAGATGTTACAGCTAACGGCACAGTAACACAAGAAAATAACAAAGTAACTTTTGAAATGAACAAACAAGCAGACAGCTATGACTATTTAAGTGGTCATACGTATACAATGACTATCACCACTAAAATTAAAACTGACGCAACGGACGAAGAATTAGCGCCTTACATTGAACAAGGCGGGATTCCCAACCAAGCCGACTTAAACTTTGGCAATGAAGGTGACGTGTTACATTCCAACAAACCAACCGTAACACCACCGCCAGTTGATCCAAATATTGCTAAAGACGTAGAAGGACAAGAACATTTAGATTTAACCAACCGCGATCAAGAATTTAAATGGAACGTCAAAACAGCTTTCGGTAACGAAACAAGCACTTGGACCCAAGCCAGCATGGTAGATGACATTAATAAAGTGTTAGACATCACTGATGTAAAAGTCACAGATGAAAATGGTAAAGATGTTACAGCTAACGGCAAAGTAACACAAGAAAATAACAAAGTAACTTTTGAAATGAACAAACAAGCAGACAGCTATGACTATTTAAGTGGTCATACGTACACAATGACCATTACTACTAAAATCAAAGCTAGCGCAACGGACGAAGAATTAGCACCTTATATTGAACAAGGTGGCATTCCCAACCAAGCCGACTTGAACTTTGGCAACGAAGGTGACGTGTTGCATTCCAACAAACCAACCGTAACACCACCTGCACCAACGCCAGAAGATCCAACGATTACAAAAGATATCGAAGGCCAAGAACATTTAGATTTAACCAACCGTGACCAAGAATTTAAATGGAACGTCAAAACAGCTTTCGGTAACGAAACAAGCACATGGACCCAAGCCAGCATGGTGGATGACATTAATAAAGTGTTAGACATCACAGACGTGAAAGTTACTGATGAAAATGGCAAAGATGTTACAGATAATGGCATAGTAACACAAGAAAATAACAAAGTAACTTTTACTATGAACAAAAAAGATGACAGCTACTCTTACTTAGCTGGTCATACATACACAATGACTATTACCACTAAAATTAAAACTGACGCAACGGATGAAGAATTAGCGCCTTATATTGAACAAGGCGGGATTCCCAACCAAGCCGACTTAAACTTTGGCAACGAAGGTGACGTGTTGCATTCCAACAAGCCAACCGTAACACCGCCTGCACCAACGCCAGAAGACCCAAAAAAACCTGAACCTAAACAACCGCTAAAACCGAAAAAACCGTTGACGCCTACAAATCATCAAGCACCAACGAACCCAGTCAATTTTGGAAAATCAGCAAGTAAAGGAATTCATTTACCAATGACTAATACAACAGTAAATCCACTTTACATGATCGCAGGTTTAATTGTCCTTATAGTGGCTATTAGCTTTGGCATAACAAAAAATAAAAAAAGAAAAAATTAGACAAACTAAAAAGGAAGAAAAAACATGAATAAAAAAATTTCGTTCAGTCTGTTAATTTTGTTACTTAGTTTGTTGGTAGGTTTTACATTTATTCCGCATAAAAAGGAATTAAGTTTCAATGAGTATCAAGAAAAAAAACACTCTGGCGAAACATTTTATGTTGTTTTAAAAAAGAAAAACTGTTCAGATTGTCAGGATTTCGAGAAACTATTACAAGCACCTAAACAGGTTTACTATGTAGAATTAACCAACAAAGAGACCATGAAGGAATGGTCAACATTTATCCGAGAAAATAAAGTTTTACATGTGCCATCTATGTTTAAAATAGATAACGGCCATCTCAAGAAAATTGATGGAGAAGGAGATGCGAATCAATTATTCGCAAACTATCAAAAAATAACGAAGTAAAAAGAATAAAAAGACAAGCCAAGTTTCCTAAATAAAGGAAACTTGGCTTGTCTTTTTTCTAGTAATAGTCGTTTATTAAATAACATGTGAAATGTTTTACAAATCCATTTTGGTTTGATAAAATAAACGCAAACATATGAATTTGTTTTCATTTGTTTTGGGAGGAGGAACGAATGATTGAATTGATTTTACTTTTGTCGGTGATTCTTTTAGGTTTATTGATTGGAAATAAAAGAGTTGATAAGTGGCTTTTTCTTAAGGCATTACTTTTGTTTTCTGTTATGCTAAGTGTGAGCATCTTAATTTCGGTAGCTATGTATTTATTATTAACAATGGGCGTTGCAAACGTAATAGGGCAGCGGTTAGAGTCGTTATTTCTTTTAGGGATAGTCGTTATCATCAGTACGAGTCTTTTGTTATATTTTTTATTGAATTTAACGACGAAAAAAATTGTTTTACCCATCGCTTTAATGAAAATAATTGAATATTATATTCAATGGGTATTGATTTATGTTACTATTTATCAAGTGATTTTTGATCAGTTTATTGTTTCTTCAGAAGTAAAAAATACGTTACAAGGAACTATTGATGAGCCAGTCGAAATCATTATTGTTATTTTGCCATCATTTATTTCAATTTGGATTGCCGTTGTTTTATTTAGGCTTCGTATGGAAGAACTTTAATCAGATACTTTTAGAATGGAGGAGTTTGTATGTCTGCTTGGCAAACATTTAAAAATGGAACAAGGCAATTTTTTAAAGACATCTTGCAGTATTTATGGTTATTTTTTACTTTAAATGTCTTATTATTATTGGTGGGTGGGGCTTTTAGTTGGGCTACTTCCAACGCACTAAAAACTCAAGGTATTCCTTATCTTTCGTTTAATAACCTGAATTTATTGTTAGAAAAGCCGCTTGCTCTGGTGTTATTAATTCTCTTGTTGTTACTTTTTTTAGGTGCAGTTTTTTATCAGTTTACCTTTTTATTATTAGGGATTTTTCAAATACGGCAAGACCATCGTTTTCATTTTAAAGGAGTTACCAAGGCATCTTTTAAGGTTCTTAAAAAGCAAGGTGCCCGTTCGTGGTTATTCTTTTTCGGTTATTTTGTTGTCATTGTCCCTTTTGGTAACCTGATTTTCCAAAGTAATCTATTGACGAAATTTGTGATTCCAGATTTTATTGTTGAATTTTTGTCCCAACGAATTCCTTACTTGGTTGGGTTACTGGCCTTTGGGTTATTAGTCTGGTATTTAGCTATTCGTTTCATTTACACGCTTCCATTAATGATTCTGGAGAGAAAAAAAGCGGGCGAGGCAGTTAAGGCTAGTTGGTCAATGACAAACAAACGATTATGGTTCATTATTTGTAATATTGCATTTGTGACGATCGCGGTATTTGTTTCAACGTATGTTATTTATGTGTTACTTTATCTTCTACAGTTGAAGTTAGATACCTTGAGCGATACCATTAGTTTGCTAGGTGGTATTTTAAATTTAACCGTTGTCCAATTTTTACAGTTTGTCTCTAATGCTTGGCTTTCAGTATTACTGATTAATTTCTTATATACACAATTAAATGTTCAAGCAGAAACGACGACAAAAGTTGCCTTTGACAAAGAAACGAAACGTAATAAATTAGTGACTATCGGAATGGGCCTAGGACTATTCACCATTTTTGGCGGCTATATAATTTTCAACGCTGTTTACTTAACAGGGCTATTAGAATCAAAACCTTTGATTATTTCGCATCGAGGGGTCACCAATAGTAATGGCGTACAAAATACCATTCCTGCTATGGAAAGAACCATTAAATTTAAACCAGATTATATTGAAATTGATGTTCAAGAAACCAAAGACCATCAATTTGTTGTGATGCATGATGCAAACCTTCAAGAACTCGCCGGCGTCGATGGCACGCCACAAGAATTTACGTTGGCTGAATTAACAAAAATGACCGTTAAAGAAAATGGCCAAGAAGCACCAATTGCCAGTTTTGATGATTATTTAGCGAAAGCAAACCAAGCCAAACAAAAATTACTAGTAGAAATTAAAACGTCTAAACAAGATAGTCAAGGTGCGCTATCTAACTTTATTGAAAAATATGAACGTCCTCTGATAAAGAATAACCATCAGGTTCAATCTCTCGACTACAATGTGATCAAAGCGTTTAAAAAAGCCAAATCAAAAGTAAAAGTTAGTTTTATTTTGCCCTATAATTTCACTTTTCCAGAAACACAAGCTGATTTGTATACAATGGAAGCTACTACGTTGAATGATACCTTCATTTTAAAAGCTGACCAACAGAAAAAAGCAGTTTATGCTTGGACAGTTAATGACTCAGAGGTATTGAGTAAAATGCTCTTTATGGACGTTGCTGGAGTGATTACCGATGATTTGGAGTTAGTCAATGAAGAAGTCAATGACTTTGAAAAAAATCCGTCGTATGCGGATCGTATTTTGCATTATATTTTTATGCTACCAAGTGTGGCTTCTCAATAAAAAATGAAGAAGAGGGTTAAACGAAATGAAAAAAGAATTTTCGCGAGTACTTCTTAAAAATCAATCTGATGAAATTCTTATTTTAAAAGATCGGCCAGACACATGGAATTTCCCTGGCGGAAAACAAGAACTTGGTGAATCAGCGCTGGAATGTGCGATTCGTGAAATGAAAGAAGAATTAGCAGTGGAAATTACTGAACTTGAAGAAATTTTTACTGGACCACTTGTTTTTGATTCAATCGTTTGGCAAGGACATTTTTATTTTGCCAAACAAGCCCAAGGAAAAGTGACCCTGAACGAACCAAATAAAATTAAAGGCGTACAATTTATTAAGCGGTTTGAGGAAGTAAATTTTTCACCAGGATTAGCTCCGCTATTTGATTATTTGGCGCGTAGTGATTATTTAAAGTTAAACAAAACTAACTGGAAATAGAGAGAATAGGAGTGTTTTTTGCTAGGGCTTTGTCAAGCGCATCTTTGATTATTTTAGAAAGTCCAAGGAAGAGTCGTGGGCATTGTTTATTCCTAATAAATATGTTATAGTAATTAAGTAATCAATTTTGATAAGTAATTTGAGTTATATATTTAAAAACTATACTTCTCCTTTTGCCACTCAACATTTTTTGCAATAACTTGCATATTTTTATGCACTAGGAGGAAATATATATGAACAACGGTACAGTAAAATGGTTTAACGCAGACAAAGGTTTTGGATTTATTACAGGTGAAGATGGCAATGATGTATTTGCACATTTTTCAGCTATTCAATCAGATGGATTTAAAACTTTAGACGAAGGCCAAGCAGTAACTTTTGATACTGAAGAAGGTCCACGCGGCTTACAAGCAACGAACATCGTAAAAGCTTAATAATGAATGAAAACGGACCACGTGTTGGTCCGTTTTTTTGATAGCTGTTGTCTGATCTCGCCATTAATTACATAGCAAAACAAAGCAGAGGCCATTTAAAGGAGGAGAATCTGAAGACGACCTTAACTGAGCTGTTACTTGTAAGTGGATTATTTTGGCTAGTAATCATAATTGGTGTGATTGCTGGTAGTATATTTCTAATTAAGTATTTTAGAGGTCGGAGCTGAACGGTTCTGTTCCCGCCAATTATCAGGTTTTAAGCCTGGGACAAAAATCCAAAGTGATTTTTGCCCCAGGTTCTTTATTTAATTAGGGTATTAAGTTTTAGGTAAAATAATTAACAAATTAAAAGCAATTTACTATATAATCAGAAAGGGAACTTTAAGAGAGAAGCAGGTGTTTGCTTGTCGTAATACTTTGTTTAGCAGATAGAAAAAGGAAACGTTATGCGTTACAATAGGAACGGAGGAATTTTAACCTTATTGGATTTGTAGCTGAAGCAGAACAAATGTTGTCGCGTTAAGTGCGATTGAGCTTGCCACAAGCAACATTTGAAAAAAATACGGATAGAAAAATCATTCCTAAACAAGAAAAAAACACTCTTTAGATGAATAAAGAGTGTCCAGAAACGTTGATAAATCAACATATTTAAATAACGCGCCCTGAGGGAATCGAACCCCCGTCTCAAGAACCGGAATCTTACGTGATATCCACTACACTAAGGGCGCGGCACGAATACTAGTTTAGCTGATATTGACAAAAATTACAAGAGGGAGGACGAAAATAATGAAATTTGAGCAACGAATGTCCCAACAACAAAAACAAGTCCAGAAGTTGGCCATGACTCAACAGCTTCAACAATCCATTCAAATTTTACAATTTAATACGGAAGAACTCGCTGCCTTTGTTGAAGCGAAAGCACTAGAGAATCCATTGATTGATTTACAAGTAGACACGCAGTACACCACAGATTTTCCGATAACTAGTCGTTCTTACACCAATCAAGACGAAGAAAATAATTATATGAATCAAATTCCAGACTATCATTTATCATTATTTGAGTCTTTAATTGATCAAATTCATTTGAATTACCGCGATACATACTTGCGAACATTGGTATTGTTTTTAGTAGAATATATAGACGTGAATGGTTATTTAACGATTTCGTTAGAAGAAGCGGCAGTGAAAACCGAAGCAAGCGCCATTCAAATGCTAGATGCATTAACTTTGTTACAACAGCTAGATCCAGCAGGTGTGGGGGCACGCAATTTACAAGAATGTTTGATGCTACAAACAGAACGAGACGATACCGCGCCTAATTTAGCGTATATTTTATTGGAGGAAGAATTTGATGCCTTAGTGAGTCGTAAATGGGGCCCGTTAGCTAAAAAATTCGGGATTGAATTAGCAGAAATTCAATTGATTTTTGATTATATACAAACGTTATCGCCAGCGCCAGGGAATATTTTTGATGCGACCGAGGAATTGTATATTCGACCAGATTTAACTGTCCGAATCAAGGAAGATCGAATAGTGGTGATTTCCAACAAAGCTGGTCGACCGACATTAAATTTTCAAGAAAATTATTTCAAACGAATGCAAGAGACTGACGACAAAGAAGTCCAAGAATATATTAAGGATAAGAAAAACGAATTTGAATGGTTAGAGCGCGCAGTGAATCAGCGGGGGGATACAATTTTACGTGTAGGGCAAGAAATTGTGCGTCGTCAAGAAGCCTTCTTTTTAGAAGCAGATCGGCCATTAAAACCAATGACTTTAAAAGAAATTGCGGATGCTTTGTCTATTCATGAATCGACAGTTAGTCGTGCGGTCAATGGAAAATATCTAGAAACCACGTTTGGCGTCTTTGAATTGCGCTCATTCTTCTCAACAAGTATTCTTTCATCAGAAGAAGATGGCGAGGATGTCTCAACAACGATGGTTAAAAAGCAACTACAAAAATTAATTGATCAAGAAGTAAAAAGTAAACCGTTATCTGATCAAAAATTAGTCGAGCGATTAAAAGATTCAGGCATGGAAATATCCCGGCGAACGGTAGCAAAATATCGTGAAGCCCTAGGGATTCCATCTTCATCTAAACGAAAACGATATGAGTAAACAACCAAAGCTTATGAGTGATTTTCATAAGCTTTGGTTGTTTTTTTGTGATTTAAAAAATGCTGGTTTTTTGAATTGTAAAAAAAGCCTAAAGGAGGCAAAGTTTGCTTGCCATTTCCTAGGAAAAAACGTATATTAAAGTTACTTGCTTCTTTAAATAAAGGAAAAGAATAATTTTATAGAAAAGTTGGAAAGCACAAATGAATCAGACAGCAAATAGCAAGAAAAAACGCTATATTACAGGTTTTGATGGCATTCGGACGATCGCTGTAATTGGCGTGATTTTGTATCACCTTTTTCCCCAAGTCATGCGAGGTGGCTACTTAGGTGTTCCGATTTTCTTTGTTGTTTCAGGTTATCTTATTAACGACTTGTTGCGGCAAGAATGGGCAGAAAATCAGACCATTGATTTAAAAGGATTTTATGTGCGAAGGATGAAACGGCTGTATCCAGCATTAATTGTGATGCTTTTAAGTGCAGTTAGTTATATTACACTCTTTCAGCAGGATTTATTAAACAATATTCGCAGCGTTGTCGCTAGTAGTATTTTTTATTACAACAACTGGTGGCAAATTTTTAAAGGGTTTTCTTATTTTGATGGATTTGCGACACAATCGCCATTTGTACATATTTGGTCATTGGCAGTTGAAGCGCAAAATTATTTAATTTGGCCATTACTTTTTATTCTTCTGGAACGCTTTGTTCGTAAGCGCGGTCGAATTTTCAGCTTAGTTTTAATCGGCGCTTTAATTTCGGTGACGCTGATGGCCGTTTTATATGTTCCTGGCGCAGATCCTACACGTGTCTATTATGGAACAGACACACGTGTTTTTTCTATTTTACTAGGTAGTGCATTGGCGTATGTTTGGCCAAGCACACGTTTGAAAGAAGAAATTCCAGAAGCCTCTAAAAAAATCTTAAATGGCGCTGGTTTAAGTGCCTTAGTTCTTTTAGTGTTAGCCTTTTTAACATTATCAGATCATACAAATTTTGTTTATTACGGCGGCATGTTTTTAATTAGTTTGGCAGCCACTGTCTTAGTGGCCGTCACTGCACATCCAGGGGCAGATATGAATCGTTGGTTAACGAATCCGGTCTTTACGTGGATAGGTAAACGGAGTTATGGCATTTACTTGTATCAATTCCCAATCATGATTTTTTATGAGGCCAAAATTAAGACCTTATCGGACCATGTTTTTCTACATTCATTGGTTGAAATAGCATTAATTTTAGTCGTGAGCGAATTGTCTTATCGTTTTATCGAACATCCACTGACACGATTGTCTTATAAGGATGTCTGGACTCAATTCACTGAGTTCTTACGGAAACCGTGGGACCTTCGTGAAAAAGGGACAATGGCCTTTATGACAGTGATTAGCGTGATTGCAGTATTCGGTTTAATTGTGGCTCCAGCAAACGCTAAAAGTGCGCAACAAGAGCAACTAGAAAAAAATATTGCGAAAAATCAGCAAAAAATTGAAGAACGTAAAAAAGAAGTCCAAGAAAGTGGCACGAAAAATAGTAGCACGTCCACAGAAAGTAGTACAAAACCGAGTGAAAGCCAAGACGTTCTACCCACACAACTCACACCAGAGCAAGTAAAAAAAGCGCAGAATTTAGAAATCACAACTATTGGTGATTCTGTTATTCTAGATGGTGCTAGCGGGTTACAAGATATTTTCCCTAAAATGATTATCGATGGGGAAGTGGGCCGTCAATTGTATAGTAGCATTTCACTAATTGGTGAACTAGACAAAAAGAAAATGCTTAAAAATACTGTTTTAGTGAGTTTAGGTACGAATGGTCCTTTTACAGAGGCACAATTTGATGAATTTATGAAAGCGTTAGGTAATCGAAAAGTTTATTGGATTAATGTTCGCGTTCCAACTAGAAGATGGCAAAATCAAGTGAATAGTTTACTTAGTCAAATGGATAAAAAATACGATAACTTAACGGTCATTGACTGGTTTAATTATAGTAACGCCCATGATGATTGGTTTTATGATGACCGAGTTCATCCAAATGTGGCAGGTGGCGAGCAATACACACACTTTATCGCGGAGAAAATTTTACAGTAGCAAGAAACTTCCAGCTCAGATGAAAGGGGCTGGAAGTTTTTTGTTATAGGAAAAGCAAATATAGGTAATTTAATGATTTTCTTGAAAACCTAAGCTTTTTTTTTAGATATCTGGTATACTGTTTTTGTTACAAGTTCCCGAAAGGATTTAGCAAGTAATTGTCGTTACTTACTAAAGATGCCTTGTAACCGAAACTATTTAGGGGGAATAACATTATGACAGAAAGACATTTATTTACATCAGAATCCGTTTCAGAAGGACATCCAGATAAGGTAGCTGACCAAGTCAGTGATGCAATTTTAGATGCGATTTTGGAGAAAGATCCGATGGCCCGCGTGGCATGTGAAACATCCGTAACAACTGGTTTAGTCCTAGTATTTGGAGAAATTTCTACAACAGCTTATGTAGATATCCAAAAAATTGTTCGTCAAACTGTGAAAGATATTGGTTATACACGAGCAAAATATGGATTTGATGGAGAGACTGTCGCAGTTCTTGTAGCAATCGATGAGCAATCACCTGATATCGCTCAAGGGGTTGACGCAGCCTTAGAAGTGCGTGATCAAGATGAAAAAGACGATATTGGCGCTGGTGACCAAGGCTTAATGTTTGGTTTTGCTGTTGACGAAACACCGGAATTAATGCCATTACCGATCGCGTTAAGTCATCGTTTGGTTCGCCGTTTAGCAGAATTGCGGAAGGAAAAAGTCTTACCTTACTTACGTCCTGATGCAAAATCTCAAGTAACAGTGGAATATGATGATCAAGGTCAACCACAACGTGTGGATACGATCGTCATCAGTACACAACATGATGATGAAACAACCTTAGAACAAATCGAAAAAGATATTAAAGAACAAGTAATCAATGAGGTGATTCCTCATGAACTTTTAGATGATGAAACAAAATACTTTATCAACCCAACTGGTCGCTTTGTAATCGGTGGCCCTCAAGGAGATGCCGGCTTAACTGGTCGTAAAATTATCGTTGATACTTATGGCGGTTATGCTCGTCATGGCGGCGGTGCTTTTTCTGGAAAAGATGCAACCAAAGTTGACCGCTCTGCTAGTTATGCTGCGCGTTATATCGCGAAAAACATTGTTGCTGCTGGTTTGGCGAAAAAAGTAGAAGTCCAATTAGCTTATGCAATTGGTGTGGCGCAACCAGTGTCTATTTCTATTAATACGTTTGGTACGAGTGATCTTCCAGAAAGTAAATTAATCGAAGCAGTTCGTAAAAACTTTGATTTACGTCCAGCAGGTATTATTGAAATGCTAGATTTACGTCGCCCAATTTATAAACAAACTGCGGCTTATGGTCATTTTGGTCGAACAGATATTGATTTACCTTGGGAACAAACAGATAAAGTTGAAGCGTTAAAAGCTAGTTTAGCTGAATAATTAAATAAAAAAAACAAGAAGTCAGCCAATACTTGGCTGACTTCTTGTTTTTTTTTTGTAATAATTTTTTTATGAAAAAGCATTTTTTTAAGACATTTTGTTCTTTTTTGTATAGAATAGCTATGGAGCAATTTAGAAAATTGACAATTGAATAGAAAAGGATGTGAACAAATGGCAAAAGAAACAAATGTTAAGTTAGTCACGGTGAGTGTTTTTGTGGCAACATTTATGACAGCCATTGAAGGGACCATTGTGTCTACTGCGATGCCAACGATTGTCGGCTCGTTACATGGCATGGAAATTATGAACTGGGTATTTTCAATTTATTTATTAACGAATGCGATGTTAACACCGATTTATGGGAAACTTGCGGATAAAATTGGTCGTAAACCTGTCTTCATGATTGGCATTATCATTTTTATTTTGGGCTCCTCGTTGTGTGGCTTTGCTCAAGATATGTTGACTTTAATTATTGCCCGCGCAATTCAAGGTGTGGGGGCAGGCGCAATTTTACCAGTTGCGTTAACGATTATTGCCGATATGTATACATTGGACAAGCGAGCGAAAATTTTAGGTTTAAACAGTGCCGCCTGGGGAATTGCTAGTATTTTTGGTCCGTTAGCAGGTGGTTTTATTGTAGATACAGTCGGTTGGCATTGGATTTTCTTCATTAATGTTCCTATTGGACTTGTTTTATTGGGCTTGATTAGTATTTTCTTAGTTGAACCAAAGCGGGAACGGACCAAGATGCCAATGGATATTTTGGGCAGCGTTACTTTGATGGCAGTGCTGCTAACGTTATTGCTAGGTTTTCAAATGATTAGCGATAATGGTTTTACATTAGTAACATTTGGTTGTTTGAGTTTGAGTGTGCTCTTTTTTGTAGCATTTGTGATGATAGAAAAACGCGCGCAAGACCCAGTGATTGATTTGCATTTATTTAATCAACCAACGTTTGTTTTAGTAAATCTTATTGCAGCGCTTATTAGCGGTTTCTTAATGGGGATTGATGTCTACATTCCGATGTGGATGCAAGGTGTCTTAGGAAAAAGTGCAGGAATTGGTGGCTTAGTTTTAGCGCCTATGTCGTTACTTTGGATGGCTGGATCATTTATAGCAAGTAGCTTCATGGAAAAATATGCTATGAAAAAAGTCTTAACGATTGGGTTATCGATTCTATTAGTCGGGGCCATCTTTTTAGTGGTAATGCCAATGGCCGTTCCGTTTTGGCTTTTCTTTGTAGTGTCTTCTGTCTTAGGAGTTGGTTTTGGGATTACTATCACAACGACTACGGTGACCGCACAAAGTACAGTGGAGCCTGAAAAAATGGGGGTTGCAACATCGTTTAATACGTTGGTGCGTACAATTGGGCAGACTGTGATGGTGTCAATTTTTGGTGTGATTTTAAACGCAGGAATGTTTGCAAAATTGGAAGCGAGCGCGTTAAACGTCGATGCAGATGTCATGAATCAATTAGTGAATCCACATACTGCAAATTTAATTCCAGCTGCGTTGTTAAAACCATTACGCGGTATCCTCTATGCAGGTCTGCATAATGTTTACTTAGTCGGTGCGGGCTTAGTTGTTGTCGCTCTTTTGTTAAATATTTTCGCAAAAGCGCAACGAGCGAAGGTTTAGTGGTACACTAATAGAAAGAGTATTGGAGGGAAAAGTAGATGGCCTTTTTACAAGCAAATATTTATTCAAATGTATTGGAAATGGAAGTGAATGTGAACGTAATTTTACCACAAGAAACGGTAAAAAAAGTGGGCACAAGTACCCAAGCAGCATTGACAGATATTCCCGTGTTGTATTTATTACATGGGATGGGAGGGAATCACAGTGTCTGGGCTCGCAGAACCTCTATTGAGCGGTATGTCGCTGATTTGGGGATTGCTGTCATTATGCCGTCCACGGATTTAGCTTGGTATACGGACACACAATACGATATGAACTATTGGACGTTTATCTCAGAAGAATTACCGAAAATTTGTCATCAACTCTTTCCACAGTTAAGTACAAAACGAGAAAAAACCTTTGCCGCTGGTTTGTCAATGGGTGGTTATGGCGCCTTGAAATTAGGATTAGCGAAACCAGAATCTTTTGCAGCCGTTGCTTCTTTGTCTGGGGCAGTTAGTTTATCATCCACTAGTTTTGGGGAATTATTAAAAGTCCGTAAGCGAAGCTATTGGGAAGGTATTTTTGGCCCGTTAGATCAAATTGAAGGTTCCATTCACGATCCGCTGTATTTATTACAACAATTAGTAGAAAGCCAAACAGAAATGCCCCAATTTTACCTTTGTTGTGGGGAGCAAGATATGTTACTTTCTGCTAATCAACAGATGGCTCAAGCGTTGGAACAGGCACAGGCAAGTTACACTTTTGAAACTGGACCAGGAGAACATGACTGGGTGTTCTGGGATGAATGGATTCAAAAAGCCTTGGCTTGGCTACCAATACCAAAATAGACAAAGTAGTTTTCAATATTTATTTTAAAAGTTAGCCCTTGGTCCGTCAGTCGAAATGACTGACGGACCAAGGGCTTTTTTTATTTAGATGAAGAGGTGTTGTCTGCTTGCAACCCATCTAAGTAGGTTTTAACGGCTTGAATAAAGGCGGATTTTTGGTGGATGGAGTGTCGAAATTGAATGCTTTCCTCCATGTACGTTAACTCATTGTCGGAGACATATTGTTTCATGTGCAACACTTGTTCTTTTAAATAGTCATCTCCGTTCAACACTTGCGAAACGAGCTGTTTTTCCTCCGTTGCGTCCATAATCATCCCAAATAAAAGATGTTGTAAAGACGTTACTGCTAAATGAGTCATTTCTGGTGAAAAACCTGCTTCTCTTAAAATGCCCATCATTTGATTCAAATGGCGTAATCGTTGGGGATAGGCAGGGACGGTTTGGATTTCGATAGCTACGGCACAGGGAAATTGTTGATAGAGATCATAATAGTTTTCCATGAAGGCCAGTAAGTCAGAATACCATTCACCACATAATGCAGGTTCTTGAAAGTGCTCTTCAATCGCTTCAGCCATACTTTGAAGTAAGGCTTGCTTATTTTTAAAATACCAATAAATTGCGGGCGCCTGTACACCAAGCTGTTTGGCGACTTTACGCATAGAAAGTTGTTCTAAAGTGGGACTTTTTTCTAACAAAGAAAATGCGGCTGCAATAATCGTGTCTTTTGATAATTTCGGTTCCATGATTTTAGCTCCTATTAAACGTTATCTTCGTAAGTTTATCAAAAAGAAGGTACACTTTATGATAGGAAAAACTTGTGAAAAATTAACTTGTTCGCTTGTATTTTACCACTAAAAATGGTAAATTATGAATCGGCCTTATTTTACAGTGTTAAATTGGTGAAGTCAATGAGCAAATTGATTTTTTTGTAATGGGGAAGAATTCGCAGACCAACACTGAAGAAGCAGGGAACTATTTTAAGAAAGTAGGGATAAGATGGACCTTATTATTCAACACGCCAAAAAATACAAAGGCTCGGTAGTTATTGCCTTGTTGGCGGTGATCGTAATGGTTGTCTCAGCACTTTGGCAACCAAAATTGTTACAACAAGTGTTGGAAGCAATTATGAATGACGATAGCGACAAAATGAAAAACTTAGGGATTCAATTAATTGCCATTGCAGGATTAGGACTCGTTGCAGGGGTTATTAATACAATTTTTTCTGCCAAAGTTGCCCAAGGTGTCAGTGCTGACATTCGTGAAGCAACTTTCCGCAAAATCCAAACCTTTTCATTTGGCAATATCGAAAAATTTTCAGCAGGTAACTTAGTTGTTCGTTTAACAAATGACGTTACTCAAATTCAAAATGTCATTATGATTGCGTTGCAGACACTTTTTAGAATTCCTTTTTTATTTATCGGGAGTTTTATTTTAGCGATGCTAACCTTGCCACAACTATGGTGGGTGATTGTTGCACTTGTCATCGCAGTTATTTTGATTTCTATGCTGTCCTTTTCGCAAATGGGCAAGCATTTCATGATTATTCAAAACTTGATTGATAAGATTAATGGCATCGCAAAAGAAAATTTGTTAGGCATTCGTGTCGTCAAATCATTTGTTCAAGAAAAAAATCAATTGTCACGTTTTACAAAAGTGAGTGAAGAATTAACCACCCATAACTTAATCGTAGGTAGCTTATTTGCTGTGATGATTCCAGCGTTTATGTTGGTGGCGAACTTAGCTGTTGTAGGCTCAATTTTCTTTGTGAGTAACTTAGTCAAGGACGATCCAACTTTAATCGGTGGTGTCGCTTCCTTTATGAACTATTTAATGCAAATCATGATGGCGATTATTATCGGCGGAATGATGATGATGATGACTTCTCGTGCCGCTGTTTCCATTAAGCGGATTAAAGAAGTGATGGAAACAGAACCAGATGTTACCTACAAAAAAGTCCCAGAACAAGAGTTAATTGGTAGTGTTGAGTTTGACCACGTATCTTTCCGTTATCCTGGGGATGAAGAAGATACCTTGAAAGACATCTCTTTCTCTATTCAGCCAGGTGAAATGATTGGGATTGTGGGCGCAACTGGTGCTGGTAAATCTACGTTGGCACAATTAATTCCACGTTTGTTTGATCCGACAGAAGGAAAGATTGAAGTTGGTGGTGTCGATTTACGAGAAGTGAACGAACACAGTTTACGAAAAACAGTTTCCTTTGTGTTGCAAAAAGCAATCCTGTTCTCTGGAACGATTGCGCAAAATCTACGCCATGGTAAACGTGACGCTTCTGAAGCGGACATGGAACGGGCTTCAGGCATCGCCCAAGCCAAGGAATTTATTGAAAAATTGGCAGAAGGTTATGATGCACCCGTCGAAGAACGAAGTAATAACTTTTCTGGTGGACAAAAACAACGGTTATCAATTACTAGAGGTGTGATTGGTGAGCCTAAAATTTTGATTTTAGATGATAGCACCAGCGCGTTGGATGCTCGTTCGGAGCGGTTAGTCCGAGAAGCGTTGGATAAAGAGTTAAAAGAGACTACCACGATCGTTATTGCCCAAAAAATTTCTTCTGTTGTCCATGCAGATCGTATTTTAGTATTGGATAATGGACGTTTAGTCGGGGAAGGCACGCATGAAGAATTAGCAGCTACGAACCCCGTGTATCAAGAAATTTACGAAACTCAAAAAGGAAAGGAGGAAGCTTAATGACTGATTTAATAAAAGCTAGTAAATTTTTCTATCATTATTTAAAACGTTACAAAGTTTCTTTCCTCTTTATTTTCTTAGCAATTTTCGCAGCGACTTATTTACAAGTCAAAGCGCCACAATTCGTTGGGGAAGCTATTCAGGAATTAGCGAAATATGCGGTTAATGTGATGCAAGGAAAAGACGATAAAAGTGCGTTCGTTTCTGTCATTTGGAAACTACTCATTTTTTATGTCTTAACTAGTGCCGCTAGTTTCATTTATAGTATTCTCTTTACACAAGTCGTGGGGAAATCGACGAACCGCATGCGGATTGGTTTGTTTAACAAATTAGAAAAATTGACGATTCGTTTCTTTGATTCTCATCAAGATGGTGAAATTTTAAGTCGTTTTACTAGTGACTTAGACAACATCCAAAACAGTTTAAACCAAGCGTTGCTACAAGTATTAACCAATATTGCCTTATTGGTTGGTGTCTTAATCATGATGTTCCGTCAAAATGTGGAACTGGCATGGGCCACAATTGCTTCTACGCCGATTGCGATTTTAATTGCGGTCTTTGTGATTAGCAAGGCGCGCAAATATGTCGATTTACAGCAAGATGAAGTGGGTAAATTAAATGGCTATATGGATGAAAAAATTAGTGGGCAACGTGTGATTATCACTAATGGCTTACAAGAAGAAACCATTGACGGCTTTTTAGAGCAAAATGAAAAAGTTCGTGCCGCTACGTATAAAGGTCAAGTGTATTCAGGATTACTTTTCCCAATGATGCAAGGAATGTCATTAGTCAATACGGCGATTGTTATTTTCTTTGGTGGTTGGTTAGCAATCAATGGCTCTGTTGATCGTGCCGCTGCGCTAGGTTTAGTCGTTATGTTTGTCCAATATTCCCAACAATATTATCAACCATTGATGCAAATTTCTTCAGGTTATAGCATGATTCAATTAGCTGTTACAGGCGCTCGTCGTTTAAATGAGATGTTTGATGAACCAAATGAAATTCGTCCCGAAAATGGCGAAAAATTAGAAGAGATTAACAAAGCTGTGGCTTTAAATCATGTTGTTTTTGGCTATAATCCAGAAACGCCTGTGTTGAAAGATGTTTCTATTCATGTGGATAAAGGTGAAATGGTCGCTTTAGTCGGACCGACAGGCTCAGGAAAAACAACGATTATGAATTTAATGAATCGCTTTTATGATGTGAATGAAGGCGCCGTGACGTTTGATGGTGTGGACATTCGTGAAATGGATTTAGATAGCTTGCGTTCACATGTAGGCATTGTTTTGCAAGAGTCCGTTCTATTTTCAGGAACAATTCGTGAGAATATTGCTTTTGGTAAGCCAGAGGCCACGGATGAAGAAATTGTTCAAGCAGCGAAACAAGCGAATATCCATGAATTTATTGTAAATCTTGAGCAAGGCTACGATACTGAGATTACGGAAGAGAATAACCTTTTCAGTACGGGGCAAAAGCAATTAGTAAGTATTGCACGAACGATTATTACCAATCCAGAATTATTAATTTTGGATGAAGCAACAAGTAATGTTGATACAGTAACAGAAGCTAAAATCCAAAAAGCGATGGACGAAGCAATTAAAGGGCGCACCAGTTTTGTGATTGCCCATCGTTTGAAAACGATTCTAAATGCGGATCGGATTATTGTTTTACGAGACGGTGAAGTCATTGAAGAAGGCAACCACCATGAACTAGTTGAACAAGATGGATTCTATGCGGAACTTTATAAAAATCAATTTGTTTTTGAATAAGTTGAAAAAGAAGCAAAATGAGTCATTCTCATTTGCTTCTTTTTTTGCTATGCTAAATAGAAAAAGGAGATATATCAATGGGGAAAATGAGGAATGTACGACAATTACGGCGCACGTTTTTGGTGCTAAATACTTTATTTGTACTGAGTGTATTCAGAGAGAATCGATGGACAAAATCGGCACTACTTTTTTGGTTGTTGGCTAATAGTTTTTTATATGGACTGCAGTGGTTGATTTATTTTGGGGGCGAAAAAGGCTGGCTGATACATCTGCAGCGGTGGTATTATTGCGCGATTCTTCTCCAAATAGCAGGCACATTGATTGTATATTTTTCGTTTTTTGTATAAAGGTCTCTCGTTTCTTGCCGGAGAATATGCTAAAATAAAAAGCAGCAGGGGGCGAGAAAACCATGGAAAAGCCAAATAAACGCAAAGCTGATTTAGAACGTACACGGCAAATTATTTTGTCTGTCGCTTCTGAATTATTCATGACAAAGGGGTTCAAAAATACCTCCACTCGTGAAATTGCTTTAAAAGCGAACATTACCCAACCGAATCTCTATCACCATTTTAAAAATAAAAAAGAACTGTATTTAGCTGTGATTGAAGAATTAACGTCCCGTGTTCAGGAAGAATTAGTCCCAATTGTTTCTGGAAATGCATCAGTAGAAGAAAAACTTTATCAATTAATCAAAGTTTTGTTAGATGAACATCCGACCAATCTTTTCTTAATGTTGAACGACATGTTTCAAGAAATGGGCCCTGATTACAATCGTACGCTGTATCAAATTTTCAAAAAAACCTATATCAATAATATTGCGGCTATTTTTGAAAGTGAACCTGAAACCAATTGCTTACAAGAGGGCATCAGTGTAGATGATGCAACTCGGTTTATTTTATATAACGTTAGTGCATTATTAAGTATTGAAAAAACGTACCAGCGAAAAACAGTGGATGACGATGTCAAAAAATTTATTCAATTTATGCTACATGGCGTTCTGAAAAGTCACAAATAAAAAATAGAGAAGCCCTGTTGGAAAACAGACTTCTCTATTTTTTTGTAAAATTCACTTATCAATTGATAAATAATTATTGATTTATCGATTGATAAGTGATATAGTTTATTTCGAAAAGAAGAAAGAGGTGAACCATTCATGTTTTTAGGATTTAATGAAATGAAGTATTCAAAAGGACGGTACGTCCTTGTAGTTTTAGTAATGGTCTTGATTGCTTGGTTAATTTTTATTTTGTCAGGTTTAGCGAACGGTTTAGCTCAAGGAAATCGTTTAGCCGTAGATCAATGGCAAGCGAATCAAGTGGTTTTATCAAAAGAGGCCAATAGTAATTTAAATGTATCAGTGTTAGATGAAAACGTGAAAGAGACGATTTCAGGAGGCAAAATTGCACCGATTGGTCAACAGTCGTTAGCCATCCGCCCAGCAGATGATAAAAAGGCTGAATTAACGAATGTTAGCTTATTTGGGATTGAAAAAGAAAGTTTTTTAATGCCAAAAGTGATTGAAGGAAACGCATTTACTGATAAAAATCAAGTGATTGCTTCAGAAACATTGAAAAATCAAGGATTTAAAATTGGCGACAAATTAACTGCAGGGAAATATGATGAGCAATTAGAAATTGTCGGCTTTATTTCTAAAAGTAGCTATAACATTGTGCCAGTTATTTACACTTCTCTGGATACTTGGCGGTCAATTAAATATGGTGACAATCCAGCAATGGCCAAAATGGTTAATGGTTTCATTGTTCGCAGCAAGGACAACGCGGAAGTTAAAACGACTAATAAAGACAGCCAAGTTCTTTCAATTTCAGATTTTATTGAAAAACTGCCGGGATACAGCGCTCAAAACTTGACCTTGGATGGCATGATTTATTTCTTAATTGTGATTGCAGCGTTCATTATCGGTATTTTTATCTTTGTGATGACTTTACAGAAAACAGCAATGTTCGGTGTCTTAAAAGTTCAAGGGGTGCCGACTAGTTTCTTAGCAAAGGCAGTCATGCTACAAACCGCTTTATTGGCTGTTCTAGGAGTGGCGATTGGTCTTGCTTTAACGGGAATTACCGTGCTCTTTTTACCAGAAGCGATGCCTTATGCAACTAATGGACCACGCATGATTTTGTTTAGTGTACTATTGATTTTATCTGCATTAATTGGCGGGGCATTTTCAATTCGAACGATTGCTAAAATTGATCCGTTAATCGCGATTGGAGGTTAGAGACATGGCAAATGTTTTAGAAATGAAAAATATTTATAAAAAATATGGTGAAAAACATACAGAAGTGATCGCGTTAAAAGAATTATCTTTTGCGGTTCAGCCAGGTGAATTTGTCGCAGTAATTGGTCCTTCTGGTTCTGGTAAAAGTACCTTTTTAACGATTGCAGCTGGTTTACAGGCACCGACAAGTGGTGAAGTCATTGTTGGCGGGCAATCACTAAATAAGTTAACGAAGAAGCAACGTTTGGCGCAACGTTTTCAAAAAATCGGCTTTATTTTACAAAGCTCTAATTTGGTGCCATTTTTAACAGTGGAAGATCAATTTCACTTAATTGAAAAAGTTGATAAGTCACGTAAAAATAGTGAATTAAAAGAGCAATTGTTAGAGACGTTGGGTTTAAAAGAATTACGAAATAGTTATCCTCGTGATCTCTCTGGTGGGGAAAGACAACGGGTAGCCATTGCGTGTGCATTGTATCATGAGCCAGACGTAATTTTGGCAGATGAACCAACGGCTAGTTTAGATACAGAAAAGGCGTTTGATGTTGTCCAATTACTAGCGAAAGAGGCTAAAGAGAAAGATAAAGGAATTATCATGGTGACACATGATGAGCGTTTGTTGAAATACTGTGATCGAGTGGTTCGTATTCGTGATGGTGAATTGACAGAGTAACAAAACAAATAAAAGAGAACATGATCGGATTGCTGGAGACAATCCGACCATGTTCTCTTATTTCTTTTCAATACAGAAAAGAACAGGTGGCTGATTTTTTTGATTGATAAACTCATAACGTAAGACACTGTAAACATCTTGTGGTAAGGCTTGCGTGTAATTCGTGACCAAATCAAGTTCCTCTGAACCGCCTTCGTGGCCATAATAAACGACTAAAATAATGCGACTTCCTTTTACCAAATGAGGCAGTAACCCATCTAACGCCTGTTTAGTCGTAGCGGGTTTTGTAATAATTTCCTTATTACTTTTAGGTAAATAGCCTAAGTTAAAAATAGCGGCAGTGATTTCTGTTTCTTCATCTAGGACAGCATGAAGATGTTCATGTCCTAATGGAAATAACGTAGTTTGTGGGAGTAAATTAAGTTCTGTTAACTTTTGTTCTGTATTGATCAACGCTTCTTTTTGGATATCAAAGGCGAAAACTTCACCAGAAGGGCCAACCAGCTCTGCTAAGAATGCTGTATCATGACCATTTCCCATTGTTGCATCAATGACGAAGTCGCCAGGTTCCACTACTTCTTTTAAAAGTTGGTGACTAAAATGTAGGGCTGTTTGTAGCATTAATTGAAAACTTCCTTTCCTGAAATGACAGTATATTTTCCTTGATAACTGTTGCGGCGTTTCATTTCCGCATCAATCGCATTGAGAACTTCCCATTTTTTCAAGCTCCACATCGGTCCGATAATTGTTTCAAAGGGAGCATCGCCTGTCAAGCGATGAATAACAATTTCGGGTGGAATCATTTCTAACTGATCACAAATCACTGAAACATAGGCTTCTTTGCTCATCAATTGTAAGCGTCCTTCATTATAATCCCGCATCATTTTGGTATTTGTCATTAAATGAAGTAAGTGCAGTTTAATCCCTTGGATATCTGAATCCTGAATAGTTCGCCGCACATTTTCGCGCATCATAGCGGGGGTTTCACCAGGTAGCCCGTTAATTAAATGTGTACAGACCCGAATCCCGTGTTTCCGTAATTTAGCCACGCCATCTAGATATGTTTGATAATCATGAGCGCGATTAATGGCAGCGCTAGTTTCCTCAAATGTGGTTTGCAAACCCAACTCTACCCATAAATAAAAGCGTTCATTTAATTCGGCTAAATAGTTCACTACCTCATCAGGCAAACAATCAGGACGGGTACCAATGGATAAACCAACGACGCCTTTTTCATTGACTACTTGTTCAAACCGATGACGAATAACGTCAACGGGCGCATGTGTATTGGTGAAATTTTGGAAGTAAACAATGTATTGATCGACAGTTGGCCATTTTTGATGCATCAATTGGATTTCTTTTTGAAATTGAAGCGGCAGGGGATCGCTAGGTGCAACAATCATGTCGCCTGAGCCAGAAACACTACAGAACGTACAACCACCTTTGGCAACCGTCCCATCACGATTGGGGCAATCAAAGCCACCATCAATTGGCACTTTAAAAATCTTTTCACCAAACTGTTGACGAAGTGCATAGTTCCAAGTGTGATAGCGTTTATTTGGATCATCTGAATAAGGAAAAATTTGCATAATCAAGACTTCTTTCTAGCGTTGTTTGCTTTGAAATCGCCAAACAAAGCGTTTTTCTAAATAAATAGGGTAACTTAATAACAACCAAGCTAAACCAAGACAAAAACCACCTAAGATATCGCTAGGGAAATGGACACCTAAATAGATTCGACTAACCCCAATCATGAAAATCCCAATACCTAGTAAAATTTGCACACAAAGGCGGACCGTTTTATTTTTAATGAAAATTGGCAGAATCAATAAAATAGTGCCGTAGAACAAGGTACTTCCTACAGCATGTCCGCTAGGAAAACTATACGTATGTTCAGTTACTAAATGCTCCAAAGTAGGACGTTGGCGCATAAAGAATAATTTTAATAAAGAATTACCTACGCCAGCAATTAAGGCAGTATTAATAAAGAGCCATAATGCTTCAGCATAATATTTCCAAACAATAAACAGAGCAATGACAACGATTGCTAAGATGATAATCGTCAATGAATTGGCAAATTTGGTGTACCAAATAAAAAAGTTATTTAGCTGTGGAAAAGGACGACGAACAAAAGAAGTAATCGTTTGATCAAAGCCTTTGAGCCAGGTTGGATAAAAACGAACAACGTAGCCTAAAAACATAAATACTAAAAGAAAACAACTACCTGCAAATTGATAATAAAGTTTGTTTTTCATAAAAAATCCTTTCAAAATTTAATCGCAACAATCCGTATTATACCATCAAAAGGGTAAAAAATTAAAAGATAATTTCATTGCCTGATTAGAGGGGATACAGATATTAAAAAAGTTCTGGCAGCACAATCTCTCATTGTGGTGCCAGAACTTTTTTAAATGGTGCATGGTTATTGATTATCATCATCAGGAGTATCAACGGTAATATCGCCGAATTCGCTAGAAAGGTTAAACTCTGTATCCGCACGACCATTCTTATAAGATGTTCGCTCTTTGTTTAAAAGTTGAACATCGCCTAATTTTGATTCACCTTTGATTGAAATGTTACGCAAAATTTCTCCAGAATTTACATAAATATCTCCATGGACAAGAGCAACAGTTAATTTTTTAGGCACAGCAGGCATGTCTAAAGAAAAATCACCATTTTCACTTGAAAAGTTAGCTTCTCCTTTGAAATCATAGACGCTAATATCGCCATCTGTCGTTGTTGCTTGGATGTTTCCGCGAGCATTTTGCACTCGAATATCACCAGAAATAGTAGTATTTTTGATTTCATCGAAATAGGCTGAATCCAACGTTATATCGCCGTCAGTGGTTTCAACTGTTGCTTTTTTAGCGGAAGTATCCGCTGAAAGGTAGATACCATCTGAAGAGTTAAGCGTCATTTTTTTGGCTTTAACACCCGATAGACTAACATAAGAATTTGGTAGATTAGTTGTTAATTCGTCTACGTTAAAAGCATTCAATGAAACTTGTGAATTGGTTGAGCCATCAATTACTAACTTTTTCACATTATTAGGAATCTGGACACTCACGTTCGGTGTGAAGTCACTAAAAATGCCAATATTAAAAAATGACAACTCGGGTTGGTTTTGTGTGCGAGTGGTATTGATGGTTGCTGTTATTTTATTTTTTTCTTCTTTGACATTTAAGGTGCCTTCAGCTTTTGAATAAAAGGCATTATTCGGTGATCGTAATCCCATGTTGTTACTATCAGTTTTATAAATGGTATAAGGGCCTTTGCCTTTTAAGGATAAGTGAAGTTCTTCGCCTGCTTGTTTATTTTTTAGTGTATAACTTTCTTTTAGCGGCGTGACTGATTTTTCCGCTTGCTTGTAATAATAGACGGCGCCAGATCCACCAATTAGCATCGCTAAGACAGCAATGGATAAGAGAATCCCTGTTGTTTTTTTCATTAGATATCACCTCGTAAAACAGCAATGTTCCATTGGAAATAACGCTTAAAGACATGTGCTGAAAATTTTAAAATTGGTAGAAATAGTAACCAACCAATGATTGATGCACCAAATAAAAAGAGACTCATAGATAATTGGAAAAAGGAAGCGGCATTTGCTTGGGTAATAACACTATAAATACCATAAATTGGTGAAAATAAAGTTGCAGCTCCGGCAATGCCACAACCGACGTACATTAAGGCAATCCCTAAAATAACCCAAAACATGAAGAAAAAATTTAAACAGAAAATACCAAGCACTTGGAAAAATCGGGTTAGCGGCCGATGCTGTGGTCGTTGATAGTATGGAGAATCATTATCATAGTAAAATTCAGATTCTTCTTCATAGGGATGATCATAAGCAGGTGTAGCCGCTGGAATTTCTTGCCAGCCATTATTTTCAATTTTTCGTTCCGTTAATTCAATGCCTTGTTCTTTTAAAATTTCTTCTGCGATAACCCGTGGTTTCCCCAATGATTTTGCCACTTGTTCTTCTGTTTCGCCTTCCGCAACACGAGCATCAAATAACGCCTTGTATTTCGCAAGAATAATAGCTTGATCTTTTGGATTTAACGCTTTTAAATAAATTTTCAGCTCAATAATAAAATGTTCTTTATTCATTCCGCTCCCTCTTTCTACACGATTCATTTCTCATCTTAAACTATAATTTCTTTTTGGGCGAATAACAAGAGGAATTAAAAAAATCAGACTAAGGTAAAGAAGCATCTACAACTAAAGTCGCAGTTTTTTTCCGAGTAGTAACAAGAGAGTAAATCCATGTTAAAAAACATTACTTCTTTACAATCTAGTTACAGTAATATGAAATTTTGTTGAAGTGTTTTTAATTCGCCAGAAAAAAAGGTATACTTGTTATAATAACAAAACTAAAAAATTACATTTACATATAAGTTAAAAAAGGAAAGTTGGGGACGTATCAATGAAGAAAGAATCAATGTCACGTATCGAAAGAAGGAAAGCACAACAAAGAAAGAAAACGCCAGTACAATGGAAGAAGAGCACTACTTTATTCAGCTCGGCGTTAATTGTTTCATCTGTAGGAACGCCCGTTGCGTTACTACCAGTGACTGCTGAGGCAACAGAAGAGCAGCCAACAAATGCGGAAGTTGCCCAAGCACCTACTACGGAAACTGGCTTAGTAGAGACACCAACAACAGAAACTACGCCAGGAACTACGGAACAACCGACAACGGATTCGTCAACAACGACTGAATCATCAACAGAAACACCAACAACACCAAGTACCGAGCAACCAACAGTTGATTCAACTACACCTGTGGAATCAGGAACGACTGATTCTTCAGTAGCAGAAATCACGCCAGTAGCTCCTTCAGCAACCGAGTCTGAAGCAGCGCCTGCGGTTACACCCGATGATGAAGTAAAAGTACCAGAAGCTAGAGTAGCTTCTGCGCAAACTTTTTCAGCGTTATCACCGACGCAAAGTCCTTCAGAATTTATTGCCGAGTTAGCTCGTTGTGCACAACCTATTGCGCAAGCCAATGATTTATATGCATCAGTGATGATGGCTCAAGCAATCGTTGAAAGTGGTTGGGGAGCAAGTACGCTATCTAAGGCACCAAACTATAACTTATTTGGGATTAAAGGCAGCTACAATGGACAATCTGTCTATATGGATACATGGGAATATTTAAACGGCAAATGGTTAGTGAAAAAAGAACCTTTCCGTAAATATCCTTCTTACATGGAATCATTCCAAGATAATGCGCACGTGCTAAAAACAACTTCTTTCCAAGCGGGCGTTTACTATTATGCTGGGGCTTGGAAAAGCAATACAAGCTCGTATCGCGATGCAACTGCTTGGTTAACAGGTCGTTATGCGACAGATCCTAGCTACAATGCTAAATTAAATAATGTCATTACCGCATATAACTTAACTCAATATGATACACCATCTTCTGGCGGAAATACTGGGGGCGGAACAGTTAATCCAGGAACAGGAGGTTCTAACAATCAATCAGGAACGAACACCTACTATACTGTAAAATCAGGGGATACCTTGAATAAAATTGCCGCGCAATATGGTGTGAGCGTTGCTAATTTACGCTCATGGAACGGCATCTCTGGCGATTTAATTTTCGTTGGTCAAAAACTTATCGTGAAAAAAGGTGCTTCAGGTAACACTGGTGGCTCAAACAACGGTGGCTCAAACAATAATCAATCAGGAACGAACACGTACTATACTGTAAAATCAGGGGATACTTTGAATAAGATTGCCGCGCAATATGGCGTGAGCGTTGCTAATTTACGCTCATGGAATGGCATCTCTGGCGATTTAATTTTCGTTGGTCAAAAGCTCATCGTGAAAAAAGGTGCTTCAGGTAACACTGGTGGCTCAAACAACGGTGGCTCAAACAATAATCAATCAGGAACGAATACGTACTACACAATTAAATCAGGCGATACCTTGAACAAAATTGCCGCCCAATATGGCGTGAGTGTTGCTAATTTACGCTCATGGAATGGCATTTCTGGCGATTTAATCTTCGCTGGTCAAAAAATTATTGTGAAAAAAGGTACTTCAGGTAACACCGGCGGCTCAGGCAACGGTGGCTCTAACAATAATCAATCAGGAACGAATACGTACTACACGATTAAATCAGGCGATACCTTGAACAAAATTTCTGCACAATTCGGTGTTAGTGTGGCTAACTTACAAGCCTGGAATAACATCAGCGGTAGTTTGATTTTTGCTGGTCAAAAGATTATCGTGAAAAAAGGCGCCAACTCAGGTTCAACGAATACGAACAAGCCTACGAATAATGGTGGCGGTGCGACAACATCCTACACGATTAAATCAGGCGATACGTTGAATAAAATTTCTGCACAGTTTGGCGTGAGTGTTGCTAATCTACGTTCATGGAACGGGATCAAAGGCGATTTAATTTTTGCTGGTCAAACAATTATCGTGAAAAAAGGCGCTTCTGCAGGTGGCAATGCTTCTTCAACAAATAGTGCATCAGGCAAACGCCATACAGTTAAAAGCGGTGATTCACTTTGGGGCTTATCAATGCAATACGGAATCAGCATCCAAAAAATCAAACAATTAAATGGCTTAAGCGGGGATACAATTTATATTGGTCAAACTTTAAAAGTTGGTTAATTTAAGATTGAAAAAAATAGCTATCTTTGGTAACATGAGTCTTATAATAGAAAAAAACAATGAGAAGGAATAGTAGAAAGAACCATGTGATAGAGAGCGTATGGCTGGTGGAAATACGTACAGAAGCTTTTGAACTCGCCTTTAAGTTACTTTTTTGAACAAACCAAGTAGAAAAAGTCGGTGACGATCGTTAAGACGTTTGAGGTTAAGGTGACGGTGACTGACCGTTTCTTTGACGAATTTAGGTGGTACCACGTTGCATTTGTATGTTCACGTCCTATAGGAATTTTTCCTATAGGACTTTTTTTTTATCACTAAGTGGCTAGTTTAAGTCAGAATAGTGACAATGGCTGCAGGTGGCAAATTTTAAGAATGAAAAATTTTATATTACTAGGAGGAATAACATGAGCTACAATCACAAAGAGATTGAGAAGAAATGGCAAAAATATTGGGCTAAGAACAATTGTTTCAATACATTGGACGACCCAAATAAAGAAAAATTTTATGCATTAGATATGTTTCCCTATCCATCTGGACAAGGTTTACACGTAGGTCACCCGGAAGGCTATACAGCAACCGATATTCTTTCACGTATGAAACGTGCGCAAGGCTATAATGTGTTGCATCCAATGGGCTGGGATGCGTTTGGTTTGCCAGCAGAACAATATGCGTTAGATACAGGAAATGACCCAGCTGAATTTACTAAGAAAAATATCGAAACATTCCGTCGCCAAATTAATTCACTAGGATTCAGCTATGATTGGAATCGCGAAATTAATACCACTGATCCTGAATATTACAAATGGACACAATGGATATTTACAAAATTATATGAAAAAGGGTTAGCTTATGAAGCAGAAGTTGCGGTTAACTGGGTACCTGAACTAGGAACTGTTATTTCAAATGAAGAAGTCATTGATGGAAAAAGTGAACGTGGCGGTTATGATGTGGTTCGCCGACCAATGCGTCAATGGATGCTGAAAATTACTGCTTATGCAGATCGCTTATTAGAAGATCTAGAGCTTGTTGATTGGCCAGAAAGTATTAAAGATATGCAACGAAATTGGATTGGACGTTCTGAAGGAGCCAATGTGACGTTTAAAGTCGCTGGCACAGAAGAAAGTTTCACGGTGTTTACAACCCGTCCTGATACCTTGTTCGGTGCAACCTATACTGTTCTAGCTCCTGAACTAGAACTAGTGAAAAAAATTACGACACCTGAACAAACAGCAGCTGTAGAAGCATATATTGAAGAAACCTCAAAAAAATCTGATTTAAATAGAACGGATTTAGCAAAAGAAAAAACAGGTGTTTTCACAGGTGCGTATGCTATAAATCCAGTCAATGGCCAAGAAATTCCAATTTGGATTGGCGATTATGTTTTAGCAAGCTATGGCACAGGCGCAATCATGGCGGTCCCAGCGCATGATGAACGGGATTACGAATTTGCGAAAACATTTGGCATTGATATCCTACCAGTAATCGCAGGTGGCGACATTACAACAGAAGCCTATACAGGGGATGGACCGCATATCAATTCTGATTTCTTAAATGGATTAAACAAAGCAGAAGCCATCGCTAAAATGAATGAGTGGCTAGAAGAAAATCACGTAGGGAAAAAAGAAGTATCTTATCGTTTACGTGACTGGTTATTCTCTCGTCAACGCTACTGGGGTGAACCAATTCCTGTGATCCATTGGGAAGATGGAACAACCACAACGGTTCCTGAATCTGAGTTACCTCTACGTTTACCAGTAACATCGGATATTCGCCCAAGTGGAACTGGGGAATCGCCATTAGCAAACATTGATGAATGGGTCAATGTCGTCGACCCTGAAACTGGCATGAAGGGAAAACGTGAAACGAATACTATGCCACAATGGGCTGGAAGCTCTTGGTATTACTTACGATTCATTGATCCTCATAATAAAAATGAAATTGCTGATTTTGAAAAATTAAAACGTTGGTTACCAGTTGATATCTATATTGGTGGTGCCGAACATGCGGTGCTGCATTTACTTTATGCTCGTTTTTGGCATAAATTCTTATATGATATTGGTGTGGTTCCTACCAAAGAACCTTTCCAAAAATTATACAACCAAGGTATGATTTTAGGAGAAAACAACGAAAAAATGTCTAAATCACGTGGCAATGTTGTAAATCCCGATGATGTGGTGGCTAAATATGGTGCGGATACATTACGTCTTTATGAAATGTTCATGGGCCCATTAGATGCCTCCATTGCTTGGAATGAAAATGGATTAGAAGGAAGTCGTAAATTCTTAGATCGCGTTTGGCGTCTGATTGTTGATGAAGAAGGCAAAATGCGTGACCGAATTACCACAATTAATGATGGCCGTTTAACGAAAGTTTATCATCAAACGGTTAAAAAAGTGACAGAAGATATGGCAAACTTGCACTTTAATACAGCGATTTCTCAATTAATGGTTTTTGTGAATGAAGCCAATAAAGTGGATGCCTTACCTTATGAATATGTGGAAGGATTTGTCCAATTACTTGCGCCAATCGCGCCACATATTGGTGAAGAACTATGGCAAATTTTAGGTAACGAGGAAAGTTTAACTTATGTCCCTTGGCCAACCTATGATGAAGCAGCCTTAGTAGAAGATGAAGTGGAAGTAGTTTTCCAAGTGAACGGAAAATTACGTGGCAAACAAAATGTCGCTCGTGGGTTAAGCAAAGAAGAATTAGAACAAATTGCAATGAACCATGAAGCTGTTAAAGAATTTATTGAAGGAAAAACAGTGCGCAAAGTGATTGCTGTTCCAGATAAATTAGTAAATATTGTTGCAAATTAAGTTTACATGTTTTTATTAAAAAAAGAGCCGGACGTGTCAAAACGTCAGGCTCTTTTTAAGGTTGTTTTGTTTTACCTTTTTGATTCATATGTTCTTTACATGTGATTGTTATAACCGAAAGCAAGGCGATGAAGAGAAAAAAGTAACCGAGCGGCATACAGAAAAAGGCGGGTTCTTTTAAAAGTCCATCGCTAGATAATGTTGATCCAACTAAAATAGAGATCATAAATAATAAAAGACTAATCAAGCCAAGAAATAAGCTAATACGATATTTTTTCAACTTCAGTTCCTCCTTTAATGAACTATCACTAAGATAAATCAAAAAGGTTAACTTTTTTTTAGGCAACTGTTAAAACTTAGATAAGAAATCTATTTTCTAAGTTTGTCGTTGTTGGTAATTGGTTAAGATCATACGTGAGAAGGGACCGACAATCAGCAATTGATAAGGAAGGGCAACAATAAAGTTCAGGCCCCAAGCTTGGAAATACGCACTTAGTGACAACGTCTGGCCTTCCATTAATAAGCCAAATAAAGACATACAAGTCACCATGCCGATAATCATGAGACTCGAAATGGTCAGAATAAGTAATAGCCGTTTTTCTTTATTAAAGGGTAAAGAAAAAGCGATTTTCTTAGCTAAGACACCAACGATGAAAACGTCTAAAATAAAAGCAACGATAAATCCAGGAAGCAAACCTTTTGATAAGGCGTACAATGAAAACTCTTCATGCAATAATAAATTATAGGTGCTCATTCCGAAAACCATCAGAAAGCACATTAACGTAGTAAAAAGCATTCCTTCTTTTTTATTAGTAGGCATTTTTTTCTCCTTTCATTTATTGAGAGTAATGATTGTTCTAGGCAGAAAAGGACAAATTCTCTCGACTTTTACTAGTGTAGCAAAAATAAAAGTTCTTCATAAGTTAGAATTTGCTAAGAATTTGATTCAAATAAAAAGGTGTACTAAGTCAGCAGTACACCTTTTTATTCGTTATTTAGTTTATTTTTGTGTTATTTGTAACGTCCTCTCCAAACCATTTTTGAGAAATTTTACTAAGGGTGCCATCTTTTCGTAACGTTTCAAAGGCAGTATTGATTTTTTGGACTAATTGATTGTCTGATTTGCGGACGCCCACAGCAAAATCTTCATTGTCATAGCCTACATGAGAAATAGTATAGTTTTTTAAATTATCTTCGTGGGAAAGATAGTAGTTGGCGTAGACGCGATCAATTAGGAGCCCATCAATTCGGCCAGATTTTAAATCTAAGAAAGCTTCATTAAAGCCGTCATATAAAATAGGCGTTTGGTCTTTAACAAATTTTTTCAAAACGTCGGGCTGACTTTCGAAGCCATCATAGCCAGAAGAGCCGTTTTGAACCCCTAAAATTTTGCCTTGCATGTCGCTCGCTGTTGCAATGTTTTTTTCTTTTAAAGAAACAAGTACTTGATCGTTCGTCATGTAAGGTTGTGTGAATTGAACTTTTTCGGCCCGCTCGCTCGTTTTAGTGTAGCCGTTCCAAATAAGATCAATGGTTTGATTTTGTAATTCTGTTTCTTTCATAGACCAATCAATCGGTTGGAAGTCAACGGAAATGCCATAAAGTTTAAAAACCGCTTTGGCTAAGTCGACATCAAAGCCGACAATTTTGCCTGATTTATCTTGAAAACCCATGGGCACAAAGGAGTCATCTAAGCCAATAATAATCCGTTTTTCTTCGTTAATCCGTGTCCATTGATCTTCGTTGCTTTTTCTTTTACCACAACCTGCAAATAGGAGTAAACTACAACAGATAACCAGCAAGGCTAAAGAATATTTCTTTTTCATCATAAACTCCTTTCTATTGGACGGGGGCAACCGTCAAAAGATTGTCTGCAATTTTTTCAGCGAAAGCCATATCGTGGGTCACGACAATCTGTGTCATGCCTTGTTTCCGTAAATCTAAAATAACTTCTTCCACTTGTTGGCGTAAAGCTGGATCTAGCGCGCTCGTTGGTTCATCGTACCCAAGAACTTTTGGCTTCATTGCTAAGGCACGAGCAAGTGCAACTCGTTGTTTTTGTCCACCGGAAAGTTGGTACGGATAGAGTTTTTCTTTACCAGCCAAGCCCAATTTTTCCAGTAATTCTAAAGCTTCTTGCTGACTTTTTGCTTTTTCTTCTTTTAGTACTAATGTAGGTGCTAAGGTAATGTTTTCTAAAACTGATAAGTGAGGGAAAAGTTGGAAATCCTGGAAAACGACCCCAACCACTTGATCGGCATTGTCCATTTCAGCAGGATTGAAAGGAACACCATCCAACAAAAGCTCACCAGAATCAATGGTTTCTAAACCAGCCAAACAACGAAGTAAAGTGGTTTTTCCGCCGCCTGAAGGACCAACAATCGTTAAAATTTTACCCTCTGGAATTTCTAAATTTAAGTGATCAATAATGGTCCGGTTGTCAAAATGTTTGGTTAAATTTTTAATAGTTAACATGGTAGAGTCCTCCTATTTATAATATTGATAGAATTTTTCAATTTTCTTAGAAGCAACAGTCAAAATTGCCGTAAAGAGTAAATAAATCACTCCCACTAAAGCTAATGGCACTAATGTAACATCGCGGCTCATCGCAATTTTACCAGCACGTAAAAGATCGCCTAAGCCAAGAACATAAATAAGAGAAGTATCCTTGACCAAATTGATAATTTCATTTCCTACGGAAGGCAGCACGATTTTAACAACTTGTGGCAAAATAATCCGAGTGACTGTTTGAAAACGTGTTAAACGTAAAACCTTAGCAGCTTCATATTGACCTTGGGGAATTGCTTGAATCCCCCCGCGGAAAATTTCAGCAAAGTACGCAGCATAATTTAAAATAAATGCGAATAAGGCCGCATCGTAACGTTCAAAGACAATACCAATTAATGGTAAGCCGTAAAAAACAAAAATCAATTGTAACAATAGCGGAGTGCCGCGCATTAACCAAATGTAGAGGTTAATTAAGTAACGTAAAGGTTTAAACGAACTTTGTAAAATAAAGGCAATGATGATCCCCAGTGGAATCGAGCCAAGGAGCGTAAAGAAAAAGACTTTCAGTGTCATGCCAGCTCCGCTAACTAAAGCAGGTAAAATTTCTAAAATATAATCCATCATTTTTTCCTCCAACAATTTTTATTAAAAAACAAAAAAGCCTCTTGGCTGTGAGCCAAGAGGACGAATCGCATTCGTGGTGCCACCTCAATTTACTTATCTTTCACAAGATAAGCCTTATGTAGTTGCGTTGACAACTACTCTCTGTTAACGATAGAGTCACCGGTTTTTCTTACTAAAGGATTCAGAAAAACATCTTTTAGGTGTGAGTAAAGAAGAATCCATCTTTTTCTTTCAGCCAATGAAAAAGTCTCTGTAAAGGAAGAGCTAAATTACTATGTCCTAAGCCTTGATTGTAAGTATGAAATTGTTCGAACGGAACAGAAAACCTGTTGCTTTTCTAGCTTATCCCATTAAGCATATAGAAAAGAGGACAACAGACTTGAGCAGTTGAGGCACTCTCTCAGGTTGAAAAGCGCATCTAAAAAAACAAAAAAGTCCTTTGGCTGAATAGCCAAAGGACGAATAATCAATTATCGTGGTTCCACCTTAGTTTATTCGTGTTTCGCAACACGAACCTTATGAAGTTCATAACTTCGCCTGTTAACGAGCGGTCCCGGACTTTCCTACTAAGGGTTCAAAAAGTCAACTCCCAGATGTGGTTCGCTGTTTCTTTACGTCTTTTTCCACCAACCAAAGACTCTCTTCACTAAAGGAAACAGTTACTCTTCTGTTCTCTGTTTTTCAATACTGTACCACCAGAAAAAATATCTGTCAACTCTTATTCTTAAAAAAATATTTTTCTTTCAAAAAGTAAGTGCTGAAAAAGGACAAATGTATGGAAAATCATGTAAAATGTAGGTAAGTTGTTTGAACAGAAGGAGGAGTTTTGGTATGAAACAGAAAAAGTGGTTAATCGGACTTGTTGCACTGGGCTTGGTTTTAGCAGCATGTGGAAGTGGCGGTTCGAAAACGACCTCAAACGAACCAGCTACACAGAAAATTAACGTCGCATCTGGTGGTGAACTCTCGACATTAGACAGCGCTCATTATACAGATGTCTATAGTTCCGATATGATTGGTCAAGTAGTTGAAGGCTTGTATCGACAAGATAAAAACGGAGATCCTGAGCTAGCTATGGCGAAAGCAGAGCCACAAGTTAGTGAAGACGGGTTAGTCTATACATTCAAGTTACGAGAAGCAAAATGGACAAACGGGGATCCAGTTAAAGCAGGGGATTTTGTAGTTGCGTTTAGAAACGTGGTCGATCCAGCATACGGTTCAAGTAGCAGTAATCAAATGGATATTTTTAAAAATGGGCGTGCGGTGCGGGAAGGACAAGCCACGATGGAAGAATTTGGTGTCAAAGCAATCGATGACCAGACACTAGAACTAACATTGGAAAATCCAATTCCTTATTTAGCCCAAGTCTTGGTTGGGACACCTTTTATGCCTAAAAATGAAGCCTTTGCCAAAGAAAAAGGTACTGCCTATGGGACTTCTGCAGATAATTTTGTTGGCAATGGGCCGTTTGTAATTTCAGGTTGGGATGGCAATTCCGAAACTTGGAAATTGAAGAAGAATGATCATTATTGGGATAAAGAACACGTAAAATTGAATGAAATTGATGTTCAAGTAGTGAAAGAAATTGGCACAGGAGCCAATCTTTTTGATAATGGCGACTTAGATTACACTGTTTTAGCAGATACTTATGCACTTCAGTATAAAGAGTCAAAACAAGCGCATTTTGTACCTAAAGCCATGGTGGGTTATTTAAGCCCCAATCATCGCCGTGAAATTACCGGCAACGAACATGTTCGAAAAGCTTTTTTACAAGCGATTGACAAAGAAACTTTTGCAAAAGAAATTTTAGGAGATGGCTCGACAGCTTTAAATGGTTTTGTACCAGCTAATTTTGCAAAAAATCCAGACACAGGTGAAGATTTCCGCAAAGAAAATGGTGATTTGTTGCCATATAATATTAAAGAAGCCCAAGCTAACTGGACCAAAGCGAAAGAAGAGTTGGGCAAAGATAAAATTGAATTGGAACTAATCTCAGCGGACTCAGCGATTGCCAAGAAAACCATTGAATTTGTTCAAGGGCAATTGCAACAAAATTTACCAGGTTTAACAATCAAATTAAAATCATTGCCTTTGCAAAATCGTTTGGATTTACAAACAGCAGGTAATTACGATTTAGCCTTTGGAACATGGACACCTGACTATGCTGACCCCATTAATTTTTTAGAATTTTATGACTCAAAAAGTGGCTTAAATACTTCTGGTTATAACGATTCAGCGTATGATGCAGGTCTCCAAAAAGTTAGAAAAGATTACGCCAATGAACCTGAAAAACGCTGGAATGAATTACTAAGTTTAGAAAAAACATTAATTGAAAAAGATGCCGGTGTTTTACCCTTATTCCAAGGAGCCATTGGTTACTTGAAATCAGATCGCTTACAAGGTTTGCAAGTATTTTCTTTTGGTCGCACAGTATCCTATCGTTTAGCTTATGTAGAAGAATAAATTGACTTCTGAAAAGTCCTATCTTTTGAAAAAGTCTGCTTTCTGTTTTATCCTTAAAGTAGGAAAATTAACTAAAAAAATCAACTATGAAAGGTAGGTTTTTCAAATGTTTAGCTTTCTATGGGCATTAATTGTCGGAGGAATTATTGGCGCAATTGCTGGCGCAATTTTAGGAAAAGACGTGCCAGGTGGCATTATTGGAAATATTATCGTGGGCTTTTTAGGAAGTTGGGTAGCATCACTCTTGTTGCCTTCTTTAGGACCAGTCATCGGCGGTTTTCCAATTATCTCAGCGTTGCTAGGAGCGATTATCTGTATTGCTATTTACTCTTTTATTGTAAACCGCAAGGCGTAAAATTGTATCAAAATGATATCTTGAAAAGCATCATAAAACTTGTGAAGGTTGATCAAACCATTACTTTTGATGTCTTTTCTCTCATATTTTAAGTCTATGACAAAAATCTCTTTGGATTTTTGTCATAGACTCTTTTTTTTAAAAATATTTATTATGAGAATTTCCTGCGTTAGACTGCTTATTTTTCATTTATTATTCATTTTTGATAATGGAAGTTTTGTTGGATAAAGTGAATAGCTCAAGGTTCAACAAAAATAAAGAAAAAATTAATATGTTAAGTTTTGGGAAGGTGAAATGCTGCTCTCATAATACGCCGTTTTATTCATTAAACGATAGTTGAAAAAAATAAGTGCCCTTGTTATTCTTTGAATTAAACTAATGGGGGCGAAAAGCATGGAATCGTTAAAAAGTAATCTTTTTTTGACCAGAGAAGCATATTTGGAAGCTTTTGAAACAATCATGACACCTTTAAAAACGGCTATTTTAACATCAGAAAAACCTGGCGTAAATTTTGGGTCCAGTGGTGCTGTCTATGATCAGCAACATGCTGAAATGGAAGCGCTCATTCGACCATTATGGGGAATTGGACCGTATTGGGTTGCTTGTAAAGATGATGTTTTAAGAGATGCTTATGTGGAAAAATTAATCGCAGGAACTGATCCGTCATCCCCAGACTATTGGGGCGATATTGTTGATTATGATCAATATATTGTGGAAGCAGCAGCATTATCTTTAACTTTATTGCTTCATAAGACATATTTTTGGTCCTGTTTTTCTGAGAAACAGCAAGAAAATATCATGGTTTGGTTAAATAAGGCACTTGGTTGTAAAATTCCTAAAAATAATTGGACGTTTTTCAAAGTGCTCATTCGTTTAGCACTCGAGGGATGTGGACAAGTGATTAACCAAACGGAACTAGAGGAAGAATTGGCGTTGATTGAACGCATGTATTTAGGTGATGGTTGGTATATGGATGGTAAAACTACGCAAAGAGATTATTATATTTCGTTTGCTTTTCATTATTATAGTTTGATTTATGTCAAATTTATGCGAGAAAGAGATCCTATTCGTGCGAAACGTTTTACAGAACGAGCCGTTATGTTCGCGCAGGACTATCTGTACTATTTTGATGAGGAGGGCGAAGCGTTACCTTACGGACGTAGTCAAACGTATCGGTTTGCTCAAGGAGCGTTTTTCGCAGCTTTGATATTTGCAGAAGTAGAGGCGTTACCTTGGGGACAAATGAAAACGCTGTTAGCAAAACATTTACACTGTTGGATGCAACAGGCTATTTTCACTTATGATGGTCGGTTGTCCATTGGCTATCATTACGAAAATTTAGTAATGGCAGAAGGTTATAACGCACCAGGCTCTCCGTATTGGGCTTTTAAAACATTTTTGTTGCTCGCAGTGGATCAAGACCATCCGTTTTGGCGTGCTGAACCGCTGGCGATAAAACGAGAAGAAAAGCGTTTGATAGAAAAGGGAAACATGTTATTAATCCATCCTAAAATGAAAACGCATGTCCTCGGCTATCCTGCAGGACTATGGCTTGAAAATCAAGCACATGCTGCGGCTAAATATAGTAAATTTGTCTATTCTAGCCGCTTTGGTTTTAGCGTTCCCAAAGCTGGTGCGCGTTATGAGGAGGGGGCTTTTGATAACGTATTGGCTGTTTCTCGTGATGGTGAATATTTTCGTGTTAAAGGGAAAGTTCATGATTTTTATTTAACAGAGGAGCAAGTTTATTATAAATGGCTACCTTTTCAAGAAGTAGAAATTGAAACAACCATTTATCCTTTTGGAGAATGGCATGTTAGAGTACATGAAATAGTGACATCGGTTCCATTAAAAGTGCGCGAAGGAGGATTCAGTCTACCGTTACTTGGAAAATTTTCAGAAAAAGAACTTGGTAAAGAGTGGGCTAGAGTCGATTCAGGAGAATTGTGTTCGCAAATAGTTGCAATTGAAGGGTATGACCACGCAGGTATTCTTCAACCTGAACCCAATACATCGTTGTTTTTCCCAAGAACAAGTTTACCTTATTTGCAAAAAGAGCTACCAATAGGAACGCATCGCCTGATTTGTTTGGTAGGTGGTGTGACAAGGGAGGAATAAAAAATGATAAAAATCGAATTGAAAAATAAAGACAATCAGATTATTACTGGCCGAATCGATCACGAGAAGCCAGAAGCGCCATTCGTGGCGGAGGGAGACACGTTAGCGGTATTAGCAATTAAACAGTACCTTTATCAAGTTGGCGATAAAATTGTAGTGACTTATACAGGGGCTACCCCTTATTTGATGGTTCAATTAGATGAAACTTTGGCTCCTTCATTGATTTATCTAAAAGAAAAAGTTTGGGAATATCAAATTCCATTAGAAGAATCTGCTCGAAAAGCTTTTGTTGATACGGCCTTTCATTCGGCAAGGCACCAAATAATAGTTCGACAAGCGCACACGTTTGAAAAAGACAATTATCAAAATCTTTCTATGAATACACATGACCAAAAAGAATATTCAGGAGCCTATCCTCATGCGTATGCAAACGTTGAAACGAGAGACGATGCTGTTTTCTTTGCGAAAAATGCTATTGATTCTAAGTTTGGTAACCTTTCTCATGGCTCGTATCCATTTGCTTCTTGGGGAATTAACCAACAAAAGGAGGCACAGTTAACGATTGACTTTGGCAGACCTGTAGAAACGGACTGGATCCGCTTGCTATTTCGGGCGGATTACCCACATGATAGCTATTGGGAGGAAGTCACTTTAGCCTTTTCAGATGGAGAGGAACGAGTAGTTGCCACAACGAATACCGCCTGTTTTCAAGAAATAAAGTTCCCAATGAAAACAACACAAACTTTGACATTAAAATGCTTACGAAAAGCGCTGGACTATTCTCCATTTCCAGCGTTGACCCAAATTGAAGTATTCGGTCGGAATAAATAACAAGAGGTCGGGACAGAACCGTTTAGCTCCGAGAAATAAGAAGAAATTTCCGAAAATTGATCTTTGATTTTTGGAGACCAAGTAGGTATTGTTCATCATCGAATCACTACGTTCTTCGTGATTCTCAACAATTTCGGCTTATTTCCGAAGGACCTTCAACTCTTAGAGCTTTAGCTCTTAGAAGTTGTTGAGATCGGAGCAACGCGTAGTGTTGGTTCTGTTCCCGCCGTTTATCAGTTTTTGAGCGTGGAGCAAAAATCCAAAGTGATTTTTGTCCCCCGCTCTTGTTTTTAAGAGAAATAATCAAGAAAGGTCGCTTTTTATTTTCTTTTACGTTATAATACAATAAGTTAATATGTTAACAAGTTAAGGAGTGATGGAGATGTGTAGTCAAGAAAATAAACAAAGACTGATCTCTCTAGGAGAAAATGTCACAGATGAATGGATTCAAACGCAATTAAATGAATGCGTTTCAAAAATTGCTAAAAATATGCAGCGTTTCGGAACACAGTTTCCTTCAGCTTGTGCTACGAATGGTCGATATCGTCTCAAAGCTAACGATGATTGGACCAATGGCTTTTGGACAGGCATGCTTTGGCTGGCATATGAGTGGTCTCACCAAGAAAAATTTCGTTTACTGGCAATGGAAAATATTGACAGCTTTCAACAACGGTTAGAGGAGCATTTTGTTTTGGACCACCATGACATTGGTTTTTTATATAGTCTATCGGCGGGTGCTGGGTATAAAATTACCGGTGATGAGCGCTGTAAACAAGAAGTGCTAGCTGCCGCTGAAGTATTGTCAGCACGATTCCAAGAAAATGGCTCCTTCATTCAAGCGTGGGGCCATTATGGTGATCCCAAAGAATATCGATTAATTATCGACTCATTAATGAATTTACCGCTTTTATTTGAAGCAACTAAATTATCTGGAAATAGGGTTTATGAGGAAATTGCCTCACGTCACTATCATACGTTAATGAAAACGGTGATTAAATCCGATGCGACAACTTATCATACCTATTATTTTGATCCAGAAACAGGCAAACCAAAACATGGAGCTACGCATCAAGGACATAGTGATACTTCCATTTGGGCACGAGGCCAAAGTTGGGCAATTTTAGGGATTCCCCTAAACGAAACATTTCTCCATTCCCAACCATTTCCAGAAATTTATCCACAAATAGTGGAGGTTTTTCTAGCTCATTTGTCAGCAGATTTAATTCCCTATTGGGATTTTGATTTTAATGACCAAATGCCATCTGACAAAGATAGCTCGGCACTGGCAATTGCGGCATGTGGTTTATTGGAAGCAGACAAACTACAGGCTTTTCCTCAAGCGAAAGAGCTTGCCAAAGGAATGATTTATCAATTAGGAGAATATTATCGTACGCAAAATGATTCCGAAAATGAAGGACTGCTACTCCATGGTGTTTACGCACATGCAGAAGGAAAAGGGATTGATGAACCCAATTTATGGGGCGATTATTTTTACATGGAAGCCTTAATGCGTTTAGCAAAACCATCATGGCAAAGATACTGGTAAAGGGGAAAAATGATGCAAACGTTTGAGATTAAAGAAGACTTTTTATTAAATGGACAACCAATAAAAATTATTAGCGGGGCGATTCATTACTTTCGAATGACACCTAGCCAATGGGAAGATAGCCTCTATAATCTGAAAGCTTTAGGAGCTAATACAGTAGAAACCTACATTCCTTGGAATATTCATGAACCAGAAGAAGGCGTATACGATTTTGAAGGAATGAAAAACATTGAAGCATTTGTCCGCTTGGCAGAAAAACTGAATTTACTAGTTATTCTGCGTCCTTCGGCTTATATTTGTGCAGAATGGGAGTTTGGTGGCTTACCAGCATGGCTTTTGAAAGAAAAAGGTGTGCGATTACGTTCGACAGATCCTATTTTTATGACTAAAGTTCGTAACTATTTTCAAGTATTATTGCCTAAACTAGCACCGCTGCAGATAACACAAGGTGGACCAGTGATCATGATGCAGGTTGAAAATGAATATGGGTCCTATGGCATGGAGAAAGCGTACTTGCGACAAACCAAGCAGATAATGGAAGAACTGGGGATTGAGGTTCCTCTTTTTACATCTGATGGCGCTTGGGAAGAGGTTTTGGATGCGGGTACGTTAATTGAAGAGGATGTTTTTGTGACAGGAAATTTTGGTAGTCATTCGAAAGAAAATGCTGCCGTTTTGAAAAAATTTATGACTCGTCATGGTAAAAAATGGCCGTTGATGTGCATGGAATACTGGGATGGGTGGTTCAATCGTTGGGGCGAACCAGTGATTCAGCGGGAAGGTACCGACTTGGCGAAAGAAGTAAAAGATATGCTGGCAGTGGGTTCTTTAAATCTCTATATGTTTCATGGAGGAACAAATTTCGGCTTTTATAACGGGTGTTCGGCGCGAGGTGCAAAAGATTTACCTCAAGTCACTAGCTATGATTATGATGCTTTATTAACAGAAGCAGGAGAACCAACAGAAAAATATTATGCCGTTCAAAAAGCAATTAAAGAAGTATGTCCAGAAGTTTGGCAAGCACAACCACGCACGAAAAAACTGGGGAATTTAGGAAGCTTTCCAGTAACTGCTAGCGTATCCTTATTCGCAGTAAAAGATCAAATGATGACACCGAAGACCACCACGTATCCATTAAGTATGGAAGAAGCTGGCTCAGGCTATGGCTACTTGCTTTATTCGTTTGATTTAAAAAATTATCATCATGAAAATAAACTAAAAGTGGTCGAGGCCAGTGATCGTTTACACATTTATGTAGATGGAGATTTAGCTGCTACCCAATATCAAGAGACAGTGGGAGAAGAGCTACTCATTTCAGGGCAAACTGAAAAAGACACACTTGCGTTAGATATCCTAGTGGAAAACTTAGGTCGCGTTAATTATGGCTTTAAATTAAATAATCCCACACAAAGTAAAGGAATTCGAGGTGGAGTGATGCAAGACATTCATTTTCACCAAGGCTATCAACACTATCCCTTAACTTTTTCACAAGAGCAATTAGCCAAGATTGATTACACAGCTGGAAAAAATCCATTGCAGCCTTCGTTTTATCAAGTAACATTTGAATTAGAACAGCTAGCAGACACGTATATTGACTGTCGAGGCTACGGCAAAGGATTCGTTGTGGTCAATGGCCATCATCTAGGTCGTTATTGGGAAATAGGACCCATTCATTCGCTGTATTGTCCCAAAGAATTTTTACAGCAAGGACAAAATGAAGTAGTAATTTTTGAAACAGAGGGAATTGAAATTGAGTACTTGAAATTTACGAATCAAGTAATCATAGATTAAAAAAATAGAAGTAGAAGCTGAAATTTATTCGGCTTCTACTTCTATTTTGGTTTTGAAATATTTCCAATGTTTATAACTAATAATATATTCAGCAACACTACCATCTGCGAGATAGGAATGTTTAACTTGTTTAACAGCGGGTTCACGAAAACTTAATTGAAGTAAATTCAATAACTCAGCATCTTCGGGAAAGACAATTTCATTTGTTTCTACAGAAGCCAACGAGAAGAGGTCTACTGAAAAATCTTTACGGACTCGTTCATACACACTTGCATAAGCTGTGAGGTCCTTTGAGAGCGGCTCTTTAACAAGCTTTTTGGGAAGATGTGTGATATGTACGAGAAAGGGTGTATCTTCAGAATAGCGTACACGCTTGATTCTATAATAAGAAGCGTTAGCTGGTAAGCATAATTCCTTTAAAATTTCGGCTTGATTATCTTCTTCAATTGAAAGGACTTTAACTTTTTCAGAGTCTAAAGAATGCAACTCGATATCAGAAAATTTTACATTTTGAGAAACTTTTGATTTCGAAACAAAGGTCCCTTTTCCTTGGATACGATACAAGTAACCTGCACTGGTCAGCTCATTCAGTGCTTTGACAGCTGTGATAGAACTAACAGCATATTTTCGTTTAATATCGGCTTCAGAATAAAATTTATCACCAGGAATAAAGGTATGATTTTTTATTTCACGTAAAAGGTCTTGTTTAATTTGTTCATATTTAGGTAACATGCGATTGCCTCCATTCTAGTAATCGAATGAATTAAGCATAACATGTTAACTAGCCTTTAGCAAACACTTTGAAAAAGAGGAAAGACAATTTTTATTTAAAGAATTCAAAAAAATAAATTCAATATATTAAGATATTAGGTTTACGGATAACTTAGTATGTGTTATAGTAAGTTCGTAGAGAACATAACATGTTAAGTAGGGTCACCTACATCTAGGGAGGGAAATTCGTGGAAAACATTGTACTAATTAGTCATGGTAGCATGGCTGAAGGCGTCAAAGTTAGCTTAGAAATGATCGTTGGTCGGCAAGAACACGTGCATACAGTCTCATTACGACCAGATAGCGACAATCTTCAATTTGAGAAAGAGCTAAATGAAAAAATGAAAGCCCTTAACGGTACGACACTGATTATTGCTGATTTACTAGGAGGAACGCCATGTAACGTGGCAACTAAGAATTATTTGAACGTTGACGGAGTGGAAATTATTGCAGGGATGACGCTCTCTGTTGTGATTGAAGCAGTGGTTAATCAACAGGCTTCGATTAAAGAATTAGTTTGTTTAGCACAAGAAAATATTGTTGATGTAAAGGCTGGAATGAATCAAGCGGAACAAGAGATTTCAGAAGCCAGCAAAGAAAAAGAGTTAAGTAACTATAGTCAATATGCTGGAAAAGAAAATATTGTAAACACACGGATTGATGAACGGTTAATTCATGGACAAGTAGCGGGAATTTGGTCGACAAGTCTTAGTACACAGCGAATAATTGTAGCCAATGATGAGGCGGCTACAGATCCTTTACAAAAATCATCTTTGAGAATGGCAGCGCCTTCTTCGATGCGTTTATCTGTTCTTGGAGTAGAGGCTGCCGCTAAAAATATTCAATCAGGAAAATATGGTAAACAGCGTTTATTTTTATTATTTAAAAATCCGAAAGATGTGCTCCGCTTTATCGAAGCGCAAGGACCTATCAAAACTGTAAATGTTGGGAATATGAGTTACAAAGAAGGAGCACGCGAAGTAACAAAAAGTATTCAAGTTTTACCAGAAGAAGAACAAATTTTTGAAACAATCGCTTCAAAAGGCGTCACTGTGACAGCCCAATTAGTTCCAAACGATCCAGTCGTTGATTTTATGAAAAAATTACGCGGCTAAAACTGTCAGACTAAGAAAGAATATTTTTAAATTTAGGAGGAAATTTCAATGCATTTAGCAGCGTATCAAATTATTTTAATTACTATTTATGCGTTTATTGCTATTAATGACTCACTTATTTCAAATACGTTGACGCAACCAGCTATTGCTGGAATGATTTCTGGAATGATTATGGGAGATTTAAAAACTGGTTTAATGGTTGGCGGCACTCTTCAATTAATGCGTTTAGGAATTGCTGCTTTTGGTGGAGCATCGGTACCTGATTATTTCACAGGGGCTGTTTTAGGAACCGCTTTCGCTGTAATCTCTGGAAAAGGAGCGGAGTATGGCATTGGTTTAGCTGTTCCTGTTTCTCTGTTGATGTTGCAACTAGATGTAGTCGCCCGTTTTTGTAATGTCTTTTTACTTCATAGTGTCGATAAAGCGATTGATAAGATGCAAGTAAAACGGATTCCACGTTTAGTTTTATCTGGTTCTGTTCTATGGGGACTGTCTCGTGCCATTCCGATTTTATTAATGTTATTAGCGGGGGATGCTGTAGTAACAACGATTACCGATAACATGCCAGAATGGCTAATGACGGGCTTAAAAACAGCTGGAGGAGTATTACCTGTTGTCGGTGTAGGGATTTTATTACGTTACTTGCCAACGAAGCAATATATCCCCTATTTACTATTAGGCTTTTTCTTAGCGGCTTATTTAAAAGTTCCAATGTTAGGTGTTTCGATAGTTGGGATGGTAGCAGCGATGCTTGTATTTAAACGTGATGGGGCAAAAAGCACGACACAAGCAACAACAGGAAATGGTGATTTTGAAGGAGGATATGACGGCGATGAGTAAGCATAAACTGACAAAAAAAGAATTAAATGCAATTAGCTGGCGTTATATTTTAGGAAGCCAATTAAACTGGAACTATGAACGTATGATGAGTTCAGGATATTTATACGGCATCTTACCTGTTTTAAAAAAATTCTATGGTCATGATGAAGCACAATTTCAAGATATGATGCGCACACACAATCAATTTTTTAACACCAATGCTATTTTTGGGAATTTAATTATGGGGATTGATGTTGCGATTGAAGAGCAAGATGGCTATAAAGCGAAAGAAACAATTATTGCGCTAAAAACAGCTCTGATGGGTTCTTTGGCAGGCGTTGGGGACTCTTTATTCCACGTTATTTGGGGGACGATTTTCGGCTCTGTTGCAGGGACACTGGCTCAAAATGGTTCGGTGGTTGGCTGTGTTATTTGGATTATTGCAAATATTGCACTATTGTTTGGTCGGGCCGCGCTCTTACCACTTGGTTATAAGCAAGGGGTCAAACTAGTGACGACCTTAAAAGACAAGTTATCTGCCTTTACGAATGCAGCAACTGTTCTTGGTGTGACTGTGATTGGTGCCTTAATTCCTTCAGTTATCAAGGCGACAGTTCCTTTTGTTTATAAAAAGAACGGGGTCGAATTAGTTATTCAAGATACGTTAGATGCGATTTTGCCTTCCTTAGTTCCAATCTTACTTGTTCTTTTGACTTATTGGATGTTAGGTCAAAAGAAACTAAATTCCACACGAGTGATTTGGATTATTTTAATTTTATCGATTGTTTTGAGTGCCTTTGGTATTTTGGCGTAAAAAGTATATTAAGTGATTTTCAGAGAGTCGGAGAGTGTAGAAAGTATTTTTCTTCACTCTTTTTCTCTAATTCGGATGTAAGCGTTTTACGATAATTTTTTAGGAGGAGAAAGAATGAAAAACAGGAAAATATGGGTAATGCTGGTCGGACTGTTTACTGCTTTGACGAGTGGATTTATGGGAACCACCCTTACTTTTGCAGAAGAAAACGAAGCGAGCCAAACGATTGAGCAACCCTCTTACATTTCAGATTTCCCCAATCAAGTTGGGCATTGGCAAGATTTGGTAGGAACAGCAGAAAAAAAGAATGATTCTGCTGGTTTATGGATCGCAAACACGAAGCAAGGGACAAACCTCGAATCTGTCTCTATCAATCTTGATGCACGCGAACAATCTTCAGGAGATCTTGAACTAACCTTTTTATATGAAGGGCAAAGTAACTTCGGATTGGTTTTTCGCGGAGATAAACAAAAGACGAGTCAATGGCAATCTTTTGCTTATAATCGTGACGGTCGCTGGCAGTTAGGACAACCAGGCGGTAAATGGCTAACTAATATTCCGGGACCAACATTACTAAGTGGTCAACAATATAAACTGCTAGTTCGCTATGATGGGAAAAAAATTCAAACATTCCTGAATGATCAATTATTTTATGAAAATGAAGAGGTTCATTATCCTGATGGTACGTCCATTAATGATGACTGGATGGGTGCTGTAGGAATTAGACTATTTGGTAATCTATCAAAGCTGAATATCATTTCTATGAAAAGTGGCCCCGTTGGTAGCATTCCTGTTATCGATTCATCTGCAGAATACCGAGAATTAAAAGAAAAATGGCGAAATCAGCTTGTTTCAAAAGAATATGATTCAACTAACCAAGCGCTTGTAGACTACGTCCAAAAAATCTCCAATGAAGCAACAGAACTCGATCAAACGATGAATAAAGAGCCGAACCGCAGCTATTTATGGCCACTAGAGCCTGGCAATACGCCATCGGCTGATTTAACGACTCAATTTACCAAATTGCAAAAATTAGCGTTAGCCTATGGAACGAAGGGGAGTACGCTTTACCAAGATGACAAATTGGCAGCAACCATTATTGATGGCTTAGATTTTATGGTAACGCAAAAAGGATATGATGGGAAAAAGTACCATGGAAATTGGTGGGACTGGCAAATTGGTGTGCCACAGAAGTTTCTTAATATTCTAATGATTTTAGAGGATAAAGTTTCTCCAGAAAAGCAACAAATCTATACAAATGCGCTGAGCAGTTATGTCCCAGATCCGTTTAAACAGTTGTATACAAAACCACAAGGAACGTTTGTGGATTTAGCTTTTATCCCAAATTTTGTGACATCAGGAGCGAACCGAACGGACTTAGCTTTAACTGTTTTGGGGTTAGGAATTTTACAAAAGGATAGCGGGAAAATTAACCAAGCATCCAGTAGTATCGTCGATGTATTTAAATTAGTCACAAAAGGTGATGGTTTTTACCAAGATGGTTCTTTTATCCAGCACAATAACATTCCTTATACAGGTTCGTATGGCAATGTTTTGGTGAAAGGGGTTGGACAAATTTTGGCCATTACAGCAGATTCATCTTTTCAAATGGATGCAACTCTTGTGACAGAATTTGTTGAAAATGTTGATCGTGCCTTTCTTCCTTTGATTTATAAAGGTGAAATGCTACCAACCGTGAATGGCCGTTCCATCTCAAGAGCCCCAGCAGTTGGAAAAACAGGCTACGGCTCAACTACCATGTATAATTTATTAATTGTGGCTAAATTTGCCCCTAATAATTATCAAAAGAAATTTCAAGAAGCCGTTAAATATTGGATGAAGGAGAACCCAGATTATTATTTGACAAATGCTCGTGATTTTAATGATTTACAGATGACTATGCAACTTTTAACTAATCCAGAAATTACGGGAGGGCAACTTCCTTTTACAGGCACGAAACTTTATGCTTCGATGGATCGATTTGTCCAACGCACACCTAGTTATATGTTTGGGCTAGGCTTGTATTCAAAGCGCACTGCATCTTTTGAAGCAGGGAATAAAGAAAATAAACGTGGCTGGCACACTGGTGACGGAATGATGTACGTATATAATGATGACGAGGTTCAATTTAATTCCAGCTATTGGCCAACTGTAGATCCCTATCGACTACCAGGAACAACGGTAGATACCATTTCTTTGGCAGATGAAGTTTCAGCATTTACAACAATCACATCGAAAGAGCAATGGGTTGGTGGAGTAACGTCAGACAATCAGGCAGTAGTAGGGATGGCTCTTAATAAAGACGGGACCAAAAATAATGGGAAACTTTTACCTATGAACCTACAAGCTAAAAAATCTTGGTTTGTATTAAATGGGCAAATTATCGCATTAGGCGCAGGAATTAAAGGGGATACAGAAGCTTCGATTGAGACAGTTGTTGATAATCGTTTGTTAAATGATGCGTATCAGTATCAAGTGCTATCAAATATTGGGGAGATTCATGAGAAAAATGAAACGAGTAAAAAACAATGGTTATTACTAAAGTCGGATCATTCCAATGCTAATATGGGTTATTATTTTCCAGAAGAAACAACGGTAAATGTTAAAAGTGAAACTAGAAAAGGAACCTATAAAGCAATTAATGAAGCATTTCCAAGTGATAAAGAATATGTAGGTGATTATCGAACATTTACGATTCAACATGGTCAACACCCAACGAACGAGCATTATGCTTATGTAGTTTTACCAGGAATCGATGAAACTGATTTAAAAACATATGCTGCCAAAAAAACAGTAGAAGTTCTCTCAAATACAGAAGAAATTCAAGCAGTTAAGCAAGAAGAAGAAGGCTATCTTGGGGTTAACATTTGGTCAGAAACTGGCGGTACAATAGCAGGGATTACCTCAAATAAAGCTATTTCTTTAATGAGAAAGACACAACAACACCAAAAAACGTATACTTTCTCTGATCCCACACAAACAACTAAGACACTGACTTTAAAAATACCAAAAGATTACAGCACAGTAATTAGTCAAAGTGACGGAATCACTTATGATGATGCAACAGAAACCTTTACTATTAATTTTGAAAATGCTGCAGGAAGTAGTAAACAAATTATTGTAGAATAACTAAAAGAAATTAAAGTAGCCTCAAATTCCAGTTTAATCGGAATTTGAGGCTACTTTGTTGAAATTATTTAAGATTCTAACATTTCTGCAGGTAATAAAATCGTTTCACGATGGCCATCATCAAAAGCAAAAATTCGCGACGGATATGCCGTAGAATAACTAAATGGTAAGTCGATGGCCATTTCTACTGAACTATTTTCTTGAGAAAAATGGACAGTCACTTTGCCATTATTGTTCAACAAATCAAAGTGAAGTAAGTCGTTTAAAGGGATAACCCCTTTTAGATTTAAGTCAATAATCAACCAAATACTATCAATTAAGCCACTAGGTAAGCTAGAAACAACACCTAATGAAGCATAGCGGCTACGGTCATTATCAAAACGTTCAAACATATGGATGACCTCCTTTTTGTTTACTTACTTTTAGTATACTGCAAATTAAAAAAAAAGAAATTGTTTCGTTTGAAAATATTGCGTAGATTAGCAAAAATTTAATATTCCTCTGTAGCTTCCTAGCTTTGCAGGTGTCATCATTTATGTGAAGAAATCACGACATGCAGTAAAAAGAAAATGGGACGTACGTTGTTTCAACGTACATCCCATTTCTAAAACTTAAGAGAATCAGCTGAACAAAAGTGTACTCTTTATTCGGCTAATTCTGGTTCAGTCGTTTCAGCAGCTGTTCCTTCTTCTTCTTCAGGAGCAGTTTGTGCTTCAACAATAGCAACTAGTTGTTCTTCTGGATCAGTTAAAATTTCATAGTCTTTGTGTTCAGGTAAATCAGCGATTGTAAGAGCATCACCAATTTCTAAGTTTGTAATATCTACTTCAATTGATTCTGGCAATTTGTCTGGTGTGGCTGCCACTAAAACAGTGTACAAGTTTTGAGCTAAGGTACCCCCAGCTTTCACACCTGCAGATTCACCAATTAATTGAACTTCTGCTTCGACTTCTGTTGTTTCTTTCATATTTACAGATAAGAATTCAACATGAAGCATTTGACCAGTAAAGGTATCTAACTGTGCTTTCGACATTAATGTGTTGATGTTTTTGCCATCAACTGTCATTTTAATAACGGTGTTAGCACCATGTTCGCGTAAAATTTTTGATAAGTCTTTTTCTTCAAAATAGATTGGTGTACTTTCAATTTGGTAACCGTAAACAATGGCAGGTACTTTCCCTTCGTGACGTAGCTGATTTCTTAGTGAACGTGGACGGATAGCTCTTTCTTTAACTTCTAATTGTACTGACATAACCTAATTCCTCCTTGAAATAATGAGTGATTTGGTTAAACTCAGAAACAAAACATAATGGAAAAAAGAAACTCTTTTTTCAGTTGTTCTTGTCTAGAAAAATGCTAACAATAATCAAAAAATCCCCACAAATATTGCCAGGCAACACTCATGGGAATGGTTCATTGTTATCGTTGTTCTCTCCCAGGTCATTACGCTGTTTTTGAGAAACCTTTATTTACTTTACTTATTAACCGTAACACTTATATTTTTATACGTCAAGGAATTACCTTTTTCCACTTTTCATCTTTAACGGATTCCACTATACTTATACCAGAATGGAGCTGAACAATGCGATTAGATAAATTACTAGAAGAACTTCAGTTTGGATCACGCAAAACGGTGAAACGATTAATCAAAGGCAAGCAGGTCACTGTGGATGGCATCGTGACTTTAAATGAAAGCCAAAATGTCGATGCGCAATTACAAATGATTAAAGTAAAAGGACAATTAATTTCGCATAAGACCCATGTGTACTATATGTTGAATAAGCCAAAAGGTGTGGTTAGCGCTGTCTCAGATGCATCTAAAAAAACAGTTATTGATTTGATTGCGCCACAAGACAGACGCCCTGGTCTTTATCCAGTGGGCAGACTCGATGGCGATACGGAAGGGTTACTTCTATTAACAGATAATGGACAATTAGGGTATCAATTAATTCGGCCAAATAAAGAAGTAGCGAAATGTTATGAAGTGAAAGTCAATGGTTTGGTCTCTGCAGAAGATTGTGCTAAATTTAAAGATGGGATTGTTTTGCAAGGAGGCATTCAATGTAAGCCAGCAAAAATAACTGTTCTTGCAGCGACTGAAACGGAGAGTCATGTTTTCCTGACTATTCAAGAAGGAAAATTTCACCAAGTGAAAAAAATGTTTTTATCCGTGGGGAAAAAAGTGACTGCTTTAAAACGCCAAACTATGGGGCCGTTGCGGCTAGATCCGCAATTACCTTTAGGTGCTTATCGTTCATTAACAAGAGAAGAGTTACAATTGCTATTGCCTTATTTTTTTATTGAAAAACAACAAACAAGCAAAGCGTTACCGAGTAATTTGAAAAGAGAAGAGGAACGGAAATGAAAACATTGCTTTTTGATGTTGATGATACATTGTTAGATTTTAAATTGGCTGAAAAGAAGGCGCTACATGCCTTATTTGAAGAAGAAAATGTACCATTTACATCTGAAGTCGAGTCAACATACCACCGAATTAATCAAGGATTATGGCGTTCATTTGAAGAAGGAAAAATAACAAAAGATGTTCTCCTTGATACACGGTTTGGTTTATTGTTTGACGCGTTTAATCGAGAAGTTGATAGCGTTAAAATGGGAGAAAACTACCGAGAATATTTAAGTCAAGGACATGACTTGCTTGGCAATAGTCAACGTATCTTGGAAAAATTAGCACCCCATTATGATTTATATATTGTGACAAACGGAGTGGCAAAAACACAGTATCGTCGGTTGGAAGATTCGAAATTAATGCCTTATTTTAAAGATATTTTTGTTTCAGAAGAAGTGGGTTATCAAAAACCGATGAAAGAGTATTTTGATTTTGTTTTTGAACGGATTCCTAATTTTAGTCGAGAAAAAACAATGATTATTGGCGATTCTTTGCATTCAGATATTCAAGGAGGTCAACAAGCGAAAATTCAAACTGTTTGGCTCAATCCGACCTCCGCTCCAGCAACACCAACCATTCAACCCAATTATACGATTCAACAGCTAGATGAGTTGTTACCAATTCTTGGGCATTAAAAAGAGCGTGGGACAAAAATCACTTTGGATTTTTGCTCCACGCTCAAAAACTGATAAACGGCGGGAACAGAACCAACTCCTTCGGAAATAAGCCGAAATTCTCCAAAAATTAAAGAGCAATTTTCGGAAATTTCTTCTTATTTCTCGGAGCTAAACGGTTCTGTCCCGACCTCTTTTTAACTTAAATGTAACCGTAAGCGAACCATATCCTTTAAAGGCAAGCCGTTTTCTATAATAGGCTCATCATAATGATGGATAAAAAAATCTGGTTCAATATGTGTCATTCGAAAACCGACTTTTTGGTAGAGATATAGCTGTTGAAAGCCTGTGCTCCCAGTCCCAATCTCCAAGGAATCATACTTTTCTTTTTTGGCAAAATCAATGGCAAAATGTAATAATTCTTGCCCGATGCCCCGCCCTCGGCTTTCTTCTGAGACAGCGATGTTTACGATTTCCAATGTCCGTGGGTGAGTCGGCAACAGGACTAAAATTCCTTGAAGTTCTTCAGTCTGATAGTCAAAGCAAATGCCGCGGGTAATGTAATCTGCCACCATTTTTTTTGAGGGATCTGCCTCATAAAGAAGAGCGTAATGCGCCGTTGTAAGTGCTTCTTTTTTGACTTTTTTAATCATAGGTAGGATTCTCCTTTTATTGATAAGTATACTGTAATTGAAAGAAGTGTGGGCAGATTTTTCATAAGAAGATAAAAATCACATGAAAAGTCTTGGAAAAGGTCTGGCATTCTTCAGAGTTTTCATTATAATAGTAAAAGACAATGAAGTTTTTGAAAAGAAAGAGGTTTATACATGAAAGATAGTCAGCCAATTATCATTGGTGTTACTGGCGGATCAGGAAGCGGAAAAACCAGTGTTAGCCGTGCGATTTTTAATAATTTTCCCGATCATTCAATTATGATGTTAGAACAGGATTCTTATTATAAAGATCAGAGCCATTTGAGTTTTGAAGAACGTTTAAATACCAATTATGATCATCCTTTTGCGTTTGATACAGATTTATTGATTCAACATGTTGAACAACTGTTAAATTATCAAGCCATTGAAAAGCCAGTTTATGACTACGTTGCGCATACAAGAAGTACAGAAACGGTGATACAAGAACCGAAAGAAGTAATTATTCTTGAAGGGATTTTAATTTTAGAAGATCGCCGCTTAAGGGATTTAATGGATATTAAAGTGTATGTGGATACAGATGATGACATCCGTATTATTCGTCGAATCAAGCGTGATATGGAAGAACGTGGCCGTACGTTGGATTCTGTGATTGAACAATATTTGACAGTCGTCAAGCCCATGTATCACCAATTTATTGAACCTACGAAACGTTATGCAGATATCATTGTGCCAGAAGGTGGCGAAAACCACGTCGCTATTGATTTAATTAATACAAAAGTGGATAGTATTTTAACAAAAATGTAATAGTCAGCTTAAATAGCCGTCTCTATATCAGAGTCGACTGTTTAAGCTTTTTTTGACTTTTAAAGGGTGGTTTTATCAAATATTTTAAGGGATAGCTAAAAAGTTGAAAATATTGCAAGAAACAATATGCTATAATTTTTTAAAGGAAAAGGAGGGAAGGGAATCTGAATGATAAAAAGAGGTGAGGTTTTTTATGCGAATCTCTCACCAGTTGTTGGTTCTGAACAAGGTGGGATTCGACCTGTCCTGATTATTCAAAATAACAAAGGTAACTTATTTAGTCCAACGTTGATTGTTGCACCGATTACCCGTAACGTAAGCAAGCGGCTGCAACCAACGCAAGTCCTTATCGAAATTCCCCATAACGAGTGCAGGACGCCATCACTTATTTTGTTAGAACAAATTCGAACATTGGATAAAGAACGAATGCTACACAAGGTTTGTCAACTTTCTCGTGAAGAGATGGAACAGGTCAATCAAGCTTTAAAAGTTAGCGTTGGTATCCGTTAATTTACATATAAAGAAATCGTTTTGGGGAAACGGTTTCTTTTTTTGTTGAAATGGTTTCCAAATATTCGTTTTTCTCGTATAGTGAAAGAGGAGGCGATCACATGGATAAAATTCGTTATGGAATTATGAGTACTGCCCAAATTGTCCCAAGATTTGTAGCAGGGCTTCGAGAAAGCGCGCAAGCTGAAGTGCGCGGGATTGCATCAAGGCGTTTAGAGAATGCTCAAAAAATGGCTAAAGAATTAGCGATTCCGGTGGCTTATGGCAGTTATGAAGAGTTATGTAAGGATGAAACAATTGATATTATTTATATTCCCACCTACAATCAAGGACATTACTCAGCAGCTAAGCTTGCGTTATCACAAGGAAAACCCGTCCTACTGGAAAAACCATTTACATTAAATGCTGCTGAAGCAGAAGAACTCTTTGCAATCGCACAGGAGCAAGGGGTTTTTCTAATGGAAGCTCAGAAGTCTGTCTTTTTACCAATTACCCAAAAAGTAAAGGCAACGATTCAAGAAGGGGGATTGGGAGAGATTTTATGGGTTCAGTCAGTTACTGCCTATCCCAATGTGGATCATATTCCCTGGTTTTACTCGAGAGAAGCGGGTGGTGGAGCGCTTCATGGCTCAGGAAGTTATCCATTACAATACTTACAATACGTATTAGGGAAAGAGATTCAAGAGGTTACGGGAACCGCAACGTATCAGCAAGGGGCGACGGATAGTCAATGTAATTTAGCTTTGAAATTTGCTGAAGGGACGCTGGGCAATATTTTTATTAATGTTGGTTTAAAGATACCTAGTGAAATGACCATTTGTGGGACGAAAGGGCAAATCGTTATTCCTAATTTCTGGAAAACAGATTGTGCTTATTATACAGATGCTCAAGGCAACACTGTCAAATGGTCTGAACAATTCACTAGTGAATTTACGTATGAAATCAATCATGTGAATCAATGTTTACAAGACAAAAAGTTAACTAGCCCAGTAATGACGAAAGAATTAACGATAGCAACCGTTAAAATTGTTGAAAGTTTTTATCAAGAATGGTTCGATAACGAATAATTACCATCACTTGCTATCCAAACTATTCTGTGTTAAAGTGTGTTTTATGCGACGAGTTGACTCAATCAGATAGCTTCGGCTATTCCGTTTTGACGGCTAGTGATTGTCAAACACAACGACACCAGATAGTACGGCTATCAGTTACCGGATTTGTAACGTGTCGGACAGAATACTTTTGTGGAGAAGGTTTCTGTCTATTTATGCAAATAAATAGTGTGGTATCCCTTAACAGTTACTACTGTTAAGGGATTTTTTTTGTATGAAAAGAGAAGTGTTGCACTTTTATAAGTGCAACTTTTTTGTGTTGTGGAACAGATAAAATAACGCTATAGTTTTAAGTGTAAAGGGAAAAGAAAAGAGGTGACAAGGCATGACCGTGTTGTTGTCCAAAAGAGCGATAAATATTTTATTGATGCTTTTGGATTTGGAAGGGAGTATTACCACGCAAGAATTAGCTGAGAGCTTTACTGTCAGCGTTCGAACAATTAAGTATGATTTAGAAGATATTCGTGCTTGGTTTGAACAGCACGATGAGACACTTTATTCAAAACGAAATAAGGGAATCTGGCTAGATTTACCTGACTCTAAACGCTTACTGTTAAAAAATGAAATTATCGATGTCGATCGATTTGAAACCTATCCTGATCAAAAAAGACGAGTCAATGTATTGATTTTTCAGTTATTGTCAGTCAAAGGGTACTTAACGGCACAGCAGCTAGCAGATGAATTATTAGTGAGTCGAAACACAATTGTCAGTGATTTGGAACAGGTCGAACGGTTGCTGCAAGCATATGATTTAACCTTAATTCGCCAAGCGCGGCAAGGGTTTACAATCAGTGGTGAAGAAAGCAATGTACGCTTACTGATGGAATTTATCACTCAAAAAGAACTTACAGAATACGATATTTACCAAATTATGAACTATGTGACAAAGACAAAAGGGGCTGAAAAAATCCCTAAAATTAAATTTGGGTCAGGGACATTGTTTCAAGGTTGTTATCGTAGTGCATTGAAAAAAATGCGAAATTTAATTAATCCACTCGATCAAAATCAATTTGATTATGCCGAAATATTATCTATTACGTTGAGAGTGGCAATTGCCGCAGCACGTATGCAGATGGCACATACAATTGGGACTTACCGAGTGTTATCACAAAAAACACGCTTTGAACAACGGAACGAAGTACCACTTTTACTTTTACAAGAGGTGTTTGAACGGTATGACTTGCCTTTATTAGCGGATGAATATTTTTATATTTATAGTGATTTATTCGGAACCCATCAACGGCAAGATATGGTTCAATTAACAAAGCAAGTGATTGAAAGCGTTTCAAAAGAGCTGAATTATCCTTTTGTAAATGATCGCCAATTATTTACGAACTTGTTTGCACACCTGTCCTTACGTTTTACAAAGAAACATTTATTTATTAATGAATACAATCCGTTTTCTGAAGAAATCAAAGGAAAACACCCAGCGTTGTTTTTAGCTATTCAAAGTGCCTGTAAACAATTAATTCAACGTTCTGTTTTGTTAGTCAACGATTCTTTCTGCGCATATATTGCGTTGCATTTTTTGGCAGCTCAGGAACGACAACAGCAGGAAGCTAAAGTTGTTAGGATTGTGTATGTTTGCTCGACGGGCTTAGGTGTGACCAGTTTAATTGAACAAAAAATTTTAGAGGAAGTACCAAACGTTGAACTCGCAGGATTTGCTTCTGTTTTAAATGCAACTGAAGTGATTCAAGCAGAAAAGCCCGATTTGGTATTGAGTATTTTCCCAATTGAAGAAATGACATACCCATTTATTAAAGTTAGTCCATTGTTGACGGACACAGACTTAAGTTTGATTCGGGAAGAGGTCGATAAAATTTTATTAGGGAAACGTCAAGGGAAAGGTACCGCTCGCTCCACGAAATCTGATGTAATTGAAAAAAATGAACGGATACAAAGCCAAGATTTATTAGTAAAAGCGTATATTATTTATGAAGAGTTAAAACGAATGTTTCAAACAAAGTTACTGAGCGAATATCAAGAAGCCTTTTTACTTCACGTTTTATTAATGACACATCGGATTACGTTTAATAAACAATACGAAGAGATTCCTTGTAATAGAGAAGTATCTCATGAAAGGCAAGAAGAAATTCGGCAAATTGAATGTTTATTTGCTAAAAATGAGTTACCTGTCAATCATGCTGAAATTTCAGCATTACTTAATTATTTAGAACAACCAAAGGAGGAAGAGGATGGAACTAGCAATGGAAGCACAGGAGATCATTCGACAAAGTGCTGAACCAGAAAAGCTACAATCGATTATCAAACAAACCAGTGCGCGATTAGCAGAAGCACAAATTGAACCAACGGAATTACAGTGGACGATTTTGATTAACCATCTCAATGAGATGCTGAATCGTTCAAGAGAAGGAACGACATTAGCTGGTGTTGATCGGACGTTATTTACGGAACTAACACCAGAAACGTTGAAAATTGCAGAAGAAACAACAGAAGCAATTGGTCAGTTATCAGAAGATGAATGGTATGTTTTAGCTGTTCATTTTGAAGTTGCTAAACAAAACAATTAATAGGAGGAAAAGTTATGATTACAGTAGTTATCGCAGATCGTTTAGGAAAAGGACAAAATGTTGCAAAAGGAGTGGAGCAAGCCGGTGGTCGCGCGGTTGTTGTTCCAGGAATGGGCGCTGATATGCGTTTAGGAGATGTGATGCAACAAGAAAAGGCTGATTTAGGCATTTCTTTCTGTGGAAGTGGTGGTGCAGGAGCGTTAACGGCTGCTACTAAATACGGGTATCCCGAAAGACATGGCATGCGATCAATCGAAGAAGGGGTAACAGCAATTAACGATGGGAAAACTGTTCTTGGATTTGGTTTTATGGATCAGGAAGAACTTGGTAAACGAGTAACTGAAGCATTTATTAAGAAACACGGAGCATAGAAAGTAGTAACTTAGAAAGGAGCGGTAATTATGGATGCCACAAAACGGTCAACACAAACCGTGATTGTTTCTGGAAAAGGTAATAAGAAGAATGAAGCTTTTGCAAGTGCATTGAATGATGTTTCAAAAAAAGTATTAAAAGAAACAACAGAGGTCCTCATCCGGATTGAACCGAAAGAAGTAACTATTCGTCAGGCAAAAGAACAAGTTTATACAGAAAAATTTCTGTTCTTCTTCTTTCCTAGAAAGAGAGTGATTTATCATGTCGAACTAGCTGTAGAAGTGGAAATCCAAGCCATTGCAGTCGAAGAAGTTGATTTTTTAACGGAAACAATTAAAGAACCGAACGCAGTAGTAGTTCCGTTTCTTTCAAAAAGAGGCGTATAAAGGGAGGAAGAAGGAATGGAATTTGTAATCATTTTGCTGAAGTCATTGCTTATTGGTGGTTTACTAGGTTTTGCAGCTGGCGCAGGCGCTGCTCGGATGTTTCATGCACCACAAACGCAAGGGTTAGGGGCATTTAGAACATTAGGAGAAATGAACGCGGCACAAGGAGATCCAGCATCACACTTTTCTTTTGGTTTAGGTTTTTTCTTTAATGCTTGGGCTTCGGCCGTCGGAGCAGGGGCCTTTACACAAGATGTGACCCACCGGATTGTGCCTAACTGGGCTGCAGCAATTTTATTGGTAAAGGATAAAGATGTCACTAAAACGATGCATAATCCCAAAAAAATGGGGATTGTCGGGGCCTTTGTAGGAATGGCGACTGTGGCTTTCTTAAATAGTACAGCTGCAGCAATTCCAGAATCGCTACAAGTAACAGCGGTTGCGGTGTTGGTACCTGCAGCAACGATTTTAATCAATACTGTGATGCCTGTTTTATTCTGGCTAGCGGCTTTAGATGCAGGAAAACGGACGGGTTTCTGGGGAACATTATTTGGCGGATTATCTCAATTAGTCATGGGCAATGCTGTCCCAGGAGTTGTATTAGGGATCTTAATCGGTAAAGGTGTCGATGATTTAGGGTGGACCCGAATGACACGCGGCATGCTTGGTGCCATTATCTTATTATTTATTTTAAGTGGCTTCTTCCGAGGGTTCGACTTAGAAATGATCGAAAGTTTCCGCTTGTCTATTCCTCAATGGTTAAATAATTTACACAATGTCTTCACCGTTAAATAGAAAAAAGGAGGTCTCATAGATGGAACAGCAAGAAAAAAATGAATGGGCACAACAAGAACAAGAAATTCAAGAAGGTTTAAAAGGCAAAAGTTTTTGGTATGCTGATTGGGGCTTTCCCATTTTAGTCGGGATTATGTCAGCGGCAATTTTTGCAGGAACACATATGTATGTAGTTTATGGTGTGGGCGCCTTTAATGAAGTTTCAATTGTTGCGATGCTAAAAGCTGGTTTAGATGGTGGTTCTTATGGCGCTGCCGCAGCATTTGGTGCAAGTTTCCTGTTTGCACGAATTTTAGAAGGTTCTTTAGTCGGGATTTTAGATTTAGGTGGCTCAATTTTAACGGGGATCGGGATTGGCGTACCTGCAATTTTCCTCAGCATGGGTATTAAAGCACCTGTAGAAAACTTTGGCTTAGCACTTTTAACAGGTGCGCTACTAGGGTTAGCAGTTGGTGGCGTAATTGTGTTGATTCGGAAATTTACTATCAATCAAGGAAATTCCACTTTTGGTGCGGATGTGATGATGGGGGCTGGTAATGCCTCAGGACGCTTCTTAGGCCCGTTAATTATTTTGAGTGCGGCGGGTGCTTCGATTCCTATTGGGATTGGTGCTACATTAGGAGCTTTAGGTTTTTACATTTGGAAAAAACCAATCGCTGGGGGCGCAATTTTAGGCGCAATGATTTTTGGTGCAATATTCCCAGTTTCTTTATAATAAGAAAAAGCCTTTTGTTTTGCACTTTCTCTGTCACAAATAAGAATAAGCGTTTACATTATAATGTTACTATGTTATTATAAATGCGAAATAATTATTATTTTTATTAGTTGAACGGAGGAATTAACAAATGAATGGTTTTGTACAGTGGATGGAAGTTAAGTTAATGCCGATTGCGAATAAATTTGGTTCGCAACGCCATATGACAGCGATTAGAAAAGGATTAATTGCAACGATGCCTTTAACAATTGTGGGCTCATTCTTTACAATTTTTCAAAATATTCCAATTGAGGCATACACAAAATTGATTGAACCTTATCAAGCAATTTTAGATATTCCTTCCCGCTATACGATGGGGTTACTTGCACTTTATGCAACATTTGGGATTGCTTCATCATTGGCCAAAAGTTATAAGCTTGACTCTTTGACGTGCGGAATTTTAGCATTAATGGCCTTTTTAGTAACAGCGGCACCACCAACACGTGTCTTTGAAGATGTTGACAACGTCATTACAGCAGGGCGCTATATTAATTTAGCAAATTTAGGTTCAGCTTCTTTATTTGGTGCGATTGTAACAGCGCTGTTATCTGTTGAAATTTATCGCTTCTTTATTGAAAAAGATATTATGATTAAGATGCCAGATGGCGTACCGCCTGAAGTGTCAAATTCATTTATTGCGTTAATTCCAGGAGCAGTTATTCTTTTATTATTCTGGGTTATTCGCCACGTAATTGGTTTTGATTTGAATGGTTTCTTGAGTACGTTATTAATGCCACTTAAAGGTATCCTTGCTGGTAACAGTTTATTTGGCGGCTTACTAACAGTCTTCTTAATCTGTTTCTTCTGGGTTTTAGGGATTCATGGTCCAGCGATTATGGGCCCAGTTATTCGTCCTTTCTGGGATATGTCGATTGCAGAAAACCTTGAAGCTTTTACCAATGGCGCAAACGTTCATCAGTTACCTAATATTTTTACAGAACAGTTTTTACAATGGTTTATCTGGATTGGTGGCGCTGGAACTACGCTTTCTTTAGTTGTTTTAATGATGTTTTCTAAATCAACGTATCTGAAAAGTCTTGGCCGTTTATCGTTCTTACCAGGCTTGTTTAATATTAATGAACCAGTTATTTTTGGAACGCCTATCGTAATGAATCCTATTTTAGGTATTCCGTTTATCGTGGCACCGTTAATTACCACAACGTTATCTTATTTCTTAACAGTCGCTAATATAATTCCGATGATGGCTGCACGCTTAGCGTTTGCAATTCCAGCACCAATTGCTGCTTGGATGAGTACCAATTGGAGTTTCTCGGCCGCAGTATTAGTGATTGTTAACTTCTTAATTACAATGGCTATCTACTATCCATTTTTCAAAGTTTATGAAAAACAACAATTGGATAAAGAAGCAGAAGAATTAGCAGCTGAACAAGCAGCAAAAAATTAAAAAATGTTAGGGCGGGTGTTCTGATATGAATATCCTGCCCCTTCTAAGTCAGAGAAGAAAGTCAGGAGCGTATAAGATGATTATTTGGTTCATTTTCTTTTTTATCGTTAGTCAAATTATTATAGAAAAAGGGCAGTTGCCTACTGTTGTTTATCAATTTGGTTTGGTAAAGACGTTGGTTTTTACGGCAGTTTGTATTACTCTTTCCATGATAATTGGCGGATTTCTAAATCAACCAGTATTGCTCGTTGGCTCTACAACAATCTTGTGTAGCTCGGTGATTGCTTGGAAATTTCGAAATAAATTTGAAAATAGCGGAGTGTGAGAACGAAGATGAAAAGAGCATTAGGTGTATCAGTTTATCCAGATCATAGTGATATCAATCAAGATAAAGCGTATTTAAAAAAAGCCAGCGAATGTGGGTTTACTCGAATTTTTATGAGTATGTTAGAAGTGACCGATGGCAAAGAAGCGGTTCAGAAAAAATTTAAAGAATTAATTAGTTATGCGAAAAATTTAGGATTTGAAACAATTTTAGATGTCGTTCCAAGTATCTTTGATGAATTGGAAATTTCATATGATGATTTGACTTTTTTCAGCGAATTAGGAGCTGATGGGATTCGGTTGGATACAGGGTTTGATGGAAATAAAGAAGCCATGTTGACGTTTAATCCATTCGGCGTGGCTATTGAGTTGAATATGAGTAATGATGTCGCTTATCTTGATAACATTTTGACGTATGAAGCGAATCGACCTTTCTTATATGGTTGTCATAACTTTTATCCACAAGCGGGAACTGCATTGCCGTATGATTTCTTTGAAAAATGTAGCATCCGTTTTAAAAAGGAAGGTATTCGGACAGCTGCTTTTATTTCATCACAGGTAGGTGAAATTGGTCCTTGGGATGTGAATGATGGGCTACCTACTTTAGAAATGCATAGACAGTTGCCAGTCACTGTTCAAGCTAAACATTTATTTGCAACAAATTTAATTGATGATGTTGTTATTGGAAATGCTTATGCTTCCAACGAAGAATTAGAAGCATTGGGTCAGTTGAATCGTTATCAAACAGAATTGACCATTGTTTTTGAAGAAGCGACTTCTGAAATTGAAAAAGAAATCGTAACAAAAAATCAACATTTTCGCCGTGGAGATATCACTCAGCAGATGATTCGTTCCACAGAAGTGCGTAAAAAATATAAAAATGAAGTTAATCCCCCACATGATAATCAAGCAATGCTACAACCTGGAGATGTTGTTGTGGGAAATGATGCATTTGGAAAATACAAAAATGAATTACAAGTCGTTTTAGAACCACATCAAGACTCACGCAAAAACCGAGTAGGGCGTATTATAGAAGAAGAACTTGTATTATTAGAATTCATTAAGCCTTGGACAAAATTTAGATTTATAGAAAAGTAGGGAAGAATATGGACTACGATTTACTTATAAAAAATGGACAGACAGTAGATGGTATGCCTGTTGAAATTGCAATTAAAGAGAAAAAAATAGCTGCTGTTGCAGCAACTATTTCAGGTTCTGCAAAAGAAACTATCCACTTAGAACCAGGTACTTATGTATCCGCAGGCTGGATAGATGATCACGTTCATTGTTTTGAAAAAATGGCTCTTTATTATGATTATCCAGATGAAATTGGGGTCAAAAAGGGTGTTACGACAGTGATTGATGCTGGGACAACAGGTGCTGAAAACATTCATGAATTTTATGACTTAGCGCAGCAAGCAAAAACAAATGTTTTTGGATTAGTCAATATTTCTAAATGGGGCATCGTTGCTCAGGACGAACTCGCAGATTTAAGTAAAGTACAAGCGAGTTTAGTCAAAAAAGCGATTCAAGAATTACCAGATTTTGTTGTAGGGATTAAAGCCCGTATGAGTAGGACCGTTATTGGCGATAACGGCATTACGCCTTTAGAATTGGCCAAACAGATTCAGCAAGAGAACCAAGAAATTCCCTTAATGGTTCACATTGGATCAGCACCGCCTCATTTAGATGAAATTTTAGCCTTGATGGAAAAAGGGGATGTCCTAACCCATTGTTTTAATGGGAAAGAAAATGGTATCTTAGACCAAGCAACGGATAAAATAAAAGATTTCGCTTGGCAAGCGTACAACAAAGGAGTCGTATTTGATATCGGGCATGGTACGGATAGTTTCAATTTTCACGTAGCTGAAACAGCGTTGCGCGAGGGAATGAAAGCTGCATCAATTAGCACAGATATCTACATCCGTAACCGAGAAAATGGTCCTGTTTATGATTTAGCCACAACGATGGAAAAACTCCGTGTGGTCGGCTATGATTGGCCAGAAATTATTGAAAAGGTAACCAAGGCTCCTGCTGAGAATTTCCATTTAACGCAAAAAGGCACGTTGGAAATAGGTAAAGATGCTGATTTAACGATTTTCACGATTCAAGCAGAAGAAAAAACATTGACTGATTCTAATGGATTGACACGAGTAGCCAAAGAGCAAATTCGCCCAATCAAAACAATTATTGGAGGACAAATCTATGACAATTAGTTACGAAAAATTCCACTTAAAAGAAGTCATTAATGCTTCTGGCAAAATGACTATTCTAGGTGTCTCCAAAGTTTCGGAGGCAGTCCTAGCAGCTCAACGATTCGGCGGCGAACATTTCTTTGAAATGAGTGAACTTAGTGTGCAAACAGGGGCCTTTTTAGCCAACTTGTTGAAGGTAGAAGATGCCCAAATCGTTTCCTCGGCTTCGGCGGGGATTGCCCAATCGGTGGCTGCCTTGATTGGAAAAGGCAGCTTGTACCACGCGTATCATCCCTATACAGAAAAAATCGAACAGCGGGAGATTGTTTTACCTAAAGGGCACAACGTGGACTACGGCACGCCTGTAGAAGTCATGGTAGCGCAAGGTGGCGGCCAAGTGGTGGAAGCTGGCTACGCCAACATGTGCAGTCCAGAACACGTGGAAATGATGATTTCTGAAAAAACAGCGGCCATTCTATACATCAAAAGCCACCATACCGTGCAAAAAAGTATGCTGACGGTGGCCGAAGCGGCCAAAGTGGCGCAACGCCACAAGGTGCCGCTAATTGTTGACGCGGCAGCAGAAGAAGATCTTTTCAAATACACTGAAGCAGGCGCTGATTTGGTGATTTACAGCGGCGCCAAAGCAATTGAAGGGCCAAGTGCCGGTTTAGTGGTCGGGAAAAAAGAATACATTGACTGGGTGCGCCTACAAGGCAAAGGCATTGGTCGAGCAATGAAAATTGGCAAAGACAATATCTTGGGCTTTACGCAAGCAGTGGAAGAATACTTGGCACATGGCAGTGAATCAGGGGCTTCGATGCAAGAGCGCTTAAAACCGTTTGTTGAAGCCATCAACAACTTATCAGATTTAACCGCCAAAATCGTCCAAGATGGCGCTGGCCGAGACATTTATCGCGCCAGTGTCAAAGTGGACGGCAGAAAAACTGCCAAGGAAGTCATCCAAGCATTAAAAGCAGAAAGTCCAGCTATTTATACGCGAGAATATCAAGCCAACAATGGCATCATTGAATTTGACATTCGTTCTGTCAATCAAGAAGAAATGAACAAAATCGTGCAACGATTACAAGAAATTATGGACACAAAGGAGAAATAAGTCATGTCATTAAAACCTAATTATTTAGAAGAACGCATTTGTTTAAACGTCTTAGCCAATTCAGTAGAAAATGCCCAAGCCTGTTATGAAGCAGCAGAAGGGCATGTTGTGTTAGGCGTCCTTTCAAAAAACTATGAAACCGATGAAGCAGCCATTGACGATATGAAAAAATACCAAGCAGCAACCAACAACGCTTTATCTGTCGGCTTAGGGGCTGGCGATCCTAATCAAAGTCAAATGGTGGCTCGCTTATCAGAAGTTCTACAACCGCAACACGTGAACCAAGTTTTCACAGGTGTCGGCGCTTCGCGGGCCTTACTTCGTCAAGACGAAACAGTGATTAATGGCTTGGTTTCACCCACAGGCAAAGTTGGCTATGTTAACATTGCGACAGGTCCGTTAAGCTCGGGTGCGCCAGCGGCGGAAGTACCTATCGAAACCGCCATCAAATTGTTGAAAGACATGGGGGGCAGTTCCATTAAATATTTCCCGATGAAAGGCTTGGCTCACAAAGAAGAATACCAAGCAGTAGCAGCAGCTTGTGCCAAGTATGACTTTTATTTAGAACCAACAGGGGGCATTGATTTAGAAAACTTTGAAGAAATTGTTCAAATTGCGGTGGATGCCGGCGTTAAAAAAATCATTCCTCATGTCTACAGCTCAATTATCGATCAAGAAACAGGGGACACTAGAACAGAAGACGTGAAAACGTTACTAACCATGATGAAAAACACATTGAATAAGTAGGTGGCAAAGATGAAAATTGCTGCGTTTGGTGAAGTCATGCTTCGTTTCACTCCGCCAGAGTATCTAATGTTAGAACAAACAGAGCAGTTAAGAATGAACTTTGTAGGGACTGGCGTAAATCTCTTAGCAAATTTGGCTCATTTTCAACTAGAAACAGCATTGATTACGAAATTACCTGCCAATCGTCTTGGTGAAGCTGGCAAAGCAGCGCTAAGGAAGTTAGGAATTTCAGATCAATGGGTAGGAGAAAAGGGCGATCATATTGGTAGTTTTTTTGCAGAAATGGGTTATGGAATCCGCCCCACACAAGTAACTTATCAAAATCGCCATCAGAGTGCTTTTGGCATCAGCGAGGCGAAGGACTACGATTTTGAGGCCTTTTTAGCGGAAGTAGATATGGTGCATATTTGTGGTATTTCGTTAAGTTTAACTGAAAAAACTCGTGATGCTGCTTTGATACTTGCTCAAAAGGCGCATGCCTATCAAAAGAAAGTTTGTTTTGACTTTAATTATCGACCTAGTTTGAATACAGCAAATAGCGCACTCTTTATGCGTCAACAGTACGAACGCATTTTACCTTATTGTGATATTGTTTTTGGCAGTCGACGTGATTTGGTCGAGCTATTGGGTTTCATTCCGCGAGAAGATTTAGAAGGTGAGGCACAAGAAACTGAACTGATTCAGCGTTTCATGTCTCAATACAATTTGGAATGGTTTGCTGGGACAACGAGAAGTCATTCCCAAAATCAAAACTACTTAAGTGGGTATTTATATACCCAAAATGAGTACCAACAGAGTGAAAAAAGACCGCTTCTTAATCTTGATCGAATTGGTGCTGGTGATGCTTATGCGGCGGGGATTTTATATGGCTATAGCCAAAATTGGTCGTTAGAAAAGGCAGTTACCTTTGCCACAGTCAATGGGGTCCTTGCACATACGATTCAAGGAGATATTCCTTTGACAACGGTCAAACAAGTGAATCACGTTCTTGAGCATCCGAATATTGATTTAATTCGTTAAAGAAGAAAACCAGAAGAAAAGTCGTGTGTGGCTTTTCTTCTGGTCTTTTTTTCATTATAATTAAAAGAAACAGATTGCAAAGGAGGCAGCAGGATGAGTGTTGCACATCTTTTAACAGTTTTAGAAAATGATGAATTTATTGAACGGATTCAAAAACGACCAGAAGCGTTCATTGGAACGACTGGCTTAGTCGGCTTAGAGAATTTACTTGTTCAGACAATTAACGGTTTATTAGAGTTTTTCATTGAAAAGAATCAAGGGAAAATTGCTATACAGTTATCGCGTCAACAAATCTCTTTTCAGGTATCTTCCACACGACCGCTTGTTTTTGAACAAAAGCAAGTCGATTTAGAACCACCTTTTCTGTATTTATCTGTTTTACAAGCCTTCTCAAAACAAGTAGGGATCAGTATCGATCAAGAAAAACAGCGAACTATTTTTATTTACCATCAAGGGCAATTGAAAAAACGATTATTATTACCTATTGAAGAAACCCAGGAACGAATTGAAGTCTTGTTTTGGCCAGATACGCAAATTTTTGGTACAGAATCACTTTCTTATATGCGTGTTTTACAACAATGTCAACAGATTGCCATGTTGAATCCAGGCTTAAAGATTCTCTTAACACAAGAAGAGGAACAAAAAAATCTTTGTTATTACCCTAAAGGTTTAAGTAATTATTTATTTGAAAAAGATAACCCATTAACTAGAAAAGCTGCACCGATTATTCAAGCCAAGCAAACAGAATTGGCCCTTGTTCAATTTATTTTGAGTAAAAATCATGCGCCGCAAGTGCAAAAAACATTTGTTAATGGGCATTATCCCAGTCTTGGTGGAACCCACTATGAGGGCTTTCTTGATGGTGTAGTGGCCGCCTTTAATCAATTTTTAGAGGAGCAACATTATTCATTATCTGTGACAGCAGATAGTTTTTTAGCAGAATTTGATTTTGTTTTAGCCATTACGATACCAAAGCCCCGCTACACTGATGCAACGAAAACCATTTTAAGAAATACAGAGTTATATGAAGTGGTTAAAGAAGTCGTTTTTGACGAATTACAACACTATTTTCAACGTCATCCCAAATGGTTAGAGCAAGGAAGAATCGAGGGAAATGAATGAAAATTTTTGTCGATGGCGATGGTTCACCTGTGAAAGAGACGGTTATTGAAGTCGCTGTAGAGAAAGCTTTGGATGTGGTGATTGTTACTAGTGTAGATCATTATTCCTTAAAAGATTATCCAGAAAATGTCTCTTTTGTGTATGTTGATAAAGGAGCGGATGCTGCTGATTTTAAAATTGTGCAGTTAATAAAAAAAGGGGATCTTTTAATTACACAAGATTATGGCTTAGCTTCCTTGGTTTTGCCAAAAGGAGTGTTGGTTTTACATCAACTGGGTTATCAATATACGAAAGAAAATATTGATGGCTTGTTAGAACAACGCTATTTTAGTGGCCAAATTCGGCGAAAAGGTGGCCGAACGAAAGGACCTAAACCTTTTACAGACCAAGATAGAACAACGTTTAAACAAGCCCTTATTGAGCTGGTGAAACGGAGTCTTTAGCAAGGAAAAGGCAAGCAAAGAATTTTTCCTTCACTAAATTTGCTTCTATTATGAAACTGGGTTTTATGCTAAAATAAGTAAGGATAATTTGAAAAATAATTTTTTCTAAAAGACAGGAAAGAAACTAGGAGGACAAGCATTTGAAGATTATTTTGTTGTATGGCGGCAGAAGTGAAGAGCACGATGTGTCTGTTTTGTCTGCATATTCCGTTTTAAATGCAATCTATTATAAATATTATCAAGTACAGTTAGTCTTTATTAGTAAAGACGGTCAATGGGTAAAAGGCCCTCTTTTATCTGAACGACCACAAAATAAAGAAGTTTTACATTTAACTTGGGCACAAACACCTGAAGAAACAGGCGAATTTTCAGGAAAACGAATCAGTCCTTCGGAAATTTATGAAGAAGAAGCGATTGTTTTCCCTGTTTTACATGGGCCAAATGGTGAAGATGGAACAATTCAAGGATTCATGGAAACCATTAATATGCCTTATGTAGGCGCGGGTGTCTTAGCTAGTGCTAACGCAATGGACAAAATCATGACGAAATATCTTTTACAAACTGTTGGCATTCCACAAGTACCATTCGTGCCAGTTTTAAGAAGTGACTGGAAAGGAAATCCAAAAGAAGTCTTTGAAAAATGTGAAGGTTCTTTAATTTATCCGGTCTTTGTTAAACCTGCCAATATGGGTTCTAGTGTCGGAATTAGCAAAGTGGAAAATCGTGAAGAATTGCAAGAAGCATTGGAAGAAGCTTTCCGTTATGATGCCCGAGCAATTGTTGAACAAGGGATCGAAGCACGTGAAATTGAAGTAGCCATTTTAGGAAATGAAGATGTCCGTACGACTTTACCTGGTGAAGTGGTGAAAGATGTCGCTTTCTATGATTATGATGCAAAATACATCAATAACACGATTGAAATGCAAATCCCAGCGCATGTTCCAGAAGAAGTAGCTCATCAAGCGCAAGAATACGCTAAAAAAGCGTATATTATGTTAGATGGAAGTGGCTTAAGTCGCTGTGATTTCTTCTTAACAAGCAAAAACGAATTATTCCTGAATGAATTGAACACCATGCCTGGTTTTACTGACTTTAGTATGTATCCTTTACTGTGGGAAAATATGGGCTTGAAATACAGTGATTTAATTGAGGAACTGATTCAGTTAGCTTTGAATCGTTTTAAACAACGCCAAGAATTTTATAATAACTAAGAAGAAAAAATCACACAAGACTGGGACATGACAAGACTTTGGCATGTCCCAGTCCCTGTGTCAGAGGAGCAAAACATAATGAAATTAACCTTCTGGGAAGTAGCGCAAGCGGTTGAAGCCAGTAATGATTGGCAACAATGGCCTGATTTTCCTTTAACAGGCATTGAATTTGATAGTCGTAAAATTGTGAAAGGAAATCTCTTTGTTCCTTTACAAGGTGAAAATGATGGTCATCGTTTTATTGAGAGTGCCATGGCTAATGGCTGTCAGGCCGCTTTTTGGGGACAGGATTTAGTCGATGCGCCGCAACAATTGCCTGTTTTGCATGTTACTGATCCACTGGTTGCTATGCAAAAATTAGCTACCTATTATTTAAATAAAATGCAACCGAATGTCATCGCTGTGACTGGCAGTAATGGAAAAACTACCACTAAAGATTTAATTGCTGCTGTGTTATCTGAAAAGTTTGTGACTTACAAAACGCAAGGCAATTACAATAATCAAATTGGCTTACCCTATACTATTTTACACATGCCTGATGAAACAGAAAAACTGATTTTAGAAATGGGCATGGATCATGCTCAGGAAATTTCTTTCCTTTCCAATCTGGCTCAGCCAGAAGTTGCTGCCATCACAATGATTGGCGAAGCCCATGTGGAAAATTTAGGCTCACGAGCAGGCATTGCACAAGCAAAAATGGAAATCGTAGATGGTTTAGCCAAAGACGGTAGTTTATTTGTGCCAAGCGATGAACCTTTGCTAGAACCATTGGTGGAAAAAGTCACGCAACAAGTGATTACTTTTGGTTTTAGCCAGGAAAGTCAACTTCAAGGAATCGTCACAAATGAAGCCAAAGAGCAAACCTCATTCAAAATCAGTGATACACAAATGACGTTTACGATTCCAGTGCCAGGAACCTATAATGTCACCAATGCATTAATCGCAATTGGCATTGGTCGTTATTTCCAATTAACGGATAGTGAGATTCAAAAAGGATTGGCTACAGCGGAACTAACAAAGAATCGGACAGAATGGCTGAAAGCAGCGAATGGTGCCGAAATTTTAAGTGATGTGTACAATGCCAATCCGACAGCTATGGGTCTTGTTCTGGACAGTTTTAGCAAAATGTCCAAAGTAGGAAAACGAATTGCTGTTTTAGGAGACATGCTGGAATTAGGTCCTGATTCTGCTGCCATGCATCAAGCAATGGCGCAGCATTTAGCCCCAGATGCGATTGAAGAAGTCTTTTTATATGGTTCTGAAATGGCTTATTTAGCTGATAAATTGCAAGAAACCTATGCACCAGCTAACATTCATTCTTTTAAAAAAGAAGAAAAAAATGAGTTGATTGAAGCTGTCAAAAAAGTCTTACAGCCAGAAGACATGGTGGTTTTAAAGGGAAGTAACGGGATGGGACTTCGTGAAGTCATCGATGCACTTTTGGAAAAGTAAATAAGTTTCATAAAACTTGCTGAAAATGGGATTCTATGATAGAATGACCTATTGCCGGAAGATGACGAGAAAAATTGAATCGTAGTAAATAAAATAGATCTATTTCTATGTTTAATAATAAATGTGAAGCTGAACGACCACGTTTGGCTTTTCTAATGCCATAAGGTGAATTTTTCGGTGAAATCAGGAAAGAAGAAATAGTTGGCACACTATAATGGATTTCTTTTTAACAACTGAAAGTGAAGACACCTGAAACTAGGAAGAAATCGTTCTTTCCGAAACAAAATCTAGGAGGATATCATTTGAAATTTAAAGAACTTGGTTTAGCGCCAGAATTATTATCAGCGGTAGAACGCGCAGGCTTCGAGGAAGCAACCCCTATTCAATCAGAAACAATTCCGTTAGCGTTAGCAGGAAAAGACGTAATCGGACAAGCACAAACAGGAACAGGGAAAACCGCTGCTTTTGGCTTACCAATGCTTAACAAAATTGACGCAGACAATCGCGTTATTCAAGGATTAGTCATTGCACCAACCCGTGAGTTGGCTATCCAAACACAAGAAGAGTTATTCCGTTTAGGCCGCGATAAAAAGATTCGCGTCCAAGCCGTTTACGGTGGGGCTGATATCGGTCGCCAAATCCGTGGACTAAAAGATCGTCCACATATCGTTGTAGGTACACCAGGACGTTTACTAGATCATATTAATCGTCGTACCTTGAAATTAGAAACTGTTGAAACATTAGTTTTAGACGAAGCAGATGAAATGTTAAACATGGGCTTCTTGGAAGACATTGAAAAAATCATCTCACAAGTGCCAGAACAACGTCAAACACTTCTATTTTCAGCAACTATGCCGCCAGCAATCAAGAATATTGGCGTGAAATTCATGAAACAACCAGAACATGTGAAGATTAAAGCCAAAGAAATGACGGCTGATTTAATTGATCAATATTATGTACGTTCAAAAGACTTTGAAAAATTTGACATTATGACACGTTTACTAGACGTGCAAACCCCAGAATTGACCATTGTCTTTGGTCGGACAAAACGCCGTGTTGATGAACTTGCCCGCGGGTTAGAAGCGCGTGGTTACAAAGCAGAAGGCATCCATGGCGACCTATCACAACAAAAACGGATGAGCGTTTTACGTTCATTCAAAAATGGTAACTTAGATATCTTAGTGGCAACAGATGTAGCAGCACGTGGGTTAGATATTTCAGGTGTCACTCATGTCTATAACTACGATATTCCACAAGATCCAGAAAGTTATGTTCACCGTATTGGTCGGACAGGTCGTGCTGGTAAAGGCGGTATGTCTGTGACGTTTGTAACACCAAACGAAATGGGTTACTTACATGTCATCGAAAACCTAACGAAAAAACGGATGACACCATTACGTCCACCAACCGAAAAAGAAGCATTTAAAGGACAATTAAGTGCAGCTGTTGAAACCATCGAAAGTGATCTAGAAGAAAATGGTTTAGACAAATATCTAGAATCTGCTGAAGCGTTATTAGAAAAATATTCAGCGACAGACTTAGCTGCGTTATTATTAAAAACAGTAGCGAAAGATCCAGCAGATGCGGTTCCTGTAAAAATTACCCCAGAACGACCATTGCCTTCAAATAAAAAAGGCTTTAACAAAAATGGCCGTGGTGGTGGCGGTGGGAACAACCGTAATCGCAACCGTGGTGGCAATGGTAAAGGTGGCAGCTATCGTGGCAACAAAAACCATAAAGATGGCGACCGTAATTACAAAAATAGCGACCGCAAAAATAAAGATCAACGTGGCGGCAAACGTCATAACGATAAAAAACGTGGTTTCGTCATTCGCGAAAACGCCAAATAATCAAAAGAGCGAGTGTTCCGTCTATGAACGGAACACTCGCTCTTTTTTGGTAGATAATCGTTAAATAGAAAAACTTAAAAAAAGTAAAAAAGGCATCAAAATGATATAGAAAAAGAAAAACGCCAAAATTATCCAAGTTTTCAACGGGGAAGTTAGATTGAAAAGCTTCAGTTTTTGTTGTAGCAAATGAATGGTTAGAATCCAAACCAGTTGCAAGAGAAAAAATAGGCTGGGATTTTTAAAGAAGATTGGAAATATGTAGAGCAACAAAGTAAAAATAAATAGGGCGCAACGAAGTAACTTTTTTTGCCGAGAAGTTAAAGTCATACATTTTTCTCCTTTTTCTTTTTATTCTCCCATAAGTAGCCAAAATTTGCTATAAAATATCAGAACATCCGCTTAGTTTCCTGATTTTTTTCCGATACTTCTTAGTTGTTGTCTTACTTTTATAAAAATTCAGAAAAATTTTATAAAAATGTAAATAGGAAGAAAACGTATGGTACTTCAATTTGTGTGAGGATCTTGTAAAACATTCTTTATTTTTTTAGCGAATCAGTGGAAAAATTTTGAAATTTTGTTAAAATGAAAGGTAATTCGGAGTAACTATATTAAATAGGAAGTAAGGCGGAAAATGATAAAGGGAATTGGTATTGACGCAGTAGAATTAAGTCGGATAAAACCGATTGTTGAAAAACAAGGATCGTTTATTCAACGGGTTTTAACACCTAACGAATTGACCCTTTTTGAAAAGTTATCTACAAAACGTCAAATAGAATTTTTAGCTGGTCGTTTTGCTTGTAAAGAAGCGTTTTCTAAAGCATGGGGCACAGGGATTGGCAAGGTTGGTTTACAAGATATTGAGGTGCTGACTGAAAAAACAGGTGCACCATACGTAGCAAACTCGCCCCATAATGGTAAAGTGTTTGTCTCGATTACGCACACAGAAACTATGGCGATTGCACAAATTGTTTTAGAAAGCGAATAATAGAAGCAACGAAGAAAGAAGGATGTACAATGGTCGTTGGATGGCATCGTCCTACACGGTTACATATCGATACGCAAGCAATTACTGAAAATGTCCAAAAGGAATGTCAACGTTTGCCAGAAGGAACCGCTTTATTTGCGGTTGTAAAAGCGAACGGCTATGGGCATGGCGCCGTAGAATCCGCCAAAGCGGCGAAAAAAGGTGGCGCGACAGGTTTTTGTGTCGCCTTATTGGATGAAGCAATTGAATTGAGAGAAGCAGGTGTTCAGGACCCCATTTTAATTTTGAGTGTGGTAGACTTAGCTTATGTGCCTTTGTTGATTCAATATGATTTGTCTGTAACGGTAGCTACACAAGAATGGTTAGAAGCTGCTCTTCAACAACTAACGCCTGAGAGTAACACGCCATTACGTGTTCACTTAAAAGTCGATACTGGCATGGGACGGATTGGTTTTTTAACCCCGGAAGAGACTAAGCAAGCAGTGCGGTTTGTTCAATCCCACAAAGAATTTTTATGGGAAGGGATTTTTACTCATTTTTCAACAGCTGATGAAATCGATACAAGCTATTTTGAAAAACAAGCAGGGCGTTTTAAGGCTGTTCTAGCAGTTTTAGAAGAGTTACCTCGGTATGTCCATGTTAGCAATAGTGCGACAGCGTTATGGCATCCTGATGTGCCAGGAAACATGATTCGCTATGGGGTAGCCATGTATGGATTGAACCCTTCAGGTAATAAGCTGGCCCCAAGCTATGCGTTAAAGCCGGCCTTACGGTTGACCAGTGAACTCATCCATGTAAAACGCTTAGCGGCTGGTGAAGGGATTGGCTATGGCGAAACCTACGTAACTGAAGCTGAAGAATGGATTGGGACAGTGCCAATCGGCTATGCAGATGGCTGGTTGCGTCATCTCCAAGGATTTACAGTGCTCGTGAATGGTAAGCGTTGCGAAATCGTCGGACGAGTGTGTATGGATCAATGTATGATTCGTTTAGCAGAAGAAGTTCCTGTCGGCTCAGTCGTTACATTAGTTGGAAAAGATGGCAATGAAGAAAATACGTTACAAATGGTAGCCGAAAAATTAGAAACCATTCATTATGAAGTTGCATGTACTTTCTCACAAAGAATCCCCAGAGAATATAACTAGATAGGAGGTTCCACTATGGTCAAACGCGGAGATATTTATTTTGCAGACCTTTCCCCAGTAGTGGGCTCGGAACAAGGTGGCGTCAGACCTGTCCTTGTTGTCCAAAATAACTTAGGTAATCATTTTAGCCCAACGATTATCGTTGCGGCGATCACAGCCAAAATGGCAAAGCCAAAATTGCCAACACATATCGGGATTAATTCTGATGAAACAGGCATTGAAAAAGATTCAGTGATTCTTTTAGAGCAGATTCGAACAATCGATAAGGGCCGCTTGAAAGAAAAAGTTTGTCATTTGAGACTTGATATTATGGAAGAAGTTGATCGTGCCTTAGGCATCAGTGTTGGACTTAGTAGCGATTCAGCCCCAGCAAAAGCAAATTCAGCTACATAAAGAACGATAGCTACTATGAAATCAACAAAGACTAATTGGATTTTTTAAAAAGCGACTGATCTAGTTCGGTTCGCTAAACATAGTTTGAGTAAAAGCGAGAGAGATGGCCAAGTGGCATCTCTCTTTTTTTTGTTTTATATTTTAAAAATTAAAATATAAATATAAAATATAAAATTTTATCACTGTATTTTAAATAAAGTTGTTGGCAAGGCTCAAACGGAATGTTACAATCAATACTATATAGAGTTTTTAAAGAGCGTAACAGGTGATTTTACAAGTTTTGATTGTCGAGCGATGACATAAAGGAGATTATATTTGTATGATGATTGTTGTACTTTTAATGAGTAGTTGCTTATTTTTATTTGTAAGCTATCAATTGTATTTGCGATTACTTGTCGAAAAACTGGATTCAGAGGACCGGACATTAAAGAGGAAAATAAATTTCTATAAGTATCAGAAAAATAGTCGTTTAATGATTTATTTATTGTTTAGTGTTTGTCTACTTAGCGTATTATTGTTAGGAATTGTTTATACATATTATCAATTAAATCAACGAAATATCCGCATGGAACAACGGATCGAGCGTTTGGCACAGGGCCAAGCTACTCAAGGTGACAAAATAAAAAAACAAGCGATTAAAAAAACAGCCTTAAATCAGTTTCCCTGGAAGCAAGCTGTTTCGGCAGAATCGGCCGCTGTCTTGACTAATTATGAATTACAATTAGCGCGTGAATGGCGTCCTTACCTCGGAGAGACGAGTATCACAATGATTAGAAGTGAAAAAACACAAACCTTGACACTGTCTGTTTTTTCAGTTGGCTTAAGTTACCATGAATTTCAAACAGGCCAAGACAATATTGTAGCACTTATTGCAGCGTTGAATTCAGTTAAAGAAATTACCATGATTGATTTTAATTTTACTTATCGAGATCAAGAGCAAACCCTTGTCAAATCCATTGATACGTATGCTCGTGAGACGTTGGAAACAAATTTGGAGCCTGTCGTGATTAGTTAAAAGGACGAGAGAAAGGACATATAAATGACAAAAAGACGTTTAATCAAAAAAATTAAAGATATTTCGGATGATACGCTTGAAAAAGAAGTCTTTTTTCAGCCAGGATTCGAACCAGAAAAAATAATTAGCGGAATCAAACCAGAACAACAGGAAAAAGAAATGGCGACGTTAAGAGAAAGGCTCACCTACTATCAGAAAAAAGAAACAGCCTTTAAAAAACTTCAAGAAGAAAATGAGCAATTAAAGAACCAACAAGAAACGGAAAAACAAGCGTTAGAAGAAAAAAATCAGGCATTACTTGAAACACTAAATCAAAAGGAACATGAAATTTTTGAATTGGAAGAGCAACTGGAAACGAACAGTGAAACCACGACAGAGGCTACCACTCTTCAAACAAATCTGCAAAATGCAGAAAAACAATTAACCACTGTACATAATCAAATGGAACGTTTAGAAAGTGAATTAACGCAGCAAGTGGCAGAATTAGAAAAAGAATCGGCTGAACAGCAACAACATATCCAGACATTACACAACCAGTTAGCAGAAGAAAAAGGAAAGTTGGAGAAAAAAGGAGATATTACAGGAATGGAAAAGCAAGTAGAAACGTTAACGACAGAATTAGAAGAAAGCACAACGACTCAACAAGCATTGCAGGAACAAATTGAAAAACTAACTGTACAATTACAAAAAGTAGAAGCCGAAAAACAAACCTTACAAGAGGCTGTCCAACAAGAAGTGATTGTGAAACAGCGCATGGAGGAGTTAAAGAATGAGCTTCAAAATAGTTTACAGCAAAAAAATGAAGCAGAAGTAAAACTAGGTCGACTACAAGGTGTCAATGACAAACATCTTGCTGAAAAGCAAGTTTACGAAGGAGAATTAGCTGCTCTAAGAAAAGAAGTAGAGGCCAAAGAAGACAATTTAGAACAAGTTCAAAAAGAATTGAAGACACTACAAGCCGTTTCAAAAAATATTGAACCGAGTAGTGAGCAGTTAACAGAACTGCTACGCGCAAAACAGCAAATTAACGATTTATTAATGAAAAATCAGCAATTACAAGAAGAGGCTTTAAAATCGCAACAAGAAATTGGCGAAGTGATGGTTTCTGCCAAAAAAGAAGCCAATCGGATTGTTAATGAAGCGAAAGTAGAAGCAAAACATCTAATCAATTCTGCAGAATTAGAAATGTTAAATATTGGTAACCGAGCGAAAAGTATTTCGAATGAAGTCGAAGCATCAAAAGTAGAAGTACTTGAGATTTATCGCGAATTAGAGGAACGCTTAACTAAACTGACACGTCTTGAACAAGATAACTATTAATAAAATGGTCAGTAAAAAGTTAACGGGAGCAAGGAAACTACATTGTCTTGGGGTCCTTTTTTTAGCTGTTACATTAAGTAGCTCCGCAGAAAGATTACAGGCTGCTGCTGTCTCAAAGGAAGAGCAGTCGCTAAGGCAACCGCTTATCAGGAAAAACATAGTAACAGAGAAGAGCGAATATCTTGTAGAAGCAAATCAAAGTATTTGGGAGCTGGCACAAGATGCGCAGAAACCATTGAATCAGTTTATGAAGGAAAACCAGTTACGTAGTAGTTATATAAAAAAAGGAACGCAATTAGTTAAATAGAAAAAAGGAGCAAGAAAGGAAAAGTTTATTTAAGAAGCTTTTCCTTTTAAGAAAACGATGGAAGAATGGATAAAGCCCGTTATGCGAACAATTCGCCACATTAAGCGCGCCTTCTTGAAGCAAAAGTTGCCTGCGACATATCAGCTAAAAAAGCAAAAGGCTAACACAGCAATGGAATATTTGCTTGAGCAAACAGATAACCATCAATCAATAAGAGGACCGAAAAGAAAAATGACCGCTGAAGAGATTAAAAAAAAGCGGCAAGCCTACCAAAAGAAACAACGCGTCCAAGTCGTTAAATTTTTTATGCCAGCTATTCTTTTCGCCATTTTTGTGTTCTTTTTTGTGTTAAAGACATCTAGCTACCCAATTGCTGGGCAATCCATGAAGCCGACACTTAACGCAGGGGAACGAGTCTTAGTACAACGGACGAAGCAAGTAGCAAGGTACGATGTGATTGCATTTAAAGCACCGCTAGCTAGCAAAGGTACGTACGTCAAGCGAATCATCGGGGTTCCTGGTGATCGAATTTGGGTAAACGAGGGAAAACTTTATCTTTCAGAAGAACCTATAGCAAGCGATAATGAGGCACTGCCTGAGAATGCCAGTCGTTTTGACTTATCAGAAGAAGCGGCAGCCCAACTTCGCCTGTTTCAGAAGATTCCAGCTGGTCATTACTTTGTCTTAGGGGACAATCGTACGCATTCAAGTGATAGTCGTACGTTCGGCTTTGTCGAGATACAAGCGATTGAAGGAATCGTGGTATTTAAAATGGCGCCGTTTAAGGAAATAGGGAAAGTAAAATAAAAAGCTTAAGTCAGCCATCTGAGAGTAGGGCACTTAAGCTTTTTTTATTAGAGATTATTTGCCCAATAACAATTGAATGATTTTTTCAATTGATTGTAGGTCGTAACGATTACTAATATCCGAAAAAATATAGTAATGGTCATACTGGGCAACGAGCTGTTCATTATTGGTATTCATTAAAAGCAAATCATAATGGTTTTCTGCGTTGTAAGGCTCAATTTTCAGCGGATATTTTCCAGCGATACTCTGTTGTATTTTTTGTGCTACCAACTCGCTATAGGCACTGCTCAGTGAGTGATAAACACCAATCGTTATTTTTTTTTCATTTAATTCAGCAATGTGATTCAAAATAAGTGTATAATTAATTTCAGTAAATTGATTTTGGTACTTAGAAGCAGTGACTTTTGTGGCAAAGTTCGTTGTAGCGATCTCCACTAATTCGTAAACTTCACTTTCGCTAAAAGGATGACGTAAGACTTTCAAAAGTGACTGAATTGTCCAATAATCAAAGGGTAAAATAAATCCTGAAAAATAATAGAGTTGCGCATGTAATTGGAAAAGTAAATTTTCAATATAAAGTAGCCGAATAGGCAGCACGTAATGGGATAAATAACCACGTGCTTTAAGGTACGTTAAAATGACCCGGTTCATTTCGTTAAGATACGTTTTTTCAATTCGTTGTTGTTTTGCTAAACGAAAGGCGAAAGCAGCATTCGCAGAATAGTTATGCATGGAACAAAAAAAGTCATAAAACATATAGGCTTCATTGATTGTATATGGACGGTCGATTCTTTTCATATATGTATGTATAGATAAATTAATTTCTTCAAATAAAGGTCGATCGAGTTGGACATCATGTGGACTAATCGTTGGCAGGGGTTCTAAAACCATGCGACGAAAAGAAATTTTCATCCAAAGTTTAATTTGGAGAATTTCTGTATGGTCAAAGGTAATTCTGGGGATTTCTTGTAATATCTCGATTAATCCTAGGTATTGATTGGCCAGTTCTTTTTCTAAATCTGTTTTTTCTTCAAAGATAAACCAGAAAAAATTAAAAAAGAAAAAGCGAATTTGTTTTTCTTCGCCGACAAGTTTTCCTCGTTTGATACGTAAATTAAACTCATTGAGTAAGTCATTTAATTCAACAATTTTTCGATAATAGGTAGCAGAGCTAATGGCATAATTCTGTTGGAAATACCCGCCATTTATTTCATTTTTATGGAAGAGTTGCTGGACCATGTGAAACTTAATAGATTTATCTAAGAACAACATGATCATTGCTTTCATGGAAAAGGTAGACGCTTTATTTAGATATAGAGTGTCACCTAATACTGTTAAGGTGAGGTTTTCTTGAAGTTGCTCTTCTTTCAAAAATTGCTCTAAAAAAGAAAGATACTCATTCAATGTTGGTAAACTAATATTGAAAAAATCTACTAATTCATTTCGTGTCGCTTGACCTTTATTATTATATAGGAACAATAAAATATCACTCATATAATCATAAGGCTTTTCTAAAAAATCTCGTTTTAGCATCGTTACTCACCTCTCTTTTAAGAATACTGTATCTATGATAAAATGGCAATAAACAACTGATAAAAAGATTGTTTTTTGAGGTGTTTTTTATTATCGTTGAGAAAAAGAAATAATAAGAAAAAACAAAGTATTTAAATGACAACAAAATAATTAAAATGAAGGAGCGACAGAACATGAACAGCGTAGTGAACTTTAGAGATATTGGAGGATTTCCAACGCAACAAGGCACAGTTGTCAAGACAGGACATTTTTTTCGGAGTGGTGAACTCGTCAATGTTGCACAAGAGGATCAACAGAAACTGGTAGAGGACTATCAAATTAAACGAATCTATGATTTTAGAAGTGCAGCAGAAACGCAAGAACGACCAGATGATTCAATTCAAGGAACCAACTATTTACATATAGATATTTTGGCCGATATTCAGGCGCAGACTGCTTCATTAGAAGGAATGCTTAAAACGGTTGGTTCACCCGATGCAGCAATGGACATGGCTTATAAAGAGATGGTTCTTTCCAATTCGGGCCGCAAAGGTTACCAAACATTTTTTGAAAACTTTTTAAGTTATCCACAGGAAGCTATTTTATTTCATTGTTTCGCAGGAAAAGATCGAACAGGAATCGGTGCAGCCTTGATATTAAGTGCTTTAGGTGTGGAACATTCTTATATTTTAGAAGATTATTTAAAGACGAACGAGCAAAGAAAAACCGCTAACGAGCAAATTATTGCGCAATATCAAGCAAATGGAACGCCTCCAGCAGAAATTCAACAATTAGAAACGCTACTTTATGTGAAAAAAGAGTACTTAGCGACCGCTTTACAGGCGATTGAAAAAGAATTTGGTTCGGTAGAGGGCTATTTAAAAGAGGGACTCGGCTTACCTTTATCCGCCAAAAAAGACATGCTAAGTCTGTATACAAAATCATAGATCCTAAAAAAAGGACTATCCTTTCTAAAAAAGAAGTTTTATAATAGAAAAGAATCTGTTTGTAAGGAGGGATAGGGAATGAAAGAAGGACAAGAACAATTCTTAACGTTCATACTAGATCGAACAAAAGAAGATAAAAAAGAAAAAATGCAAGCGCTACTTGCAGAAATGTTTGAACGCCAACAAACAGGCAAATTAGATAAAATGTACTTGATGACAAAAGCACCAAAACTTTTGGCTTATTTAAAACCAGAAGCCATTGATGAAGTTAAACAAGTCGTTTCGGAATTTTCTAAAAATATGAAATAAACAAACTTAGCTTGAACTTACGACATTTTAAAAATGTGTCGTAACATTCAAGCTTTTGTTTGTTATTCTCTTGTATTTTATGCTAAAGTTATTCAGGCACAAAAAAAAGCAGGTGATTTTATGAAACATATAAAAAATACATGGGAACTATTTATTTTAGATTGGAAAAGAATTTTTAAAAACCCAGTAGCAACATTTTTGATTGTTGCCTTAATGATTATTCCATCATTATATGCATGGTTTAACATTAAAGCACTATGGGATCCGTATTCAAATACAGGAGAGTTACCAATAGCGGTCTATAGTGATGACCAAACAGCAACTTTTCAAGATAAATCGGTCAATATTGGTGATGAAGTCTTGAAAAACTTGAAGAAAAATAAGCAATTAGGTTGGCGTTTTGTTGATTCGAAAAAGGAATTAGACAAAGGAGTCCAATCAGGAAAATATTTTGCCGGGATTTATTTACCTAAAGATTTTTCCAAGGATTTGCTAAGTTTTACTTCTGGTGATATCAATAAACCTAAAATTGAATACTCAATTAACGAAAAAATTAATGCAATTGCGCCGAAAATTACGTCAAAAGGCGCTTCTTCCATTCAGTCACAAATTTCGGAAGAATTCATCAAAACGGCAAGTAGTACGTTAATCAAAACATTCAATGATATTGGCTATGATATTGATAAAAACATGGTTAGCATTCAAAAAGTTAAGAGCATGATTTTAGATACAGATGCCAACATTGGAACCATTGATACGTACGCAAAACAAGTCACAGACTTACATGGTAAGATGCCTGAGCTAAAAGAAAAATTAGCGAAAGCCAACGATGCGATGAAATATTTACCTGAAGTTGATGCTTTAGGAGAGAAGATTGTTGAGCTAAATGGCAAAATGCCAAGCATCAAAGAACAAGCTAGTGTTATTTTGACGTTACAAGAAAAAATTCCAGAAATTCAAAACGCTGGCCGACAAATTGCTATGATTGATGAAGACTTTGCCTCTGTGGAACAAACAATGAGCGAAGGAATCCAAGAAGCAAAACAAGGATTAGAAATCATTCAACAAGTTCAAACGGCGTTACCAGATATTCGTAAACTAGGTGATCAAGCCAATGATTTAGGGAATGTCACATTAGATGGCGCCACTCAATTGGAAAAGGCGTTACCTGGAATTACTCAAAGTGTGGGGACGATTTTAAAAGCAATTGGAACAATTAGCGCTGGTGTAAATACAGCACTAGAAGATTTAAAAAATCATCGTTTACCAGTTGAAGAAAGAGAAGCAATTAAGCAACAACTGTCTGAAAGCCTAGGAAAACAACATGAAAATATCCAACAGCTGATTCAACTGTTTACGCAAATACAAGAAGCCACAGGTAACACTGATTTACAAGACACAATAAATAGATTGAATACGATTGATGGTATTGTAGTTAGATTAAAAACTGATGTTGATAACATTGATGTGAATGCGGTAACTGATGCAGATTTAAATGCTATTCAAGCAGAAGCTCAACAAGTAGAAGCAACCGTCAATAGTATTAACCCTGATGCAATTGAAAACACAGTAAAAACGATTTTAGACAAATTAATTGCTACCATCCAAAACGCTCAAGGTCAACTAAACAAAGCGCAACAAATTGACTTTGAAGGTTTATTGAGCTCAACAAGTCAAACGGTCACTAATGCGATTTCTTTATTAGAAAAATATCAAGCCGAAATGCCGGCAATTAAACAAGAAATTCATGATGCGAATACGATGTTGAATGGCAATATGGAAACCATTGTCAATGGCATTAATCGTGGTGCTGATTTGTATAAAAACGATTTACCAGTCATTCAAGATAAAGTCAGCAAAGCGGCAGCCTTTATGCAAAATGACTATCCAGGTATCCGAAAAGATTTAACGAATACCTTGAAAACAGTCAATGAGAAAATGCCAGATGTTGAAGCGGCCTTGGACAAAGCCAACGAGCTAATTATTAATGATTGGCCAAATATCAAAACAGGATTACACAAAGCAGCGAATGCAATCCGTAAAGGTGAAAAAGAAGTTGATTTAGGCGAAATTCTTAAATTACTAAAATTAGATGCCAATAAAGAAAGTGACTTCTTTACACAACCAGTTGAAGTCAAAGAACATGCTGTTTATCCGATTGCTAATAATGGTTCGGCAAGTACGCCATTCTATACAGCTTTGTGTTTATGGGTTGGTGCTGTATTATTCTCAAGTGTTGCGACAACGGATGTTTATCTTGAAGGAAAAGATAAAAAACGCTTCTCTAAACGGGAACAATTTTCAGCACGGATGTTTACCTTCATTGTCATGGGGATTGGTCAAGCACTGATTGTAACCTTAGGTAATTATTTTGCGTTAGGCGTAGATGTTCGTAATCCAGCGTATAGCGTCTGGTTTGCGGTATTGATTGCCATTACGTTTATGATAATGGTTTATGTGCTTGTTGCTCTCTTTGGCAATGTAGGGAAAGGAATTGCGATAATAATCTTGGTACTGTCCATCTCTGGTGGGGGTGGGAACTACCCAATTCAAGTCTCAGGTAAATTCTTCCAAATGATTAATCCGTTCTTGCCGTTTACGCATGCCGTGAACTTGCTAAGGGAATCAGCAGGAGGCATTTACTGGCCAAATGCTTGGTTTGCCATTTGGATTATGGTGGGGATTTCAGTCGTCTTTAGTATTGGCGGTGCAATTCTTTATCCACATCTGGAACACAGATCGAAAAAATTTGCGGCTTTAGCACAAAAGAGCCATTTATTCCATTAAAAAACAAAAAGCTGAAAACGTCTTTAGCGTTTTCGGCTTTTTGTTTTTCTTTATTTTCAAGGCAACCCTAACAAAGAAGTTTTGGGGGCTCTTGCTTTTGACTTTTTGGCAATGCTAAATAATAAAATCTCCCTCAGAAAGTGAGGTTTTTTGTGTACAAATGTATAAAAAGGTTTTATAGTATTTTTTTAAGAAATAAAAAGTGGGTAGGGGTTGTAAAATGATTCAAGCATTGCTTCAACGATATGAGAAAAAAATTGAACGTCGTAAATTGGAAAAACGAACAGCATTCGGTGCTTTTGCCGGGCGGATTGGGCTTGTTTCTAATTTATTTTTATTCGTTAGTAAATTTATGATTGGCTTGCTTTCAGGTAGTGTTTCAATCATGGCAGATGCCATTAATAGCTTGTCCGATACTATTTCTTCAGTTTTAACATTAGTCGGTTTTTATATTGCTGGTAAGCCAGCGGATAAAGAACATCCCTATGGCCATGAACGTTTTGAATATATTAGTGGAATGCTTGTATCATTAGTGATTACGTTTATTGGGTTTGAGTTTCTAACGACCTCCGTGGATCGCATCCTGCATCCAGAATCAATCAAGGTGACACCCATTTTATTTGCTGTTTTAGCTTTATCAATTGGGATTAAAATTTGGCAAGGGCTGTTTTACAAAAAAGTATCAGCAAAAATTGATTCTCAAGCATTAGTTGCTTCTGCTAAGGATAGCTTTAATGATGTTTATACTACATTAGCTGTTTTGATTTCTGCATTTATTGAAGGCGTCACTGGTTTGCGAATTGATGGATATATTGGTTTTTTAATTGCTGCATATATTATTTATAGTGGCTTGCAGTTAATTCGCGAATTTATTAATGAGTTGATGGGCATGCGTCCGAGCCAAACAGAAATTGATGAAATGAAGAATGTCTTATCAAAAATGGAAACAATTGTAGGGTATCACGATTTACTGATTCATAATTATGGTCCCAGCCAAACGTTTGCGTCTGTTCACATTGAAATTGATGATCGCTGGGATTTAAATAAAGCCCATCAGACAATCGATGCGATTGAAGCGAAGTTTAAAGAAGAGTTGGATGTTAATCTTGTTTGTCATATTGATCCAGTGAATTTGTATGACCCAACACAACAATTTGTTCATCAAACAATCAAAAAGATTATTCGTTCTTTTGACGCGTCTTTAAAAGTCCATGATATCCGCTTAGTTACCCATGGCGAAGAGCCGAAGATTTTGTTCGACTTGGTTTTGCCTACAGAATCAAAATTATCTGAATTTGAACTGGGTGTGGAAATTCAACGGCAAGTTTATGAAAAAATTGGTCGTTATAAAGTGGAAATTACCTTCGATCATACGTACTTGTTACAATAAAAGGGAATAATTAACTAAGTTTTCAAGCGTGAGCCAAAAGGTCAAATAGACTTTTAGCTCTCGCTTTTTTGTTTAGAGAATGCAAATCCTTTTGTTATCTGGATTCTCTTGATAAGATAAAGGAAGCGGGGGACTGTAAATGAGTGTCTGATTAAAAAAAGATGGTGATTTTTTTATCTTTTTCAGTAACAAAAATCAATTGACTTTTCATTGTGAGAAGCGTAGCATATGGATTTGTTTGATAAAAAATAATGAAAAAAGTGAGCGGGTCACTCTAGAGAAAAGGAGTAGAAAAAAATGGCGGATTTAAAACGACTGTTCATTGGGAAACCATTGAAATCAGCCGAAAATGATGAACATAAATTAAGCAGATTTGCAGCGCTTGCGTTGTTATCTTCTGATGCACTTTCATCCATTGCGTATGGTACAGAACAAATAGTGGTGGTTCTGGTTACTTTGTCGGCGGCTGCGATTTGGTATTCATTGCCAATTGCTGCATTTGTTATTATTTTACTTATTTCTTTAACATTGTCGTACCGACAAATTATTCATGCGTATCCGCATGGCGGCGGCGCATACGTTGTTAGTAGTGAAAACCTCGGCAGAAATGCAGGTTTATTGGCTGGTGGTTCGTTGTTAGTCGATTATATGCTAACAGTAGCCGTTTCAGTTTCAGCGGGTGCAGAGGCGATTATATCGGCGATTCCAGCGTTATATGGTCATCAAGTAGCAATTTCTATTGGGATTGTGATATTGATTACCTTAATGAACTTGAGGGGCCTGAGAGAATCAGCTTCGTTCTTAATGTTGCCAGTGTATAGTTTTATCGCAATTATTACCTTACTGATTGTTGTTGGGCTATTTAAAATTGTGACTGGCGCACAGCCATTGAATGCGACAGCTTTACCAGGAGCCGTGGTTCCAGGAATTTCTATTGCCTTGGTTTTACGGGCTTTTTCATCTGGTTCTTCTTCCTTAACAGGGGTCGAAGCAATCAGTAATGCAGTGCCATTCTTTAAGAAACCACGAGCAAAAAATGCTGCTGGGACGTTAGCGTTAATGGCAACGATTTTAGGGTTCTTCTTCGTGGGGATTACGTTTATTAACTATTGGTATGGGATTGTGCCAAAAGAAGAAGTGACAGTTCTTTCACAAATTGGGAAAGCGGTCTTTGGTCAAAATATTTTATATTATTTATTACAGTTTGCGACAGCCTTAATTTTAGCGGTTGCCGCTAACACAGGATTCTCAGCCTTTCCAGTTTTGGCTTATAACTTAGCCAAAGATAAGTTTATGCCGCATATGTATATGGATCGTGGCGACCGTTTGGGCTATTCAAATGGTATTTTAACTTTAGCTGCTGGTTCCATTGTTTTATTATTGATTTTCCAAGGTTCCACAGAACGTTTAATCCCATTGTATTCCATTGGTGTGTTTATTCCGTTTGCTTTGTCTCAATCGGGGATGGTTGTAAAATGGCGAAAAGAAACTAAAAATTGGTTGCCAAAATCAATTGCTAATATTGTCGGCGCCTTTATCTCTTTCGCGATTATCGCCATTTTGTTTATTTATCGATTAGGGGACATCTGGCCGTTCTTTATTATTATGCCAGTGTTGATTTATGCATTTTATCGGGTCAATACTCACTATAAAAATGTGGCGGAACAGCTACGTTTAGAAGATGGGGCACAGTTACATGAGTTTGACGGGAATACAGTTATTGTTTTAGTAGGGAACGTAACCAAGGCAAATGTCGGCGCCTTGAATTATGCGCGTTCCATTGGCGATTATGTCGTTGCCATGCATGTCTCAATGGATGAAAATGTTGAGAAGGAAAAAGAAATTCAGGAAGAGTTTAAAAAACACTTCCCGGACGTTCGTCTATCAATTGTCCATTCTTCGTATCGTTCACTGCAAAATCCTATCTTACGTTATGTTGATTTGGTTAGTAAAAATGCCACGAAGCATAACTACAGTACAACGGTTTTAGTGCCACAATTTGTACCAAATAAACGTTGGCAAAATATTTTGCATAACCAAACAAGTTTACGCTTGCGGATTCGTCTAGCGTGGCGGGAAAATATCATCGTGGCTACCTATAGTTATCACTTGAAAAAATAAATAAAAAAATCTGCCATCTTTTGATGGCAGATTTTTTTATTGACGTAATTGTTTTTGATAAATTCTAGCGCAAGACTGCTCTTCGGTGGTTACCATTGTCAAAAATTCCCAGTCATATCTTTCATAAAAAGTAGTATGGTCTGTGAGCAAATAAAGCTTTTTAAATCCAGAATTAGCTAGAAAATCACCAACTGTTGTTAAAAGAATTCCTGCTAAGCCTTGGTGACGAAATGTTGGTTCGACATACAATGCACAAAGGTTTGGCGTAAGGTCTGCACGATTGTGGAAGTCATTATCAATTACGCCCACGCCTGCAACGATGTCCTGCTGTTTATTCAAGCAGACCCACCAATGTGGTACGTGGTTTTCGCTAGTTAGCATTTCCTGCATACTTGCTTGATACGCTTCAGCGGGGATTTGCCACTTTTGGCTAAACCATTGAGCAGCTGACGGAATTAAGTGTGGTTGTTGGTTTAAATCGATAATAGTATAGTTAGACATTATTGATCTCCTAGATAAAAAAACAGATCCCATTGAAAAGAAACAATGTTGGATCTGCTCTGTATTTTTTATTAATTGGAATGTTTGCTAGCTGGGTCTAAACGCCGTTCAATAATCCCTAGAACCCAATCTGTGATAATCGCCATAAAGGCCGTTGGTAAGGCACCGACTAAAATGATAGAAGCACCATCTGTGGCATTGGTTCCACGAATAATAATATCCCCTAAACCACCAGCACCAACGAAAGCACCAATCGCAGTAATCCCGATTGCGACGACTAACGCATTTCGAATACCTGCCATGATTACTGAAACAGATAAAGGTAACTCGACCATATAAAGAAGTTGTACTTTTGTCATACCCATTCCTTTACCAACATCTAAAATATTGCGATCCACTTGAATCATGCCAGTGTACGTATTCTTGATGATTGGTAGGAGAGAATAAAGGAAGACCGTTACAACCACCGTGTTGACGCCTAAGCCCATTCCCAACATTAAAATCGAAAGCATTGCCAAAGCTGGTACTGTTTGGATAATGTTCGCTAAACGGATAATCCAGTTGGCTAAGCTACGTTTACGTGAAATCATAATCCCAATAGGAATCCCGACAATTGCAGCAAAGATTACGCCATAAATCGAAATTAAAAAGTGACGTAAAAATTGTTGAAAGACGTAGCCGCCATTTTGTTGGAAATAGTAGATAAATTGTTGGAATAAATTCATATTATTCATCTGTTACTCCCCCTCAAAATAGTTATTTTCTTTTAAGAAACGTTCGGCTACGACAGCAGGTTCAATTAAATCATTATCTGCTTGATAGTTCAATTCTTGCATTTTTTTGGTAGAAATTTTACCATCTAAGCGATTTAAGACATCTTTAATTTCCGGCGTTTCTTTTAATAATTTGTCACTAACCACAGGAGCGGCATCATAAGGCGGGAAGAAGCGCTTGTCATCTTTTAACATGACTAAATCGTAACTACCAATCCGGCCATCTGTTGAGTAACCTAAGATGACGTCCATTTTTCCAGCGTTGACTGCATCGTACACCAAGCCAATTTGCATTGGTAAAATAGATTTAAATTGGAAGTTGTATTCCTTTTTAAAGCCTTCATAACCGTCGCCTTCACGTGTGATCCACGCAGTATCGACACCAGCAACTAATTTGTCTGCGACTTTCCCTAAATCACTGACTGTTTTTAAATTGTATTTCTCAGCCGTTTCTTTTGTAACTAAGAATACATAAGTATTTTCAAAACCATATGAAGGGAACCAAGTTTGTTGATAACGTTTTTCAAATTCTGATTGAACTAGATTGAACGCTTTTTTAGGGTCTTTTTCCGCTGGTAAGCCAAGCGTAGTAGTCACGTCAGTACCAGTATAACGAGCTGCAGAAATTGAGGCATCTCCGTTTAACATTGCTTGGTGATTGATGGTAGTAGTGGCTAAGTTGTTAATCACATTTGTTTTTTTATCTGTGTAATGCTCCACCATATCCGCTACAATGCTCCCTAAAATCTGCGCTTCTGAAGTAATCCCACCTGTAATGGCAACAGTGTTATCATCAGAAGTTGAAGCGAGACCAGGTAAAGAACAACCTGCCAATAAAAGTAAACTGCTTAAGAAGAGTAAGCTTAACTTGAGTTTCTTTTTCATCATTATTCGCCCTCCCTTAAAGCTTTTGGCGTTAAACGATTTTCTAATAATCCAAGAAGAACATCTGCTAAAAGCGCTAAAATAGTTACCGGAATAGTCCCGCCAAAGATTAATTCTGGCTGATAGTTATTTAATCCACTGAAAATCATATCACCAAGACCACCTGCACCAATATAAGAAGCCAGTGTAGCCCAAGCAATGACATAGACAGCAGCTAAACGAATGCCGGCCATAATTGTTGGCATGGCAATGGGTAATTCAACACTAAAAATAGACTGTAAATTGGTCATGCCCATACCTTTAGCAACATCTCGGTAATTTTCATCGACATTTTTCATTCCGATATACGTGTTTCTTAAAATAGGTAGAAGGGAATAGATGAATAGCGCGATAATAGCGGGTGTTTTGCCGACACCAAAAATTGGAATCATCAAAGCTAATAAAGCCAACGAAGGAACCGTTTGTAAGGCACTTGTTAAACCAATGACAATATTGGCTACTTTGGGCAAACGTGTTAACCAAACGCCAACGGGCACAGCGATAGCGACCCCTAATAAAAGTGCAAAGAATGAAATATAAATATGTTCAATACTTTTTGAAATCATTTCTGATCCATATTCTTGAAAGAAGCTACTCATTGCTTACGCCTCCTCTTTATCAGTTTCGGACTCGCTTTGTTTTGCTTCTACAGCTTCACTAATCGTTGTTTCATCGCCCCAGATAACATCATAAACAATGTCAACAAGGGAAGCACGTGTTAAGATGCCCACCACTCGTTTTTGTTCATCAACGACTGGCACATATTTTAAGCCGCGTTTTAAGATTCTTTGTAAAGCATCACGTAAAAGAGCGGTTTTTTGAACAAAGAAGACATCTTTATTCAAGATATCACCGACACTAGAAGCTTTGCCACGTTGCTGATCTAATGTTTCAACATCGATAAAGCCTTTAAGCACATGGGAATTATCAACAACTAATAAGGTATCAACCCGTTTTTCACGCATCAATTTAATCGCTTCTTGTAAAGATTTTTCCGGCGTGATAGTAATAGCTGAATTTAACATGACTTCATCAACAGTGGTGAAATCAGGTTTGGCTTGTAATAGGCGATCTTCTCCGATGAGTTCTTCTACAAATTCATTGGCTGGATGACGTAAGATATTATCTGGTGTGTCAAATTGAATTACTTTGCCTTCGCTCATAATGGCAATTTTATTTGCTAATTTCAACGCTTCATCCATATCATGGGTAACAAAGACAATAGTTTTTCCTAAACGTTCTTGCAAATCTTTCACTAAATCTTGTAATGAATCACGGGTGATAGGATCTAAAGCACCAAAAGGTTCATCCATTAGAATAATATCTTGATTGGCAGCTAAAGCCCGCACAACGCCGATTCTTTGTTGTTGTCCGCCAGAAAGTTCATTGGGATAGCGGTCCAACATTTCTCGTGGTAACTCAACCAAATCAATCATTTTTTCGGCTATCTTATTGCGTTCTTCCACAGGTACTTTTAATAATTTAGGCACTAAAACGATATTTTCACGAATGGTCATGTGAGGCATCAAGCCGATATTTTGAATGACATAGCCAATTTGGCGACGTAGCTCTACAGGATTGATTTTTTGAATATCTTGGCCATCAATTAAAATTTTTCCTTTTGAAGGGTCGGTCATGCGGTTAAGCATCCGCATTGATGTTGTTTTTCCACTACCACTTGTTCCGATGAAGCAGATAAATTCACCTTTATCGAAAGACAAATTAATGTCATCAACGGCGACTTTTCCGCCTTTATAAAATTTTGATACATGCTGAAATTCTATCAACTTACTCACCTCAACTAAATATTTTGAAAATGTATCTTATTACTAGTATGCTATAAAAATGCGATTTCGACAAATGTAATCTATTTTTAATGGGAAAAAGAAGGCGGTAAAATTTTTTTAATTCGTTCTAAAAAAAAGAAAAGATAACTATTGTTTAGTAAAAGTTATCTGAACGAAACAAGATGTTAAAAAGAGTATTCTGAGAAGGAAGAAAAGCCGCTATAACAAAGAAAAGTGTCCTTTGTAGCAAGTTGACGGGAGCTGGGTTTTTCATTAGAATGGAAAGAGAACAAGGGAATAAAATAAAAAAAGGCGCTTCATGATTTAGCGGCAACTAAATCACGAAGCCTTGAATAGTCACCTGTGCAAGTGGACCATCAAGTTGCCCGTTCAATCAATGGAAACCATTGATCACTTTTATTTTACTGAATTTTTGAAAAAATTACCAGTTTTTTTAAGAAGTAAGAAGTGGAAGAACGAAGGATGCTTTTTATGGAATGTGCAATGACGTTCAGAAAAATCTGAAGGTCATTTTTTATTCTCTTGTTCAAACATTCAAACATAGGGGAAGAGAGACGGACGTAATTTTGTCACCGATTATTACGTCCGTCTTCCGTTGTTTTCTAAAGCGTTGGTTACATGTCTTTGTAGAGGTTGGCTTCGATTGCAGTCCGTTTTGGTTCTAAAAAAGGCGGTAAAGCCAATGTTTCCCCTAAATGTTCCAGAGGCTCATCCAATGTAAAACCAGGAGTCAAAGTAGCAAATTCAACCCGATTCCCGCCTGGTTCACGAATGTATAAACTTTTAAAATATCCACGACTTACATACATTTCAATTTCCCAGCCTTGTGCTAAAGCGCGCGTGTGTAGTTCTTGTAATGCTTCATCATCAGCCACAGAAAAAGCAATATGATCCATACTGCCACGCCCCATTCGGCTTGTTTTATCCGACGTTGTTTGATGAACAGAAAAGCTTTCCGTCTCACTTAAAATAATCGTATTGCCAACTGCTTGCCAACCAAGAAATGTTTCAAAAAAGGCCAAGGTTTTTTCAGAATCTGGCACATGAAATTCAGTAGAGGCCAAACCGATAATTTGAACCGCTGCTGGAATGTCGTTAGAAACAACGAGTGTTTCTTTTAATGGATTTTCAGGAACTTCTGTCAGGATAATATGCGTATCATCTGGATCACTGAAATGTAGGCTCTTTTCTTTTTTGTTAAATGGAATTTTGTTTTCTGTTAAACGTTGTTCCCAAAAGGAAAGGCTGTTTTGGGGAATTTTTAAGCCAATCGTGGCTAAATAATTTTTTTCTTCATAGCGGTTGCCTAATAAGGGCACGATAAAAAAAGTTACTAAGCTTCCCGGTGTGCCTTGATAATCGCCATAAAAATAATGAGGCATGCGATTGTTGTCTTGATTTACGGTATTTTTGACAAAGCGTAAGCCTAACAATTTTGTATAGAATGATTGGTTTTCTTGACCATGACGCGCTAATAGTGAAACATGATGAAATTGAGCATGCATTTTGAGTTCCTCCTCTAAATAACTATATATACTTACTTAAAGTAAGTATAGTGCTTCTGACATTTTTTGACAACTATTTAGTTTGATTCAGAAGGCTGACATAGCCAGAAACAAGAAAAAGTGTTAGAATAACCAAGATAAAAACTAGTAGAAAGAGTGACGGAAATGCTAAGTACAGAAGATTTTGATTTTGATTTACCAGAAGAATTAATTGCTCAAACCCCACTAAAAGATCGCGCTAGTTCACGATTATTAGTTGTAAATAAAGAAACAGGGGACATGGAGGATAAACATTTCCATGATATTCTTGATGAATTACAGCCTGGGGATGCATTAGTCATGAATAACACACGGGTACTACCGGCCCGTTTATATGGAGAAAAACCTGAAACAGGCGGTCATTTGGAAGTTTTACTTTTAACAAATACAGAAGGCGATACATGGGAAACCTTGATTAAACCCGCGAAACGTGCAAAAGTCGGCACGGAAATTCAATTTGGCGATGGTCGCCTAAAAGCGGTGGTTAAAGAAGAGTTGGAACATGGTGGTCGAATCATTGAATTTAAATATGATGGTATTTTCTTAGAAATTTTAGAATCGTTAGGAGAAATGCCATTGCCGCCATATATCAAAGAACGTCTAGATGATCCAGATCGTTATCAAACGGTTTATGCTGAAGAAAATGGTTCAGCTGCAGCACCAACAGCGGGTTTGCATTTTACAAAAGAACTATTAGAAGAGATCAAAGCAAAAGGTGTTCATCTCGTTTATTTAACTTTACATGTCGGTTTAGGAACATTCCGTCCCGTGAGCGTTGATAATATAGAAGAACATCATATGCATAGCGAATTCTATCGTTTAACTGAAGAAGCGGCTAAGCAACTAAATGAAGTACGCCAAGCAGGCGGTCGGATTGTTGCGGTTGGAACAACTTCTATTCGTACGTTGGAAACAATTGGCACAAAATTTAATGGTGAAATCCAGGCTGACAGTGGCTGGACCGATATTTTTATCACACCAGGGTATCAATTTAAAGTCGTAGAGGCTTTTTCAACGAACTTCCATTTACCAAAATCTACGTTAGTGATGCTTGTGAGTGCCTTTGCAGGAAAAGACTTAACATTGGCTGCTTACCAACATGCAATTGAGGAAAAATATCGTTTCTTTAGTTTTGGCGATGCAATGTTTATTAAATAAGCGACACTTTGTGAGCAGAATACTTGGGATTGAAACAAAAATATATTATGATAAACACGTGATTTTTGGAATCACAGTAAAGGTGTGCTTTATTTTTTCTTCCCCTGTAAATAATAAAGTTAGAAACCAAAACGCTACTAGGACGAAAATGCTTAGTAGACAATCTTAGAATAAAAAGAACAGCGCAACCACGGTTGCGCCGTTCTTTTTTTTATGTAAGAAAAGATTAATTATTGAAACAACAATACGAAGAAGTGCTTTCTTCGTATTGCCGGTACTAAGTTGTACCTCGGCAACTCCAAGTACAATCAGAAAAATTGTCTTGTTAAGTACAGCTTATACTGTTTAGGCTTCTTGTTCTACATCGTCATTCAGTGTTTCTTTGAAGGTGAACACATCATCAATGGTTACGCCAAAGACGTTCGCGATGTCATGCGCAAGAAGTAATGAAGGATTGTACTTGTTTCGTTCCAGTTGAATAATTGTTTGTCGAGAGACACCGACTCGATTGGCCAAATCTTGCTGGGTCATACGAGCCATAGCACGATAAACATGAATTGAACTTTCAAACGAAGATTTTTTCTTTTTTCGCATAGCATTCCCTCCTTTAAAAGAAGATAAAATAGAATGTGCACCTTGAATATAACACATATGATTATTTGATACAAATATATTTTATTGCCTAAAAGAAAAAACCGAGCTTAAATTTAAGCTCGGCCTTGTTAACGGGAAGACATCAATTGGTTGAATAAGTGTTTACATTTCGCGATACATGTAAAGCAAAAGGTGAACGTGATGTGGTGAAACTAAAACCTTGTTTTCATACAGTTTCGACGCTTGGATGGTGGATAACTTGCGTTAGGTGATAACAGATAGGGTAAATGCTTTATAGAAACTCCATCCTTCTATAACCTTTCCCTATTTTCCGATACGAGTTATCACTAACAATTACTCTACACGTATTGTTTACAGGTGAATCTTGCAATTCTAACAACTTTGAGTTTACCGATTTTTATCTACTGAGAAAATCTTCAACCAATTGATTAGCATGTCCTCCTTACACTTAAAGAATAGCACTTTTTGAAAGCGTTTGCAAGTTATAGCACTTATTAATAAGATTAAATATAATATTTTTCTGGTTATTTTATAACATGTAAAATAAATAATCGTGCGAACTAAATAACATTGTATTTTTTTGTTGTTTTGTTTTGAATATATAGAAATAAACTATTTTTTTATCAGACAAAATGAAAAAAATGTCCATTGCTTTTTGGCTGAATTCGTTTCTTTTTTCATAAAATTCCCATAATCAAATAGAAACATTGCTGTAGCAACAACGAAAATACCAGTTTTTTCTGGACATATGAGAGAACGCTAAGCCAAAGATGAAAAAAGTTGCGTGTTCAAAAAAAATCATGTTATATTTAATAGAGACACTATTATATAGGAAGAAAAAATTAGAGGGGGAATAGGATGGAAGCTTACAAGCAAACTGTCGATACTGTCACAAAAGAAGTTTCAGTCAATACTGAAACTGGTTTAACACAACAAGAGGCCCAACAACGGCTGAAAGAAAATGGCCGCAATCAATTTGAAGAGGCTAAGAAGGATTCTGTGTTAAAGAAATTTATTCACAGTTTATCTGATTTTACAACGATTATTTTATTAGTTGCTGCGGCAATTTCGTTTTATACAGCAATCGTAACAGAACATGGCGAATATTTTGAAGGAATCTTAATTATTGCAATTGTGATTATCAATGCTGTTTTAGCCATTGTTCAAGAAGGAAATGCTGAAAAATCTCTGGCGGCTTTACAAGACATGAACAAGCAAAGTAGTGCAGTCTTACGAGATGGCAAGGTAATCGAAGTCGATGCTGAAGAACTAGTAGTAGGAGATGTTCTAGTTCTTGAAGCTGGTTCAATGATTACAGCCGACGCACGACTTATTCAAGCTTCTCAAATGCGCGTAGAAGAGTCAGCACTAACAGGTGAAAGTGAACCTGTTGAAAAAGATCCTACATACGTGGGGCATGACGATGATGGCTTAGGAGATCAAATAAATATGATTTTCAAAGGCTGTACCGTTGTGAATGGCCGCGGACGAGCAGTAGTAACTGCAACAGGAATGAATACAGAAATGGGTAAAATTGCTGGGTTACTGAATAACAGCGATCAGCAAAAAACACCATTACAAAAACGCTTGAATCAATTAGGCAAACGTATTAGTTTGTTAGCCTTAGGGGCTGCAGCAATTGTTTTCATTATTGGTGAACTGCAAGGAGAACCGCTTCTTGAAATGTTTATGACAGCCGTTTCCTTAGCGGTGGCAGCTGTACCAGAAACACTAACCGTGATTGTAACGTTAACCTTAGCATATGGTGTTCAAAAAATGGCTAAGAAACATGCGATTATTCGTCGATTGCCAGCAGTAGAAACGCTAGGAACTGCGAATGTTATCTGTTCTGATAAGACAGGAACACTGACACAAAATAAAATGCGCGTCCGCCGAGTATGGCATCGTGGTGATGAAGTAACGGATACGGAAGATGCCATGACCGATGAAGCCATGGAAGTATTGAAAATGGCTGCTTTATGTACAGATGTCATTGTGGAAAAAGAAGGCGATGAACTAACTGTTACAGGGAATCCGACAGAAGCGGCAATTGTTCGTGCTGTCGAAGAAAATTATCATACGAAAGAAGAACTTGAAGAAAAATATCCTCGTATTGGTGAAATTCCCTTTGATTCAGAACGAAAAATGATGACTACGGTCCATCAATGGGGGAAAAAGTACATCTCAATTACTAAAGGAGCCTTTGATGTGTTACTACCTCGTTTTGGTTTCGGAGATGTCGATCAAGCGGCTATTGTTAATGATCGTTTCGGAAAACGAGCGTTACGAGTTATTGCTGTCGGTTATGCCGTATATGATGAACCACCCAAGGAAATTACATCGGAGGCTTTAGAAAAAAATCTTCGCTTGTTAGGCTTAATTGGCATGATTGATCCACCACGTCCAGAAAGTAAGGGCGCCATTGCTCGTGCGAAAAAAGCTGGAATTAAAACAGTGATGATTACTGGTGATCACGTGGTAACAGCCAGTGCAATTGCTAAAGAATTAGGAATTTTAAAAGATAAAAGTGAAGCCTTATCTGGTTCAGAACTGAAAAAAATGAGTGATGAAGAATTAGATAAACGTGTTAAAGATTTATCCGTTTATGCACGTGTAACCCCTGAAGATAAAATTCGAATTGTTCAATCATGGCAACGTTCTGGCGCTGTTGTAGCAATGACCGGAGATGGCGTGAATGATGCGCCAGCCTTGAAAGCTAGTGATGTCGGTTGCGCAATGGGGATTACTGGAACAGATGTGGCCCAAGGCGCTTCAGATATGATTTTGACGGACGATAACTTTGCAACTATTGTTGATGCAGTGGCGCAAGGACGTGCCGTGTACCGAAATATTCGTAAAGCCATTAACTTCTTATTAAGCTGTAATATTTCTGAGATTTTTATTGTTTTAATTGCCATGTTACTTGGTTGGGGTGCGCCATTTACTGCAGTTCAACTGTTGTTTGTTAACGTTGTCGCAGATGGGTTACCTGGTTTTGCATTAGGAAAAGAACCAGCGGAAAAAGGAATTATGGATGAGGCACCAATCCCTAAAAACGAAGGGATTTTTGCACGAGGCTTATGGCAAAAGATTGGGATTAATGCAGCAGTGTTCACAGTCATTACTTTGTTTGGTTTTTACCTAGGTGCCTTTGTACCAGGTGTTTCAGCCTATGTTTCAAACAGCTATGAAGTTGGACAAACAGTGGCATTTTTAATCTTAGCTTATTCCTCTATCTTACATGTCTTTAATGTTCGTAGTGCGAACTCTGTTTTCCGTGTAAAATTATCAAGCAACAAGTCGCTCTTTGAAATGGTCGTTTTAGCATTATTAATTACCACAACCATTGCTTTATTACCATTCACACAAGAACTATTTGGATTAGTGCATATTAGTTTAAATCATTGGATGTTAGCAATTTTCCTATCCTTTGTGCCAATTTTCGTCAATGAAATGATTAAGTTCCATTTCTCTGAAGTCGAAGAGGAAGAAGAAGTAATTTAAATTTAACAGGAATAAAAGGAGCTACTTTTGTTCAGGGAATTATCTTAATAGTTAGCAAGTGGGGCAGCAGTCGTTTCGACTGCTGCCCCACTTATTTTTGATTTTCCTTTTTTCAAAATAGGTGGGTTTCTTATCTAAGATGAACATTCTCTAATAAAAAGACTTGCTAAACGATTTAAAACGTATTATAGTGAGTAGCATCGTTAGTCAAAAAGCGCTTTTTGACTAATGAAAAAGATATATAAAACGTTATATAATAAAGAGTTTTAAAAGTTTTTATGGAGCTGTTGGTTAAACTAAACGAAGTCATTTCTTTTGTAGGAGGAAAGTATTGTGTTACACAAAGCAGAGGGGTTTGATCGTCGGAAATTTACGATGGCAGGGATCTTAGTTGCCATGGGCGTTGTCTATGGAGATATTGGAACGAGCCCTTTATATGTAATGAAAGCCATTGTAGGAGATAATGGTGGCTTGGCACGGGTTTCTGAATCGTTTATTTTAGGTTCGGTCTCATTAATTTTTTGGACATTGACTATCTTAACCACGATTAAATATGTTGTTATTGCTTTAAATGCTGATAACCATGGAGAAGGTGGGATTTTCTCTCTTTATACATTGGTTCGTAAAAAAAGTAAGTATTTGATTATTCCCGCAATGATTGGCGGCGCCGCTTTACTGGCTGATGGCGTTTTGACCCCAGCTGTGACAGTGACGACAGCGATTGAAGGCTTACGGGGGATTCCAGCATTTTTTGAACGTTTTGGCAATGACCAAACGATTATAGTGGTTATTACGTTGACGATTATTTTAATTCTTTTTTCTGTTCAACGATTTGGAACAGAATTGGTCGGGAAAGCTTTTGGGCCGATTATGTTCTTGTGGTTTACTTTTTTAGGCATCATTGGTTTAATGAATTTTAGCCAAGATTGGACGGTTATTCGTGCATTAAATCCATATTATGCTTTGCAATTACTAGTCAGTCCAGAAAATAAATTAGGTCTATTTATTTTAGGGAATATTTTCTTGGCTACAACTGGTGCTGAAGCTTTATATTCTGATTTAGGGCATGTAGGAAAAATGAATATCCGCATTAGCTGGCCGTATATTAAGATTTGTTTGATTCTTAATTATTTAGGGCAAGCTGCGTGGTTGTTAACGGTCAAAGAAAACCCTGAAATGCAGGCATTAGCTGAAATTAACCCATTTTTCCAAATGATTCCACGAGGTATTCTCGTATTTGGCGTTGTTTTTGCAACAATCGCCGCAGTGATTGCTTCGCAAGCGTTAATATCAGGTTCGTATACTTTAGTTTCTGAAGCGATTAAATTGAAGTTATTACCAAGACTTAAAATTATTTATCCTGGGAGCAATATCGGTCAAATGTATATTCCAGCGGTAAATTTAATTTTATGGTTAGCTTGTTCAGCAATCGTGCTGGCTTTTAGAACATCGACACACATGGAAGCTGCGTATGGTCTATCGATTACGATTACGATGTTAATGACAACCATTTTATTGTTGTTTTATCTTTTGGATAAAATTCCAGCTTGGTCTGCGTATCTAATTTCCTTGTTCTTTGCTGCCATTGAAGTTGTCTTTTTCTTTTCAAGTGCTGCGAAGTTTTTCCATGGTGGATATGTTGCTGTGGGAATGGCAGTCTTCTTGTTATGCATCATGATTATTTGGGAACGCGGCAACGAGATTAAGGAAGCGACGGCGGAACAAGTGTCGTTGGAAAAATATGTACCACAACTTAAAGCTTTGAAAGAAGATACATCTGTACCTATGTATCAAACCAACGTGGTCTTTTTAACCTCCGATCGAGTGGATGGCGAAATTAATCGTAATATTATTTATTCGATTTTGGACAAACAGCCAAAACGAGCGAATGTTTATTGGTTTGTTAATGTTCAGGTAACAGATGAACCCTTTACTCAAGAGTATTCTGTTGATATGTTAGGGACTGATTTTATTGTGCAAGTTCAGCTATATTTAGGCTTCCATATTTCTCAAGAAGTGAATGTATATTTAAGACAAATTGTTCATGACTTGATGAAAACAGGCCGCTTGCCAAAACAGCCGCAACGTTATTCATTAACGCCAGGGAGAGAAGTTGGCGATTTCCAATTTGTATTAATTCAAGAAGAATTATCTAACGTTTCTGAACTGAAAAAATGGGATCGACAAATTATGCAGGCAAAATTAGCTATCAAAAACTTAACTACCTCTCCTGAAAGTTGGTTTGGCTTGGAATACAGTGAAGTCAAATATGAATCCGTTCCTTTAATCATTGGCCCACAACGGAAAACGCACTTAGTCGAACGAAAGAATCGTTCATAAATAGAAGAAATTTAACTAAAAGATTGAGCCTAAGTCCTTGAGATACATGGCTCAATCTTTTTTGTAGAATCAGAGTAAATACTGTAATTCCACAAAGAATTCATTTAAAAGCGTTTGGTCTTTAAAGGAATTCATCCGCTTAAAGATGGCCAGTAAGACTTCTTTTTGAGGTTCAGTTAATTGATCTACTTTTAACAAAGGAAGAAAAGCGATAATCAGAGAATAATCCAATTCTGGATTTTGAGAATGTGTAAATAATTCATGGAGTTCTGACAAAATAAACGGATGATAATAAGATTGGTCAGACTGTTCTTCTGCAGTTGTTGGTTCATAAATAGAAATACTCTCTTGGGAATGAGAGGGGGCTTCTACTGTTAAAGGAAAAGCATAAAAGGACTGCTGTAACTTTTGCGCTTGAATCATAATTTTTAAGGAATCGTGATAGGATAGCTGTTCTTCAGATAAACGTCCCATCAACTGAGTAAAAAAAGGTGGTTTTAGCAGTTGTTTATTTTGAAAATTTTCTTTTAATAGCTGGCGCACAAATCGATCGAAATCACCATAAAGTAGCCAATCTACTGTTGTGTCACAGGCTTTAGCGATTTTTTTTAAGTATCGTTTATTGGGTAAATTCAAACCTAGTTCCCAGTTACTAATTGTACTTCCACTAGATAAACCAATTTTATTGGCTAAATAACGTAAAGTGTACTTCTTCTTTTTTCGAGCTTCACGCATGCGTGCCCCGACTTGCTTTGTAGTAATTTTCATTGAAACACTCCTTTTGTAATAAATATGAGGATAAGGTGTTCTTAAAATATACATACGCAAAATTCGGCTCTTTTTTTTCTAAACTAAAAAAAGTAATTATTTCTAACAATTTTCATCTTGTGCTATGCTTAAGATGAAAATACTTAAGAAGAGAAGGGATCATATGTCAACAAAACATAATCATGAACAACACCAGGAAAAACAGCCAACAATGTCCCACGATAAAATGAATCACATGAATCATGATATGGCGCATGAACAAATGGCTATGTCACACCAACATGAAGGAATGAAGGGAATGGATCATTCAATGCATATGGGGAATTTTAAACAAAAATTCTGGCTGTCATTGATTTTAGCTATTCCGATTATTGTTCTTTCACCAATGATGGGTTTTCAATTACCTTTTCAATTTACTTTTCCAGGTTCTGATTGGTTGGTCTTAATTTTAGCAACTGTGCTATTTTTTTATGGTGGGCAACCATTTTTAAGTGGCGCTAGAATGGAATTACAGCAAAAGAGTCCAGCAATGATGACGTTAATTGCGATGGGGATTTCGGTATCATATTTTTACAGCTTATATGCGTTTTACATGAATCATTTTACGAATCAGGCCCACGTGATGGACTTTTTCTGGGAATTAGCCACTCTGATTGTTATTATGCTTTTAGGCCATTGGATTGAAATGAATGCTATTTCTAATGCTGGTGATGCCTTGAAAAAAATGGCTGAACTGTTGCCTGACACAGTCAAGCGAATGACTGAACATGGGGAAGAAGAAATTCCTTTGCAAGATGTCCAAGAAGGCGATCGCTTGATTGTTCGTTCGGGAGATAAAATTCCGACAGATGGTAAAATTTTGAAAGGAAGCACAACAGTCGACGAATCGATGGTTACAGGGGAATCAAAAACAGTAGAAAAAAACATTGGTGACTCCGTGATTGGTGGAGCTGTCAATGGCAACGGAATGATTGAAATTTCGGTAACTGGCACGGGTGAAAATAGTTACCTGTCAAAAGTTATGGAGATGGTTAAACAAGCGCAATCGGAAAAATCAAAACTAGAATCCATTTCAGACCGTGTAGCCAAGTGGTTATTCTATATTGCCTTATTCGTAGGTGTGTTAGCATTTATCGGTTGGTTAATGGCGACGAAAGATTTGTCGCTAGCATTTGAACGAATGGTTACAGTTTTTATTATTGCCTGTCCCCATGCGTTAGGCTTAGCAATTCCTTTAGTGATTGCTAGAAGTACCTCCATTGCTGCTAAAAATGGCTTACTTTTAAAAAATCGGAATGCATTAGAACAAGCCAATAAGGTTGAATATGTGTTGCTGGATAAAACTGGAACTTTAACAGAAGGACAATTTACAGTTACTGGCTTAGAATTAATGAGTAAGCAGTTTACTAGAGAAGAAGCACTTAAATATATTGGGGCATTGGAAAAAAATGCAAATCATCCGTTGGCAATTGGGATCATGAACTATTTAAATAAACAAGCCGTTCAACCTTATGAAGCCCATAATCTGCAAGCTTTATCAGGCGTAGGACTGGTTGCTACTGTTCAAAACCAAGAAGTCAAAATAGTCAATGAAAAAGAAGTTGCACGGTTACAGTTAACCTTCGATGAAACAATTAAAACAAACTATCAAGAGCAAGGAAATACCTTGAGCTATTTAATCATCGCTGGTCAATTAGTCGCACTGCTTGCTTTAGGAGATAAAGTCAAACCAGAAGCTAAAACATTTATTGCAGAGTTACAAGCGCAAGGAATTACGCCAGTCATGTTAACAGGGGATAATCAAACAGCCGCCAGTGCAGTTGCTAATTATTTAGGAATGAAGGAATACTACGCAGAGCTCTTACCAGAAGATAAAGAAAAAATTGTGCAACAATATCTTACTGAGGGACATCAGGTCATGATGGTAGGAGACGGTATTAATGATGCACCAAGTTTAGCCCGTGCTTCAATCGGCATTGCGATAGGCGCTGGTACAGATGTAGCGATTGATTCGGCAGATGTTGTACTGACGGATAGTGATCCTAAAGATATTTTAAGGTTCTTAGATTTAGCCAAACAAACACGACGTAAAATGATCCAAAATCTTTGGTGGGGAGCTGGGTACAATATTGTCGCCATTCCTTTAGCGGCTGGGGTTCTTGCACCAATTGGGATTGTTTTAAATCCAGCTGTAGGTGCTGTCTTGATGTCATTAAGTACAATTATTGTAGCAGCAAATGCTATGACACTGCATATTTCAAAAAAATAATTCGATATAATTGTAGAGAGCGGAAAGTAATCAATACTTTTTGTTCTCTATTTTTTTCTTCTTAAAAAAATTTTTGCCTTATTTGACGTATTCTTATAACAAGGGAGTGAAAGGGGACGATATATGGATTTCAAGGAATTATTGTCTTTTGAACATAAAAATATGTTGGAATTGTTGGATTTACTGCAACAAGAGCAGACATTTTCTGTTTTGATGGCTGCAGAAAAACTAAAGGTGAGCGACAAAACCATCCATTGTTACATTCAACGTTTTGAAAAAAAGCAGGAAACGTTTAAGATAGAAGGGCTTTGTAAGATTTATACAACGACCAAAGGAATTGTAAAATATCGTGAATTATGCGTTTGTGGCTTGGCTCGATTTAGACAAAAATTTTGTTATTTTATTCCCGAATTTTATATTTTACGTTGTCTAATTGAAGAGCGAATCAATTATGCACAATTGACCCAGGTATTGGAATTACAGGAATCAACTCTTCGGAAGAAACTTTCTAATATTCGACGTTGGCTAGTTAATTTTGATATTATTGTACGTCAAAAACATTACGATTTAACTGGTAATGAATGGCAAATTCGACAGTTAATCCTTTGTTTTTATTTGTTTTTCCAAGAAAGCTGTCTGGAAGAAAACAGAGAAATGACTCGGAAAATCATTACCTTTTTTGAGTTGGATTTAAATGTAGCACAACAGAATCATCTTAGTTGGCTAATTTATATTTGGGAGAAACGATATAGAGGCGGGCATGAAATTTCAGTGCCAAATGCTAATTTATTTCAACAAACAAGTGCTTTTTTTTATTTATTTCGTGTGGAAGTGTTGAGCACTTCTTTTATGTCTCTTAAAGAACAAAAAGCGTTATTTGTGATTCTTGAAGCACATTTTGGTGGTTGTTTTGGCAAGAGAGCGCGAAAGTATTTTATTCATGAGCAAATGAAAATAGAAAGTTTATGCTTAAAAACAGCTATTTTTATTATGAAAGAAATTAGGAGAAATTTTACACAACATCATTTTAATTATCAAGAAATTCATTTATGTCGATTTTTAAGTACGCATATGAATAGTTTATTAGACGGACAAGCATGGTTGCCAGCTCATAAACAGGAACAAACACTCGCTGCTCGTTATCAACAAACCTGGCACAGATTACAAAAACTTATTAGGCTTTTAAAACGCCTATATCCAGTCTTTACTTCAGTAAAAGAACGGGAATTGACGAGTTGCTATTTTTATCACATCCTAGATTTATTTAACCCGATTTTATATGAAAAAAAATATATTATTTGCCTATTGACGGACTTTCCTCCAGAAAAGGAACAAGCGTTGGGGCAATCTATAAAAAGCTATTTCAGTGAAAAAAAGAATATTACAATTATTCATGGAAAACCAACGTATCAACTTCACCAAGTACACCTCTTAATTGTCAATCATTTGTTTCAGATGAACGTAGCGCTTTCTTCTAAGACAGTGGTTTATTTGCCAGAGGAATTATCTCCTGCTTTTTTTGAAAAAGTCGAAGCGAATCTATCGTAAGAAGTCCAATTTTGTCTAAATAGTGTTAAAATGAAGAAGTAAGAGGAATGGATGAGGAGGATATTAAAATGAAACAACTGCAATTTGGTACAAGTGACGAAACAGTTTCTTCGGTTATCTTAGGATGTATGCGCTTAAATGGTGCTGAAAATCCTCAACAGGTAATTGAAACTGCTTATGATCATGGCATTACATTTTTTGATCACGCCGACATTTATGGTGGCGGCGACTGCGAAACCATTTTTGGTAAGGCCTTAAAAGAAAGTACCATTCGTCGTGAAGATATTTTTATACAAACGAAATGTGGGATTCGTCAGGGCTTTTTTGACTTTTCAAAAGCACATATTTTAGAAGCGGTCGAAGGGAGTTTACAGCGTTTAGGTGTAGATTCAGTCGATGCATTATTGTTGCATCGTCCAGATACTTTAGTGGAACCAGAAGAAGTAGCTGAAGCTTTTCATTTATTAGAAAAACAAGGGAAAGTTCGCTATTTTGGTGTAAGTAACCAAACGCCAGGACAAATTGAACTTTTAAAAACAGCTGTTAAACAACCGTTATTAGCCAATCAATTACAATTTGGCATCAAGCATACTGGTATGGTAGATCAAGGCTTACAAACAAATATGGAAATATCAGGAAGCATTGATTATGATCATGGTATTTTAGATTATTCACGGTTGAAACAAATGACTATTCAAGCATGGTCACCGTACCAATATGGTTATTTTGAAGGTGTCTTTATTGGAAATGAAAAATTCCCTGAGTTAAATCAAAAATTAAGCGAATTGGCTGAAAAATATCAAACAACGCCAACTGGTTTAGCCAGCAGCTGGATTCTGCGCCACCCTGCTAATATGCAAGTCATCGCAGGAAGTATGAATCTTGGTAGAATTGAAGAAATTGCTAAAGCAGCAGACATTGTGATTAGTCGCGAAGATTGGTACGATATTTATCGTGCAGCGGGAAATGTTTTGCCGTAAAAAGATTCTCATACTTGTGAAGATCCAGCGTGTATTGCTGATTGATTTTGGTATTTGATATAGTTGTCACTAAGGAACTATGTCAAATACCTTTTTCTTTCATTCTGCAATCGCCGTCTACTGCAAATTCTGTAGTTTTTTGTTAAAATAGAAAGGAAACTAGTTTGCTAAAGATGAGGGGAAAAAAATGACCAAAAAAAAATTATTACTCGTTGATGGAAACAGTGTAGCCTTTCGTGCATTTTTTGCGCTACATAACTCATTAGAACGATTCAAAAATAAGAACGGCTTGCATACAAATGCTATTTATGCATTTAACAATATGTTTGAAAATGTAATGCAAAAAGAAATGCCTACTCATGTTTTAGTCGCTTTTGATGCAGGGAAAACCACATTCAGAACAGAATTTTATTCAGAATATAAAGCCGGACGTTCAAAAACACCGGGGGAATTTAAAGAACAAATGCCGTATATTCGTGAACTTTTAGAAGGTTTAGGCGTAAAATATTATGAACTACCTAACTATGAAGCAGATGATATTATTGGTACATTAGCCAACAAAGTTGATAAAGATGAATTTGATGTTGTCGTGTTATCAGGGGACCGAGATTTGACACAATTAGCGACGGACACTGTCAAAGTAGATATCACTGTTAAAGGAGTTAGCGATATTGAATCATATACACCTGAGCATATTGCTGAAAAATATGATGGGTTAACGCCTAAGCAAATTATTGATATGAAAGGGTTGGCTGGCGACACGTCGGATAACATTCCAGGTGTAACGAAAATCGGTGAGAAAACCGCGATTAAGCTGTTAAAACAATATGGCTCAGTTGAAGGGGTTTATGAGAATATCGATGAAATGAAAAAAAGCAAAATGAAAGAAAACTTGATTAATGATAAAGAGCAAGCCTTCCTTTCTAAACGTTTAGCGACAATTGAAGTCAATGCACCAGTCGAAGTCAATGTGGAAGACTTGGCATATGAAGGGAAAAACTTAGAAAAATTGGTTCCTTTTTATAAAGAAATGGATTTTAAACAATTTTTAGCTAAGTTGGACATTACAGAAGAACCTGTTGAAATGGAAGATATTTTATTTGAAGTAGTCGAAGATCAGTTAACCAATGAAATGTTTACAGACGATATGGCTCTTTATGTTGAGATGATGGAAGATAACTATCATACGTCACCGATTGTCGGCCTTGCTTGGGGCAACGACAAGAAGATTTATACCACGAATAATTTAGCTGTTTTTGAAAGTCAGCCATTTATCGATTGGTTGATGGATGAGACACGTAAAAAAAATGTCTACGATGCAAAACGGACGTACGTTGCACTAAATCGCTATGTAGGAAAAATGACAGGGATTGCCTTTGATGTTTTATTGGCTGCTTATTTACTTGATACCAATGACAATAACGCTGATATTGAAGGTGTAGCACAACATTACGGATATGATGCGATTCAATCTGATGAAGCTATTTATGGAAAAGGGGCCAAAAAAGGCTTGCCAGAGGACGAAGAAGTTTTCTTTGGTCATTTAGCACGTAAGATTAAAGCAATTCAATTTTTAACAAGCAAATTAGATAGCGAATTAACAGAAAAGAATCAAGCTGATTTATTCTATAAAATGGAATTACCACTTTCTCGTATTTTAGGCGATATGGAAATAACTGGGATCCGTGTTGATGCCACGCGCTTAAAAGAAATGCAAGTAGAATTTTCAGAACGCTTGAAAGAAATCGAAGAAAAAATCTATGCAGAAGCTGGCGAAGAATTTAATTTGAATTCACCTAAACAATTAGGCGTTATTTTATTTGAAAAAATGGGCTTACCTGTGATCAAAAAGACGAAAACTGGCTATTCAACAGCGGTAGATGTTTTAGAACAACTAAAAGAACAAGCACCAATTGTGGCCGATATTTTAACTTATCGTCAAATTGCCAAAATTCAATCGACCTATGTTGAAGGACTCTTAAAAGTAATTCAGCCAGATAATAAAATTCATACTCGGTATGTACAAACACTGACCCAAACAGGACGGTTAAGCTCAGTAGATCCTAATTTACAAAACATTCCTATCCGTTTAGAAGAAGGCCGAAAAATTAGAGAAGCCTTCGTACCAAGAGAGGATAATTGGTTGATTTTCTCTTCTGATTACTCTCAAATTGAGTTACGTGTGCTCGCGCATATTTCTAATGATGAGCATTTAAAAGAAGCGTTTGTGGAAGGGCAAGATATCCATGCCAGCACTGCAATGCGAGTTTTCGGTGTTGAAAAAGCAGAAGATGTCACACCTAACATGCGTCGTCAAGCTAAAGCAGTGAATTTTGGAATTGTCTATGGTATCAGTGATTATGGCTTGTCCCAAAACTTAGGCATTACTAGGAAGCAAGCACAACAATATATTGACACCTATTTTGAAAAATATCCAGGCGTGAAGCAGTATATGGAAGAGATAGTCCGCGATGCCAAAGACAAAGGCTATGTGGAAACATTGTATCATCGCCGTCGTTATTTAAGTGATATTAATTCAAGAAACTTTAATCTACGTTCGTTCGCTGAACGTACAGCGATTAATACACCGATTCAGGGAAGTGCCGCAGATATTTTAAAAATTGCGATGATTGAAATGGCGCGTCGTTTAAAAGAAGAAAAATTACAAGCGACAATGTTATTACAAGTGCACGATGAATTAGTTTTTGAAGTACCAGAATCAGAATTAGAACAATTAAATCAACTCGTCAAAGAAGTGATGGAGCACGCAGTTTCCTTACATGTGCCACTTATCACCGATAGCAGTTGGGGAAAAACATGGTATGAAGCAAAATAATAGCTTACCCATTAAGAACGATGAATAAAATAAGGATAAGTAGGATCTGGACGTTGATATCTAAGCGTTCAGACCTCTTTATATAAAGGAGCAAAAATAATGCCAGAATTACCAGAAGTAGAAACAGTGCGAAAAGGACTTGAAAAACTTGTTGTAGGAAAAACCATTCAAGAAGTCATTGTTTTTTGGCCAAGAATTATTGAATCACCAGAAGTTGATGTATTTCAAGGTCAATTAGCTGGTCAAACGATTGAAGGGATTGAGCGAAGAGGAAAATTTCTGATTTTTAAATTGTCTGATAATGATATGATTTCTCACTTACGGATGGAAGGAAAATATGAGTTTCATCAGGCTGATGATGAAATTGCCAAACATACCCATGTAATGTTTACTTTTACAGATGGCACGCAATTACGTTATTTAGATGTACGGAAATTTGGGCGTATGACATTGGTTCCTAAGAATCAAGGTCATCAATATAAAGGGATTTTAGCTTTGGGCCCAGAGCCAACACCAGACGTTTTCCAATTAGCTACTTTTCAACAAGGCTTGAAAAAGCATCATAAAGCAATTAAGCCATTGCTGTTAGATCAAAAGCTAGTGACGGGTTTGGGGAATATTTATGTAGATGAAGCACTTTGGCAAGCGCAAATCCATCCAGAACAACCAGCAGATTCCTTAAAACCTGCGGAAGTTGCTACGTTGTATCAAGCAATCATTGACGTCTTGGCACGCGCTGTTGAAGCAGGTGGAACCACCATCCGCACCTATCTAAACGCGTTAGGAGAAGCAGGGACTTTTCAAGTAGCGTTGAATGTCTACGGGCAAACAGGCTTACCTTGCAATCGTTGTGGTACGCCAATTGTTAAAACAAAAGTGGCACAACGTGGTACGCATTATTGTCCACAATGCCAACAATTGAAAGGTCGTCGATTGAAATGACAAAAGTTTTAGGCATTACAGGAGGGATTGCGACAGGTAAAAGTACGGTTGTTGCTCTTTTTAAAAAAGCAGGTTATCCAATTGTTGACGGCGACATTATCGCCCGCGAAATTGTTGCAAAAGGGCAACCAGCCTTAGCCGCAATCGTTGAAACTTTCGGACCAGAAATAGTATTAACAACTGGTGAATTGGATCGGAAAAAATTAGGACAATTAATTTTCGCTAGTCCTCAAAAAAGAGAGTTGTTAAATGAAACGCTGAAACCTTTTTTAAGAAAAGAAATTTTACGTCAAATTGAAGAAGCTAAAAAGAAAGCCGCCCTTGTTATTGTTGATATTCCTCTGCTTTATGAAGCTCATTATGAGGCGATCATGGATCAAGTTGCTGTGGTATATGTACCAGAAAAGATTCAAAAAGAGCGTCTGATGGCCCGAAACCAATTAACAGAAGAAGAAGCGCAACAACGAATTGCTAGCCAATGGCCGATTGAAATGAAAAAAGAACGAGCAGATATCGTTTTTGATAACCAAGGAACTAGAGAAGAAACGGAACAGCAAGTGAAGAAGTGGCTAGAGGAACAAATTGGAAAGAAGTGAATATTTTTTTAATGGCGTAAAATGTTTTGAAAATTTCAGAAAAAACAGTGAAAGTCTTTGTTTTTATTAAAAAATGGCAAAGATTCAACGAAGAACCAGTTCTAAAGACCTAGTAATAGCGCAATTTCATGTTATAATATAGGCAACAAAAATTATACAGAATAGAAGAGGTGAACGTTATGCGTTGTCCAAGATGTCATCATAATAATTCCCGTGTTATTGATAGCCGTCAAGCAGATGATGGACGTGCAATTCGCCGTCGTCGTGAATGTGAAAATTGCAGTTATCGGTTCACTACATTTGAAAGAATTGAAGCGGCGCCATTACTTGTAATCAAGAAAAATGGGGATCGTGAAGAATTTAATCGTGATAAAATTTTGCGTGGGCTCATTCGCTCTGCGGAAAAAAGACCCGTTGCTATGGAACAAATGGTTCAAATTGTCGATAATGTTGAAAATCGAGTGCGTAGTTTAGGGGAAAATGAAGTCTCTACAACGCTTATCGGTGAATATGTGATGGAAGATTTAGTCAATCTAGATGAAATTGCCTACATCCGCTTTGCGAGTGTTTATCGACAATTCAAAGATATGAGCGTGTTTTTGAAAGAGTTACAGGACATTGTCGACAAAGCAAAATCTTCTTCTCCTGACTCAGAAAATTAAAAAGGAGGTCTTTCTTTGAAAGGAAATCGGCAAAGAATCCAACCAAAAAATATTTTTCAAGCGGTTATTGATTCACCGCTTTCTGATCAAGAGAAAGAGGTTTTAACCTTTTTATATCAACCAATTGTCGGCGCCAATGCGTTTAGTTTATATTGGCTTTTGTTATCTGAAACAACAGACTCAGAGGAGAATGGCTCGCTGTTTCATGCAGATTTAATTAGTTTGCTGGACTTGAGTTGCCAACAATTAGAAGAAGCTTGCTACAAATTAGAAGGCATTGGGTTGCTAGAAACGTATAAAAAAACAGATCGGGAATTAGGAGATTGTTATTTATATTATTTAAAAGCACCTGAAACAGCCGCTCGTTTTTTTAAAGATGAAGTGTTAGCTTTAGTGTTATTTAATCGGGTTGGACAACGGAAATTTGATCAATTAGTGCAAAAGTTCCAACCGCATCCTACTAAAACAGAGGGCTATCAAAATGTTTCCGCTAGCTTTCAAGAGGTTTATGCCTTTAAAGAAGAACAAATTGTTTCCGAAGCGAACCGATTGACAACGATTCAAGAAACTTTTTCTCAAAAAGAAAAATCGAAGAAAATTTCTGTATCAACGGATTCTTTTGATTGGCACTATTTTGTGGAAGGTTTGCACCGTTTAGGTTTACAACTGCCTGAAGATGAGGCTAGTTTTCAAGAAGAAGTCTATGTTTTTCATCAATTATATGGCATCAATGAGTTAGATATGGTAGACTTTGCTTCGAAATCATTTGACTATTATACAAGTCGAATTTTGCCTAAGGAATTAGTGCGAACGATTCATCAAGCGTTTGATCCTGATAAAAAACCACAATCAACAAACGTAGTGACAAACAAGCAAGCACAATTGACGGTGGAAGAGCAACAAACGTATCGATATAACGCATTAAAAATGAATGGTTTTTCTGAACTGGATATTCAAATGATTATGGATAGTGAAAAGAATCCGCCTATTCAATATTTAGAAGCTTTAAAAAATAGTCGAGGCGGCTATACGACACCACAAGAACGTTCATTAGTGAAATATTTGGTTGCCAAATCAGGCTTACCGACTAGTGTGATTAATATTTTGATTAACTATGTTTACAATATTCAACAACAACCGACTTTAAAAGCGGAGTATGTGAATCGAATTGCGAATGAATGGGGACAAAGTGGCATTCATTCACCAGAAAAAGCAATTGAACATGTCAGAGAATTGGCAAAACAAAGCCAAACCAAACAAAAACAGCGACAACAAAATTATTCAGGGAAACGCCAAACTGTTCGACAAGAGCGATTGCCAGAATGGGCAGATCAGCCAAACGATGAAACAAAACTTTCCCCAGAAGAACAAGCCGAGTTAGATCGACAAATTCAAGAATTTTTAAACCAAGGAGGTGACCAATGATGGAAGACGTAGGAAAAGAAATGTCAAAAATTATCCAGAAGCGTGACATCAATGAACGATATGAAGAGCTGGTTAACGAAGTATTGAAAGATCAAGATGTTCAAGCCTTTATACAAGCAAACCGAGAGCGTTTAACCGATGAAGATATTCGTAAAAGTTATGCTAAGCTGTATGAATTTGTTCAAGAAAAAAAGAAATTTCAAGTAAACGATCCGGCAATGATTGCCCCCGGCTATGAGCCAAGATTAATGTTGAATTTTCATTACATTGATGTAACGTATGTCCCAACGGCTGATTTAATCGCCCGTCAGAAGGAAGAAGAAATTCGTAATCGAGTAAGGGCAATGGACATGCCAAAAGATGTCCGAGAAGCAAATTTACGAGATTTCGATCCATCTTCTCAAGGTCGAGCCAAAGCGTTAGCAGAAGCAATGCAATTTTTAAGAGAATATCCTGCGACACCAAAAGAATTTCATAAAGGGCTCTATTTACAAGGCCCCTTCGGTGTAGGAAAATCTTTCTTATTAGGTGCGATGGCTAATGCTTTAGCAGAACGTGGATTTACTACGACAATTGTTCATTTTCCAACATTTACAGTAGAAATGAAGCAAGCCATTGGTCGCGATCAAGTTGGTGAAAAGCTCGATGCAGTAAAAAAATCCCCTATATTAATGATTGATGACATTGGTGCGGAATCCATGACTAGTTGGATTCGTGACGACGTTTTAAGCGTAATCTTGCAATACCGAATGCAAGAACAATTAGTTACTTTTTTCTCTTCCAATCTAGATTTAAAAGCTTTAGAAGAGCATTTAACCGTGACGCAACGAGGAGAACAAGAGCCGCTAAAAGCCAGACGAATTATGGAACGTGTGCGTTATCTGTCAAAAGAGATTACGATGACAGGAAATGATCGACGAAACGGTTAAAGCAATCCTTTTATTTTTATGGATTGCTTTTTTTCTTGCGCTTGAAGATGTAGCGTAAGTTTCGCAAAAACAAGTACTTTTGTGTACACTGACAATAAAGAAGTGAGGAAAAGAGGCGTAACAATGAAGAGAAAACTTTGGATTTTTATTGGGGTATTCGTGGTGCTTCTGGGAGGATATTTTCTTTTGTTTAGAGAAAAATCCTATAAAGTAGAGGTGGAAAAAGTGAATCCAAAAATTCAACGCTTAATGTCGACAGACAAACAACATTTTTTAACAAAACATGAATTTCACACAAAAGAAACAGCTGAACGCAAAGATTTGTTGAAGTTTTTTATTGAAACCCGGCTCAAAACAGACGGCGGCTTTTTAACCAATTATTTACCAGATGCTGAACGCAAAGATGTCGCCACAGGACATGAATTGCTAAGTGAGTCTTCGGGTCTATATTTGCGTAATTTAGCTTTTGATACGCAGGGACGTTTTGATAATTTTTACAAGCAGACGAAAGACACCTTTTACGACGGCGTCCAATTTAGTTATCGAATTGACGAACAAGGCAATAAATACAATGTCAATGCCTCGATTGATGATTTACGGATCATTCGTTCATTAATTGAAGCAGGGGGTCATTTTAAAACAGATCAGTATGATCAAGAAATTAAAAAATTAGGCAAGAGTTTTATGAAAACCTCTATGAAAGATAATATTTTAATTGATTTTTACGATAGTAAATCAAAACAACAGTCTTCAGAAACTTCTTTGTTTTATATTGACTTAATTACGCTGGGTTATCTATACAAAGAATTTGGGATTTCAGCAGACTACTTGCAGTATCATTACCAATTAATAGATGATGGCTATATTTCTGATGATTTACCTCTTTATCAAACGAAGTTTAATCATCAAACAAATAAATACGAAAACAACGGAACACTTAATATTATTGAATCTTTATTAACGATTGTCCATTTAAGTGAAGTGGGTATGGCGAAGCAGACTAGTATTGATTTTGTGCGAAAACAAGTTCAGCAAGGAACGCTTTTTAACTCGTATGATTTAAATGGATCGCCCGTGGATAAAAATCAATCTGCAGCTAGTTATGCGATAGCGGCTTTAATTGGTGTTGCCGAAAATGACAAAGAGTTGTATCGTGCGGCAATTACAGTACTTAATAATTTTCAAATTATGGATTCAAGCAGTCCGATTTATGGAGGATTTGGTGATAAAGTTACGAAACAAGTCTATTCCTATAATAACTTAATGGCTCTTTTGGCCTATGATTTCTAGATGAGGTGAAAGCATGGAAAAGATCAAAAAATACATGAACTCGGCTTTTGAATGGTTGAGTCGTTATATTTCTCCAAGTCTTTTGGCCGTTTTAGGGATTGGGTTAGTGACAAGCATTTTGTTATTCGTTTATCCGATTAATGGCTTGGGAGATAATGGCGAGTATTTTCGTGTGTTAAATTCAAATAGTCTTTATCGTGTCAATGGTGATAGCTACGACAATGTGGCCTATTTTGTTAAGGACTTTTCAATTATGCGTTATTTTAATGAAACAACGACGCACTTTGTTTCCACTCAACAATTTTTCATTACCGTTGCCATTTGGCTTAATAAACTTTTTTATAGTCAGACACTTTTCGATATTCGTTTCTTAGGTTTCGTTTATCTTAGTTGTTTTTTAGTGTCAATTTATATTCTGGTGCGAGGCTTAACCGAAGACGTATCTTTGAAAAAAAGTTATCTTATCTCCTTGTTGGTTATTTTCATCTTAGGGGATACCTCCTATACGATTTATTTTAATTCCTTTTATACAGAAGCGACGAGTTTTTTACTTTCTGTGAGTGTCTTAGCATTTTCTGTCTATTTTTATCGGGTGACGAAACCACGAACTTGGCTCAGAAGAATAGTTTTAGTTATCTTGGCACAAGCAGTAGTACTTTTAATAGGAACAACACGCCAAGAATATTTGCTGATTATTGGCGTAATTATTGCTGGATTAGGATTTTTTGTCTACTTGTCACAACGTTATCAACGATTGTCAATGACGGCCTTTTTAATTGCGTTGATTGGTTTTACAACGTTAGCGGCTTTTATCGTTCCTAACGATATCTATGAACGTGATGTCTACCACAGTATGACGCGCGGTGTAATGAAGGATAGTAAGGTTCCAGATAAACGGATGTCAGAGGGCGGAATCAACCCGCAATATGGGTTGCAAAAGGGACGTTCCTACTTTGAAGAATACAGTCCTGTGTCACCAACTTCTGAACAAATGAAAAAAGATTTTTTTGATAAAACGAGTTTTGGATGGGTGTTATTGAATTATTTAAATTATCCATCTGAATTATGGCAAGGACTGAATTCAGCGGTCCCAAATGTTTACTTAGTAAAGCCTAATAATGTGGGGAATTTTGAGAAAACGACGGGGCGTGCACCGCTGGAACAATCTAAATTTTTTATGGTGTATAACCGTATTAAAGCCAGTTTTTTTCCTAAAAACTTTGCTTTCTATCTATTATTAGGCGTGATTCTGTTTGGTTTATATGGCGTTGGTTTATACAGAGGACTCAAGAGAAACGAACCCAGATTAGTTTTTCGCTTCTTTTTAATGACAGGAATTTATCTAAATTTATTAGTTGTTTTCATTTCAACAATTATTATTGATGGGGATAGTGACTTAGTACGTCATTTGTTTTTAGTCTCAGTATTTTTAGATTTTCTCTTGTTACAAATTGTTTCTGATGTTATTGGTAAACGAATGTGGCAAGATACAACACCACAAGTCATTGGGGAGGTAGAGGGAATTGAAAAATAAACAATATCTTATTGGCTGGGTGTGTTTCTTACTCTTTTTCGTTTTTTGTGGCTTTGCCAAACCGGCGCTGGCTGCACCAAGTAAACATGTCTTACTTGTCTATGACAGCTTGAATATTGCTGGGAAAAAAGAAAATGATGTGGATGCTTTACAACGAGTGTTGACGAGTTTTGGAGTAGAAGTTCAGAGTGTGGCGGTATCAGATTATGTACCTGGCGAATTGCTAAATGATGGCTATGACAGTTTGATTTCTATGGTGAATTGGCCTGAACAAGCCGGCGTTATTGCCTCTGATTTTCTAGCAGATCGAGTTCATTTTAAAGGCAAACAATTACACATTGGTCGAAACATGCGTGACGATGAAAAACAATATTTTAGCGGTACGTGGAAAGAATTAAGTCATCGTCAATATCGGTTAGAAGATGAAAAAAACCGTTTTTCTCAAGTATTGCCTTTTCAAGATCAATCAGTTGTGCTGGAAAATACGCAAGGTCAGACGGTTGGCCGATTAAAAACACAAGAATTAGCACCAGAAGAATATCCATTTGGTGTAATTGAGAATGGGCATGCTTTTCTACCAATGTTTGAACGCAAAGGCGCTGTTTTTTTAGAAAGCTTAGACGTAATTAGTCAATGGCTGGAAAGTGAAAAAATGTCACGGCCGTTTTTGACGATTTCTGATTTTAACCCGTTAAGAGATATGTCTGTGGCAACCTATTTGCAAGAAGAATTAGTTAAAACCACGTATCCTTATATTTTATCCAGTACGAGCGTTTCACAAAACAATACGATTTTACCTTATAAACTATTTACGAATGCGTTACGTGCGTTTGCTTCGACGGGGGTCATTTTCTTAGAAACACCGGTCGTTAACAATGTTGATTTAAATGACCAACGTGCCTTGAAACAATTGATGGAGCAGCAGATTAGTTTATTGGTCGACAGACATGTCTATCCAGTAGGCATTTCTGCTCCAGGATACTGGAATCAAGACCTTCAATACCAAGAGGATGGTCTAGCAATTAGTGATACAGTGATTCTAAGAGAAAATCCGCCGATTGAACGCGTTTTTTATCGAAACCAAACGGGAGAATCAATCACTTATAAGAATGCTTTGTTTGATTTACCGTATGATTATTTATCGGGGATTGAATGGACGGATAAAGATAATCCGAATGACTATCGATTTCCAATGCCGACCACCATTAGTTTTTCATTTCCAAATTCTAAAAAAGAAGTGGATCATCTAATTCAAGAAGTCAAGGAAGCACCAATAGTGTTTAGTGTTTCAGAAGCGGATCAACATTTCACTGTTCAAACACAAACGCAGAAAATCGAATTTCGGAATAATCGGTTCTTCTTAAACAATCAAATTGTCAATGGTTTGGCTGATACAGGGGCTTCAACAGTTGAAAAACAACGATTTACAGGGTTATTTTCATTCTTTTTCAGTATTACAAACAATATTTTGATTGGCGTTGTCACGCTGACTTTAATCATCCTGATTATTTTGTTTATGATTGGACGAAAGAATTATCGGTCGAAATATATTAATAAGGAGGAAGACAAATGACCATTGCTGACATTGTAATGTTAACAGCAACTATCATTATTTGGAGTCTACTAATTGTAAATATTCTCTTAGTTATTTTTGGCTATGTTTATTATTTAAAAACAGATCCTGTCGCACCACCACCTGTAGAGGACGAAGACGCGCCGTTTGTTTCAATTATGGTGCCGGCCCATAATGAAGGAATTGTCATTGTGCGAACAGTTGAAGCGTTATTGAATTTTAATTATCCGCAAGATCGCTATGAAATTATTGTGATTAATGACAACTCAAGTGATAATAGTGCTGAGCTTTTAGCTAACGTCCAAAAAAAGGCGGTTAATCGAAATTTGCAGATTATTAATACAGACAATATAACAGGTGGGAAAGGTAAGTCTAATGCCTTAAACATTGGTTTCAAGCAAGCCAAGGGGGACGTGATTGCCATTTATGATGCGGACAATACACCTGAACCGAATGCACTCCGTTATTTAGTTGGAGAGTTAATTGCTAGTGAGGAATACGGCGCGGTTATTGGTAAATTTAGAACGAGAAATCGCAATGCAAGCCTGTTGACACGCTTTATTAATATCGAAACACTTGCCTTTCAATGGATGGCACAAGCCGGTCGTTTTCAATTATTTAAGTTATGCACGATTCCTGGCACAAATTTCATTGTTCGTCGTAGTATTATTGAAGCCATTGGCGGCTGGGATGACAAAGCGTTAGCCGAAGATACAGAAATCAGTTTCCGCATCTATATGATGGGCTATAAAATTAAGTTTCAACCAAAAGCAGTGACGTGGGAGCAAGAGCCACAAACTTTGTCAGTTTGGTTCCGACAACGGACGCGATGGGTCAAAGGCAATATTTATGTCATTGTTAAAAATGCTAAATTATTGTTTAATCCTAAAGCGAGTCGGATCCGTTTTGATATTTTATATTTCTTGTCCATTTATTTTCTCTTAATGACATCGCTCGTTTTGTCAGACATCATGTTAGTTTTATCAATGTCTGGTTACTTAACAACGACCCTGCAAGGATTTAGCAATTCCTTGTGGTTGTTAGCGATTTTGTTATTTATTTTCAGTACTTTTGTCAGTATTACAACCGAAAAAGGCGAAATGACTTTAGAGAATATCTTAATTATTGCCTTGATGTATATTACATACAGTCAGATGTGGCTAGTAGTCGCCGCTTATGGCATGGTGATGTATATTAAAGAAAATGTTTTTCATAAACAAACACAAACAAAATGGTACAAAACTGAACGATTTAAATAAGGAGGAAACGTGCAATGAAACAAAAAACAGTCACTTTAATAGGGTTGTTCTTTCTGGCAATTCTGATTGGTGTCGCAAGTCCGACCGTATATGCCGAAAACAAAGAACAAGACAACCATACCTTTACACAACCTTTTCAAAATAAAACAATCTCTTTAACAGGTACTTCTGTCCGTAGCACCATGTATTTTACAAAAATTGATTATTGGGACGTAAAAAAAGCATCATTCAATATGACCTACCAAATCACACAATTAAAAAATAATCAGACCTCAGATTTAACTGTGGCAGTTAATGGTGTGAAGTTTTATTCTTGGCGTCCTGAAAATACGACTGGTATTCAACAAAAGACGATTGAAATCCCTTTGGAACTGATTAAAGAGACAAATACATTGACTGTTGAAGGCCAAATTATTAATCAGGCAGGAAACGACATGTATAATTTAATTGAAACTCCAGCAAATTGGTTAACGATGTATGAAGGATCTAACGTAAACTTCCAATACGATTTACAATTACCAGAGAATACGATTCATTCTTTTTATAATCATTTTGTGGGAGCAGACACGATTGCGAATAAACACAGTGTTATTTTGACACCAGAAAATGCATCGGAAAAAGAATTAGCTGCAGCGACCCATGCGTTAGCTGGTGCTGCTCGTTTGATTACTACCTCAGAAGAATTGTTGCCAATGGCTTCTTTGAACAAAGAACAGTCAGCACCCTATCAGTTGATTATTGCCAGCTATGATAAATTACCAGATCAGTATAAAAGTCAAATTGATAGCAAACGCGTGGAGGACCAGGCTGTCTTAAAATTTTTCAATCAACCAGATAAGCATGTTTTAGTAGCTACTTCTAAAGATGAGGACTTACTTGTTCGTGCGGGACGTTATTTAGCAAACTATGAATTAATGACCCAAACAGATAAAGAAGAGACAACAGTTGATGAGAATACCGATACGTTTAGTTCAACTTTAGAATTTGATGGAAATTATCCATTAACCTCAACGGGGGACAAACTAGAAGGGGCTTATCACCAAGAACAAACGTACTTTGTCAATTTACCAGTGGATCGAAACAATGCCAATGGAAGTCGCGTGCATTTACATTTTAAATACGCTGAAAACTTAGATTTTGATTCTTCTTTAGTGACGGTCTATGCCAATGACAAACCAATTGGCAGCAAGAAATTAACCGCTGCTCGTGCGAACGGTGATGAATTAAATCTCGAATTTCCAAAGAACTTAGAAATTGCTGATAGTTTTGTTTTAAAAGTTGCTTTTGATTTGAATGTTAAATCACCAGAAGTTTTACGAAATGGTCAGACTCCATGGGCCTTTATTGAAAATAATTCGAATGCGTTTATTCAAACAGAAGAACTGAATGACATATTATTTAACAACTATCCGAACATTTTTATCAGAAGCCGTTCTTTTGCTGATTTAGCGATTTTATTACCAGAAAAAATGGACGATAACTATTTTAAAGTGTTGACCAATCTATTTAACTTAATTGGTAATTATGCCGAAAGTAATGTCGGTGAGATTACGTATTATAAAAAAGCGCCTAAAAATGCGGCATTAGAAAATCATAACTTGATTATTTTTGGTACGCCTAAGGATAATCCGATGATTCGTAAGTTAAACGATCAATTATATTTCCATTATGATAAGGACTTCACACGTTTTGTTTCAAACGAGAAACTGAGCATTGAAAAAGATTATGGTAAACAAATCGGTACGGCGCAGTTAATGTTTTCTCCATATAATGCGAAAGCCGCGGCGTTAATCTTAACAGGAGCTAAATCACAAGGTGTCTTTTTAGCCTCTACACAAGTGAATACAGAGAAGAATACTTCTATGTACAAAGGAGATGCCATTGTGGTCGATCCGAACTATCGTCGCTATGATTATCGTTTCAAAAAACGTGTAAGCAACGTTAGCAACGAATCATTAGGTAAACGAATTGTCAATAATCATAAATTAATGATTTATCTATTTGTCTTCTTAATTGGTATGACCATTATTGGATTAAGTGCGTTCTTCATCGTGAAGAAGAATTTGAAAGGTGGGGAATAGAGTGAATCAAAAACGAGTGACCTTACTTTTGGATTTAACTTTGTTGGTAGGAATTGTTTTGGTTGTCGGCACAACCATCTTTATGGCCTTAGGAACGAATGATTTCTTTGTGGACTTAAGTTGTCTATTAATTTCAGTTATCTTAATTATCGTTACCTATTTTGTAGGAATTACAGCGGGGTTAACATTTTCGCTTATATTTATTTTTCTACAATTGACCTATGTTGTATATCAGTATGTCTATCATGATTTGTTTAGCTATGGCTCATTATTTTGGCTAATCATGCCGCCGCTCTACTGTTTAACAATCTATGCAGTGACTTATCAAATTCGTACGATTGAAGAAGAAAATATTCGCTTACGTAAAGAAACTTCACGGTTAAATGCGTTAGATGCAGTAACTAATTTAAGAACAGCAAAAATGTACGAGGAAGGATTCGATTTATTTTCTGATATTTCTACACGTTATGAAGCGCCGTTATATTTAGTCGTGATCCGAGTGGCCTATTGGGAAAGTATTCGTAACTTATTAAGTCCTGAACAAAAAAATGAATTGCTACAAATCGTGACAGCGGCGATTAAAGAGACAACGGATGATCGCTTCTTACCATACTTTATCGACGGCACACCGCCGACTTGGGCGTTATTAATTTTCCGCGATGGGGATGACGGATACACTACTAGAAAAGAATTCAAACAACAAGCTCAAGAGAAATTTACCCATTCTGAAACCTTAAGAAATATTACTTTGACATTACAAGTTTCCTATACCAAATATGATCCTGCCGAATTTAACAACGCTTCAGAATTTTTAGGGGATGGAATTAATTCTCTTCAATATGATGTTTAAAAAGGAGGCAAACAAATGACTGAAAAACTTGCTGTTTTTACAGGGAAATTAGCAGAGGCTGGTGTGTTAAATGAGACGCAGCCATTGTCAATGCGATTACATTTAGAAAATATCCAAGCAGAAAGTGATCCAGAATCCATTGTTCCCTTATTTTCTCATGGGGTAATTTTAAACATACTTGTTGAACAGTTAGAGGAAAGTATCCCACTGTCTCACTTGAAAAAAGGGACCAAAGTCCGTTTCACAGTCGTGGGCTTGCCGCCGATGACTATGTCAATTCCACCGCATGTTGGCGGGCAAGCGATTGAATTGATAGAAGAAATCTAAAAAGCTTCTGCATTAGCTATGATTATTAGCTAATGCAGAAGCTTTTTTTATTCAAAGGTCATTCTTTCAATTCGATCGAACGCTTCCTTTAATAAATCTAAATTTTGTGTTGCGGCTAAACGAATGTACTCATCGCCTGTTGTTTCACCAAATGCTTTTCCAGGAATCACTAATACTTGTGTCTCTTTTAAAAGCTTTTCCACAAAAGGAACGGAAGTTAGTCCGGTTTTTTGAATGTTAATGAAGGCGTATATACTTCCTTTGACTGGATGAAGCGAAAGGAAAGGAATCTTTGCTACTCGTTGTGCCACATACTCTAAACGTGTTTGGAACACTTCAACGATTGGGTCTACAAATTCGTCAAAATGTTGTAACGCATAGATTCCTGCTTGCTGTGACAACGTAGGCGCAGAATACGTAACGCCTTCATTAATTAATTTGGCTACTTCGTTAATATAGTCTGGGGCAATCATATAACCAATACGCCAACCAGTCATTGCAAAGGCTTTTGAAAAGCTGCCAAAAGTGATAGTATTTTCTGGAGCAAACGTAGCCATGGGAGTAAACGTTTCTTGGAAACAAAAGGCTTCATAAACTTCATCTGAAAGAATGTATAAGTTGTGTTCAATCGCTACCTGTGCAATTTCTCTGAAAGTTTCTTCAGAGAAAACAGCGCCTGTCGGGTTATTCGGTGAATTAAGAATAATCGCTTTGGTTTTAGGCGTGATTTTTTCTTTCAAAAGAGCTACATCAATTTGGAAACCATCTTCTTCATAGGTTGGTAAAAAGACCGGAACGCCATCTGCTAAAAGGACTTGGTCTTTATAAGGAGAGAAATAAGGTTCATGAATAATCACTTCATCTCCAGGATTTAGAATCACTTGTAAGGCAAGGTACATCCCGTGTAGAGCGCCAACTGTGGCCCGGACTTGATTCGGTTGAAAAGATAATTGATAATGTGACTGATAAAACTGAATGACCGCCTCAATGAATGCCTCGCTACCATCAGAAGCGGTATATTTTGTATGCCCATTTTTGGCATCGTTAGCTGCTTGTTCGATAATCCGCTCATCGGTAATTAAGTCAGGGTCACCAATCGATAAATCGATTAAATTTGGGGTCTTTTTCGCCAATGTTGCAATATCCATGAGTAAATTTTCAGTAGGTTGTTGGTAACGTGTTGCGATATTCTTGCGATCCATACTAGGTGCTCCTTTTTATAAAACTTTTCTTAGAAAATCTTGTGTTCTTGGGTTTTGTGGCGCATCAAAAATTTCTTCAGGTGTGCCTTCTTCTTGAATGATTCCTGCATCCATAAAAATGACACGGTCCGCGACTTCTTTTGCGAAGCCCATTTCGTGGGTAACCACTACCATTGTCATCCCTTCAATAGCTAAATTTTTCATAACGGATAGCACTTCGCCCACCATTTCAGGGTCTAAGGCAGAAGTTGGTTCATCGAACAGCATCACGTCAGGGCGCATGGCTAAAGCACGAGCAATCGCTACCCGTTGTTGTTGCCCACCAGAAAGTTGAGAGGGATAATTTTCTTTTTTATCTGATAAACCAACTTGTTCCAGTAAAGAAAGAGCATGTTCTGTGGCTTCAGAAGCGGCTTCTTTTTTTACTTTAACAGGACTAATCGTTAAGTTTTCCAAGACATTTTTATGCGGGAAAAGATTGAAATTTTGGAATACCATTCCCATTTTTTGACGAAGTTGATCAATGTTGGTATTTTTATCTAATAAATTTTTTCCTTCAAATTCAACGCTGCCACCAGTTGGTGTTTCTAATAAGTTCAAGCAACGTAAAAAAGTACTTTTACCACTACCAGAAGGGCCAATAATTACGACAACTTCACCAGCTTCAATTTCTAAGTCAATTCCTTTAAGTACTTCATTTTTTCCGAATGTTTTCTGTAAGTTTTTAATGTTAATCACTAGTACTCATTCTCCTTTCAGCAACACCTAATAGACGTGAGATAGTAAAGGTTAGGACGAAATAAATTAACGATACAATTAAATAAGGTAAGAAGGGTTTAAAACTTGCTCCTTGAACGTTGCCAGCTTGGAAAATTAGTTCTGAAACACCAATGACTGAAACAACGGAAGATTCTTTAATTACTGTAACAAATTCATTGCCTAACGCTGGTAAAATATTTTTAATAGCTTGTGGGAAAATGATGTATCGCATTGCTTGGTTTTGATTCATTCCCAAAGAACGAGCAGCTTCCAATTGTCCTTTATTAACTGCCTGAATACCAGCACGAATAATTTCTGCTACATATGCACCACTGTTTAAAGAAAGGGCAATACAACCAGCTGCTACTTTTGATAAGTCTAAGCCAAGAACGCCTGTCCCGAAATAGACAATAAAAATTTGAACAAGCAAAGGAGTGCCACGAACATATTCAATATAAGCAATGGCAATGCCACGTAAAATTTTGGAATTGGCTAACTTCATTAAGGCAAGTAATGCCCCTAAAATGGCACCAAACAAAACACCAATGAAAGCTAGGAAAATGGTATAGCCTGCACCGTTAAGGTAGAACTTTCCATACTTTTGTAAAAAGCTTTGATCTTTTTGGAACATTAATTGATTGGCTTCTTTTTTATAACCGTCCATTAATTTTTGATCATTAATTTGTTTAATAGAGGCATTTACTTTCTCCGTCAAAACGGGCGCATCTTTAGGAAAAGCAACGGCAGTATCTTTTGAGCCTTTTTCAAAGGTAACATCAGCAAAAGCTAAATCCTCATTTTGAGAAACATAGGCTTCGCCAACCGGTTCTTCCATAACGACTGCATCTAATTTATTATTTTTTAGATTCATAATTAAATCTGGAATTTTTTGAAGAGAAGTAGGGACAGCACCGGTTAATTCGGTTTTAATTAATTCTTCTTGTGTCGTTTGCTTTTGGGCACCTGCACGAACGCCTTCGAAATCTTTAGTGGAATGAAATTTATCTTTGTCTTCTTTCCGAACAATGACTCTTTGTTGAACGTTCATATATGGTTGAGAAAAAGCTACTTCTTTTAATCGTTCAGGCGTTGGCGACATGCCAGAGATGACCATGTCAATCTTGCCAGTTTTTAAGGCCCCTAACAGAGCATCAAAGCCTAGTTCTTCGATTTTTAATTTAACGCCTAAATCGTCGGCAATTTTTTGAGCAATAGAAATATCAAAACCGACAATTTTATCTTCACCATCTACTTTTGCATGAAATTCATAAGGGGCATAGTCTGCGGATAAGCCGACAACTAGTTCTCCCTTTTGGATGATTTTGTCATAGACTGGATCGGTTTCGGCTGCAAAAGTTTCTTTAATAGGTAATAATGAGAGCAACAAGAATAAAATTGGTAAAATCGTCTGTAGCCATTTTTTACATTTGGTCATTTGCGTAAACTCCTTTTTGTATTATTTTTATAAATATTCAAAAAAAGCGAATAAATGTATAAAAATTTATTGTGTTATGATGTGGTTTATCATATCATAGAATATGTAAAAGGAAAAGTAGTAGAGTTGAAAAAATACAACTTTTTCAAAAAAATTTTCAAAAGTCAAAAATGAAGGGGATTTTCAAGATGGAACAATCATTAATTGTGAGAGGGACACCACAAGAGTATCTTTGCGAAATTGGTTCGTGGGAATTATTAGAAGGACAACTATTATGCAGAAATATTCATCGTGTATTCATTTTACACGGGACTGAGTCATGGCAAGCGGCAAAACCGTATTTTCCGACGTTTCAAAAAGTAACAGCTGTTTTTGAAAACTATGGAGGTGTTTGTACAGATCAACGTGTGCAAGAGTTAGAAGCGCAAGTGCTGGACAATCATTTAGAGGCCATCGTCGCTGTTGGTGGAGGAAAAGTGGCCGACTTGGGCAAAGCCTTAGCACACAAAATGGCGTTACCGGTAATTATTTTGCCCACTTTAGCAGCTACTTGTGCACCGTGCACGCCATTGAGTGTAATGTATCGAGAAGATGGAGCAATGGAACGATATGACGTTTTTCCGCAAGCAAACGCTTTGGTGTTGGTAGAACCAAGAGTGTTATTACATTCGCCTCGGTCCTTAATGGTGGCAGGTATTGGGGATACATTAGCTAAATGGTACGAAGCAGATGCGATTATTTCGCAGTTAGATGTCCAAGTGTTACCTATTCAAGTTTCTCATTTTGCCGCGGAAAAATGCCGCGATATTTTGTTAAATGAAAGTATCAATGCTTTAAAAGCGATGGAAGAGCAACAATTAAATCAATCGTTTATTGATGTCATCGAAACAAATTTAATTATTGGTGGAATGGTGGGTGGCTTTGGCGATGATTATGGTCGGACAGCAGGTGCCCATTCCATTCATGATGCACTAACTTTGCTGCCAGCTAGCCATCGACAATTGCATGGAAACAAAGTGGCGTATGGTGTGTTTGTTCAATTAGCCATTGAAGAAAAATGGCAAGAAATCGCTGAATTGATTCCTTTCTATCACCAACTAGGTTTGCCTATTTCTTTAAAAGAAATGGACATGGACTTAACTGAAGCCGAGTATCAAGAAGTAGCAGAACGTGCTTGTATAGAAGGCGAAACGATTCATTATATGAAACAAAAAATTACCCCTGAAATTGTGAAAACAGCGATGCAAGATTTAGAAAAATATACAGCGACAAAATAAGTGCCAAACAGCAACTAGTTCATTTGAATTATTTGAATTAGTTTCTGTTTTTTAAGGATCCTTTTTTGAAAAAAGAAACCTTGAGAAATCCTTGCAAATTCAATAAAAAAAAAGTATGATGATGGGAGGACAAATTATAGTAGAAAGTAGGGAAATGAATGACGGAACCAGCCATTCGTTATCGTTTAATCAAAAAAGATAAACACACAGGTGCGCGTTTAGGTGAATTAATTACTCCTCACGGCACATTTCCAACACCAATGTTTATGCCGGTAGGTACACTTGCGACAGTTAAAACAATGTCACCAGAAGAATTAAAAGAAATGGGTGCCGGTGTTATTTTAAGTAATACTTACCATTTATGGTTACGCCCAGGTGAAGATTTAGTCGAAGAAGCAGGCGGTTTACACAAATTTATGAACTGGGATCAACCTATTTTAACTGATTCAGGTGGCTTCCAAGTCTTCTCATTAAGTGATATGCGGAAAATCGAAGAAGAAGGTGTGCATTTTAGAAATCATTTAAATGGTTCAAAAATGTTCCTTTCTCCAGAAAAAGCGATCAATATTCAAAATAAATTAGGATCAGATATTATGATGAGCTTTGATGAATGTCCACCATTTGATGAAAGCTATGAGTATGTCAAACGTTCGATTGAACGGACTTCTCGTTGGGCTGAGCGTGGCTTAAAAGCCCATGCGAATCCTGATAGACAGGGATTATTCGGTATTGTTCAAGGTGCGGGATTTGAAGATTTACGTCGTCAAAGTGCTAAAGATTTAGTGAGTATGGATTTTCCTGGCTATTCGATTGGTGGCTTATCTGTTGGTGAGTCTAAGGAAGAAATGAACCGAGTCTTAGACTTTACGACACCGTTAATTCCTGAAAATAAACCACGTTACTTAATGGGTGTGGGTGCCCCTGATTCATTAATTGATGGAGTGATTCGTGGGATTGACATGTTTGATTGTGTGCTACCAACACGTATTGCGCGCAATGGTACTTGTATGACTTCACAAGGTCGCTTGGTTGTTAAAAATGCCCAATATGCAAGAGATTTTCGTCCGCTTGATGAAAAATGTGATTGTTATGTTTGTCGTAATTATACGCGGGCCTATATTCGTCATTTGATTAAATGTGATGAAACATTCGGAATCCGTTTAACATCGTATCATAATTTATACTTCTTGTTAGACTTAATGAAAAATGTCCGTCAAGCAATTATGGACGACAATTTATTAGAATTCCGACAAGCGTTTTTTGAAGAATATGGCTTTAATAAAGCGAATGCAAAAAGTTTCTAAAAATTAGAGGAAAAAACTAGTTCTTCAAGCATTTTTTTGATACAGTTAGTAGTGTGAATAATGCAGAGTGAGGTGAAACAAATGGGTGGCGGATTTACAATGATTTTTACATTAGTCCTTTTAGGAGGAATGATGTTTTTCATGACACGTTCTCAAAAGAAACAACAGCAAGAACGTCAAAAACAACTAAACGCAATGAAAACTGGCGATAGTGTTGTCACAATTGGTGGTTTACATGGTGTTTTAAGTGAAATCAATGAAAAAACAGTTTTAATCGATTGCGAAGGTATTGTCTTAGAATTTGACCGTGCAGCAATTCGAACTGTAACACCTGGAACTGCCGTTACAAATGATTCAGCAGTAACTAGTGTACCAGTCACAGAAGTTGAAGAGACAGTCACAGAAGAAGTAACTGAAGTTCCTGAAACATCAGATCCTTCAAAAGAAAAGAAAGACTAAACGAATCAACTAATTCATTTAATGGTTAGAGAGAGCGGAACAGGCTTTTCAAAGGCGAAACTGTGACCAGTAGTCACACGAGAAAGCCAATAAGAAGAGATAATTCCTATTCCGCTCGTGTCGTTTATCTTAAAATGTAGGACTAGGAAGGAGCCTGGGACAAAAATCACTTTGGATTTTTGTCCCAGGCTTAAAAATTGATAAACGGCGGGAACAGAAGCAACTCCTTCGGAAATAAGCCAAAATTCTCCCAAAATTAAAGAACAATTTTCGGAAATTTCTTCTTATTTCTCGGAGTTAAACACTTCTGTCCCGACCTTGTTCTAAGTCCTTTTTAACTATTAAGTTTACAAAAAAGGTTCCTTTTTATAGTGTTGGAAGATAGTTAAAAAGTGAGCAATCTTTCGCTTGGTTGGAAGGAGAAGAGCCCATGACAAAGGAAAAATTAAGTTGGTTACAACAAAAAATGCTCAATAAAAGTATTAAAAAGAAGTGCCAAAATTTTCGTGAACTAGGTTATTCTTCCATCAACGAAGAAGATTTATTGACTTATTTACTCACCTATCGTTGGAAAAAACAAACCCATTTATCTGTCAAAGACTGTCGCAAAGACATTCATAAGGTTAAGCCGAATGAATTTTTTGACTATCAACAATTATTGGCACAGACATCAAAAAATCCTTTAAGGGACTGGCATGATATTGAAGACTTATTCTAGAAAAAAGAATAGGTCTTTTTTTTGAGATAAAAAAAATTATAAATAGTTGTGAAAAATATCACAAAAACTATTTACAAGATTCGTTTTATGTTGTATGATGTGAATGTGAAATAGTTAACAAAGTTTTTTTAAAATGAAACTCTTAGGAGGATGAACATGGTTAAAACAGTAAAAAAAGAAAAGACAGAAACAGTTGATGTTTCATCAATGATTGATGAATTAGCAACAAAAGCGAATGTCGCTTTAAAAGCAATGGAAGATTTTACACAAGAACAAGTAGATCACATTGTCCATCAAATGGCGATGGCGGCGTTAGACCAACATATGCCTTTAGCAAAAATGGCTGTCGAAGAAACTGGCCGTGGAATCTATGAAGATAAAGCAATCAAAAATATGTATGCATCTGAATACATTTGGAATAATATTAAACATGATAAAACAGTGGGTGTAATTAACAAAGACGAACAAACCGGCTTAATGGAAATTGCTGAGCCAGTTGGCGTGGTATGTGGGGTCACACCAACAACGAACCCAACGTCAACAACTATTTTTAAATCACTAATTGCCTTAAAAACAAGAAATCCAATTGTTTTTGCTTTCCATCCTAGCGCACAAAAATGTTCGGCAGAAGCGGCACGTATTGTACGGGATGCGGCGATTGCAGCAGGTGCACCAGAAAATTGTATTCAATGGATTGAACAACCATCGATTGATGCAACATCTGCTTTGATGAATCATCCAGGGATTGCCATTGTTTTAGCAACTGGTGGCGCAGGCATGGTAAAATCTGCGTACTCAACAGGTAAACCAGCACTAGGCGTTGGTCCTGGGAACGTACCAGCTTATATTGAAAAAACAGCTAAAGTAAAACGTGCGGTTAATGATTTAATTGTTTCAAAATCATTTGATAATGGAATGATTTGTGCTTCTGAGCAAGCGGTCATTGTGGATAAAGAAATTTATGCTTCTGTCAAAGCTGAGTTTGAAGCACACAATGTTTACTTCGTGAAACCGAATGAATTACAAAAACTAGAAGATGCAGTGATGAATGAAGGCAAATACGCAGTAAATCCAGCGATTGTCGGTAACTCTGCAGAAAAAATTGCTGAATTAGCAGGAATTAGTGTACCAAAAGGCACAAAAATTTTAGTCGCTGAATTAGAAGGTGCAGGTCCAGAATATCCATTATCAAGAGAAAAATTATCGCCAGTTTTAGCAATGATGAAATCAAACAATGCAGAGCATGCTTTTGAACTATGTGAAGCGATGTTAAACTTAGGTGGTTTAGGACATACAGCAGTAATTCATACAGAAGATGAAGAGTTACAAGTTGCTTTTGGTTTACGTATGAAAGCTTGTCGTATTTTAGTGAATACTCCATCAGCAGAAGGCGGTATCGGTAACATTTATAACGAAATGATTCCATCCTTAACACTTGGTTGTGGTTCATACGGGAAAAACTCTGTTTCTAAAAACGTATCAGCCATTAACTTAATTAATATTAAAACGGTAGCGAAACGGAGAAATAATATGCAATGGTTTAAATTACCTCCAAAAATTTTCTTTGAAAAAAATTCTTTACAATATCTACAAAAAATGGAAAATGTTGAACGTGTCATGTTAGTTTGTGACCCTGGTATGGTTCAATTTGGCTATGCAGATATCGTACGTAAAGAGCTACAAAAACGTAAAAATGATGTGAAAATCGAAGTATTTTCTGATGTTGAACCAAACCCATCAACAAATACTGTTTATGCAGGTACCAAAATGATGGTTGATTTCCAACCAGATACAGTGATTGCCTTGGGTGGCGGTTCTGCAATGGATGCGGCGAAAGGAATGTGGATGTTCTATGAACACCCAGATACAGAGTTCTTTGGTGCAAAACAAAAATTCTTAGATATCCGCAAACGGACATATAAAATTGCCAAACCAGAAAAAACACAATTTGTTTGTATCCCAACTACTTCAGGAACTGGTTCAGAAGTTACACCATTTGCCGTTATTACTGATAGTGAAACACACGTGAAATATCCGTTAGCAGACTATGCGTTAACACCAGATGTAGCGATTGTTGATCCACAGTTCGTAATGTCTGTGCCAGCTTCAGTCACTGCAGATACAGGTATGGATGTTTTAACACATGCTATTGAATCTTATGTTTCCGTGATGGCTTCAGATTACACACGTGGTTTAAGTTTACAAGCAATCAAGTTAGTTTTCGATCATTTAGAAAATTCAGTGAAACGTCCAGATATGGAATCTCGCGAAAAAATGCATAATGCATCAACCATGGCAGGGATGGCATTTGCCAATGCATTCTTAGGTATTTGTCACTCTATTGCTCATAAAATTGGTGGGGAATATGGCATTCCACATGGTCGTACAAATGCGATTTTATTACCACATATTATTCGTTACAATGCGAAAGATCCATCAAAACACGCAATGTTCCCTAAATATGATTACTTCCGCGCCGATACTGATTATGCAGACATTGCAAAATTCTTAGGCTTAAAAGGAAATACTACCGCAGAATTAGTAGAAGCTTTAGCAACAGCAGTAGCAGATTTAGGTAAATCAGTCGGAATTGACATGAACTTGAAAGCCCAAGGTGTCTCACAAGAAACATTAGACACAACGGTTGATCGTATGGCAGAACTTGCATATGAAGACCAATGTACAACTGCAAATCCGAAAGAACCATTAATTAGTGAACTAAAACAAATTATCTTAGATGCTTATGTAGGATAAAAGAACTCAAATAAAGAGACCAGAACATTAATGTTCTGGTCTCTTTAACGTTTTGCGAAAACAGTGCTGTCGATACCACGGTTATGACACCAATTAACTAAAACTGGATCGAGGACAAGTGCGGTACTCGTCAATTCTTCTGTCGTCTTTTTTCCTAAAAGAGTATAAAGCATTTTCACTTCTTCTTGCCATTGCTGTACAAGGGCTAAGGTATTTTCTAAACCATTTTTACTCATAAGGGAAGCTAAGATAGTCCCAGCAACTCCCATGCTTTTGGCACCTAAAGCGAGTCCTTTGACAATATCAAGAGAGTTACGCACACCGCCAGAGCCGAGAATAGTTAGTTTCTTTTGCCAATTTTGTGATTCCAGAAGAGAGATGACCGTTGATTGCCCCCAATCATCTAAGAAAGAAAGTTCTCGTTTCTTCCGCCGGGCATTTTCAATTTGTGTAAAACTCGTTCCGCCTTGGCCGCTCACATCCGCTGCTTGAACGCCGATAGAGGTAAGTTTTTCTAAGGTTTCTTGGCTCATGCCAAAGCCAACCTCTTTGACAATGACAGGCACTTCTACGGCCTGTACGATAGCTTCAATCTTGGTTAGCCAATTAGTGAAATCACGATCTCCTTCAGGCATGACCAATTCTTGGGGCACATTTACATGGATTTGTAAGGCATTCGCTTGAAATAAATCAAGCGCTCGCTTTGCTTCTTCCACACCCAAGCCTGCACCAATATTGGCAAAAATGAGTCCATCTGGGTTTTCTTTTCGCATAATTTGATACGTATCCGCTAAACTAGCATCTTTTAACGCTGCCGAGACAGATCCTGTCGCAACTAAAAGGCCAGTTTCTTTGGCAATAATGCCTAATTGCTGATTAATTTCTTTTGCACGCTGGCTACCACCTGTCATTGCATTGACATAAAAAGGTTGGGGAAGTTGAAAAGAAAGAAACGAAGTGGAAATATCTACTTCGTTAACAGCGGATTCAGCAAACGATTGGTGAACAAAACGCACACGATCAAAGTCATTACTTTTTTCTTTGTGGAACGCTTTAGCTAATGATAGATGTTCATCTTTTCGATTCATGCTTCTCCTTACACTCCTTTTGACCATAGGTATAGACGTGAAGTGGCAGTGGGGTAATTCCGTCTTTTTCCCAAGCAGTCATTAATGGTAAAATCCCAGATTTTTGGCGGAAAATTACAATCCCACAATCGCCCCCGCCAGCGCCAGAAGATTTCGCAGCTCCTGTATAAGATTCAGCCAAATCACAAAGATTTTTCAAGGCTTCTGTTTCGATTACCACACCAGTCAGTGAAGATAATTCGGCGAGCAATTGGCGATTTTTAGTAATTTGTTTTTGAATAACAGAAATTTTTCCTGTGTTAAAGCCATTAATCATTGTTTCGACACAAAGCCGACTTTTCATTAAGAATTGCTCATAAGCCGCTTGTTTTTCTTCTTTTGATTGATGGACTCGATCAACTAAGTCTGAAGTGGACGCAGGGCTACCTGTCCAACCAATTAGTAAACGTAGTTGTTTCGGTACTTTTAACGGAAAAATCATTAATTCAGGCCAGTCCATTGCTAACAAATCAGTTAATGTTTCAGTGGCTACTTTTTGATTGACCCAATCATGATCGAAGGTTGAAAAGGCAATCCAGCCCCCGTAACAGCTGGCGGCGATATCTCCGCAAGAACCATTTCCTTGAACGGCTAAGTGAGCTAATGCTGATAATTTGAAAATTTCCTCATTTTCCAAACCTAAGTCATAAAAAATATTCAAGGCTTTGACAGTTCCAACGGTTACTGCACCGCTTGAACCAAGACCATATTTTCGTCCATTTGAACTATCTAATTCACTCGTCACTTTTAAATGATAAAATGACAATTCTTTGTTTTGCTCTTGCGCATATTTTTCAGTTAGATGAATCGCCGCTAAAACATAATGAAAAGGATTTTCGCGAATATCTAATACGAGCTCACCATTTCGGCGTGTCCAACGAATAGGTAAAGAGCTGTATTGTGCAGATTGAATACTGCCTTCATCTGTTGTTTCTTCGACAGTTACAGTTACGAATTGATCCACAGCAACGATAATGGCAGGGTGGCCAGGTTCAACAACGGCATATTCTCCTGCAATAAATAACTTTCCTGGCGTAGTAACTTCAATCATGCTTATTTATCCATTCCTTTCGTTTCAAACAATTCAATTCCGGGACCAGCAAAAGCTGGGACTAACTGCTCTTTTGAAAAATGTTCACTTAAAAATGTTTTTAATGCTTCTAAGTTTTTCTTTTCGACTAAGACCTTGACATTCGGACCTGCATCCATTGTAAAGTAACAAGGAATTCCTTTGGCCCGTGCTTGGCGAACTAAAGCCATCGCTTGTAAACTGCCTGGGGACCAGTAAGTAAATGGAGGGACAGCACCTAAGGTTGTTCCATGCATCCTTAACCCATTGGCTTCAATGATTTCTCCTAAACGAGGGAAGTCTTTTGTTTTAATTGCTTCATGAACTTGGGATAAATCTTTTTCCACATTGTCCAACCAACCTTGATAAAAGCTAGAAGTTTCTACTGTTCGTTTCATTCCATCACGGCTGGAAACATCTTTTTCGCCATCGTTAATTAAGATAAAGAGCATGGCCAATTCGTTTTCCCAATTATTGGCTGGAATATTTTCAGCAAACGAAGTTTCATCAGAGTGGCCTTTATTCCATTGAGCAAAACCACCAAAAATGCTGCGACAAGCAGAACCTGAACCACGTCGCGCTAAACGTGATAAGTCTTTTGCTGAAAGATTTAATCCTAAGGCTACGTTACAGGCCCCTGCTAAAGCAGCTAGACCACTCGCTGAAGAAGCCAAACCAGCTGCAGTAGGCACAAAATTTTGACTTTCCACTTTTGCAAACCAAGTACAATCGGCTTGTTGACGAACAAGATTCAAAAATTCTTTGACTTTTTTTGTTTGTTTTTCGTTTTGCAAGATACCATCTAAAATAAATACATCTTCTGAATAATGGGCATCAAATGTCACAGTTGTTTCTGTGTAAAAGGCATCTAATGTTAATGATAAACTACTATTCATTGGTAAAATGTATTCTTCATTGGCTTTTCCCCAATATTTAATCAGAGCAATATTTGTATGCGCTCGTGCTTTTCCTGAAAGCATTACTTTTTCACCTCTAATGATTGAATCCATGTAGCAACAGCTCCATTTTCTTCTAAAGTCTGTGCAATGGTTTGTGCGGTCTTTTTATTATCTGTTAAGGCAATCATACAGCCACCGCGACCGCCGCCGGTTAATTTTGCTCCTAGAGCGCCATGTTCTAGAGAGAGAGCCACTAGTCGATCCAGTATATCGTTGCTGACGGTTAATTGCTGGAGTTGCTCTTGCGCTAACGTCATTAGCTGACCTAATTTTTGTTTATCATCTTGTAAAATTGCCTGCTTCGCTTCTTTAGTAAAAGAACCTAATTGTTTCATTGTTTCAGCGATTGCTGTGGGATTATTTTGAGCTAGCTGCGCAATGTCTTTCACTGCTTCACGTGTTTGACCTTTAATTCCCGTATCAGCTACTACTAAGTAGGCATTAGATAAATTCATCGAGAAATGTGTGGGCGGAAATCCTCTAGTAAAAAATAAGGGATCAGCGCCGCTTGTTGCTGCGGCATCGATACCACTAGGATTGCCATGAGCAATTTTCTCACTTAAGGAAACAAGCTCAAACAATTCTTGATATGTATAAGCGTAATCAAAATAATCAAAAAGGCTTCGAACGATGGCCACAGCGGTTGCTGCGCTTGAGCCCATTCCTCGTTCAGCGGGAATCGTACTTGTTAAGGTCAAAGTGCCTTTAAATGTATCTTCCTTTAAAAAATGTAAAGTTTGCTGAACAACTTCCTTGATATTTGCTAGCTCTTGGGGCACGTCTTCAAGCAATCCTGTAAAATATGCACAATCAATCTGCATAGTTTTTGCCGGGGTAAAGACGGCTGTGATTTCTGTCGCTTGAAAAGGAAAGGCGATTGCTGGTTCGCCGTAAACAACGGCGTGTTCCCCCATTAAAATGATTTTTCCCGTCGCTTGACCGAGGCCTTGTTTTTTTATATTCATTCACTGACATTCCTTTTGAGTAGAATCGAGTATAGGACAAAAGACGTTCTTGGATTAGAAGAACGTTTGTCATAATCTCTTCATGATTTATAGGAAATGATTCCAAAAGTTTCTCTTGTTCCAAAAAAAGAGATTGCTTAACCTAAGATAGTTTACCTAAAAATAAGGCACAAGTAAAATGGTTCTGTTGGTTTTTCCAAAAAATTAATAACAATTTAATAAGAAAGAACCGACAGAACCAGTTATTCGGCTATTTTTTTAAAATTTTCTTAGGTAATCACCAAACCAAGGGCACTTGCCAAATAAATGGCTTGTTCAGGGGTGACTTTAAGACCTGATAAATAGTTTGGTGAGAAAGTCAAGCGTTCAAAGGTGTTTTGGGAAAAATCCAATCCTTTTAAAGAAGTATTTAACCAATTACTTTCGGTTAAATCGCAAGCTTCTAGAAGGAGTTTCTTCCAAGTGACCTCGAAAAATTCACTTTCGACTAAACGAGTCTGATTAAAGTGAACAAGATTAAAATTTGCAAAACGAAAAGAAGCATAATCGGCTTTGCAATCCTCAAATAGACAATCTTTTAAATAGCTATCTGCAAAATTCGTTCCTGTCAAATTGCAACGAAGGAAAGTCACTCGATGAAAACTGCCAGACAGCCATTCGACGTTAGAAAAATCGCAAGCTTCAAAACGCACATTACTACAATCAAAAGAAGCAAACTGGCCATTTGCTAATGAAAGATGATCGAAAACAGCATCCCGAAAGACTAAGTTACGAACTTCTTGATTCGGTAAATCAATCTGCTGATACAAATGATTTTCTAAGATTGCCTCATCTTCTAATTGACAGTTCGTTAATAGAGGAAGTTGTTCTGGTAGATTTGGTGGCAAGGGATAAGTTATTTTCATAAAACGCCTCTTTCTTCTTGTTGATTTTCAAAGGTTTCATCAATTGAGTAGGCCCGATTATAGAAACGTAGCGCAGTTGTGAAAACATAAGCGCCGGCAAAACCAAGTAAACTACCTAACACAATCCCGACTAATCGATAGTTTAAAAGATTACTAATGACTTGCTGTCGTGCAAGATTTGATAATAATAAGGACATCGGGGTAATAAAAAAGCTGGCAATCGCATAGTTTCTGTTAATGAATCCTTCAAAAGCTGCATATAGAATACTAATGATACCGATTGTTTGTAAAGGTGTAAAGGGAATCATTAATAAAATTGCAGAAAGCAACAAACCAAGACTCGTACCTAGAATCCGTTGCACATTTCGCTGCATCACAGAATGTAAATTTTCCCCTTGTAAAATGGCTGCGCAAGTAAACGTCATCCAATAGGCGTTGACTAAATGAAGCGATTGGCTTAAATAAGCCGCTAAAAATAAAATGGCCGCATAATGCAAAGCATCTAATAAAGAAGCGGGATCGATATAAAGTCGTTCTTGAAGAGACATCCGTTTTTGAAAAACGTAGGGGCGCTTGTCGATGAAATGAAGCACAATGCCCATGATAATGCCGGTCACTACTCCTAAAAGAACAAAACTGGCCATGATGGGAATCTTATGTAAAGGAAAATTGTTGCTTGTTCCCATTGCGGTTGACATGATAACTAACAAAGCACCAGGCTTCTCAATGCCATACAATCTAAAAAGTAAGCGTGCAAGAAAAGCGACGATGGCAATTGTAATGGGAATCAACCAAGGTACATGGTGACTTAGCATTCCTAAGCTGTTGCCCAGAACAATAAAAAAGCCAACAATATTCAGTCTGCGCAATAATTGAGGCAAAGGAAGCGGCTGATAATAAATAAACGTATAAATGCCCATCGAGCCAAAGGTCCCAATGAGTAAATTATTGGAAAAATAACCAATTAATAATGGAATTGCCATACAAATTGCGACACCAACTAACCGAAATAATTCGTCATTTGCTTTATCAATAGCAAACAAATCCTTTAAAAACGTAGAATTTTTCATATTTTGTCACTCCTTTACTTCCTAATTTACCATAATGTTTAGAAAACTGACAAAAGAATTGCAATAAAAGACAGGAAGAAAAAGAGTGGTTTCTGATAGGAAGAGAAGAAAAATTAAAAAAAGTTAACATTTTGACTTGCAATTTTAATATGAAAAATGTAAGATATATTCCATAGCAATAAATAATTATTAAATTCTGATTTTTCAGAAAATACAGATTGCATTATTTTAGGAGGCAACACTATGAAATTGAAAAAGTCATTAACATTCGGTGTGATTACATTATTTAGCGTAACAACTTTAGCGGCTTGTGGAGGCGGCGGAACGTCAGATAGCTCAAGCGCGTCTGGTGGCGGTAAGGCAAGTGGCGAACAAGTTTTACGTGTCACAGAACAACAAGAAATGCCAACAGCTGATTTATCACTAGCAACAGACAGAATTAGTTTTATTGCATTAAATAATGTATATGAAGGAATTTATCGTTTAGACAAAGATAACAAAGTCCAACCTGCAGGTGCAGCGGAAAAAGCAGAAGTTTCTGAAGATGGACTAACATACAAAATTAAATTAAATAAAGATGCAAAATGGTCAGACGGTAAACCAGTGACTGCTAATGACTATGTTTACGGATGGCAACGAACAGTTGATCCAGCGACAGCTTCTGAATATGCTTATCTGTATGCCTCTGTAAAAAATGGTGATGCCATTGCTAAAGGGGAAAAAGATAAATCAGAATTAGGAATTAAAGCAGTCAGTGATACAGAATTAGAAATCACTTTAGAAAAAGCAACACCATACTTTGATTACTTATTAGCTTTCCCATCATTCTTCCCGCAACGTCAAGACATTGTGGAAAAATATGGTAAAAATTATGCATCAAACAGCGAAAGTGCTGTCTACAATGGTCCATTCGTCTTAGACGGCTTTGATGGTCCTGGTACAGATACAAAATGGTCATTCAAGAAAAACGATCAATATTGGGATAAAGATACTGTGAAACTGGACTCAGTAGATGTGAATGTCGTGAAAGAATCACCAACCGCGTTGAACTTGTTCCAAGATGGACAAACAGACGATGTCGTTCTTTCTGGTGAATTAGCCCAACAAATGGCCAATGACCCAGCTTTTGTTAGTCAAAAAGAAGCATCAACACAATATATGGAACTAAATCAACGTGATGAAAAATCACCATTTAGAAATGCGAACTTACGTAAAGCAATTTCTTACTCAATCGACCGTAAAGCGTTAGTTGAATCAATCTTAGGGGATGGTTCTATCGAGCCAAACGGTTTAGTACCAGCAGATATGGCAAAAGACCCAAGTGGCGGCAAAGACTTTGCTAAAGAAGCAGGTAGTCAAATTGAATATGATACGAAAAAAGCTAAAGAATACTGGGAAAAAGCGAAAAAAGAATTGGGGATTTCAACCTTAACAATGGATATTCTTTCTTCAGATGCAGATTCTTCTAAGAAAACAGTTGAATTTGTTCAAGGGTCAATTCAAGATGCTTTAGATGGTGTGAAGGTAACGGTTAGTCCGGTTCCATTCTCTGTTCGTTTAGATCGTTCAAACAAAGGCGACTTTGATGCAGTAATCGGTGGTTGGAGTGCTGACTATGCTGATCCAAGTAGTTTCTTAGACTTATTTGCTTCAGATAACTCATATAACCGTGGACGTTATAACAATGCAGAGTTTGACAAGTTCGTGAAAGCAGCAAGTAGTGCAGATGCGACAGATCCTGAAAAACGTTGGGATGATATGTTAAATGCAGAGAAAACGATTATGGGAGACATGGGTGTGGTACCATTATTCCAAAAATCAGAAGCGCATTTACGTGCTGAAAAAGTCAAAGATGTCGCAGTTCATCCTGCTGGCGCAACGTATGACTACAAATGGGCATACATTTCAGAATAACCTGACAAAAGATCGATAGCAAACAAAAAAGGACCTTTGCCATGGAATAAAAGGCAACGGTCCTCTTGCTATCTTGTCTTAGACCAAGTAAAATAGTAGAAAGCCTAAAGACAGAATCAGTAAGATGCCCCCAGTTTTTAGCCAGAAAGAGCGATGTGCATCGCCAATGACTGAAAGCGGGATAAACTCTTTCGGTTCATTTTTCTTTTTAAAACGAAACGCGTTTTTCATTGAGCGCTGAAAGTTATCGAAAAAGCCAGAGGATATAATCCATAAAGCAATGCCGATAATTAAAAAGAAAAGCGAAACGATAAAGAAGGTATCTGATAATGAGGAGGTAGTGATAGGTTCTTTACTTATTAATAAGTAAAGAAAAATGCCGATACTGGAAATAACGGCTGTAATAATTGGCCATTTAAAAGTTTTCATGTGTTCACCCTATCTATTATTGTGGTCTATCTAGTCATTACTTTAACGAAAATAACTGAGGAAGTCAAAAAAATCTCGGAGGTGTCATTATTGAATAGTTTTGGAAAATATTTTCTTAAACGGATCTTTTTCATGATTATCACTTTGTGGTTAATCGCAACGATTACGTTTTTCTTAATGCAATTATTACCAGGTACGCCTTATACCAACCAAGAAAAACTTAGTCCAGAAACAATCGCTATGTTGAATAAACAATCTGGCTTAGATAAACCAGTGATTGTTCAATACGGAATTTACTTAAAGAACCTGGTAACAGGAGACTTTGGTATTTCATTCCAATTTAAAAACCAACCTGTTGCTAAGTTATTAGCTGGTCGAATTGGGCCATCCCTTCAACTGGGAGGACAAGCGATTATCTTTGGTACGTTAGTCGGTATTTTATTGGGGATTATCGCAGCGATGCGTCAAAATACTTGGGTAGATACGTTGGCAACATTGTTAGCCATTTTAGGTCGTTCTATTCCAAACTTTGTTTTCGCGGTATTATTACAATACATTTTTGCAATGAAATTAAGAATCTTACCAATTGCTATGTGGAATGGTTTTGCCTACACAATCTTGCCAACTATTGCCTTGGCAATGAGTCCCATGGCCGATTCGGCTAGGTTTATTCGAACCGAGATGGTAGAGGTCTTGCATAGTGATTATGTCGAATTAGCCAAAGCAAAAGGCTTGAGTCGCTGGCAAGTTGCATTCCGCCACGGATTAAGAAACAGTTTAATTCCATTGATTACCTTATTAGGACCTTTAGCCGTTGGTTTAATGACAGGTTCTTTAGTAGTAGAAAATATTTTTGCCATCCCTGGGATTGGGGAACAGTTTGTAAAATCAATTATGACAAACGACTATCCAACAATTATGGCAGTAACTATTTTGTATTCAACAATGTTAGTTGTTGTAATTCTGATTGTTGACTTACTTTATGGTTTAATTGATCCAAGAATTCGCGTATCAGGAGGTGCAAAAGGCTAATGGAAACAGTCAATAAAAATAATCTACCACAAGCGATTAAAGATATTCCGGCAGATGAGTTTCAGCCTCTAAACACTTCAACTCTAAAAGAAAGAGAGCGTATTGCCACACCGTCTTTAAGTTTCTTACAAGACTCATGGCGTCGTTTGAAAAAGAATAAAGCTGCAGTTATCTCAATGAGTTTCTTAGCAGTTATTATCTTTATCTCTATTATTACCATTTGGGTTTCACCACATAACCCAACGAAACAAAATGTTTCTTACATTAACTTACCACCACGAATTCCTGGCTTGGAAAGCGTGAATGGTTTAAATGGTAAAACAACAGTTGCTGGTCAATTAGTTGATAAATATGCACAAGCAAACGTTCCAGATAACGTAAACTTTTATCTAGGAACAGATGGTTTAGGTCGTGATGTCCTAAGTCGTTTATTTATGGGAACACGTATTTCATTATTAATTGCGTTTATCGCGGCAATTCTAGATATTACGATTGGGGTAACGTATGGACTGATTTCCGGGTTAGTCGGCGGTCGTGTCGATACAGTAATGCAACGTATTTTAGAAGTTCTTTCTGGTATTCCTAACTTAGTTGTTATGATCTTGATGCTAACAGTCTTTGATCCAGGGATTGTTTCGATTGTTTTAGCCATGGTTATTACAAACTGGATATCAATGGCCAGGATTGTGCGAGCCCAGACCATGAAACTAAAAGACCAAGAGTTTGTCATGGCAGCAGAAACATTGGGCGAATCTCGTTGGAAAATTGCTATTAAACATATTTTACCGAATATCTCAAGTGTCATTATTGTCCAAATGATGTTCAGTATCCCATCGGCAATTTTCTTTGAAGCGTTCCTAAGTTTTATTGGGTTAGGCTTACGTCCACCAACCGCATCTTTAGGAACCTTGTTAAACGAAGGATACAAAACTTTCCGTTTCCTTCCATATTTAATGTGGATTCCAGCGGCAACACTTTCAGTTATCATGATTTGTTTCAACTTGTTAGCTGATGGTTTACGTGACGCATTTGATCCTAAGATGAAAGAGTAAGAGTGGTGAATGACTATGGAAAAAGTATTAGAAGTTAAAGACTTAAGAATCTCCTTTGATACATTTGCAGGTAAAGTCAACGCCATTCGTGGTGTGAGTTTTGATCTTTATAAAGGTGAAACGTTAGCCATCGTAGGTGAATCAGGGAGTGGTAAATCTGTTACAACCCGCAGTATTATGCGTTTGTTGAGCAGTAATGCCAATATTGATAACGGGGAAATTTTGTTTAAAGGACAAGATATTGTTCATAAAACAGAAAAACAAATGCAAGCCATTCGTGGTAAAGAAATCGCAATGATTTTCCAAGATCCGATGACTTCATTAGACCCAACGATGCCAATTGGCAAACAAGTGGCGGAATCATTAATCAAACATAATAAAGTCTCAAAAAAAGAAGGCTTAGCGCAAGCATTAGAATTACTAAAATTAGTCGGCATTCCTAATGCTGAAAAACGTTTGAAAAACTATCCACACCAATTTTCTGGTGGGCAACGTCAACGGATTGTCATTGCAATTGCTCTAATTTGTTATCCCGAAGTTCTAATTGCAGATGAACCAACTACAGCGTTGGATGTAACCATCCAAGCACAAATTTTAGAGTTATTAAAAGATTTACAAGAAAAAATTAGCACTTCGATTATTTTCATTACCCATGATTTAGGGGTAGTAGCAAACGTGGCTGACCGTGTCGCTGTCATGTACGGTGGACGTCTGGTTGAAGTGGGAACAGCAGAAGAAATTTTCTATAATCCACAACATCCATATACTTGGGGACTTTTAGGGTCAATGCCAACGATGGAAGGAACAGAAGACAAACTTTATGCGATTCCAGGTTCACCTCCAGATTTATTAGATCCACCAACTGGAGATGCCTTCTATCCACGGAATGAGTTTGCTTTAAAAATTGATACAGAAAAAGAACCACCTTATTTTGAAGTATCACCAACCCACAAAGCAGCAACGTGGTTATTAGCACCACAAGCACCAAAAGTTACGCCTCCAGCAGAGATTGTTCGTCGTTGGGCAATTTATGCAGAGCGTCAAAAAAATCCAGGAGGTAGTAATTAATGGCAGAAGAGAAAAAAGTCCTATTAGAAGTCACTGGTTTGAAACAGTATTTCAATGTTGGTCGTAAAGACGAAGTAAAAGCCATTGATGACATTAGTTTTCATATTTATGAAGGCGAAACCTTTGGATTAGTTGGCGAATCAGGAAGTGGAAAATCAACAACTGGTCGCAGTGTCATTCGTTTATATGATCCAACTGCTGGTGAAATTCTTTTCGATGGAAAAGACATTAGCAAAATTAAATCAAAAGCGGACATGCAAGCATTCCGTCGCGATGTTCAAATGATCTTCCAAGATCCATATGCTTCATTGAATCCAAGAATGAAAGTCAATGATATTATTGCTGAAGGAATCGATGTCAATGGATTAGCTAAAACACCAAAAGAGCGGGAAGAAAAAGTCAATGAACTTTTAAAAACGGTGGGATTAAATCCAAGTCACAGTACGCGTTATCCTCATGAGTTTTCTGGTGGGCAACGTCAACGGATCGGGATTGCTCGTGCTTTAGCGGTTAATCCACGTTTCATTATCTGTGATGAGCCAATTTCGGCTTTGGATGTGTCGATTCAAGCCCAAGTAGTAAACTTATTACAAGATTTACAAAAAGAACAAGGCTTAACTTACTTGTTTATCGCACATGACTTATCGATGGTAAAACATATCAGTGACCGAATTGGCGTAATGCACAGTGGGAAATTATTGGAAATGGGCACAAGTGATGATGTCTATAATTTCGGCGTTCATCCTTATACAGAAAGTTTGCTTTCTGCGATTCCATTACCAGATCCAGACTATGAACGCACACGTAAACGGATCGTTTACCAGCCTGCAGCGGCAGATGGGAAAGATCGTGAGCTCCGTGAAATTCTCAATGGACACTATGTTTATTGTGCTGAAGACGAAGTTGCAATGTACCGTGAAAAAATTGAAGAGAAGAAAAGAAAAGCTGGTTTATAACCAGCTTCTTTTCTAACTATCTTGGTAGGGTGGTTATGAGATGAAGGCTCTGAAAGCTTATAAATACAGACTTTATCCAACCTCAAAACAAGAAGAGTTTATTCAAAAAACATTTTCTTGTGTTCGCTTGGTGTATAATTTAATGTTACAAGACCGGATTGATATCTACAAAGAGATGCGAAAAAATCCTCAACAAACGTTTAAAATGCCAACGCCAGCTAAATATAAGAAACAATACCCTGTCCTCAGAGAAGTTGATAGTTTAGCCTTGGCAAATGCACAAGTTTATTTGGATCGAGCCTTTAAAAATTTTTATCGGGAAAAAGGGATGGGCTTTCCAAAAAAGAAAAAGAAAGAAACGGTGCATTCCTACACTACGAACAATCAACATGGCACGGTCAAAATTTTGGATAATCGTTATTTGAAAGTACCTAAATTGAAATCTTTAATTAAAATGAAGGTACACCGCCAACCGCTGGGGGAGATAAAATCTGTAACTATTTCTATGAGTGCGAGTCACAATTATTATGTTTCCATTTTGTGTGAAGCGCCGATTGAAACGAAAACAAAGCAACAAAAAATGGTGGGAATTTGTAGCAGTAGGGAAAAATTTGCGCTGCTTTCGAATGGTGAAAGCTTCGAAAAAAGCTATTGTTCAAAGCATTTAAAGCAAAAACTACGTCAAGAAGAACGAAAATTAAACAAGCGTAAAATGATTGCTTTGGAAAAAGGTGTCGATCTTTCGCAAGCAAAAAATTATCAAAAACAAAAAATAAAAGTCGCAAAAATTCGCGAAAAAATAGCCAACCAACGAACGGATATTTTAAACAAAATTACAACGGAATTGGTTTCAAGTTACGATGTTATTTGTATTGAAAAAGCCCATCACAGTAATGAGCGGCCGCCAAAACATGATCGTTCTGAACTGGCTTGGTCTTTATTTTTAGCTAAATTGTTGTATAAAGCACAATGGTATGGCAAAGAACTCATTTGTATTGAGTCAGAGGAGATCGAAACAGAGTTGTCTTTTTCTGAAAGTACAGAAAATTCAGAGTATCTTAGAAGCCAAAAAATCTTAGAACGTGGCTTGTCTAAACGAGAAACCTTATAAATAGAAGAACTGTAGGGACTACAGGGATCGCCTAGGGGATAGAAAATGTACACCATGTGTTGAACCATTTATTTCTAGGAAGTCACATTGGGACAGTCCACTAATTATTAATGATCAAAATACGAGTTCAAACGAATCTAGTGCTAGATTCGTTTTTTTTTGAGGAAATATATTGACAACTAGGATAAACTAAGGTAAACTAGTGAAGTTGAGAAATGAAAGCAGAAGCACCCGCTTCTCGCCTTAGTTGAGTATATCGCTGGGCTAGATAAAGTATTCCTTATTTTTTTAAGTAAGGCAGACTGTTGGCGGGTTCTGGATAGGAACCTGTTTTTTTATTGCATTTAGCAAACAAAGCAGACTTCCGTTAGGATTTTCTCTTAAAAATTTTGGAGGTGAATGACCATAGCAAAGGATATGATGGTTAACGACGGCATTCGTGCACGCGAGTTACGTTTGATCGGACAAGATGGTGAACAATTAGGTGTAAAAACCAAAGCAGAAGCATTACAAATCGCTGAATCTGCAAACTTGGATTTAGTACTTGTAGCGCCAGGAGCGAAACCACCAGTTGCGCGAATTATGGATTATGGAAAATTCCGTTTCGAACAACAAAAGAAAGAGCGTGAAGCTCGCAAGAAACAAAAAGTGATCAACGTCAAAGAAGTTCGTTTAAGTCCAACAATTGACGTAAATGACTTCAATACAAAACTTCGTAATGCGCGTAAGTTCTTAGAAAAAGGAGACAAAGTGAAAGCTTCTATCCGTTTCAAAGGCCGTGCCATTACCCATAAAGAGATTGGTCAGAAAGTTCTTGATCGCTTAGCTGAAGAAACTGCGGACATCGCCACAGTGGAACAAAAAGCGAAAATGGACGGACGCAGCATGTTTCTAACGCTGGCACCGAAAAACGACAAGTAAACGAAGAGACCGAGCATTCGGACTTTTGGTAATTTCTACAAGAAGGATATTCGACAGTTGTGACTGTTAGAGTCTTTCACTTGAAGCAAAGATTTTGAGGAGGAAAATTAGTCATGCCAAAACAAAAAACACACCGCGGATTAGCAAAACGTGTAAAACGTACTGGTGGAGGCGGCTTAAAACGTGGCCGTGCCTTTACATCTCACCGTTTCCACGGTAAAACTAAAAAACAACGCCGTCAATTGCGTAAAGCAAGCATGGTTGCAAAAGGCGATTACAAACGTATCCGCCAACAATTAGCAAGAATGAAATAAAACAACTCGGTGACTTTTAGATTACCGTCAAGAGAAACAAGATATTAGGAGGAATTCAACATGGCACGTGTTAAAGGTGGAACAGTAACCCGTAAACGTCGTAAAAAAGTCCTTAAGTTAGCGAAAGGCTACTACGGATCAAAACATACTTTATTTAAATCAGCAAAAGAACAAGTAATGAACTCTTATTACTATGCATTCAGAGACCGTCGTCAAAAGAAACGTGACTTCCGTAAATTATGGATTGCACGTATCAACGCGGCAGCTCGCATGAATGGCTTAAGCTATTCTAAATTAATGCACGGTTTGAAATTGGCAGAGATTGATATCAACCGCAAAATGTTAGCTGACTTAGCCGTTAACGATGCAGCAGCATTTACAGCGTTAGCTGAACAAGCAAAAGACGCTTTAAGCAAATAAGCTTAAATAATCTTTCACACCCTACTCATTGAGTAGGGTGTTTTTTTAATAACTCCGTTGGTAACTTTCATCTATAAATGAAAAAATTTGTGAGAGCGGAATTTCTTCAGAAAGACTTAACCAATGCTCTTTATTCATATGATAGGCAGGAAAATAGCCAGGTTGGTTCTTTAATAAGGCAATCAATTCAGGCGCAAGTTTAACGGTTAAAATAGTGAGCTGCTTATTCTCGGTAGCGCCGAGCAGTTGTGCATCCAGTGGCATAATTAAAGCAAACCATTTCGCATTTCTAGGATGACGAAAGACGAGATAGTCTGGGTGTTTTTTAAAAGGAAAATCGGGCGTTATCTGATAACGTTCTTGGATATAGGCGCTAATAGTTTCTTGAAAAGTCATAGGTTTCTTCCTTTCGTTAAGGCTAGGCATATCTATTTACATCATAGCAAAAATTACATAAAATTACTTCGTTCAAAGGAATGGGAGGAGGGAGCAGATGACATTAATTTCAACAATTTTAGTAACCTTGGTGGCTGTAGAATTTTTCTACATTATGTATTTAGAAACGATTGTACCAACATCTGAGACAACAAGCCGTGTTTTTAAAATGGATAAGCAAGAGTTACAAAGAAAATCAGTCACTACATTGTTTAAAAATCAAGGAATCTATAATGGACTAATCGGTGCAGGACTTATTTATAGTGTCTATTTTGCGCAAGCAACGATGGAGATGACAAAATTTTTATTGATTTATATTATTTTAGTGGCGGCGTACGGTAGCTTAACTAGTGATAAAAAAATCATTTTAACACAAGGCGGTTTAGCTATCGTGGCTTTGATTAGTTTACTTGTTTAGCCATCAGAGTTAATAGAGAGAGACAGTCAAATCGACAGAAAAAACACGGTTGATTTGACTATTTTTTATGGAATTGAGAGAGACAAAATGTGGTATACTTTGTTTATTAGATAGGGAGGAATTAAAAATGCTGAACCAAAAAGAAGTAAAAAAAACTGATTATCCTCAATTAATTTCTCTATGGCGTTCTTCAGTAGAAGCTACCCATTTGTTTTTGAGTCAGGCAGATATTGATAAAATCGAAGTGGTTTTACCTGATTATTTTCAACAAGTTCAATTAAGTATGTGGTTAAATGAAGAACAGAAATGTGTGGGCTTTAGTGGAACAAATCAACAAACGTTGGAAATGTTATTTATTGACCCGGTCTATTTTCGTAAAGGCTATGGTGGAGAAATTATCCAAAAGTTAATAGAGCAAGAATCAATTGTCTTTGTTGATGCCAATAAACAAAATGAAGGGGCTGTGAAGTTCTATCAATCTCAAGGGTTTCAAGTAATTGGTGAATCAAAGGAAGATCCTCAAGGAAATCCGTTTCCTATTTTACATATGAAACGGATATAGAAAAGAGGGAAGAAATCATGCGGGTAATCGTTACTGAATACCAACCAGCCTGGGTGGAACAGTTTGAAGAAGAAGCCCAAGCGTTGAAACAGATTCTAAAGGAAAATTGTCTTAAAGTTGAACATATCGGTAGCACATCTGTGCCTAATTTAGCAGCCAAACCAATTATTGATTTTTTGGTCATTGTTGAAGAAATTGAAAAAGTAGACCTGTTACAATGGGAATTTGAAAGAATCGGTTATGAATATATGGGGGAATTTGGGCTATCAGGACGTCGTTATTTACGAAAAGGCCCGATAAAAAGAACACATCATGTGCATATTTATCAGTTTGACAATACGCAAGAAATTTTGCGCCATCTTGCTTTTCGAAATTATTTACGAGAAAATCCGGCAATTGCTACAACCTATGGTACATTAAAAAAGCAATTGGCCCAAGCACACCCCGATAGCATTGATAAATATATGGATGGCAAAGATGCGTTCATTAAGAAAATAGAAAAAGAAGCGTTGAAGAAATATTGGGAAAAATAAAAAAAGTTGCTAAAGCTAGCAACTTTTTTTTGGTTCTTTTTTGAAAAAATGATAAAGAAGACCACTTAAAAGAACACCTAGAATAATTCCAATCGCTAAATTATGCGTATAGACGATCACACCCACTGTCACGAGTAAAATAACAATTTCAGTAATTTCAAAAGTTCGGAAAAGCTGCAAACTTTCCCAATCAAAGGTGTCGACTGCCACTGTCATCATGATCCCAATCAATGCAGCTGTAGGAATGGCTACCATCACGGATTTAAAAACAAAAATGAATAGAAGGAGGGTAATACCTGAAATCAAAGTAGAAAGCCGTTTTCGTCCTCCAGATTTAACATTAATGACCGCTTGGCCAATCATCGCACAGCCAGCTTGGCCACCAAAAAAGCCGGTAATTATATTAGCGAATCCTTGTGCTTTAACTTCTCGTTGGCTATCACTTTGGCTCGCTGTCATTTTGTCCACAATGGGGATCGTCAATAAAGATTCAATTAACCCGACCATTGCTAAGGCAACAGAGCTAGGTAAAATAATCCACAACGTTTCTAAGTTGACGGGTACATTAGGCCAACGGATCGCTGGATGAAACTGACTCATTTCACCAAGATCACCTACCGTTTGCAAATGACCTTTTAAAAAATAGGACAGGATAGTCATGAATAAAATAACAATTAAAGCAGGAGGCACAATTGTAATAAACTTAGGTAATAGATAAATAAGTAAGATACTACAGATAATCATACCGTAGGACCACAGTGTTTGATGGGGCAATTGTTGTACTTGCGCCATGAAAATTAAAATGGCTAACGCATTGACGAATCCGTACATCACTGTCTTGGGAATAAAGCGCATCAATTTGTGGATACCTAAATAACCTAAAATAAATTGTAGAAAGCCTGTTAAAATAGTCGCAGCAAGCATGTATGACAAACCATGTGCTTGAATTAAGCCTGCAAGGACTAAGGCCATTGAGCCAGCAGACGCCGAAACCATTGCCGGACGGCCGCCCGTAAAAGTAATCACAAGTAAAGTAACAGCTGAAGCAAACACTGCAGAAAGCGGGTGAACACCAGCAATAATCGCAAACCCGATTACTTCTGGTAAAATGGCGACAGAAGAAACGAGACCGGCAAAGAGATCATTTCGTTCATTGCCTAACCATTCGCTTTTTTTAATACTAAATAACATCGAAAAACTCCTTTAAGTTAATAAAACCTTATTCATAATAGCATGAATAAGCTGAAATGAGCGTGGGACAAAAATCACTTTGGATTTTTGCTCCACGCTCAAAAACTGATAAACGGCGGGAACAAAAGCAACTCCTTCGGAAATAAGCCGGAATTCTCCAAAAATTACAGAACAATTTTCGGAAATTCCTTCTTATTTCTCGGAGTTAAACGCTTCTGTCCCGACCTCATTAGAACTGTAGCAGTGCCAACAACAAAATGGCTAGGACGACTTGAACAGTTCCTACTGATAAACCATAGATTAAGAAACGTTTGCCTTCTTGGAAAAACTTTTTAAAATCGAGTCGTAACCCGATTGCTGCCAAGGCAGTAATTTCAAACCAAGAACTAAAGAAATGAGCAGTCTCACTGATCACGACGGGGAAATGAATCAAACTATTAAAGACACAGGCAATGAAAAAGCCAACTACATACCAAGGTAGGGCGCTGCTTTTTTTGGTGACTTCTACCAACTCAGCCTCTGATTCTGCCGTCTTACTTTGCTTGAAACGTCCAAATAAATAGACAACTGCTACGAGTAGGACAATCCGCATAATTTTAAAGAGCATCGCAAGTTGAACTGCGTTCTCATTGACCATATTGGCACTGGCGACAACCTGACCAACTGATTGTAAAGTCCCTCCGATTAGTGCGCTACGAGCCAACAAATTGGTACCATAGAGAATCCCACTTAAAATGGGTAAGGTCAACATTAAAACGGTTCCTAATAAGTTTACTAAAGTAATGATTTGGCCTTTTTCTTCCTCATCTGCTTGAATTGCTGGAGCAATCGAAGCAATAGCAGAAGACCCACAAACGGCATTACCACCAGCCATCAATAAAGACATATTATCAGAAAAAGCCAGTTTTTTACCGATCAAATAGGCAAAAATAATGGTCAGCGACATTTGAATGAGAATAAATGCGACACCTTGTAAGCCAATTTGGGCAATCGTTTGAAAGGTCACGGTGGTTCCCAATAAAACAACAGAAAATTCTAGTAATTTACTTTCGGCTACTTTGGTTCCGCGATTTAAATTGGCACCGCGAACAAAGGTATTTCCCAAAAAGATTCCTAGTAAAATAGCTATCGTTGCGGCGCCTAAGCTAGGTAACCAGATGGCAAGAAACTTGCTAAGGCAGGCGACAAGGAAAGCTGTTAGCAAGCCGGGAAGAATTTGGAATAAAGATTGGATATAATCATTTTCTGAATTTTTCATTGAAAAAATCTCTCTTTCTTGTTCATTACTTCCAGTATAACGAAATTTTTTACATTTGAGAAATAAATAGTTAAAATAATATTTATAATAGAAAGTTATCGAAAGGATACTTATGTTTAAATTATTAAAGACTTTTCAAATTGTGTATGAGCAAATGAACTTTTCCAAAGCAGCTACCTGCCTATATATCTCACAACCAGCCGTTTCTAATCAAATCAAACAATTAGAAGAAGAATTAGGCTGTTCATTGTTTTTAAGAAATGGTCGACAAGATGTAGTCCCTACTAGGCAAGCAGAAGTCTTGTATAATCGTTTGCTAAATTTAGCTGATGATTGGCAAGAAACATTAACAGCTCTTCATCAGGCGAGATTACCTAAAGAAACTTGCCGAATTGCTGCGTCTAATACTTTTGCAGTTTATTATTTGCCGCAACTGATGCAGCATTTACAGACACAGTATGCAACAATCAATTTTGTTTTAGAAATGAACAATTCAGAAGAAGTAGTGGAAAAAGTTGAAAAACATCAAGTTGATTTTGGCTTTATCGAAAAACCATTAATTACGAAAGGCGCCTCTCGTGAAGAAATTATTCAGGATCAATTGGTTTTAGCTGGGGACCCTGCCAATCAGAATTGGTTGGTACGTGAAAAGGATTCTGGGGTCTTTCATTATACCCAACAGTATTTAGAAGAAAGTAATCAAAGCCCAACACTCATGACGGTTAAAAATAATGAAATGATTGTTAAAATGTTGGAATTGGGCATGGGGCAATCGTTGCTTTCAAGAAAGGCGATTACTGAAAAAATTCCTTTCCAAACGTTAGGTGAAAAGTATTGGCGTTCCTTTTATTTTTTGACACGGGGACATTTAAAATCCTCCTTGCTTCAAGAAGTAAAACAAGCAATTTATCGATTCTATCAGACGGAAATGAATAAATACTAAAACGTTCTCTTTGTTTATTTATCAATCTTTGACTACACTAAAGAAAACGAAGGAGGGAACCACAATGCCTAAATTTTCACCTTGTTTATGGTTTGACACACAAGCGGAAGAAGCTGCTAACTTCTATACAACAATCTTTGAAAAAGGTGCGATTCTAAGTAAAACGAACTACGTTAATGAGGAGCATCAACCTCATGGAACATCATTAATGACCATTGAATTTACCTTGGCGAACCAAACAATCATTGGTTTAAATGGCGGACCAGAATTTTCCTTTACGCCAGCTAGTTCATTTTTTGTTGAATGTAAAACATTATCACAAACAGAAACGTTGTGGAAAAATTTAACAGCAGACGGACAGATATTGATGCCTTTTGGGGAATATCCTTTTAGTCCTTTATATGGTTGGGTAGTGGACAAATTTGGTGTCTCTTGGCAAGTGTCTTTTTCAGGAAAAGAACAAACAATTGTACCAACCTTTATGTTTGCTAATGAAAGATATGGCGAAGCAGCCAAAGCTCTATCAGAATGGTTGGCGATTTTCGGTCCAGGCGAAATAATTGAAAAAGTTGAATATGAAGATGGGAACATTGCGCAAGCACTTTTCACATTACAGGAGCAACCGTTTCGAGTAATGGATGCACGAGATAAACGTGATTTTGATTTTACCATGGCCTTCTCCATTTATATTGATTGTGAAAATCAGGAGGAAATAGATCGGCTATGGCAACAAGTGACTGCTAAAGGGAAAGAATGGCCGTGTGGCTGGATGGAAGATCAATTTGGGGTCAGTTGGCAAACAGGCAATCCTGAACTGAAACGTTATTTATCTGACTCAAATCCAGCTAGAGCAAATGAAGTGACCAAAAAATTGTACCAAATGAAAAAAATAGATTTAAACCAGTTAAAAGAAGTGTATGACAAATATAATCATTAGAAAAACTGAGGTTGTCTGATCGACTACACTTCGTTACGTTGGTATCAATTCCAATACATGGAACATATTAGAGTTGAAGGACTTGTCTTTTAAGGATCAAGACTTTCAACTCTTAAAAAAGGCTCGATTCTTGCGAGTTCCAAAGAGGCTACTTCTATTTTGTTGTTTACTTAATGGTTAGGACTCTGCCGATTTTTTTATAAGATTATGCTATAATTAAGAGTAGTAAATTATTGAAGGAAAAATGAAAAGTCCAAAATAGGAAGTGGTAAAATGATTGAGTTAATTGTGTTGTTAACAGTTTTTACTTATGGAACGAACTTTGTTTTATATCTTATTTTGAAAAATAAAAAGTCCATGCCAATTGTCGAAAAAGCTTCTATTGTATTAGGAATTAATATGTCTGTGTTATTATTAGATGGTATTTTTGCTTTCGTTGGTAAATTCATCATGTTATCAGAATGGGAATTATTAGCGCCTATTTTTGAAATAGTGTAAAAATCATCATAAAGTCCTATATCCAAAAAGAATGAAGTTTGTTAGGATAAGAAAGATGAAAATTTAGAAATAAAAGAGGTGGGATTGCATGGCTAAAATCATGATTGTCGAAGATGAAACAACCATTCGAGAATTAATTAGCGAGGAATTACAAAAATGGCAATTTGAAACGATTGGAACAACCGATTTTAATGATGTATTGGATGATTTTCAAGAGGAGAATCCTCAATTAGTCTTGATGGATATTAATTTACCTGTTTACGATGGGTACTATTGGTGTCAAAAAATTCGTGAAGTTTCTAAAGTACCAATTATTTTTATTTCGAGTCGTAGTACCAATATGGATATGATTATGGCGATGAACATGGGCGCGGATGATTTTGTCACAAAACCGTTCCAGATAGATGTTTTAATTGCTAAAATCAATGCTTTGTTGCGCCGCTCTTATAACTATTCCGATACGGATAGTGAAGTGCTTTCACATAATGGCATTACTTTAAATGTGGACAATGGACGAATGGAAATCAGAGGTGAAATGATCGATTTAAGTAAAAATGAATACCGATTACTGTATCTTTTAATGAAAAAGCACGGAAAAATTTTAACACGTGAAAAACTATTGCGCGCTTTATGGGACGATGAACGTTTTGTGGATGACAATACGCTGACGGTAAATATCAATCGTTTACGAAAAAAAATTGAGCAAGCAGGGATTGCTGGCTATATTGAAACCAAAGTGGGCGTCGGTTATATGGTGCCCTAGATAGGAGTAGACAATGACCATTCTAAAGTATTTAAAAGATCGCTGGTTATTACTAATTGGTTGGTTATTTTTTCTGTTCTTAACTTGTTTTATTTTATGGTTGGCTCCTAATGTCCGCTTAGATTGGACAGTGGTTGGCTATATCTTTTTACTGCAAAGTGTTTTTTTATCGCTATTTTTAACAATTGATTATTATTTAAAACGTAAGTGGTGGCTTTCGTTGGCAACGGAAAAAGAGCCGCCTTCTTTACAAGAATATTTGAATACAGCAGAAAAAGAAGAAGAACTACTTGTCCAAACGTATATTAACGGTTTATTGCAAGAGCACCAACAAACCATGCAGCAAGCAATTAACAACCAACAGGACCAAAAAGATTACATTGACTCTTGGGTTCATGAAATCAAAGTCCCCCTAGCGGCTATCACGTTACTGGTACAATCTGTCGAAGATGATATTCCAGAGAAAAAATATTATCTATTGGAAAATGAGTTAGGTAAAATTGATGAATATGTCGAGCAAGTCCTATATTATGCTAGACTGGACAGCTTTTCTCGAGATTATTTACTCCAAGAATATTCTTTAAAAGAAATTGTGCAATCTGTTGTTCGTACGCAAGCAAATTATTTTATCCAAAAAAGATTGCAATTCTCAATTGAAGGGGAAGATGAAGCGGTTTTAACCGACCGAAAATGGGTCATTTTTATTTTCCGCCAATTATTAAGTAATGCAGTCAAGTATACGCCAGAAGGCGGCACGATTACGGTCCTAATTTCCAAAAATAAACAAGGTATTTATTTATCTTTAAAAGATTCTGGGATTGGCATTCCGACACAAGATCAACGACGCATTTTCGATAAAGGATTTACTGGTGAAAACGGGCGAAAAAGCGAACAGCATTCGACTGGTATTGGTCTGTATTTGGCTCATAGCTTAGCGAAAAAGTTAGGTCATGATTTAACAGTCGAATCGACAGAAGGGCAAGGTACGACGATGACATTGTTTTTCCCTTCCCTCAGTTATTATAATGAAGTGAAATAAAAAGTAGGTCTATCAGCAAACTAAAGAGGTGATAGGCCTTTTTTTATTTATTAAAACTTTCTTGCTAACTTCTCTTACTCTTCTTAGTTGTTTAGAAAACGTTTTTATTGTTAGAATGAAATGAAATAAATTTGTTAGGAGAATATTATGAGTTTACTTATCGCTTTAGTGCCCATGATTGCGTGGGGCAGTATTGGTTTAGTCAGCGGTAAAATTGGTGGAAGCGCCAATCAACAAACGTTAGGTATGACAATCGGCGCATTACTATTTTCAATTGTTGTCTTTTTTGTCATCCAGCCTACGTTGACGACAGCCACATTAATTGTTGGATTTATATCTGGTTTATTCTGGAGTTTGGGACAGAATCAACAATTTCATAGCATGAAATATATGGGCGTTTCAGTTGGCTTACCAATTTCAACTGGGATGCAGTTAGTTGTTAATACCGTTGCAGGGGCTGTTTTTTTCCATGAATGGACAAAAACAAAAGACTTTGTTGTGGGCTTTATCGCTTTGGCCTTTTTAGTTTTTGGGGTGTATTTAACAGCTCGACAAGATGATGATAGTCAACCGAAAACCTCAAACAGTATGTTAGATTTTAATAAAGGGATTCGGGCGTTGATTTTCTCAACAGTTGGGTATGGCGTCTATACCATCATTATTAATGCCACTGGTTTAGATCCGTGGGGAATTATTTTGCCACAAAGTATTGGTATGTTAGTGGGGGCTAGTTTCTTTGCCTTCAAAAAAGTCAAAGTTGATCGTTTTGTTTGGATGAATATGACGACGGGTCTGCTTTGGGGCTTAGGAAATATTTGTATGTTATTAACAATGCGTGAAATTGGCTTAGCTATTAGCTTCTCTTTATCACAAATGGGGATTATTATTTCGACTCTTGGGGGCATCTTCCTTTTAGGCGAAAGAAAATCAAAAAAAGAAATGTTTTATGTTATTTTTGGTTGCATTTTTGTTATTCTAGGTGGTATTCTTTTAGGGTATATGAAAGCGTAAATAGTTTATTTACGCTTATTTTTTTTACGGGGGTAAACACATGTCTATTTTCAGAAAAAAAGAAATCACTGTGCCTGTCAATGACAGTGGTGGGATGAAAAAAAATCTTAAGACGATGGACTTAATTTTTCTAGGAATTGGGGCTGTAGTAGGAACAGGGATTTTTGTTGTGACAGGTGTCGCAGCGGAACGCTATGCAGGTCCAGGGCTCGTCTTATCATTTCTGGTAGCAGCAGCCGCGATTATTTTATCTGGTTTATGCTATGCAGAATTTGCATCACGTATTCCGGTCATTGGTGGGCCGTATGCCTACATGTATGTGGTCTTTGGAGAAATTGTGGCTTGGATGACTGGTTGGATGATTATTTGTGAGTTTTTCTTGGCGGTTTCATCCGTTGCTTCAGGTTGGTCAGGCTATGTCCATGGCTTTTTGGATAGCTTAGGTTTTTCTTTGCCGCAAGCGTTAAGTGGCGCTTATAATCCAACAAATGGTACATATATTGATTTGATTGCCATGTTGGTCGTTGTAGCCGTAACTTTTTGGGTATCTTTAGAAGCGAAAACAGCGTTACGTTTAAATAACTTAATGGTTTTCGTGAAGTTTGGGATTATTTTATTATTTGTTCTCGTGGGAATCTTTTATGTGAAACCAACGAACTGGCAACCATTTATTCCTTATGGTTTTTCAGGCGTTTTCAGTGGTGCTGCTTTAGTTTTCTTTGCCTTTCTAGGGTTTGATGCGGTCAGCATGGCCGCGGAGGAAGTGAAGAATCCGAAAAAAGATATTCCAAAAGGGATTATTGGTTCCATTATTATTTCAACATTGTTATATATTGTTGTTACGTTAGTTTTAACTGGGATTGTTCCATTTACGGATTTAGGGGTCAAGGATCCGGTGGCTTTTGCGATGCGCTTCATTAATCATGGCGCAATTGCGACAATCATTTCAGTTGGTGCTATTTTAACCTTATTAACAGTGACGATTGCGATGATGTACAGTTTAGCCCGTGTGATTTATGCGATTAGTAAAGATGGATTATTGCCGCAGTTTATGAGCAAAATCGATGAGAAGCGGCACACACCTAAGAATGCAACCTATGTAGCTGGATTTTTAGCAATGGTTTTTGCTGGGATTGTTCCAATGGAGATGTTGGCTGAACTTACAAATATCGTGACACTCTTTTATCTGATGTTTCTCGCTTTAGGAATTATCAAATTACGGACAATGAAAGGAGAACCGCAAGCAGGTGAATTTAAAGTACCACTTGTGCCGGTTCTACCATTAATTTCAATCGTGGTTTGCGCCGCTCTGATGTTCCAATTGTCTTTAGCTACTTGGCAAGTATTTGGCGTAGCCGTAGTGATTGGTTTGGCTATTTATTTCTTTTATGGACGTCACCATAGTATCGTTCGTTTCGAGACAAAAGAATAAAAATGAACGAAAAAAGAGAGGAATACTTGTCAAATAGACAGGTGTTTCTCTCTTTTCTTTCTGGCATTTTCTTCATTTTCAAGAGAAAACCGACAAGAAATATAGTTTAATAATGTCTAATTATGGTATACTGTTTAGGAGTAAATCCTGAGGGTTTAGGAAAATGACTAAAGGAGGTTTTTTCTGTATGTCACAGAAAGAAACATTTTATATTACCACCCCAATTTATTACCCAAGTGGGAAGTTACATATTGGGAATTCATATACAACAATCGCCTGCGATGCAATGGCCCGTTACAAGCGTTTAATGGGTTTTGATGTATTTTATTTAACAGGTGTGGATGAACACGGCCAAAAAATTGAAAAAAAAGCTGCTGAGTTGAATGTGACACCAAAAGAGTACGTTGATAAAATGGCAGCAGATGTTCAAAAATTATGGAAAACATTAGATATCAGCTATGATAAATTTATTCGGACAACGGATGATTATCACATGGCAGCCGTGCAACAAATTTTCGATCGTTTAGTAGAACAAGGAGATATCTACCTTGGAGAATATGAAGGTTGGTATTCAGTTTCTGATGAAGAATTTTTCACTGAAACACAATTAGCTGAAGTATATCGTGACGATGAAGGCAATGTCATTGGTGGGAAAGCACCAAGTGGTCACGAAGTCGAATTAGTTAAAGAAGAATCCTATTTCTTCCGCATGAGTAAATATGCGGATCGCTTGGTACAATATTACGAAGAACATCCAGAATTTATTCAACCAGAATCTCGTAAAAATGAGATGCTAAATAACTTCATCAAACCAGGATTGGAAGATTTAGCCGTTTCAAGAACGACTTTCTCTTGGGGAATTCCATTAAAAAATGATCCAAAACATGTGGTTTACGTATGGATTGATGCGTTATCAAACTATATTACAGCACTAGGTTATGGCTCAGAAGATGATTCATTATTCCAAAAATATTGGCCTGCGAACGTGCAAATGGTTGGGAAAGAAATCGTGCGTTTCCATACGATTTATTGGCCAATTATGTTAATGGCCTTGGATTTACCATTACCGAAAAAAGTCTTTGGACATGGTTGGTTATTGATGAAAGACGGAAAAATGTCTAAATCTAAAGGAAATGTTGTTTACCCTGAAATGTTAGTAGAACGCTACGGTCTAGATGCGTTACGTTATTATTTATTACGAGCAATTCCATTTGGTAGTGATGGCGTCTTTACACCAGAAGATTTCGTTTCTCGCTTAAATTATGATTTAGCTAATGACTTAGGAAACTTGTTGAATCGAACAATTGCGATGATTAATAAATATTGTGATGGCAAAGTACCAGCCTATGCTTCAAAAGTTACCCCATTTGATAGTGAACTATCGACAACTGCGGCGAATGTTATTGGAAAATATCATGAAGCAATGGAAAAAATGGAATTTAACACGGCCATTGCAGAAATCTGGACGCTAGTTTCTCGTGCCAATAAATATATTGATGAAACAGCGCCTTGGGTATTGGCTAAAGAAGAAGAGAAACGCAACGAATTAGAAAGTGTCATGATCCATTTAGCGGAAAGCTTACGAATTGTGGCAATCTTATTGCAACCAGTCATGACAGAAACACCAGGGAAAATTTTCGAACAATTAGGCTTAGATCCAGAAACAATGAACATGGAAAATATTCATTTTGGTGAGTTCCCAACAGACGTAACAGTAACAAGTAAAGGAACACCTATTTTCCCACGTTTAGAAATTGAAACAGAAGTAACGTATATTCAAAAGAAAATGTCCCAAAGCGAAAGTGCTACAGAAGAGGATATTAAATGGAATCCAGAAGAAACAACGTTGGTTTCAACGAAAGAAAAACAAATTAAGTACGATGATTTCGATAAAGTGGAATTAAAAGTTGCCGAAGTTATTGACTGTAAAAAAGTCAAAGGAGCAGATAAATTATTGCAATTCCGTTTAGATGCTGGAGATGAAAACCATCGTCAAATTCTTTCAGGTATTGCTGAATTTTATCCAGATCCAGCTGCGCTAATTGGCAAAAAAGTAGTCATTGTGGCTAACTTAAAAACAAGAAAAATGCGTGGTCAAATTAGCCAAGGAATGATTCTTTCAGCTGAATCACCAGAAGGGAAACTTCAAATTGTTGAAGCACCAAAAGAAATGCCAAATGGTGCAGGAATCGCATAAAAGCATAAGTAGTAAAGATAAAAGGTGAATTGTAACCTTTTATCTTTACTACTTTTTTTGTATACTAGAAGAAAAGTGATTTGATGTGGGGGAAGTTTGATGGCTTATCATAAATTTAAATTTTATGAGCAACGAAAAAATGATCCTAAATGGCGTCCGTATTATTTAGAAGCTATGAGAGTAAGGGAACAAGCACGGCTAACAGTTCAACGTAGAAAAAGAAGGGCAAGAATTAGAACCTTTTTAGTGGTTGCGATACTGGTTATTTTAGTTTTTCTGTTATTGGCTCATTGGACTTATTCACAAACAAATGAACTCTCTTTCTCCAGTTTTATCGACGTCCTAAAATCGAAAATCAACGAATTTTTAAATTAAAAGAATCGAAGAAAAGCCTAGAAAAAATCATTTGCGATTTTTCCTAGGCTTTTCTATTTTAGAGTTTCACTTTTTTAGGTATTCGTTTTTTACCAAAACGGCCTTTCGTTAGGCGACTTGGTAAAATGATCAGTAAGAGTGAAAAAGGGACACTAATAATTTGCCACGTGAGTAAACGGCCTAAGCTATTATTTTTATAGAGCCACTCTAATATAAAATGCAGCCCTAAAATACTTAACAAAGCCAAGCCTGTCAGGAAATAAGGCGTTGATACCCAGTCGGTCGTTTTCAAGAGACTAAAACCTAAAGGAATTAGATAAAAGTAAGCACTTGTTAAAGTAATACGCCAACTTTTCATAACAGTGCCTAAATTAATTATAAAAAAAAGTAAAGATAGGACTAAAGCAAAAGGTGGAAACAAAGCCACTAACGCCGAATAGATGGTTCCCCAGACGAGCATTAAGGGACCTTTAACAATAGCGGCAATAAGTGTAAACAAGCCAATTAGGAGTAACTGCTGTGTCAGTGAGCCAAAGGTTAGCAAGCCAAATAAAATAAGCAGTAGCCAGTGCCAAATGGTTTGGTTTTGTTGTTTTCGCTCAATAGTTACATTTTTTTGGATAGAGGTTTTTAAAAAATTTTCTAAATCAGGTGATTGTTTCACCTTCTCACGCTCCTCTCAACTTAAGAGACAACAAACGAGTAGGTCTGCTAATTAAAAAGCAGTACCTACTCGTCTATTATAAGTGGTTTTTCTAAAAATAAAATCCGCCTTAAGTCTCAGTTACCGGGCTGCCAAGTAAGGTGTAAACCATTCAGAAAGTGTGCCGGTATAAGGTAAAACGACCCGTTTCATTCCACGAGAAATAGCAGTATACAGGATTTTTTTATCTCGTTTATTGTCGGAATAACGATTAACATTTGGGTTATGAAGAATTACATTATCAAATTCTAGACCTTTTGCCATATCAATTGATAAAACTTGCAGTGACGGATGTTCTTCCAATGAAAGAGAAGCACTAAGTTCTTTTGTTAATTGTTCTTTTTCTGCAAATGTTTTAGTAATAATGGCGGTGCTTTCTTTCGGATCAAAAGTTGCAATGGAAGTGACGATTGCTTTAAGATAGTCAGACGCAGAGTCACAAGGAATAAATGTCGGCTTTTCTCCATCATGCCGGATGGGCACAATGGTTAATTGCTCTGGTTGAGTGCCTAATGTTTGGAAGAGTCGTGTAATTTCTTTACTTGAACGGTAACTGTTTAATAATTGATACGTTCCAACAGAACGGCTAGTTTCGTTAACCAATAAATCATGAGCTTCAGAAAATTCAATGGCTGTATTAAAAATGGCTTGATTTTCATCACCAGCTAAAGTAAAACTAGCTTTAGGGAAAAGTGTCAGCAGTAATAATAATTGGGCTTCTGTATAATCTTGGACTTCATCGACTAGGATAAAAGCCATTTGCTGGTTGGCGAGGTTTTCAATAAATGCATGTTTCACCAAAATAAGGGCCACAATTTCATCGGCTGTGAAAACAGCTGTCTCTTTTTGATACGATTTTTCAGTGAATAAAGAATAAAACGTTTCAAAAAAGGCCCATTGATCTAGCCAAGCATCATTTTTGATAGCGGCAGTGATAGAGCGATATTTTTTCTTCAAACGTTTTAAAGCAAAATCAGCCAGATGTTTTTCATTATCTTCGGTAATCACTGTGCCAAAATAACGAACTTGTTCAGCTTCTGTTAAATCTTGGAATTGATCCAACATTTTTTTAGAATGGGCTTGTTTTAATAGATAACGTGTCCAAAGACTGGTTAATTTTTCTTTTGTGGCTGAAATTCGTTGGCGAATACTCAAGTCAGCTGGTGTTTCTTGATAAAGTTTAAAAATTGTTTCTGAAGTAAATAAGGTCTGCTTTTTAAAAGTTAAAGGACGGAAAAAATGTGGCTGCACAACCGCTTTTTCAGGATTGCTTAAAAGAAACGTTGCAAATTCTTTTGAACGAATAACGTGCTCTTGCTCCGTTGCCTCAGAGCGAGTAATGCGTTCGAAATAGTCCGTTTCTTCTTCCATTGGCCATGCTTCTTTGGTAGTGAAGCGCAAAAATTGTAAAAGAGTCAAATTCAAGGGATTTCGTTCGCCTAAATTCGGTAAAACTTGAGAAATATAATCAATAAATGTTGAATTTGGTGAAAGTAATAAAATATTATCCGCTGTAATTTCTGCTCGATGTTGATAAAGTAAATAAGCAATCCGTTGCATAATCGCAGACGTTTTCCCACTACCAGCAATCCCGTTGACTAGTAGGAGTGGCTGCGTTTCGTCACGAATTATTTGATTTTGTTCTTGTTGAATGGTTGTCGTAATGTCCTTCATATAAGGAGAAGCATCTTCTTCTAAAGAATGCAATAACACATCATCTTGAATCGCAATGGTTGTGTCAAAATAGTTGATTAATTGATCTTTTTCAATAATTAACTGTCTTTTCAAATCAAGTTGTACAGGAATGGTTTGTTGATGTGCCATGTAGGCTGTTTTTCCTAAAACATTGTCATAAAATAACGAAGCAATCGGTGAGCGCCAATCGTGAATGCGCGTTTCTTCTTCTAAAGAAGTAAAATCGTTTACGCCAATATAAAAGTTTTCTGGCTCTTCAGGGCTGTCTTCAAAAGTCACGCCAATTTTGCCAAAATAAGGAACTTGTAATAGGCGTTTCACTTTGTCTAAATTTTTAGCCGTTGCTTCATTTTTTAAGTTCCACTGATCAATTTCACGGTTCTTCATTTCCAACATGGCAAACGTTTCTAGATTATCGGCATAACTATCAAAATTCAGCTTAGAATCGCGACCAAATTCCTCTAGCATATGTTTGCCATCTTTCATTGTGTTCGCCAATTGCTCTTCGTAAACTTTTTTAGCCGCTTGCAGCTCATGATAAACCGTTGTTAAATGCTGTTGTTCATAAATTTTTTCATCGGTCATGGAGATTCCTCCTTTTAATAACATGACTGAATAGTATACGTTACTTTTAGCATAAATGCAAGCGCTGTTTATGAGGAAATGGCGAATCTTGTCGCCTAGTCATTCAGATTTTTCAAGAAATATGATAAAGTAGAGAGGAGATAAAGGAGGCAATCATAATGATTTTTGATACACATACACATTTGAATGCAGAACAATTTAATGATGATATTCCAGAAACGATTGCACATGCCCAAGAATTGGATGTTACAGAGATGGCCGTGGTCGGTTTTGATGAACCAACGATTGAAAAATCTCTTTTACTTAGTCAGGAATATGCCAATATTTATAGTATCATTGGTTGGCATCCAACAGAAGCGGGTAGCTATACGCCAGAGGTTGAACGACGATTACAAGAACAATTAACGTTGCCAAAAATTGTAGCATTAGGTGAAATCGGTCTTGATTATTACTGGATGGAGGATCCTAAAGAGGTGCAAGAAAAAGTCTTTCGCCGTCAAATTGCGATTGCTCGGGAAATGAATTTACCGTTTAGTGTGCATACGAGAGAGGCATTAGAAGATACCTATCGAATTTTAAAAGATGAAAAAATTTCAGATATTGGTGGAATCATGCATAGTTTCAGTGGCGATGCTGAGTGGATGAAGAAATTTTTAGATTTAGGTTTGCATATTTCTTTTAGTGGCGTCGTAACGTTTAAAAAGGCGTTGGATGTTCAAGAAGCGGCGATGGCGGTACCACTTGAACGAATGTTGGTGGAAACAGATGCACCCTATTTAGCCCCTGTTCCTTATCGTGGTAAACGGAATGAACCAGGCTATACGCGATACGTAGTGGAAAAAATTGCTGAATTACGACAACTAACCTTTGAAGAAGTGGCAGAACAAACGAGAGTCAACGCTCATCGCTTGTTTCGGATAGATAAATGAAAGAAAAAATGAAAGTTGCAGAAATCATTGTCGTTGAAGGAAAAGACGACACACGCCGCATTCAAGAGGTAGTTGCAGCGGATACGATTGAAACGATTGGCTCTGCTATCAATGATGAAATTTTGACACAAATTGAACACGCACAAGAAACGAGAGGCGTGATTATTTTTACAGATCCAGATTATTCGGGCGAAAAAATTCGTAAAACAATAATGGAAGTCGTTCCTGATGCAAAGCATGCTTTTCTATCAAGAAAAGTTGCAGTGCCTAAAAAAAATGGCGGTAGCCTAGGGGTTGAACATGCTAGTGATGAAGCAATTATTGAAGCCTTAAAAAAAGTCGTAACACCTGTTCAAGCTGGTGAGGACTATCAAGAAATTCCTAGACAAACACTAGTTGAATATGGTTTAATAGCGGGAGCAAATGCAAAAAAATACCGTGAATTATTAGGAGATGACCTAAGAATTGGCTATACAAATAGCAAACAGTTAGTCAAACGGTTAAGCATGTTTCGGATTACAGAAGCAGAATTGAAAGAAAGCATGACACGTATTTTAAAAGAACTTGCAAACGAAGAATAACTACATGGAGGAACAAGCGTGACGGACTATAAAGAAATTGCCACACCATCCAGAACCAAAGAAATACTAAAAAAGCATGGATTTTCATTTAAAAAGAGTTTAGGTCAAAATTTTTTGACAGAGCCTAATATTTTAAGAAAAATTGTAGAAACAGCGGGAATTAATCAGCAGACAAATGTTGTCGAAGTCGGGCCTGGAATTGGTGCATTAACAGAGCAATTAGCGATGAACGCGGCACAAGTTGTGGCTTTTGAGATTGATGATCGCTTGATTCCTGTCTTAGCAGATACCTTAAGTCGCTATGATAATGTAACAGTGGTGCATCAAGATGTTTTAAAAGCTGATTTGGTCGAGACAACCAACCAAGTTTTTCAAGAGAAGTATCCGATTAAAGTGGTGGCTAACCTACCTTACTATATTACTACGCCAATTATGATGCATTTTTTAGAATCTTCTTTAGATGTAGCTGAAATGGTTGTGATGATGCAAAAAGAGGTCGCTGATCGAATTGCTGCTAAACCAGGAACGAAAGCTTATGGCTCATTATCAATTGCTGTCCAATATTTTATGGAAGCAAGTGTCGCCTTTATTGTGCCAAAAACAGTTTTTGTGCCGCAGCCCAATGTTGACTCGGCGATTATTAAATTGACGCGCCGTGCTACACCAGCAGTGACAGTGACCAATGAAAAAGAATTTTTCAAATTAACCAAAGCCAGTTTCCAATTAAGACGTAAAACATTGTGGAATAACTTAACGCATTTTTATGGGAAAGATGAACAAACGGTGGCTTGGCTAAAAGAGAGCCTAGCTGAAGCAGAAATTGATCCTTCTAGACGTGGTGAAACATTGTCTTTAGAAGAATTCGCTCGTTTAAGTAATGCTTTAGAAAAAAATAAACCAGTATAAAAAAGAACTTTCTGTTATTTATGAGAAATAACAGAAAGTTCTTTTATGTGTCTTGACACATTGCGGCTGTTCAGCTACACTTGAGAAAAACAAAAGGTGTCATGACACCTTTAGGAGGCAGTTTTAATGAAAACAAACTCAGTAAAACGTTTAACAATTTCAGCACTTTTAATTGCAATGGGGATTATCATTCCAATGGTTATGCCAAGAATTACCATTGGTCCAGCCAGTTTTACGTTAGCAAGTCACGTCCCAGTTTTTATTGCCATGTTTATTTCTCCAGTGGTGGCAATTGCGGTTAGTCTAGGAACAGGTTTTGGTTTTTTCTTATCCGCAACACCGATTATTGCTTTGCGGGCCTTATCTCATTTGATTTTTGCAGTCATTGGCGCAGTGATTTTACAAAAGCATCCAGAAATTTTAATCAATAAAGAGGGGAAATTCACTTTATTAAATGGGAAATTACAGTTGTTTAACGTGGGAATTGGAGTGATTCATTCCGCTGCCGAGCTAGTGGTTGTTTCTGTATTTTACACAATGGGCAACTTGCCAGGAACCTATTATACAGCTGGCTTCATGTATTCTATTTTTCTTTTGATGGGCGTTGGTGGATTAATTCATAGTTTGGTGGATTTCAGTATTGCCTACTTTTTAGCAAGTACCTTAAGTAAACATGTAGATATTCCAACTTTTACAGAAGCGAAACAACCCAAAGTGATAAAGAAGAAGGTTAAATTAGCATAAAGAGAAACAATCGAGGCATCCGTCATTGTGACGGATGCCTCGAGATTTTTTATTTAATGACTTCTTCTGTTTGAGGGTCGAAGAAATGTCCTTTGTTAATATCAAAAGCTAAGTCAATCATTTCACCAGGATGGTGGAAGTCACGAGCATCTACTTTTGAGATAAACTCTGTATCACCAATTTTTGTATAAAGCATGGATTCAGCCCCTAATAATTCAGAAACAACGACTTCAGATTTAATCACCGCATCTTTCATTGCTGTTAAAGCCACTTGTTCGCTATGAATATCTTCTGGACGAATACCGAAAATTAATTCTTTGCCTTCATAACCATGTTCAACAAGCTCTTTGTTTCTTCCTTCAGGAATTGCTAGTTTTAAGCCATGTTGGTTAGAAATAACCCCATTGTTTAAGGTAACTTTGAAGAAATTCATGGCAGGTGAGCCGATGAACCCAGCTACGAACATATTTTTAGGTGTATTGTAAACTTCTTTTGGTGAACCAATTTGTTGAATAAAGCCATCTTTCATAATTACGATTCGGTCAGCCATGGTCATCGCTTCGGTTTGGTCATGTGTCACATAAATTGTCGTAGTTTCTAAACGTTGGTGTAGTTTAGCGATTTCAGCACGCATGGCTACACGTAATTTTGCATCCAAGTTTGATAAAGGTTCATCCATTAAAAAGACTTTGGCATCACGGACAATTGCCCGGCCAAGTGCAACACGTTGGCGTTGTCCACCAGAAAGCGCCGCAGGTTTACGTTGTAAGTACTCTGTTAAGCCCAGAATATCCGCAGCATTTTCCACCCGTTTTTTAATTTCAGCTTTATCATATTTTCTTAGTTTTAAACCAAAGGCCATGTTATCAAAAACAGTCATATGCGGGTAAAGCGCATAGTTTTGGAAAACCATGGCAATATCACGATCTTTCGGTGCAACGTCATTCATGACTTTGTCCCCAATTGATAATTCACCTTCAGTAATATCTTCTAAGCCAGCAATCATGCGCAATGTTGTTGATTTACCGCAACCAGAAGGTCCGACAAAGACGATAAATTCACGGTCTGTAATTTCTAAGTTAAAATCTGTAACAGAATAATGTTCTGCATTGTCATATTTTTTATACACATTTCTAAGCGCCATTTCCACCATTTGATACGTCACTCTTTTCTTTTTGATTTGTTACTCATAGTTTAAATGAAAACGCTATCTTTCGGCAAGGGAGAGTTGCACAAGAAAAAGAAGACTTTTTCGTCAAGGTGACAAAGGGCAAACACTCTCAGCGGATTTATCGATAAACTTTTGTTATAATATAACAAAGACAGGAGTTGGATAACATGAAAATCGCTTTAATCGCTCATGATCGTAAAAAAACATTAATGATCAAACTAGCAACCGCTTATAAACATATTTTAGAAAAACATGAATTGTATGCAACGGGAACGACAGGCATGAAAGTGATGGAAGCAACTGGCTTACCCGTGCATTGCTTTAAATCGGGGCCATTAGGTGGGGATCAACAGATTGGCGCAATGATATCAGAAGACAACATTGATTTAGTTATTTTTTTAAGAGATCCTCTTTCCGCGCAACCGCATGAACCAGACGTGACGGCTTTGATTCGTCTAAGTGATGTCTATGAAATTCCTTTAGCGACCAATATTGGCAGTGCTGAAATTCTTTTGAGAGGTGTCGAGGCGGGGTTTGCGGACTTCCGTGAGGTTATCCATGAAGGGGATCGTCGACCGTTAGCTTTTTAGAGAACCTTAATGGTTATTTTGACTATTTTGTGGTATATTTTATGAGGACTTTTGTCCAAATAAAATAACAGAGTAGGAGACAAAGCGTTAAGTGCTAAAAGGATGGGATGTTGCCTTTTGGACGAAGAACATAAACAGTGTGTTGCTAGAAAGCAAAGGTTCTTACTTTGCTTATCATCAGAACAACACGTTCAGCTTTTTAATGTTCGCGGTTTTGTTTTCGCATTCGCTGCATGGTTCGTCATGTAGCAGCTCTTAGAGGAGATGCTAAAAATGACAAAGAAAAAATTTGGCACAAAATCCATTGCGTTAATGGGCGTACTCATTGCGGTGGTCGTTGTCTTTTCACGCTTTTTTGCGTATGAAACAACGTTTTTAAAAATCAGTTTCACGTTTATCCCAGAATCATTGATTGGGATGATTTTCGGACCTTTTTGGGCTGGAATCGGCACGGCGGTGGCTGATGTGGTAGGAATGTTGCTTTTTCCAAAGGCAGGCTATTTTCCTGGGTTTACTTTAAATGCCTTTTTGGCTGGTGCTATTTATGGTTATTTCTATTATAAGAAAGAAATGACATGGCAACGAGTGATTTTGGCGACATTGTTGGTCACCGTTTTAATTAATATCATTTTAACTCCTTTGTGGTTAAGTTTAATGTATGGCGTCAATCTAGCAAATTTTGCTTGGTGGGTACCACGCTTAATTAAAACAGTTATTTTCTTTCCTATTCAAGTAATTGCCACTTATTATTTAGGCAATAAAATTCCCTTTAAACGTTTATTTGGAAAGCCATTATCTGAATTAGATCAATAAATTTAAAATTAAAAGAGTCACTTTTCATCATCCCAGAAAAGTGACTCTTTTTTATTGTGCTTTTTGATTAAACTGTGCTTCGTAAAGGTCACGATAATAACCCTGTTCTTTTTGCAATAATTCGTCATGGGTGCCAATTTCAACCACTTGACCATTATCCATAACTAGAATTTTTTCAGCACTTTTGATTGTTGCTAAGCGATGGGCAATAACAAAACTGGTCCGGCCAGTCATCATTTGTAAAAAAGCATCCTGAATTTTTTGCTCGGTCAATGTATCAACTGAACTGGTCGCTTCATCTAAAATAAGCATCGGCGGATTACTAATCATCGTGCGTGCAATAGTCATTAATTGTCGTTGTCCTTCAGAAATTTTAACGCCTTGGGAACCAATCTCGGTATCTAGTCCTTGAGGTAAACGCATGACGAAATCAAAAATATGGGCTTTTTTCATGGCTTCTATAATTTCTTCGTCAGAGGCTTCAGGATTTCCGTACGTTAAATTTTCCCGAATGGAGCTATCGAATAGCCAAGTATCTTGGAGAACCATACCAAAACTTTTTCGCAAGCTGTCCCGAGTAATTTGAGTAATGTCGTGAGTATCAACCGTAATTTGGCCACGGTCGACCTCGTAAAAGCGCATTAACAAATTCACTAATGTTGATTTACCCGCACCAGTTCGCCCAACAATGGCAATTGTTTCTCCTGGTTCAGCAATTAAATTAAAGTTTTCGATTAAAGGTCGCGTCGGCGTGTAAGAAAAATCAACGTCTTTAAATTCAACACGGCCTCGCGCTTCTTTCAAAACAATTGCGTTCGAGGCATCAGGACGTTCAACTGGTTGATCCATCATATCAAAGGTACGTTCCAATCCAGCTAAGGCGGCTTGGATTTGGTTGGTGATTCCTGAGAGTTCAATAAAAGGTTTAGAAAATTGACTAGAGTAAATGGTGAAACTGGAAATAACACCAACTGTGACTAAAGGATTGCCACTTAAAACTAACAAGCCACCGACTAATCCAATCGATAAATAAGATAAATGGTCGATAAATCGAGAAAGTGGGTTGGTTAAGGAGGAAGAAAACTGAGCCTTCTGTCCTTTTTCATACAACGTTTGATTCAATGCTTCAAATGTTTCTTGCGTAGCTTGTTCTTGTTGAAAGGCTTTAACAATTTTTTGGTTGCCAACCATTTCTGAAACGAAACCGGAAATTTCACCAACAATCGTTTGTTGTGCAGCAAAGTTTTTTTGTGAAGCTTTTGCAACAAGCCAGTTTACAATAAAAATAATCGGCGTACTGATAAGAACCACTAATGTGAGCAGGGGACTTAGCCGAATCATAAAGAGCAAAGCAACAACGACGGTGGCCATGCCAGAAAATAATTGGTTGAAGACAGCCGAGCAAGCCATTGAAATATTGTCAATATCGTTGGTAAAGCGACTGACGATATTTCCGTGTGACGTTTGGTCATAATAACTTAACGGTAATTGATTTAAATGGGCAAAGGCATCTTTTCTCAGCTGTGTGGTCGATAAATAAGACACGCGATTACCGAGACGTTGAATCAGCCATTGACTTAGAACGGTTACGAGTAAAATCCCTGCTAATAAACCTAAAATTTTGATGAGTTGCGCAGCATTGACTTGTCCTTTACCCACCATTGTATCAACGGATTTACCTATATAATAAGTCATGAGGACAGTCGAAAAACCACTGAGAATTCCTAGGATTAAGGCGCCAATAATTTCTTTTGGATAGCGTAGTAAATACGGCTTAAAACGTGAGAAGGCACCAAAATGAATTTTTTTAGTTTGCATGGGTATCCTCCTCCTGTGACGCAACGATTTCTTGATACTCTTTAGAAGAAGTAAGTAATTCTTCGTGGGTGCCAAGGCCAGCGACTTTTCCACTATCTAGGACTAAAATTTGATTCGCCGTTGCAATCGAACTCACGCGTTGTGAAATTAAAATAACGGTTGTCTCTGCTCGTTCTTTTTGTAAAGCACGACGCAGATTCAAATCTGTTTGATAGTCGAGGGCACTCAAGGAATCATCTAAAATAAGTAAATGCGGTTTCCTAATCAAGGCACGGGCAATGGTCAACCGTTGTCTTTGTCCACCAGAAAAGTTTTTTCCGCCTTCGTTAACAGGCGTGTCTAACCCTTGGTCTAATTGTTCAACAAATTCTTTACATTGGGCGATAGCTAATGCTTCCCAACAGTCTTCATCAGTTGCATTTGGTTTGCCCCATTGTAAGTTTTCTCGAATAGTCCCTGTAAATAAGACGGCAGTTTGTGGAACACTTGCAACTTGTTGGCGTAAAGTAAAGAGCGGCCAATCGCGCACATTTACACCATTAATAAAAAGGTTTCCTGCACTCACATCATAAAATCTGGGAATGAGTTGGGTTAAGGTACTTTTCCCGCTGCCGGTAGGTCCTGTGATGCCGAGAATTGAGCCTTTAGGAATCGTAAAATTGATATTTTCCAAAGCCAAACCGGCCTCTGGTTCATAGCGAAAATCTACATGGTCAAAGGTAATATCACCAAATTGTGGAGATGTTTTTGCTGATTCTGGTGTATCTGTTAACTGGCTTTCTACAGTTAAAACCTCATTGACACGGTTTGCGGAAGCGGCAGCTCGCGTAAAAATTACCACGAGATTAGAAGCAACAATTAAAGCGAGCATCATTTGATTCATATAATTGATCAATGCTAAAACTTCCCCTTGTTGTAAGGAACCAAAAGAAACTTTTAAGCCACTAAAATAAAGTAAAAATAAAATTCCAACATTCATAATCAAAGTGGTTAAAGGCGTTAATAAAGCAGAGACATTCGATACACGAATGTAAATATCGCCTAAATCATCTGAAGCTTTATCAACATGTCGTTGCTCTGTTTCCTTTCTAGCAAACGCACGGATCACACGGACACCGCTTAAGTTTTGACTGATTTGACGGTTTAACCGATCCAAATATTCTTGGACTTTTTGATATAAAGGCACAGTCACTTTAATGATAATAAAGAGAATAAGGCTAAAAATTGGTAAAAGTAATAGGAAAAGAAAGCCCATCTGCACGTCAATGTAAAAAGCCATCACCACAGAACCGATACTTAAAAAAGGTGTCCGAATGACCAACCGAATAAACATCGCTAAAGCTAATTGAAGCTGGTTGATATCGTTTGTGATCCGGGTGATGAGGGTATCTGTACCAAAACTATTCAATTCTTTGTGTGAAAGCTGATTAATTTTCTTCATTAATTGATTTCTTAGCTCCGTCCCAAAACCTTGCGAAGCGACTGAAGCATAGTATTGACAAATCATGACAAAAAATAAACCAACTAACGACATAACAAGCATCCAGAGGGCCATTTCTATGACAGTCTGTCGGTCGTTTTGACGAATACCGACATCGACTAAGTGAGCCATGAATAAGGGCAAGACTAACTCGAAACAAGCTTCTAAAAATTTGAAGACTGGACCGAGGATAATTTGTTTTCGATAATTTTTTGCGTATTTCAATAAACCAAACATAAGATTCCTCCCTTTGCTGCTCTCATTGTAGCCTAATCTTTCAATGAAAGAAAGTTGTTCGCTACATTTTCTCAACTTCTGTTAAAATAGAAGAAAAGAGCAAAGAAGTGGAGTGTGACAGAAACGTGGAAAAAATGAGTCAGGTTATTTTGTTATTTTTTATTTATTCCTTTATCGGCTGGTTATGGGAAACGGTGTATTGTTCATTAAAAGCCAAAAAATTTGTTTATCGAGGATTTTTGGTAGGGCCTTATTGTCCTATTTATGGATTTGGGGTCTTAAGCGTTCTCTATTTTGTGGAACCCTTTGAGAACAATCTCTTGGTATTGTATGTCGGATCGGCTGTTTTAGTGACGATTTTAGAATATGTCACTAGTTATGGCTTGGAAAAATTGTTCCATGCCTCTTGGTGGGATTATCATGATGTACCTTTTAATTTAAACGGTCGCGTGGCTTTACCGGTTTCTCTTTTTTGGGGATTGGGGTGTGTCTTGATTGTCAAAGTTATTCAACCAGAAATCGCCAAAGTTGTCAGCTTTTTACAAGCAACCTTTGGCAACTACTTAGCACTTTGCATAGTGATTGTAATGGGGCTTGACTTAATTTATACGTTGCTGAACATGCAAGGTTTCAAAAAACTTATTACCGAGATGGGCCAAACGTTGGAAACGAACCAACAAGAATTTAAGCAACGGTTGAACACAAAAATGGAAATCGCTACAGCTGATTGGCAGAAGTTAAAAGAACGAACCAAAAAAGAGCATTTCCAAAATCGGTTAAATTTCCAACAACGTCGTTTTATTAACAATTACCCAAAACTAACTTTAAAAAACATTAAAAATTCCAAAGAAGTTCGGCATCTCTTAGAAGATTTGAAGAAAAAGGGCCAATAATTAACAAAAAATATTACAAAATATTTCAATCAATGGTCTAATGGGATAAAAAAAAGAAAAATCGTCAAAAGCTAGTTTTTAAGGCGTCTTAAGAAATTCTTAAAGAATTGAGATAGAAATGGACTAATGAATAAACGCAGGATAAAAAAAGAGTTGCATTTAAATTGTAACAAATTGTAACATGATTGAAATAAAACAAGCCCTCCTGACTAGTATAATGAGTAGGTGTTTTAGATAAGTTAGGAAAGGTGTTGGATTTAGTGAAGGTTAAAAAGTTGATACCATTTTTAACAACAATGATGCTTATCAATTTTGGACTTCCAGTCGCTGCGGCAGCAGAATCACTTGATTCGTTGCAAGAAAAAGAAGCGCAAGCGAAACAATCTGGGGAGTTAATTAGTAAAGAAATCAATTCAGCCTTAGACGATGTAAATGCTAAATATGCGGAAATCGAACGTTTAAAAACGCAAATTTCGAAAGCGGAAGATACGTTGAAAACTTCGAAAGAGGAAATAGAAAAAACAGAAAAAAATATTTCTCGTCGTAAAGAAGCTGTTGGCGATCGTATGAAGGATATTCAATTAAATGGCGACCAACGTACTTGGCAAGCCTTATTAGATGCAGAAAATTTATCAGATTTCTTTAATCGGGCCTACGCCATGACCGTTTTACAAAACTTTGAACGGGAAAAGATTGAAAGCTTAACTAGCGAAAAAGAAAAGTTAGCTGCATTACAAGAAAAAGTTGAAAATACGCAAACAACTTTAAAACAAAATGAAGAGAAATTACAAGTTGAAGCTTCTTCAATGAATAATAAAGTCTCTGAGTTAAAAGAAAAAATGGCGAATAATGAAGAATTATTGGCTCAAATTTCGACAGACAAACAGAAAGAGCAACAACGCTTAGTCAGCGAAAAAGCAGCAGCTGAGGCACAGAAAAAACGTGCGGCAGAAACTGCCAAAGCAGAAGCAGCGAAGAAACAAGCAGCTGCCGACAAACAAGCGCAAGCAGATGCGGCGGCTAAACTAGAAGCCGAAGCTGCTGAAGAGTCAAGCAGTCAAGCATCAAGCTCTTCAACAAGTACGGAAAGCAGTAGCACTGAATCTTCAAGTTCAGCTAGTTCATCCGAATCGTCATCAACGACAGAATCATCGACAGGCGAATCATCAACACCAGGAACTGGCTCTGGTCGTGTGCTTCAGATGGAATCAACTGCTTATTCTTGGCGCGAAGCTGGTGCAAGTAATCTAAGTGCTACTGGTATTGACTTAAGTAAAGAAAGCAATGTAGTTGCAGTCGATCCAAGTGTAATTCCTCTAGGTTCATTAGTGAAAGTCTCTGGTTATGGCTTTGCTATTGCTGGGGATACAGGTGGCGCTATTCAAGGAAATATTATTGATGTTCATTTTGATTCAGTAGACCAATGCCGTCTTTGGGGACGACGTCAGGTTACAGTAGAAATTCAATAATAAATTTGTTATACTAAAGACAAGATAAAAGGAATTGGCTAAGTCAGTAATGATAGTAGCCAGTTCTTTTTTAGTTAAATGTAAAGGAGAATTACAATGATTCGCTCGGCAACAAAAGAAGACGGTAAAGCGATTGCTCGGCTGGTCTTAGTTATTTTAAAAGATATGGAGTTACCAATTTTAGAAGAAGTCTCAGAAGAACAAATGATTGACCTATTAGCAGAGGCAACGGCGTATCCAACCTATCGCTATGGCTATCAACGAATTTTAGTTTATGAACATGCAGGTGAAGTTGCAGGGATTGCTGTCGGCTATCCTGCAGAAGATGAAAAGATTATTGATGAACCTTTAAGAGAAGTCTTTAAAAAACATGGCTTAGCAGAAGATGTTCGGCTATTTATTGAAGAAGAAACCTTGCCTAATGAATGGTATTTAGACACGATCTCTGTGGATGAACGTTTCCGTGGAATGGGAATTGGTTCTAAGTTATTAGATGCTTTACCTGAAGTAGCCAAAGCTAGCGGGAAGCAAGCCTTGGGTCTAAATGTTGATTTTGACAATCCAGGGGCGAGAAAGTTATACGCAAGCAAAGGCTTTAAAGATGTCACAACAATGACTATTAGTGGTCACTTGTACAATCATATGCAAAAAGAAGTGTAAAAATAACGAAGCTAAAGTCAATCACTTTAGCTTCGTTATTTTTCATTAATCCGTTAAAGGATCAAAATCTAATCCAAAATCATCGGAAGTTTTTTGTTTTTTCTTATTATATAACCAGTAGTCAAGGACAGCTGCTATACAGATGCACAACGGTGCGTCCTCATCATTGGCAACAGTTAAAACAAAATAGTCGCCTGTACAAAGCATGGTTTTATCCATTGACATAATTTTTTTATGGACTTGATAAATTGAATATTGATGCGCTTTGATATCACCAACAACTGCCCAGTGAAGGCCTTGAACATAATAGAAATCAGCATTCAAATTGAACAGTTTTCGTAGAGTACCCACTTTTTCAAAACGCTGATATAACTCAAATCGTGTACCAAAAGTCCAAGAAACTTGTTTAATACTGGCTAAAATTTCTCCGTTCATTGCATATAAAGAAAGCGCATCTCCTCGTGTGCCCCAGCGCCCCACCAATAGAAAAAGTGAACGGCCTGCTTGGTCTTTCACGATGGTTCGCGTAACTTTTCCTAACTGTTGTTCTTGAATAAAAAATTCAGACACGACACGATCTCCTTTCTATATATAAATGAGTGCTGTAACTGGTAGTGCTTATTACAAATCTTCTCTTATTGCACGCAGGATGGCTTCGCCAACACCATTTTCTAAATTAGTGGCTGTTTCATATTTAGCATATTCTTTTAATTCCAGTTCGGCATTGCCCATTGCAAAACTTACTCCGGCCCATTGAATCATGCTGACGTCATTTAAATTATCACCAATAGTCATGACTTGTTCAGCGGGAATCCCACGTTCTTTAGCGACGCGCGCAACCGCAATCCCTTTTTGTGCTAGGCGGTGGTTAATTTCAATATTATTAAGCGCAGAAGAGGTAACAACCAAGTCATCTAGTTCTTCTACTTCCATCCCAGCAGGACCTAATACTTTCGGCCCATTCATACTGAAGCCAATAATTTTAAGGACTTCAATCGAGTCATCTTTTAAAATGTCGTCTAAACGATCAACATAGGTAATATGCAATAAAGATAGGTGTGCTGAAGCCATGGCAATCGCCACTTTATAAGTTAAATGGGGCATGGATTCTGCAATATGAGCGGCAAAGTTTTCAATTCTTTTTTCTTGATGTTCAGAAAAAATACCTTTATTTGTAGAGATTTCATAGTAAACATTGTGTTGACTCAAAATAGTTAGTACTTCTGTTACTGTTTCTTTTTCGATCCCAGCCGTGAAAAGTGAGTGTCCATCTTTGTCGAACACTTGGGCGCCGTTTAAAGTAATCATGGCGCAGTCAATTCCAGCTTCTTCTAACGCGGGCTTCGCTTCGGTATATGCGCGGCCAGTAGCAACCATAAATTCGATTCCTAAACGTTCCGCTTCGCGAATTGCTGAAGCGTTATCATTTGTGATGCTCATTTTTGCATCTAAAAGTGTTCCATCCATATCTGAAGCAATTAATTTAATCATCGATTCTCTACACCTCATTATCTATTTAAAGCTTACCTATAGTTTACCACGTTTTTCCAAGAGAAAGTACCCAGAAATTTCTTGTCAGGTTTGGAGAAATTCGTTATGCTTAGAGAGCGAAGGAGTGAGCATTATGAAAGAAATTATTCACAATAGTTGGCAAACTGTTTTATCTGCTGAATTTGAAAAACCGTATTATCAAGAATTGCGGGAATTTTTGAAAAAAGAATATCAGACACAAACGATTTATCCAGATATGTATCATTTATTTTCAGCGTTAGAACTAACCCCTTTTGAAGAAGTAAAAGTAGTAATTTTGGGACAAGACCCATATCATGGACCCAATCAAGCACACGGACTAAGTTTCTCTGTCCAGCCAGGTGTGAAAGTGCCGCCATCTCTTGCGAATATTTACAAAGAATTACAAGCTGATTTAGGGTACCAACCCGTCAACCATGGCTTTTTAGAAAGCTGGGCCAAACAAGGCGTGTTATTATTAAATACTGTGTTGACCGTTCGGGCAGGTCAAGCCTATTCCCATCGAGGCAAAGGGTGGGAGCAACTGACAGATGTCATTATCGAAAAGTTGAATGAGCGTGAAAAACCCGTTGTTTTCATTTTATGGGGACGTCCAGCTCAAGAAAAAATTAAAATGATTGATACGACTCGGCATGTGATTATCAAATCGCCACATCCAAGTCCATTGTCAGCGCATCGTGGTTTTTTTGGCTCACGTCCGTTTTCTCAAGCGAATGCCGCTCTAGAACGTTTAGGGGAAACGCCGATTGATTGGCAACTTCCTGAAACAGTGTAATGTAACAGTGCAAGCTGTTATAGTGTAGAAGAGTTAGTTTGTGAAAAGTTTATCGGATTATTGGTTTTTTTGACTAATACAGCTAGAAAAAACTGTTATTTTCTTTGAGAATAGTGTATGATGGATTTTGTAAATATAAAACTGGAGGGTTTATCGTGGAATTATTCGATAGCTTAAAATTTAAAGTCGTACGCCGTAATATCAAAATTGTTTTCCCTGAAGCAACAGATCCTAGAATCTTAGGTGCTGCTGCCCGCTTAAAATCTGATGAATTAGTAGAACCAATCTTAATTGGTGATCCAACAGATATCGCAAATGCTGCTATGGCTCGTGGAATCAACACATCAAACTTTATTATTATCAATCCAAATGATTATGAAAAATGGGATGAAATGGTCGAAGCATTTGTTGAACGCCGTAATGGAAAAGCTACTAAAGAAGATGCTGAAAAAATCTTAAAAGATGTCAACTATTTCGGTACTATGTTAACTTACATGGGTATTGCTGATGGTATGGTTAGTGGTGCTATCCACTCAACAGGTGATACAGTTCGTCCTGCGTTACAAATTATTAAAACAAAACCAGGCGTGAGCCGTACAAGTGGTGCTTTCTTAATGATTCGTGGTCGTGACCAAGAAAGATATTTATTCTCAGACTGCGCGATTAACGTGAACCCAACTGCACAAGAATTAGCTGAAATTGCTGTTGATAGTGCCAAAACAGCTGAATTATTTGACATTGAACCAAAAGTTTCATTGTTAAGTTTTTCAACAAAAGGTTCTGCAAAAGCACCAGAAGTAACAAAAGTTGCTGAAGCTACAAAAATTGCGCAAGAATTAGCACCTGAATATGCGATTGATGGTGAATTACAATTTGATGCTTCTTACGTATCTTCTGTCGCACAATTAAAAGCGCCTAACTCAAAAGTTGCTGGAGAAGCAACAGTCTTTGTATTCCCAGATTTACAATCAGGAAATATTGGCTACAAAATTGCTCAACGTTTAGGTAACTTTGAAGCAATTGGCCCAATCTTACAAGGATTGAACAAACCAGTTTCTGACTTATCACGTGGTGCAAACGAAGAAGATGTTTATAAATTATCAATCATTACAGCTGCTCAAACATTAATGAACGACTAATTAACTATGTCGAAGCATGATAAATAAGCAAAGTAGAAGTTGAGGTTCCCAGGACACTTGGGCCTCAACTTTATTTTTTTGAAGCTGCTACTAGTCAACTTATTGAATTTTCGGTATACTTTCATACATAGATTCTTGCAGATGGGAGGCAAAAAAATGAACATTGTCCTGAACAATCTATTGGAAACAGAAGCAATTGCTAAAATCATTGGACAAAAGGCACAAGCTGGTGATGTAATTGTCCTGACTGGTGATTTAGGGGCCGGTAAGACGACAATGACGAAAGGGATTGCTTTAGGATTAGGCATTTCCCAAATGATTAAAAGTCCCACCTATACGATTATCCGCGAATATCCACAAGGACGACTTCCGTTATACCATATGGATGTCTATCGTGTTGAAGAGGGTGCGGATGAATTAGGGTTAGATGAGTATTTTGAAGGAGATGGGCTATCCGTTGTAGAATGGGGCAGCTTGATTGAAGAAGAATTGCCAGAAGATTATTTAGAAATTATTTTAAATAAAGATTCTCAAGAAGCTGACAAGAGAGTTCTTGAATTCCGTGGAACTGGTCCATTGGCAGAAGAAAGAATAGCAGAGATTTTACAAGCGTGGGAGGCTCGCGAATATGACTGAACAAACATTTTCTATTCGAGAAGCAGTGCCTACTGATGCGGATCAATTACTATCTGTGATGTCAAAAATTGGGAGTGAAACGCCCTATTTGGTAATGGATGAGCGAGGAATGGCCATGTCGACAACAGAATTGGCTGAAAATCTAGCAACACTCTATGAATCGCCAAATAATGTTTTATTGGTGGCATTAGCGGGAGAAGCGATCATTGGGACCGCATCTGTGTCTGCTTCTTCTAAAAAGCGGATGGAGCATATTGGTGAAATCGGCATTAGTATTTTAAAAGAATACTGGGGCTATGGACTAGGCAGTATCCTAATGGAAGAACTTATTCGCTGGGCGCATGAAAGTCATGTTATTCGTCGCTTGGAATTAACGGTACAGGATCGCAATCAACGAGCGATTCATGTCTATAAAAAATTAGGGTTTGAAACAGAGGCAATTATGCCTCGGGGTGCCAAAACAGACCAAGGTGAATTTTTAGATGTTCATTTAATGCGTTTGCTGATTGATTAATTATTGGTTAATAATTTTAATTTCTTAAATAATCGAACGATAATTGCATGAAAAAACAAAATTTTCGCAATTATCGTTTGTTTCATATTTATTTTTCTGATATTTTTGTTATAATTATAGAAGAATTTAACGAAAAAATGAAAATTTATTTTGGGAAGGAATGTAAGAAATGGCGAAGGCAACGAAAATGAATGTTAACTATCGAGAGTCGATCTTGGATCGTGCGTATCGTTTAGAGCTAATAAAAAAAGATGAGTATGCAAAACATCAAGAAAAATTATCATTATTAAATGAAAAATTGTCTGACGGGGAACCAGCTCAATTTGATGCAAAAGAAGAAACGTTTTGGAAAAAAATTTCGCAAAAAGTTATTTTATAAAAGTAATACATACGAATAAGAGCGTACACATAGAAAGAAGCATAAGCAGTGTCAAACTGCTTATGCTTCTTTTTTAATGAATAGGAATAACTGTTTCACGCTTAATTAATTTGTGAGGAATAACGAGACGGACACCATTCGTCAATTCTTCGTGGATTAATTCATATAATTTTTTCATCGCCATTCGACCTAATTCTGACGTGTCGATGTCAATACTTGTTAGATAAGGATGTGTCAATGTTGAAAAGATTGAGTTGTTAAAACTAATAATGGATAACGTTTCAGGAACTTGATAACCATAGATTTGCGCAAGTTGCATCGTCCGCAAAGCAAAGATATCATCAATCACCACCAACGCCGTGGCATTATTTTGATGAAGAATGTCATCAAAAGCCATGTAATCTTCAGGTTTTTCTAACGCAACGCTTGGTAAAACAGTTAATCCTTGCATCATCATTGCTTTTTGATAACCAAAGTAACGTTCAAAGTACAAACTTTCATGCGTTGTATTGGTCACAAATAAAATATTTTTATGGCCGTTTTCAATTAAAAATTCCGTCGCTTGTTTCCCTAATAATTGATTATCATTATCCACGTAAACTATTTCCGTTTCATGTTGGTAAGGTTGACCAATTAAAGTAAAGGGAATGTTGTTTTCATATAAGTAATCAATGACGGGGTCCTTACTATCTGAATACACAAGAATAAAACCGTCCACTTGTTTTTGAAGATGCATTCTTTTAACGTTTTCCAATAGTACATCAAAACTTTTGGCAGTTGCAATAGCAGTAGTCATATCATAAAGACGGGCTTCCTCGTTGATGGCTTCCATAATTTCTAAATAAAATGGATTCCCTAACCGTTCTTTCGAATCTAAAGGAGGTAAAATTACGCCAATGGCACTTGAAATTCGTTTACCCAAATTCCGTGCCGTCATATTTGGCACATAGCCTAAGTCATCCATGACTTTTCGCACTTTCTTTTTTGTCGATTCAGAAATACTTGGATGATCGTTAATGACACGCGAAACGGTTGAAGTTGCAACCCCCGCTTTCTTAGCGACATCTTTTACTGTAATTGCCATTTTTGCCACGCCTTTCTTAGTGATTATAGAAGGTTAAATTGATAAACCGTTTGGTAGGTTTGCTTTTTATTAGCTGGTAATAAAATAGAGCCCCACTGAAGATGATGAACAATGTCTGGATACTCTTGTGGTTCAATTGCTAAGCCATAGTTTGAATGCATCGTTTGTCCATTAATAGAAAATGGAGCCTCAAAACCAGTCGTAGAAAATAATACCATACTTTGGTTCGTTGTTGCTATCGTCATTTTTCTTCCAGAAGTAGGCTCTTGTAAGCATAATTGTGGCTGTCTTAAGTCAGAGCCAACTAAGGGGAAAACATCATCTAACCCAGTTGGATAGCGTTGGAGGATTGTTTCGATAGGTGTCAGTTCATTAAAACGTATGGATAGTTCAGAAGCTGGTAAAATCCGTCCAGTAGGCAGCTTATTATCGTCTAATTCTAACATACCTTGACAGTTCAAAGATAGCAAATGTGACAGAATGTCTAACTTTCCATCGCCAGATAAATTAAAGTAGGCGTGGTTTGTAGGATTAAAAAGTGTTTCCTGTTTACTCCGTCCAGTACTGATCATTCGTAAATGATTATCCTCTAGCTGGTAGGTGATGGTGGCCTCAATTGGTCCAGGATAGCCAGAAATGGTGTCGGTTAAATGAAAGGAAACGCCAATGATATCCTTTTTTTCAAAGGGCTCGACTGTCCAATATTGAAAAGACCACCCCTTTGAGCCACCATGGATATGATGACCGTCGCTATTTTGTTCTAATATTCCATTTTGCCAATGGCCATTACGAATGCGTCCAGCAACTGGTCCAACAGTGGCGCCAAAAAAGCTTTGATCCTTTAATACATCTTGATACGAATCATACGATAAAAGGATATTTTCCCAATGATTATTTTTGTTTGGCATCAAAAGTTGATGGAGGCGCGCGCCATAATTGAGAAGAACGACTTCTAAAAAGTCGTTCTTCAAAGTAATTTTTTTTAAGTTTGTGTTTGGAATATCGGTTACGGTGATACGATTATCCTTCATGATCAAGCCACACTTTTTTTAAGTAATCAAACGTTAAAGCGCTCGTCTCTGGCACGATAGGCAACCCTTCGCCTAACTCTTCTTTGCGGCCAACGCCAACAGGTTGCGCTCCACTAGCAAGAATCGCTTGAATCCCAGCTTTGGCATCTTCAATGCCAAGACATTCTGCTGGTGTCAAATCAATTTCTTTCGCAGCTAAAATGAAAATATCTGGAGCGGGTTTACCTGCCTGGACGTCTGCCGGATTAGCAATGGCATCAAAAAGGGGCGTCAATTGCATTTTTTCTAAAAGAAAAGGCCCATTTTTACTTGCAGAAGCCAAGGCGATTTTAATATTGGCTTCACGTAATTCCGTTAATAAAGAAAGAATTCCTGGGTAGACATCTTCAGGCGTAATCGCTTGGATCATTTCCAAGTAATAATCGTTTTTCCGTTGCGCTAACTGGGCAAATTCTTCAGAAGAAAACGTGCCTTCTTTTTTTCCGTATTTTAACAGTAACTGCAGAGAATCTTCACGGCTTACACCTTTCAGTTGTTCGTTGAAAACACGGTCAATGGAAATTCCAATTTCGTTCCCTAATTTTTTCCAAGCGTGGTAATGAAATTCTGCTGTATCAGTAATAACGCCATCTAAATCAAACAAAACGCCTTTAAACATGAACTTCTTCCTTTCTGATCGGTAAAACTAATCGATCTTTTAACGTGTATTTTTGATCGTAAACAGTTAATGGAATTGCAGGACCGTCGAGTAAAGTGAAGGCCACTTGGTCTGCTGCAACTTCAACAAATAGTAAACGATTCCGATAATTAATGTGGAATGAGTAGGCTGTCCATGTCGCTGGTAAAAAGGGTGCAAATTTTAGTTGTTGATGGTCCGTTTTCATTTGGGCAAAACCTTGAACAATCGCTAGCCAACTACCAGTCATTGAGGTAATGTGTAAGCCATCTTCTGTATCATTATTGTAATTATCTAAGTCAAGGCGCGCTGTTCGTTGATACATTTCCACTGCTTTTTCTTCCATGCCTAATTCAGCAGCTAACACAGCATGAATGCTTGGTGAAAGAGAAGATTCATGGACAGTCATTGGTTCGTAAAAGTTAAAGTTCCGGCGTTTTTCTTCTAAAGAAAAGGCATCATTGAAGAAATAAATTCCTTGAAGAACATCGGCTTGTTTAATGAAACAAGACCGTAAAATTTTATCCCATGACCAATGTTGATTTAAAGGCAGCTCACTAAGTGGTAAATCAGAAACAGGCATTAAATCTTTATCTAAGAAAGTGTCATGTTGTACAAAAATGCCTAATTCGTTATCCACTGGGAAGTACATATTTTCTACAATGTCTGCCCATTTAGCTAATTCGTCGTCTGCAATTTTGAGCGTTGTTTCTTCTTGGAATTTTAAATAAGACTCACGGGTGTAACGTAGAACCCACGCAGCGATGGTATTGGTATACCAGTTATTATTGATATTATTTTCATATTCATTTGGCCCCGTTACGCCATGAATCATATATTGTTTGTGACGTTGGGAAAAGTGGACCCGATCTGCCCAAAAACGAGCGATTGCTACAAGTACTTCTAGACCAGCATCTTTTAGATAATCTTCGTCTCCTGTATAGTTGACATAATTATAAATCGCATAAGCAATCGCACCATTTCTGTGAATCTCTTCAAAAGTGATTTCCCACTCATTATGACATTCGACACCAGTAAAAGTAACCATTGGGTAAAGCGCACCCTTTAACCCTTGTTGTTGGGCATTATGAATGGCTTGAGGCAATTGATTGTGGCGATATTTCAGTAGATTTTTAGTAACTTCGGGCTTAGCCAACGCCAAGTAAAGTGGGACAGCATATGCTTCTGTATCCCAATATGTGGCACCTCCATATTTTTCGCCCGTAAAGCCTTTTGGTCCGATGTTTAAACGATCGTCTTCTCCATAGTAGGTTGAGAAAAGTTGGAACAGATTAAAACGAATGCCTTGTTGGGCTTCGTCATCTCCTTCAATAACAACATCAGCTAATTGCCAACGTTTTGCCCAAGCGGCAGCTTGCCCAGCTTTTGCTTCAGGGTACAAGGTAGTCATTTCTGCAAATAATTCGTTTACTCGTGTGATTTGTTGCGTTTCTGGCACATCACGACTGGTAACGACAAGCACTTCTTTTGTGATGGCGGTCGTTTCGCCTTCGTTTAAAGACACTGTCAATTCTGCGGTTAAAGCCAAGGGCTGTTGTGTATATGTAGGCACAACAGAGGCTCCATCGATGAAATGGCGCATGCCTGCAGTCACTGTAAAACGCTCTATTTCAAAGTTGTTAGGAATGGTCTTAGTCGTAACAAAGCCAAGTGTTTCTTGTGTTTCAATAGCTCTTTCTTCCCAAAAATGTTCTTCATAATTGCTGTCTTCATTTTGAACATCGCCATCCAATTTTGAGTGAAGAGTGATTGTGCCTGTACCTTCCAGCATTTCAATTGTTAAGTGGATGTAAGCTGCCTCTTTTTTTTCTAAGCTTAAAAAACGTTCAAAAGAGAAGCGCACTTTATTCTTCGGTGTTTGGATGGTGAATTGCCGAGAAAGAACCCCGTTTTGCATGTCTAATTCTAAAGAAAAATCTTCGTAAGGTGTAGTGGCTAAATCAATTGTTTGTCCATCAATTTGTAAGTCCATTGCGATGAAATTAATTGCGTTAATCACTTTACCAAAATATTCAGGATAACCATTTTTCCACCAACCAACACGTGTTTTGTCTGGATACCAAACACCTGCTAAATAGGTTCCTTGATGGTGGTCGCCAGAATAGTGTTCTTCAAAATTTCCCCGCATCCCCATATAGCCGTTGCCAATGCTTGTTAATGATTCTTGTAAACGTAAATTTTCTTTATCTAAGTGTGTAGTACGGATTTTCCAAGGATCAATTTGGAATAAACGTTTGATTTGTTTCATGAGAATCCCCCTCAGTGATTTTATTGATAGGTCTATCATAAACGCAACCGATTGCATTAGTCAATAGTCAATGCTTAAAAAGTGTAATCTTATGAATAAAAGCTGAAACAAAGGTAGGTTAGAAGGAGCTTTATTTGCTTTATTAAAAGACAAAATAAAAAAGGATTAAGTAGTAGGGAGTTGTTTTCCACAATATTTTTGAAATTAAAGCATTTACAAAAAGGAAACAGGAGTATATAATAGCAACATAACGAAACCGATTGCGTAAGGAGTGGCAGGAATGAAAAAAATGTTTAGTTTTGAGTTTTGGCAAAAATTCGGGAAAGCTTTAATGGTCGTTGTGGCAGTAATGCCCGCAGCGGGTTTAATGATTAGTATTGGGAAATCGCTTCCTTTAATCGATCCTAATTTAGGCTTGTTAGTAACAACAGGCGGAGTTCTGGAGAGTATCGGTTGGGCAATTATTGGCAACTTACATTTACTATTTGCGTTAGCAATAGGTGGCAGTTGGGCCAAAGATCGTGCAGGTGGCGCATTTGCAGCGGGGATTTCTTTTGTTTTAATCAACCGTATTACTGGAGCCATTTTTGGTGTAACAAATGAAATGTTGGCTGATGAACAAGCTTTCACGCATACCTTATTTGGCACCAAGATTATGGTGAAGGGATTCTTTACAAGTGTCTTAGAAGCTCCGGCATTAAATATGGGTGTTTTTGTAGGGATTATTGCTGGTTTTGTCGGTGCGATGGCTTACAACAAGTATTACAATTATCGGAAATTACCAGATGCGCTATCATTTTTTAATGGTAAACGGTTTGTCCCATTTGTCGTTATTTTGTGGTCAACAATTGTCTCAATTGCATTAGCACTTATTTGGCCAAATATTCAAGCGGGAATTAATAATTTTGGGTTATGGATTGCGCAATCTCAAGATAGTGCACCTATTTTAGCGCCATTCTTATATGGAACGTTGGAACGTTTGTTATTACCTTTTGGGTTACATCATATGTTGACGATTCCAATCAACTATACACAATTAGGTGGAACGTATGAAATTTTATCTGGCGCACAAGCTGGAACCCAAGTCTTTGGTCAAGATCCTTTATGGTTGGCTTGGGCAACAGACTTAGTGAATCTTAAAGGCGCTGGTGATATGAGCAAGTATCAGTTTGTCTTAGAAAATTGGACACCAGCTCGATTCAAAGTAGGCCAAATGATTGGTTCTTCAGGGATTTTAATGGGGATGGCTTTGGCGATGTATCGTAATGTCGATGCAGATAAAAAAGCTAAATATAAATCAATGTATTTTTCTGCTGCTTTAGCTGTTTTCTTAACTGGTGTGACAGAGCCGCTAGAATTCATGTTTATGTTTGCTGCAGTGCCGCTTTATGTAATTTATGCGGTGATCCAAGGTGCTGCTTTTGCAATGGCTGATATTTTACCATTGCGTGTGCATTCGTTTGGAAATATTGAATTGTTAACAAGAACACCGCTAGCAATAAAAGCTGGTTTAGGTGGCGATTTAATCAATTTTGTTTTAATGGTCATCATTTTTGGTGTTGTCACTTATTTCTTAGCGAATTTCTTAATTAAAAAATTTAATTACGCAACACCTGGAAGAAATGGAAACTATGACAATGATAACAGCGAAGAAATCGCATCTGGCGCGGCTGGTTCAGGCGTCGTCGATCAGCAAATCGCGCAAATTGTCTACTTACTTGGTGGTAAACAAAATATCAAAGAAGTTGATGCGTGTATGACACGCTTACGTGTCAGTGTAAAGGATCGAGAAAAAGTCGGTTCGGAAGAGGCGTGGAAACGGGCAGGCGCAATGGGCTTGATTGTGAAAGATAATGGCGTTCAAGCCGTTTATGGACCAAAAGCCGATGTTTTAAAATCCGATATTGAAGATTTACTAGCTTCCGGCGTTGACATTCCAGAACCAGTTATAGCAGAAAGTACAGCAGGAGTGCCAACAACGAATTTCTTAGGTAAGAAAAAAGATTTCGTGGCTGTAGCGACAGGGGAAGTTATTCCAATGGCGCAAGTCAATGATCCTGTCTTTTCACAAAAAATGATGGGGGATGGATTTGCAGTTAAGCCTCTAGAAGGAGAGGTGGTGGCACCAATTTCGGGGAAAGTTCTAAGTGTTTTCCCAAGCAAACATGCGATTGGGCTACAAACAGAAGAAGGTATTGAAGTACTTGTCCATATGGGAATTGATACAGTTGAAATGGCAACACCTGCTTTTGAATCTTTTGTTAAAGAAGGACAATCATTGAAAGCTGGGACGAAACTAGCTAAAATGAATTTGGATGTGATTGAACAAGCTGGCAAAGAAACAACGATTATTGTCGCCTTTACAAACAGCGACAAAGTGGAACAAGTAGTTATTAATCAACTAGGAACCACCACTGCGGGAACTGTGATCGGACAGATTGAAATTTAAATGATTAGGTATGAGGTCGGGACAGAACCGTTTAACTCCGAGAAATAAGAAGGAATTTCCGGAAATTGCTTTTTAATTTTTGGATAATTTCGGCTTATTTCCGAAGGAGTTGGTTCTGTTCCCGCCGTTTATCAGGTTTTGCGCGTGAAGCAAAAATCCAAAGTGATTTTTGTCCCACTCACAGACCTAATAACATGTAAGAGAAGGGGAAAAGATGAATCTTTTAACAATCAATACTCATAGCTGGTTAGAAGAAGAACCATTAAAAAAATTAGAGGAGATTGCCAAGGTGATTTTATCTTCTGAAAGTGAAATAATTGCCTTACAAGAAGTGAATCAGAAAGTCGCTTCCAAGAAAGTGCCGTTAGAACAGTTAACTACTTTTTGTCCCATAGCGACCCAAACGCCGATCCATGAAGATAATTTTGCATATCTAATCGTTCAATATCTAGCTGAAAAAGGCCAACACTATTATTGGAGTTGGGAAATGAGCCACATTGGTTATGCTATTTATGAAGAAGGGAACGCACTACTTTCGAAATGTCCGTTGACTAGTGAAGCTCTCCTTATTTCAGAAAGCCAAGAACCAACGAATTATCGAACAAGAAAAATCTTAGTAGCGGAGACAGAGAGTTCAAAAGGTACGCTTACTGTTGTCTCTGGTCACTTTTCTTGGTGGGAAACACCCTGTACAGGTTTTGCCTATGAATGGCTACAATTAGAGAAATACTTAGCGACGGGGCAACAACCGTTAGTCATTTTAGGCGATTTAAACAACCCAGCTGGTACAACTGGCTATCAATTAGTGGAAAATAGTTACTTGCCGATTCAAGATGCATTTGTTGTAGCGGAAGAGACAAGCGGTGAAGCGACAGTAGAGAAAAAAATAGATGGCTGGGAAGAAAATGAAGCAGCCTTGCGGATTGACTACGCATTTGTTCCAAAACAGTGGCACGTACGAAAATATGAAGTAATTTTTGATGGTAGGAAAACACCGATAGTCAGTGATCATTTTGGCTTACTCATTCAACTAAAATAAGAAAAAGCGCTGAATTTTCAGCGCTTTTTCTTATTTATTCGCTCATGTAATTATTCTTATCAGTCTTGTTTGGCTAATTCTTGATCCCGAAGGATGGTGGCCTCAATCCCTTTGATGACTGTTGAAATAAACGCATTGTTTTCTAATTCGACAATCCCAGCAACCGTGGTTCCACCAGGAGAACTGACTTGGTCGATTAAAGTCCAAGGATTCTCTGTGCTATTTGCCAAAGTTTGAGCGCTGCCTAGTACAGCTTGTGTGGCAATTTCTAAGGCCAACTCTTTGTTCATACCATTTTTAACGGCTGCTCGGGCAATCGAATCAATAAATAAGAAAGCATACGCAGGAGTGCTACCTGCAATAGCAGTAAAAATCGAAAAATACTGTTCCTCTAATTCCCAGGCTTGGCCAACTGCTCGAAACAACGATAAAACAGTCTGGATGTCTTCAGGGGATGCAAAAGCGTTACCACAGACAGCTGCTGCACCCGCGCCAATCAACGCATTCATATTGGGCATCACACGAACGAGACGAAGCGGTTGGGTAGTCTCAAACAGTTGATACAATTCTGCAATAGTCGTACCTGCCGCAATGGAAACAATTAACGGTTGCTTGTCTAAAATTGCTTCTTTTGCTTCAAGTAAAGCCGCTTGAACGAATTGCGGTTTCACTGCTAAAATAACTAAGTCAGCTACTGTAATAGCTTCTTGAGGCGAAGCAACCGCGTGTGCACCAATTTCTTGTGCAAAAGCGGCGGTTTTTTCGACTTGAATATCATAAAAATAAAGGTTTTCTGCGGCAATAAATTGCTTTTTTAGCGCACCTTTGGCAATAGCGGATGCCATATTTCCAGCACCAATAAAACTAATTTTCATAAAAAATTCCTCCTAAAAACTGTTGAATCTCTTTTTTCGTGTTACCATGTATCTAGTATAGAAGGAAACGCCAAAGAAAAAAATAGAGGGAGTAAAGTAAAAAGTGTTGGATTATGAGGTGATTAATTGGCAAGCAAAGAAGAACAATATGCAGCATTTTATCAGTTTTTAGAGACCTTAGATTGTTATTTAACCACTACCAATGCTCTTGAGAATGAAGTAGCGCAATTTAAGGAAAATCCACATCGAGAAATTGCGGGCTTTATGCTGGCATCTTCGGAAACCATTGACGTTCCGAAAGGATTTATTCGGATGCTCTATTGTTTAGAGCAAGACGGCTATGCTTATTTGGATCAACAAAGGTGTTCGTTTTCGGCTGGCCAAGTCATGATTGTCAATGAGGCCACCTCGGTTAGCTATCAGGGGCAAGGAATGTCTATGATTATATTTTATTTTAAAAAGCACTATTTTCTTGATACGCTCTTAAATCAGCTGGCGGAAGAACCAGTCATGTATCGTTTTTTTACAGAAATTGCTAGCAGTGAATTTGAAAACATTCCTCGATATTTCGTTTTTGCCAGCCAGCCAAATTCGGATGTTCACGTCTATTCGCTATTATTACTAAAACAAATTGTGAAAATGGCCTATTTTAATAATAAAGTGACCAAAGCGGCCTTTGTTTTGCTAGTGGTGGAACTAGGTCAACTGCCTAGAGAAGCTTTAAAGATGCAAGATAATTATTTGTCGAATCATCAACGTGTCGAGGTGATTTTAGCGTATATTGAGCAACAGATTGCGCATGTCACTTTAGCAGAAGTCGCCGCTAAATTTCATTTTCATCCGAATTACTTATCGAATTTTTTAAAAGAAAAAACAAACAAAACGTTTACGGAAATTGTCTTAGCCTACCGAATCCAATTGGCGAAAAACTACTTGAAGCAAACAGATTTATCGATTCAAACGATTGTTGAACGAATCGGCTATCAAGACAAAGCCTTTTTTTATAAACGTTTTAAAGAAGAAATGGGCATGACCCCAAAACAATATCGACAGAAAGAGGGAATGGCAGATGTACGAAGAAGTCTTTGAAGAATTTCAGTTAACTGTAGTAGAATTACCAATCGAATTCGTTGATGATTTGCCTGTCTATCGCGGACACTTAAAAGAATTAACGTTTCTTTCAGCGGAAGCCTCTTCACGAAAAAAACTTTACCAACAGCTTTTACAGGCTTATTTGTTGTATAGAGAAGAGAATCAAGCAGTTGTTGAAGAGGAAGAAATAACCTCCTCATTATTGTCTACAGAACAGTTATTAAAATACTATGATGGTGAAACGTTCGATGGGTTTCAGTTGCCATCAAATGAATAAGAAAGCAGGGGAACAAATGGATACAATGGCAAAAATTAATCAATTTCGTGATGAAAGAAATTGGCGCCCCCACCATAATGAAAAAGATTTGGCGCTCTCAATTTGTTTAGAAGCAGCAGAATTGTTAGAACTTTTTCAATGGAAAACAGCAGAAGAAGGCATCAAACAAGAAGAACGAATCAAAGAAGAATTGGCTGATGTTCTCATTTACTCCTACATGATGGCTGATAATTTAGGGTTTGATTTGGACGAAATTATCGAAGAAAAGTTGAAGAAAAATGCGTTGAAATATCCAGTGCCACACTAAGAAGCTCGTATTTTGATTACACGCCCCAAAGTTTAGAAAAATATCAGTTTGGGGCGTATCAAAATTGATGCTTTTTTAGTTTCAACTAGTTGTATTTTATTTGATTTAATCTATTGTCTCGAATAAGTAGATGAATCCTATCTGCGAAGTGGGTGTCGTTTATACTCCTAGTCTTAGCCAACGTTTATTATTTACCCTTGCAATAGTCAGCGCGATGACTGTTAGAACTATAATATACAAGATAATCAATAAATTGTGGTCAAAACTAATTGAGTTTTCTGAGCCTTCTAAAAAATTCTGGACGTTTAGATATAATTCGTTTGAAGCATCAAATATTGTAAAAAAACGTAAAAATCCACCAATTGCAACAAAAAGTACTGTTGTAATCCAATAGAGTATGCTAAAACCGATAGATAAAAGAACGTTAGCAGATAAAAAACTGATCAACGCAACAATTAAAATATACTGAATTGAAATCATCGATAATAAAAAAAACATTTGCAGAATTACAGAAAAATCCATAAAAATAAAGGAAACGATAAATAACAGAACTAGAATACTGCCTAGGGTCTCTACCGTAAGTGTCAAAACTTTTTTTATATAAAAAGTAAGGCTATTGGTATTCATCATACGATAAAATAAAATTGTTTTTCCTGAGTACTCTTTATTAATAAAGAAAGAGACTAGAAACGAAAACATTAGAAAGCCAAATTGTGTAAATACAGTATATGTACTAAATAAGTATTCTCGGTAACTTAACCTAGTTACTTTATCGATGCCAATAGGTAGAATCCATCCCATTGCAAAGATTGCAACGATAATTGCAATTAAAATAATCATTATTTTGTTGGAAATCGTTTTTTTTAATTCCAAAATTTCATCCCTCAATATACTTCTGAATAACTAGAGAAAGATCACGGGAATATTCAAATAAAATAGAAATGTATGAATAGAAACTTTTTCATTGACTTTCACATGGTGTCAAGGTTTATGATAAGAATATCAATTGAATGAAAAGGAGACTCTATGTATCAAATTGGGCAATTTGCCAAGTTAATGGATATTTCCCCACGGATGCTGCGTCATTATGAAAAAGCAGGAATTTTTGTTCCAAATGAAATTGATAAAAAAACAGGATATCGCTATTATAGCGCACATCAAATTCCTTTATTGAAACAAATTTTACTGTTAAGAGATTCAGGGTTTAAAGTTGAAGAGATGGCGGAAACTTTGAGAAAACTTAAGGATGCTTCTTTTTTGGAAACTATTTTGTTAAGAAAACGAGATCAATCGCGACATTTAATTCAAATGGAGGAGCAAAAGATTAAAAAAATTAATCAACAGTTAGTAGCTTTGAAGGAGGAAAAACAAATGATTAAAGGGACAGAAATCGATTTTATTGTTAGTGATAGCCTTAAGGCGCTTGCCTTATATAAAAAGGTGTTTGAAATAGAGGTAGTGGAAGCAACCGAATACCCTATCGGAATGAATGAAGCGGTTTTTCAACTTTATGGCACGAGGTTTCACATGTTAGATGCCAATGAAGAATATGGTTTAAAATCACCAACCCAAGAACATCCCAATACTATCTGGTTTAATATAACAGTAGAAAATATTGAAGAGACACATCAACTGGCAATGGAAAACGGTTGTCAAGAAGTACAGCCTATTACTGAAATGATGGAAGGAGCGCTCAAAAATTCATTGTTTATTGATCCGTATGGGTACATGTGGATGCTCCACCAAATCTATCAAGAGTTGAGTTTTGATGAGCGGATTGAGATTTTAGAAAACGAGCTGTAAAAATCAATATTCTTGTGTGTGTTTAACTAGTTATCTGAAAAGAACGTAACGTTTGTCAACTAAGCGTTACGTTCTTTTTTATGCGTGTTAACAGAAATTAGTTAAAAAGATAGAGATTTGAACGTCTATATTCGGTATACTAACTATTAAGAAAATAAATTTTTAATACAAAAAAATTTATTTAGCTCTGTGGAAAATCAGAGCTAGAATATTCGGTAGGAGTGGAAGGGAGAAAAAATCAGTGTATGGGAAAAATAAAGTAGGGATAAAATTACAAATGAGCGTGGGGGAGTATCGAAAAACAAAAGTAAAAAGTATTATAATGAAGAATTTAGTTTATCTAGCTGTTCTTTTAATAGGAATCTATTTGGGAATGAGTTTCTTAAAACGATTTGAAAGGACTTATTCAGCTCCAACAGACGATGTCGTAGTAAAAATTAATCAAAATCATCTTTTTGTTTCAGATAATGCACAAATTTTGAACGAAGAAGTCATTAATAATGTACAAAAAATTAATCAAGAACTTAGTAAGACGGAAACGAAACCACAACTAATGGTTATCACAGTTGAGCAAGTTCCTGAAAATGAAACGATTGAAAGTTTTACTAATCAAATAGGTAATAAATTAGGTATCGGAAATAAACTTTATAATAATGGAGTGATTTACTTAGTAGCTGTCAAAGACAGGCAAGCAAGACTTGAAGTAGGCTATGGGCTTGAAGAGATAATCCCAGATAGTTTAACCGATGAAATAACAGATAGTACCGTGAAAGATTTTTATAAATTAAAGGATTTTAATGCAGGAATACATATTGTCACCACTCGGATTAAGGAACTACTTACTACTGATACTATGTCCAAAACGACCTCGCTACCTAAGGTTAGTTTTTTGCAGAAAATTTGGTTATATTTATTAGGAATAGGAAGGTCGTTAAAGCCTTGGCTAATTATAGTTTTTATTATTGTTATGTTGTATTTTTTATGGGAATTACGTAATGCGGGAAAAGAACTTAGTGCCCGCTTGGCTCTAGTTGACATGGCAAATCGCTACAAGGAAGATGTAGCTATGTTTTATAATGGCGGTATTTCCTCTAAGGCAATTGTTTTAGGAGAACAATCAGTTGAATTTAAAGCTGCCAAGGCGCGTTTGGAGAAAAATATTTTATATCCTGAAAATTCGAAAAAAGAGATAATAATTCCCGCATACTATGATATGGATTTTGCCTTTGGCGAGGTGACACCAAAGAAATTTATTTATAATTATGTTGCACAGTGGAAAGATTTAAGAAGCTCTTCTATGTGTGCTTGTTTTTGGATAGGTGAAGTATATTGGGAAAAAGTTCCAGAAACGAAACTGCCTGCGTGTCGGATTAGTGGAATTAATGATAACTTAATACCTGCTTACCTAAAAATTATTTTGTTTCCTCTTTCGATTTTATTAAAACATCCTTTTTTGGTATCCGTGACTCTGATTATTTATGTTCAAGTTAGTTTATCAGAGCAGTCGTTTCCTTCGACAGTTTTCACACTAATCACAGAGATTCTGACATTTTTAGAAGACGAAGACTCTTTAGTACCCATGGTTAGTCTGGTCTATTTTTTGATTCCGGTCTTTTTCTTATTTGGTTATATAAAATCAATAGGTGTTGGCTTACAAAATAGATTGCACCTGGATTCTATGATCCGTAGGTTTTTAAAAGATATCCAGCAAGTAAGTTCAGAAAAATCAAAATCATTAAAACAATTAGCAAACGATTTAGACAACCAGCAATATAAAATTGAAAAAAAATTATTGCGGAAAAAAATTAGAGAAAAAAAGATTACCAACAAAAAAGCTTCAAAATCCTTCTATCCGATAAGATTTATTAAGACTACGTATCCTGAATACTATGATATGCGTTTTGCTTATGGAAATGTGTCTATTGCTAAATTTCTAGCAAGTTCACGTTCTGACAGGCAACTAAAAAAGACCAGTATGTATGCGAATCGTCATGATTGGTGGGTTACAAGCAACGAGGGTTCTTCTGATGATGGCTCCGGTGACGGTTTCGGAGGTGGGAGTTTTGGCGGAGGTGGAGGTACTTCAAGTTGGTAGAAAGTTAAACTAGGTTAGGATGAACTTGGGATAACAAAAGCGCCTCTTAGAAACCCTGGTTTCTAAGAGGCGCTTTTGTTATCTTTACGTCACAGGAGGGATTCGAACCCCCGACCGTCCGCTTAGAAGGCGGATGCTCTATCCTGCTGAGCTACTATGACAATAGTTGTAATACAACAAAGCTAATTATAATGGAAGTAGTGTTAGAAAGTCAATCGGAAATTTAAATAACAGAAGAAGTTTTTTTGGAGAGAGAAAGTGAAGAAAATAGAGAGTTTATATTGACGAGGTTTTCTGGTTCTGTTATTATAGTTAGTGTTGTAATTGTGGTCTCCACAGCTACAACCGCACAGAACAAGTTTTTAAGCATGAGTAATCATCACTTGGGATGGCGAGTCTAAGTCTAGAAGAAGGAGGTGCTGTATAGCATGTACGCAATTATCAAAACTGGTGGTAAACAAGTGAAAGTTGAAGTAGGTCAAGCAATCTACGTTGAAAAATTAAACGTTGAGGCTGGCGAGAAAGTTGTTTTTGACGAAGTTATCTTAGTAGGTGGCGAATCTACAAAAGTTGGTGCGCCAACTGTTGCAGGCGCAACTGTTGAAGGAACTGTTGAAAAACACGGCAAACAAAAGAAAGTCGTGACTTTCCAATACAAACCTAAAAAACACTCTCACCGTAAACAAGGTCACCGTCAACCGTATACAAAAGTTATGATCGAAGCAATCAACGCTTAATCTCTCTTGTTGACAGGAAAGAAGGCCTATCAATGATTAAAGGTTCTTTTAAACGAACAGGCTCCGGCCGAATCGTTTCATTCGAATTAACCGGGCATGCTGAAGCAGGTCCTTATGGCAGCGATGTGGTTTGCGCGGCAGTTTCTGCCTTAGCAATTAGCACAGTCAATGGGATTGATGCCTTAGCAGGTTTTGAACCGATTGTGGAAGTTGACGATGTAGAAGGTGGCTACCTTTATGTCGAGATGTTAACAACTGTCAATCAGGAACAAAAAAATATTGCCCAAATTCTATTAGAAAATCTTTTATTAGGTTTACAATCAATAGAGAACGAAAATACTGAATTTATTCAAATAAAAACAATCACTGAGAAATAGGAGGTGCAGACTATGTTATTGACTATGAATTTACAATTATTTGCCCATAAAAAAGGTGGCGGTTCTACATCAAACGGCCGTGACTCTGAATCTAAACGATTAGGCGCTAAAAGTGCTGATGGCCAAACAGTTACAGGTGGTTCAATTTTATACCGTCAACGCGGAACTAAAATTTATCCAGGTGTGAACGTTGGAATCGGTGGCGACGATACGTTATTTGCAAAAGTTGACGGTGTGGTACGTTTCGAACGTAAAGGCCGCGACAAAAAACAAGTATCAGTTTATCCAGTAGCTAACTAATACGATTAAAAAGCTGAATCTGCGGATTCAGCTTTTTTTGTCTTGCATAAAGGGTTAGCCGGAAAATAAAGAAACATCTCAAAATAAAAAAAATCTCACATTGGGTTTAACTGCTTGTCTGACAAGGTTAATTGATGATATATTTAATGTAATAACAAGCATGTTATAAAATAATTGAGTCAAAAGAAAGAAGGGTATTATGCAGAAGAATTTTAGTGTAGTAAAGAAGTACGTGAATTTGATTTTGGATATTGTGTTAGGGATTTTAGGAGTTTTCTTATTAGTATTTATGGCTAGTTATTTAGTTGACCTCGCTACATATCTCATGAAGCCAATGACGCCGGATAATTTTTCAGTTATCATGCAAGAAATTATTTCATTCTTTATGTTATTTGAGTTTATTATGATGATTCTTCGCTATATTCAAGAAGGACACCATATTCCGATTCGTTATTTGATTTTAATTTGTTTAACCGCAATTTTACGTCAATTAATGGTTGCACATGGCGATGGCTTGCAGACTTTATTGTTATCTTTATCAATTCTTTTACTAGTGGTTGTGCTATTTATTCTCGGGTTAAATGGCAGCAAATTTTATACGCTAGGAAAAGCGAAAGTAGAAGAAGATCACGAGCAAGATTTTCATCATTAATCGAACATAATCAAAGACCGTCCAACGTGAGAATTTTTCTCTAACGTGGGGCGGTCTTTTTAATGCATAGTTAAATAGTTAACTCAATCAGTTCAATTGTTGGTAAGACACCAAAGCGTGCGCTGATTTTAGTGGTTCCGATTCCTGGGTGAACAATTAGCGGCGTTTCATCTTCTAAATGATAAAGCCCATGTGTATATTTTTTAGCAAGCTGATTTTTGTAAGTGAAAAAAGGCAAGCGAATCTGTCCGCCGTGACTATGTCCTGCTAAAATGAGGTCAATGTTTTTGTTGACTGCTGAGTCTGCGACATCTGGCTCATGGGTTAGTAGCAGAGTGGGCGTTCCAGTAGGGCGGTTGACTAAAGCTGCAGCTAAGTCGGTTTGTCCATATAACGAATCTTCTAAACCAGCGACGTACAAGGAGATGCGGTGTGAGACAGGCAGTAATTTGCCCGTGTTTTTTAGTACGGTAAAGTCGGCAGCTTCTAAGATTGTTTCGTAAAAATTGGTATCTAACCCGCTATACTCGTGGTTGCCATAAATAGCGAATTTGCCATATGGGGCGTTAATTTTACGGAAAAGTTGACTCACTTCATCCTGAATTTCGATACCGAAACGGGCATAATCATCAAATAAGTCTCCTGTAAAAACGACTATGTCTGGTTGTAATGTATTTGTTTTTTCAACAATCTGTTTTAAGGCCTTCACAGAATAATTCTTTTTTAAATGAATATCAGAGAGTTGAACAATCCGTAAGGTTTTCCCTGATTCTGTTACTTTAATTTGATTTTTGTGTATGACTAAGCATTTAGGTTCAATAAAAAAACTATAGCTTAAAATGCCGATAATAATGAAAAATAGTGCCAGAAATAAATAAACGTTCATAATTTCCTCCTTGAAGTCGCTAAAGTAGTTTACTACAAAAGTGTTAAGCAAAAAATAAGGAAAGGTAAAATTTTCAGTAAACTTTCTCGATGAAGTTTTTTGGTGATTCATGCTTTTCTGAAGTAAATTTGCTATAATGAAAAATGAGAAAAAAGAAAGAAGGTCGAACCAATGATGGCAAGAGTCGAAAAGCTACGGGAGTTAATGAAAGAAAATAATTTACAAGGATTTTTAGTGACAAGTCCGTATAATTTACGTTATTTAACCAATTTTACTGGGACAACAGGCTTGGCAATGATTACATTAGATAAAGCTTTTTTTGTAACGGATTTTCGTTATACGGAACAAGCTGCGGAACAAGCAACTGGTTTTACTATCGTTAAAAACACAGGACATATTTTTGACGAAGTAGCAGATTTAGCTGAACGTTTGCAATTAGATAATTTAGCTTTTGAAGAAACGCAAGTTAGTTTCGCTGATTATAGCTTATTGGAAGAAATTTTACCATGTGAATTAGTTCCTGTAATGGGTTTGATTGAAGAATTAAGAGAAGTGAAAGATGAAGAAGAAGTAGCTATTATTGAAAAAGCGTGTGCCATCGCGGATCAAGGATTTGCCTTTGTCTTAGAGATGATTAAACCTGGAATGACAGAGATTGAAGTGGCTAATCAATTAGATTTCTTCATGCGTTCAAAAGGAGCCAGTGGTGTTTCTTTTGAGACAATTGTGGCCAGCGGTCTACGTTCAGCGATGCCACATGGCGTTGCTAGCCATAAAGTCATCGAAAAAGGTGAGTTAATCACTTTAGATTTCGGTTGTTATTATGAAGGCTATGTTTCTGATATGACACGGACATTCGCTATTGGTAGTATTCAGCCAAAACTAAAAGAAATTTATGACATTGTTTTAGAAGCACAATTAAAAGTGTTAGCAGAAGCTAAACCTGGGTTGACGGGCATTCAATTAGATGCGATTGCACGGGATCATATTGCTTCCTATGGCTATGGCGATGCGTTTGGTCACAGCACTGGTCATGGCATTGGGTTAGAAATTCATGAAGGACCAAATGTTTCATTCCGAGCAGATAAACAGTTTGTACCAGGGAATGTGATTACGGACGAACCTGGAATTTATTTGCCAGGAATTGGTGGCGTGCGTATTGAGGACGATTTATTAATTACTGCTGAAGGTAATCGTGTATTAACACATGCGCCAAAAGAATTAATCATTTTATAAAGGTTGGGAGAACATGGATATCCAAGAGTATCAGCGGTTTATTAGTGCGTTTTATAAAAAACGTAACTGGTATCAATATGATCCGTTTATTCGTTCCAACTTTTTAACAGAAGAAGTCGGCGAAGTTTGTCGGGCCATTCGGACAATTGAAATTGGCCGTGATCGACCGGATGAAACAGTTTTGGCGGATGAAGAGAATCTGGAAAATTTAACGGAAGAGTTAGGCGATGTGTTGGATAATTTATTTATTTTAGCCGATAAATATGACATCTCTTTAGAAATGATTATGCAAAAGCATCGGACGAAACTAATGGAACGTTATCCTGAAGAATAAAGATGTAAAAATAAGAAAGCCAAAATTACTTGGTCTTTCTTATTTTTACGTCTAAAGGCTTGAATTAGAAATTTATGACAAGAAATTATCTGTTCTTTTAGTCAGAACTTAGCTTTTCTGGTAGCGAAATAGGCTAATTAATGATAAACTAAGAACGAGTATTGATAAGCAAAATTTGGACGTTCTTTCACAACTAACTGAAGAAACCAGTGTTGTTTTAATTTTTAAGAATCATCCGTTGCTTAAAAGAGAATCCTTAAGAGACTTAGTGATTCATCAAATAAATCGTTTATTTAACGATTTTGTGCGTAATAGATAAGGAGGACAACCAAATGTCAGAAGAAAAAAATCTTGTAATCAATGCAAACGATTCTTTAGGAGAAATCGTGATCGCTCCTGAAGTCATTGAAGTAATTATCGGAATCGCTGCTTCAAAAGTAGAGGGCGTTTATGGGATGCGCGGCACGTTTGCCAATAATGTGAATGAATTATTAGGCCGTGCAGCACACGGCAAAGGTGTATATTTACGAACAGAAGAAGAAGGCTTAAAAGTCGATATCTATTGTTACTTGAACTACGGTGTTTCTGTACCAAAAGTTGCGTTAGAAATGCAAGACCGTGTGAAACAACAAGTCTTATTTATGACAGATATTGATTTAGTTGAAGTGAATATTCATGTTGTAGCGGTAGTACCTGAAAAAATCCCTCAACCAGACTTAAATGAATTATTCCCAGAAGATGAAGATGGAGAAGAGAATGAGTAAAACAGAATTAACCCGTCACGAGATTCGTGAAAAAGCGCTCCAAGCCCTTTTTCCTTTAGATTTTAATGCTGATTTAACCAAACAAGATGCCATTGATTATGCATTGGCTTATGATAATCGGGAAATCGTCAGTGAAGATGGCGAAGACCTAGTCCCTACGTATTTAGATTTACTTGTCGGCGGTGTGTGTAGCCGCAAAGCAGAACTAGACGAAGTGATTACGAACCATTTAGGTAATAACTGGTCTATGCAACGCTTAGCAAAAATAGATATTGTTATTTTACGTTTAGCTATTTTTGAAATGCTATACGTTTCAGATGTGCCAAACATTGTGGCATTAAATGAAGCCGTTGAGTTAAGTAAAAAATACAGCGACGACCGTTCACGTAAATTTGTTAATGGTGTGTTATCAAATGTAATGAAAGAAATTGATTCAGAGGCGTAAGCTCTGAATCTTTTTTTACTATCTAACTGGTGTTAAGATACTGGGTTATATGCTAAAATAAATACTATTAAAGAAGTAAAGAAACAATAGAGGGAGCGAAGGAATGAGTACAGTAATTAACGGTCGTGAATTAGCAGATCAAATGCAAGCAGAGATTCAAAAAGATGTAGAAAAGATGACACAACAAGGCATCCAACCAGGATTAGTTGTTTTATTAGTTGGGGAAAATCCTGCCAGCCAAACGTATGTGAGAAATAAAGAACGTGCAGCAGCCAAAATTGGCATTCTGTCAAAGGTCGAAAAACTGCCAGAAACTATTTCAGAAGAAGAATTATTGGCTGAGATTGACAAATATAATCAAGATTCACGCTTTCATGGCATTCTTGTACAACTACCTTTGCCAAAACATATTGATGAAGAAAAGATTTTATTAGCGATTGATCCCAAAAAAGATGTAGATGGGTTCCATCCAATGAATTTAGGCCGTTTGTTTGTAGGCAAACCTGAAATGATTCCTTGCACGCCGTATGGAATTATGAAGATGTTTGAAGCTTATGATATTGATTTAACAGGTAAACGTGCGGTGGTTATTGGTCGAAGCAATATTGTTGGCAAGCCAATGGCACAATTATTGTTAATGAAAAATGCGACCGTGACGATTGCCCATTCTAAAACTGAACATTTAGCAGAAGTTGCAAAAGAAGCGGATATTTTAGTTGTAGCAATTGGACGCGGGCATTTTGTCACCAAAGAGTTCGTGAAACCAGGTGCGGTAGTGATTGATGTGGGCATGAATCGCAATCAAGAAGGAAAACTGATTGGTGATGTAGCATTCGATGAAGTTTCTGAAATTGCAAGCTATATCACGCCGGTTCCCAAAGGTGTTGGCCCAATGACGATTACCATGTTAATGTATCAAACAGTCGAGGCAGCAAAAAAACAAAAGTAAGGTGAAAAAATGACGCAACAGTATTTAACAGTAACAGCCTTAACGAAGTATTTAAAACGTAAATTTGATGCAGACCCTTACTTAGGACGTGTCTATTTAACAGGTGAAATTTCGAACTTTCGCTTCCGAGCGAACGCGCATCAGTACTTCAGTTTAAAAGATGATCATGCGAAGATTTCTGCAATTATGTTTAAATCAGCCTTTCAAAAATTGAAGTTTCAACCAAAAGAAGGCATGAAAGTCATGGTGGTGGGGCGTATTTCGCTTTATGAAAACAGCGGCTCCTATCAAATTTATATTGAACATATGGAACCAGATGGTGTAGGTGCACTTTATCAAGCATTGGCAGAATTAAGAGAAAAACTAGGAAAAGAAGGACTTTTTGAAGGGCCTAAACAACAGTTGCCTCGTTATCCCAAACGAATCGCTGTGGTTACAAGTCCTAGTGGTGCTGTTATTCGGGATATCATTACGACAGTCAAAAGACGGTATCCGATTGCACAACTGGTCCTTTTTCCAACCTTGGTCCAAGGCGAGCAGGCGGCGGATGACATTGTGCGGAACATTCAGCGAGCCGATGCGCAAGGCGATTTTGATACGATGATCATCGGCCGTGGCGGTGGTTCAATCGAGGATTTATGGCCATTTAATGAAGAAAAAGTGGCTCGAGCCATTCATGCTGCCACCACACCGATTATTTCATCGGTTGGTCACGAAACAGATGTGACAATTGCCGATATGGTAGCAGATGTTCGTGCAGCAACGCCAACGGCAGCAGCGGAACTAGCGGTACCAGTTTTAAATGAAGAACTATTAAGAATTAGTGAACGGCGTAGTCGTTTAGAACAAAGCTTTTTATATCTCTTACAACAACGAACAGAACGTTTCCAACGACTACAAAATTCTTATGTGTTTAAGCAACCTGAGCGACTTTATGAAGGTCAAACGATTAAATTAGATCGAATGACGCAACGTCTTTTCCAAGCAATGACAACAATTCATCACCAAAAACAACGTCAAGCCCAAGGAATTATCGCTCAATTGCAACAACAGACACCAAAGGGACAATTAAGAGAAAGTCAGCAACAATTGGCATTTTTACAACGAAACTTGCAAACACAAATGACACAATTGTTCCTAAACAAACAAAAGCAATTCACGTCTGCTGTTCAACAACTAGACTTACTCAGCCCACTCAAAATTATGGGTCGAGGATATAGTTATACTACAAAAGAGGACCGTGTCGTTAAAACTGTTACCGAGTTACAGCCAGCAGATCAATTAACGATTCATTATGCTGACGGTACAGTTCAAGCAAACGTCGAAACAATAACAGCGAAAAAAGAGGAGTTTTAACATGCCAGCAAAAGAAAAAACGTTTGAAGAATCATTAAATGCCTTAGAAGAAATCGTTCAGCGCTTAGAACGAGGAGATGTTCCTTTGGAAGAAGCCTTAGCTGCCTTTCAAGAGGGCATGGCATTAAGTAAACAATGTCAAGATACATTGGAAAAAGCGGAAAAAACTTTAACGAAAATGATGACAGAAAACAATGAAGAAATTGTTTTTGAAGAGAGCGAGGAAGCGTAATGACGAATTTTAGTCAACAGCATTTACCGTTGGTTGAAAAAGTCATGGTCGATTTTATCGCAGAATATACTGAAAATGAGCGTTTGAAAGAAGCAATGCTCTACTCAATACACGCAGGTGGCAAACGATTACGCCCGCTATTAGTGTTAACAACAGTGGCCGCTTTTCAAAAAGAGATGGAAACACAAGACTATCAAGTGGCTGCCTCTTTAGAGATGATTCATACGTATTCATTAATTCATGATGATTTACCAGCAATGGACGATGATGATTTACGTCGTGGCAAACCAACCAATCATAAAGTGTTTGGTGAAGCGACTGCCATTTTAGCAGGGGACGGCTTATTAACAGGTGCATTTCAGTTGCTTTCTTTGAGTCAATTAGGCTTAAGTGAAAAAGTTTTACTGATGCAACAACTGGCAAAGGCAGCGGGGAATCAAGGCATGGTTTCCGGCCAAATGGGTGATATTGAAGGAGAAAAAGTCAGCTTGACTTTAGAAGAGTTAGCGGCTGTTCATGAAAAGAAAACCGGAGCGCTAATTGAATTCGCCTTAATTGCTGGGGGCGTATTAGCCAATCAAACAGAAGAAGTCATTGGTTTACTGACACAGTTTGCGCATCACTATGGCTTGGCTTTTCAAATTCGTGATGACTTATTAGATGCCACAAGTACAGAAGCAGATTTAGGTAAAAAAGTAGGCCGAGATGAAGCGTTGAATAAAAGTACGTATCCAGCTCTTCTAGGGATTGCTGGCGCGAAAGATGCGCTAACACATCAATTAGCAGAAGGTAGCGCTGTTTTAGAAAAAATCAAAGCAAATGTTCCCAACTTTTCAGAAGAACATTTAGCAAACTTGTTAACTCAGTTACAATTGAGATAGAAAGAAGGCACTTATGAAAAAAGAACGCGTCGATGTCTTGGCGTTTAATCAAGGACTATTTGAAACACGAGAAAAAGCCAAACGTAGTGTGATGGCTGGTTTGGTTTACAATGATAAAAATGAACGTTTAGATAAACCAGGGGAAAAAATTTCTGTGGAGACACCCTTACATACTAAGGGCCAAGTAATGCCTTATGTTTCTCGTGGGGGCTTAAAACTAGAGAAGGCACTAAATGTTTTTGCAATCAACGTTCAAGGCAAAACAATGTTAGATATTGGTTCCTCCACAGGTGGTTTTACCGATGTTGCTTTACAAAATGGGGCTCGTTTGAGTTACGCTTTAGATGTTGGCTATAACCAACTAGCATGGAAAATTCGGCAAGATGAACGCGTGGTGGTAATGGAACGTACCAATTTTCGCTATAGTAAACCTGAAGATTTCACTGAAGGGGTGCCGGATATTGCAACGATTGATGTTTCCTTTATTTCATTACGCTTAATTTTGCCACCTCTTCATGATATTTTGAAAAAAGGCGGTAGTGTGGTGGCGTTAATTAAGCCACAATTCGAAGCTGGCAAAGAGTTTGTTGGGAAAAAAGGAATCGTGCGTGATCCAGAAACCCATCAAATGGTTGTGGAGGAAATTACACGCTTTGCCATGAATAACGGTTATGATGTGAAAAACTTAGATTTTTCACCAATCACTGGTGGCGAAGGAAACATTGAATTTTTGGCACATTTAGTTTCTGTTGAAGGGGAAGGATCCTATCAAGCGCCAGAATCCATTGAAGAAGTTGTCGCGCATGCGCATCAAAAATTAGCGGAATGATGAGAAAAGTTAGAAGAAAGAAGTGGACGCCTATAGGTGAAAGCTTCTTTTTTGTATAAATCTAGTAATTCATCTTTTAAAATGCATAAAAATAAGCTATGATGAGGGCAAGAGTAAACTGAAAAGGAGAGCGGCGCCATGAGAAAGCAAGATAGACACCGTTTAATTACACGTTTATTGACTGAAAAAAATATTCAAAAGCAAGAAGATTTTGTCAACTACTTACAAGAAAAGGGCGTAGCTGTAACACAAGCAACAATTTCTCGCGACATTAAAGATATGAAACTGATCAAAGTTCCATCTGCAGAAGGGGGTTATCGATATAGCCTTCCATTAGAAACACAAGCTAATACGAGTGCTAAACTTGCAAAGCTTTTAAAAGATGCCTTTGTAGCTGCAGAACAAATGGAAAAATATGTCGTATTACGAACCATTCCTGGCAATGCGGCGGCGTGTGGTAGTTTAATCGAAAAGAATTACCAAGAGAAACTTTTTGCCGTCATCAACGATGATGATAGTGTCCTCATGATTGCACGAACTGAGGAAGCAGCAGAAAAACTTCATAAAGAGCTGTTAAGCTATCTATAAAGAATGAGGTGAACAAGATGTTACAAGAACTTTCCGTGAAAAATTTTGCGATTATCTCTTCGTTACAATTAGAGTTTCAAATGGGTATGACCGTTTTAACGGGAGAAACGGGTGCGGGGAAATCCATCATTATTGATGCAATGGGATTACTCACAGGCGGACGCGGCTCCAGTGACTATATTCGTCAAGGAGCAAATAAATGCACCTTAGAAGGACTTTTTTCAATGCCGAAAAGTCAAGAATTAAAGAAATTATTAGAAGAATTAGGTATTGAAACAGAAGAAGATTCTTTAGTGATTCAACGAGATATTTCCGCTTCTGGTAAAAATGTTTGCCGTGTCAACGGACGGATTGTCAACATTACTAATTTAAAAAGAATTGGGGAATATTTAGTAGATATTCATGGCCAAAACGAACATCAAGAATTGATGCAAAGTGAACGCCATATTGATATGTTAGATGAATTTGGTGGGAAAAAACTTTTAGCAGTCAAAGAAAAATATACACAGGCGTATCAAGAGTATCGCGCACTCGAAGCCAAAGTCAGAAAGCGACAAAAAAATGAAAAAGAATTTGCCCAAAGAATGGACATGCTTCATTTTCAAAGTGATGAAATTGCTAGTGCACAGTTAGTCGCTGGCGAAGAAGAACAATTGTTAGAAGAACGCAATAAACTGAACAATTTTCAAAAGATTGCTGATGCACTGACGATTAGTTATGCCGCGCTAAATGGTGAAGACGATAGTAGTTTGGATAAAATCGGAACAAGTATGAATGAACTCGCTTCGATTGAATCCCTTGATTCAGAATATAAAACATTGTCAGATACTGTTCAAAATGCTTACTACTTACTACAAGAAGCCAGTGGAGATCTTTCTAGGTTGATTGATGGCTTAGAACTAGACGAAGGCCGCTTGAATGAAGTAGAAAATCGTTTGGAATTAATCCGTCAAATGAAACGTAAATATGGCGATTCAATCGAAACGATTTTATCTTACTATGAAGAAATCACCAAAGAGTTAGCAGAGGCTGATTTTTTGGAAGGCGGTACAGGTGACTTAGAAGCGTTGCTTGCAGAGAAACAACAAGCGGCTCATCAACAAGCGTTAGCTTTACGAAAAGAACGAAAGCGCCTAGCCAAAGAGCTCGAACAACAAATTTTAACCGAATTAAAAGAACTATATTTGGAGCGAACTGAATTTGAAGTCCGCTTTACAGAACTTGAGCATTTACAAGAAAATGGCTTAGACGGAGTAGAATTTTATATTACTACTAACCCAGGGGAACCATTAAAACCGTTAGTTCGGGTGGCTTCTGGCGGAGAACTTTCGCGAGTGATGTTGGCTATGAAAACAATCTTTTCTCAAACGCAAGGGATCACTAGTATTGTTTTTGATGAAGTGGATACAGGAGTTAGTGGCCGAGTAGCACAGGCGATTGCCGATAAAATTTATCAAATTTCAGAAAATTCGCAGGTGTTGTGTATCACGCACTTGCCACAAGTGGCGGCCGTTGCCGATGAACATTATTTTATTGAAAAAGAAATTGTGGCGGGGCGGACAGAAACAAGCGTCCGAATTTTATCTGAAAAAGAGCGAGTAAACGAAATTGCGCGTATGCTCGCAGGAAGTGAAATTACGAAATTAACCATTGAACATGCACAAGAGCTGTTGGCGATGGCGAAAAAATAGCCGCTCTATTTGAGCAAGTAAAAAAACAGCCCTTTCAATTGATAGAAGGGGCTGTTTTTTTACTTTTAATGTGTGAAAAAGTTCTCCAGTTTAAAGACTAAGAATCGCTGTTAAAACAGTTGAACCTACAATTGCGATCAGCATTAGCCAAACCACGACTTTCGTGATTTTTGAAAAGCGACTTTGTTCTTTGTCGTTCATAAATGACACGTCCTTTTTAATTTCTGCTAATAGTGTACAACCTTTTCCTGAAAACAGCAACCTAAAGTTATAAGAGATTCTTTTTCTTTAAAATTCGAATACTAATTACGCAGATTAAGGTAGTGATGGCAAAAATAATCCAAAAAGAATATTCATGCTCTGCAAAAGGGAGTTTCACATTCATGCCGTAAATTCCTCCGATGATGGTCGGAATGGTCAGGACAATTGTTAAGGATGTTAAAATTTTCATGACATTATTTAAGTTATTTGAAACGATTGCTGAAAAAGTATTACTAATGTTATCAACTAATTTTAGTTGTATTTTAGTCGTATTCAGTCCTTGTTCTAGTTCAATCAGAATATCCCTTAAAAATGGCAAATGTTTTTCTGGATGATTAAAAATTTCAGCGCTATATAAACGTTTTAATACTTTTAAATTATCCGTTAAAGCTGCTTCGAAATAAACTAGACTTTTTTGAATGTCCATAATCTGATACAATTGACTATTTTCTGTGGCTACTTGGAGCTCTCCTTCAAGTTTGTTGGTTTGTTGGATAAGTGCTTGTAAGTTTTTATTGAAGGAAAGGGCCATCTTCCATGAAAGGGCTAAAATTAAGGCCTTCTCAATAGAAAGATCTTGATGGGTGAACGCCTCTTTTTGAATCCCATGAACGATGTCGTTAGGCCCGTTGCTAACAGTAATTAGTTTGTTATCGATGGTTGCGATTAAAGCAATCGGCACCGTTTCTACTTGCAGATAGCCACTAGGACTGATACTAGCTTTGGGATAACGAAATAAAAGTAACGTAGGCGTTTGTAATTTTTCGTGGCGGAAGCCTTCCACTCGAGCATTTTCTTCATCATCTAAAACGCCGGTAAGATAATCTGTTGGTAAGTGGTATTGATTGACGAGACGCTCGATTTCTTCTTCTGTAGGAGATTCTACCGAAATCCAACTTAGGGCTTCATCGTCTGGTGAACAAGGTTCAAAATAGTCATTTTTCAATAATAAATAATTAATCAAAAGATTCACCCCGAATCAACATTTTTTGTTCTAAATCCATTATAATAGAAGTATGACACAATACGAGAAGAAAAGCTTATAAAAAACATTCAAAAATAAGTGGCCGCGATAGGTGAGGCCTCGTTTTGAAAATGGTTTGATAAGTAATCCGTTTTTTATATGAAAAAGCAAGCAAAAAGGGCTTTTAGCACATATATTTAAACGAAATGAAACATCTGTGTAACGTTGATGAAGTATAGTTATAGCAGGTGGAATGAAAGGATTTGTTGAGAGAATGGTGTCGTTTTCGGCAATAATGTTATTTTGGTATATTTTTCCGGTAATTGTGCTCTTTGCGTGCAATTTTCTCGTGTCCACTTTTTCCCTAACGGAACGTTGGAAAATAAAAGCACCGGATTTGGCCATTCCGTTTTTATTCATAGGGATCCATGAGTTATCCAAAGATAGTTATGATGAATCGATTATGCCGTATTTTGTGATTTCTATTTTGTTATTAGGAGTCGCTGTTGCCCTGTTTCAAGCTTATTATTATGGAGAGATTTTATATAGACGATATTTCAAGATGTTTTGGCGGTTGACGTTTTTACTAACGTTTGTGTTGTATGTGTTGCTTATCTTGCTAAATATCAGTCATTATCTACTGTAATAAAGCGTGGAGACAATAGGGGAAATACGCTGTGGGAAAATGTCCCCCACAACTCCCCACTCCGTGGGGTTTTTTTGTTATTTGTGGGGTTATTTTATAAAAAATATAGTAAAAACCTTGTTATAATAACATTTTTTGTTGGGTGATGCTTGTTACATAAAACCCTGTAAATATTACAGAAATTTTAAATAACAGTTAAAAAATAGAAGTTTTTAGATTTATAGTGGTAGAAAGTGGTGGGATGTGGTAGACTTGTTCTATCAAGTGGAAAAGCGGGTGTATTGGCTATGCTTATGGGTGAATACCAACATAATATCGATGCCAAAGGCCGCCTAATCGTTCCATCAAAGTTTCGTGAGGAACTTGGTGAAAAATTTGTGGTAACGAGAGGGATGGATGGCTGTTTATTTGGTTATCCTTTAAATGAATGGTCACAACTTGAAGCAAAACTTCAAGAAATGCCCTTAGCTAAGAAAGATGCACGTACCTTTGTACGATTCTTTTATTCCGCTGCAACAGAATGTGAGATTGATAAGCAAGGTCGTATCAATATTCCGGCGAATTTACGAACACATGCCAGTTTAGAAAAAGGCTGTGTTGTTATTGGCGTCTCTAACCGAATTGAAATTTGGAGTGACGAACGTTGGCATGCATTCTCTGATGAAGCTGAAGAAAACTTTGATGAATTAGCAGAAACAATGATTGATTTTGGATTTTAGGAATGAGGCAAATGATGACTGAAGAATTTCGCCATTACACCGTTCTTTTAAAAGAAACAGTGGATGGATTACAAGTGAAGCCGGATGGCGTATACGTAGATTGCACACTCGGTGGTGCCGGACATAGTGAATACTTACTGACACAATTGAATGAGCACGGTCATTTATATGCCTTTGATCAAGACCAAAAAGCGTTGGCACATGCTAAGACTCGTTTGCAGAAATATGTAGACAAAGGTCAAGTGACCTTCATCAAATCAAATTTTAGAAATATTAAAGAAGAATTGGCAGAACACGGGGTGTTCCATGTTGATGGGATTCTATACGATTTAGGTGTTTCTTCACCACAATTAGATGAAGCAGAACGTGGTTTTAGCTATCATCAAGACGCGCCCTTAGATATGCGCATGGATCAAGACGCACCCTTGACGGCTCGCGAAGTGGTGAATACGTATAGCTATAGTGAGTTAGTAAAAATTTTCTTTCGTTATGGGGAAGAGAAATTTTCGAAACAGATTGCTCGAGAAATTGAACGTGTTCGTGAAAAGCAACCAATTGAAACAACAGGTGAACTCGTTGAGATTATTAAGACGGCGATTCCAGCTCCAGCAAGACGCAAAGGTGGACATCCTGCAAAACGAATTTTCCAAGCAATTCGCATTGCCGTTAATGATGAATTAGGGGCAGTTGAAGAGTCGCTAGAACAAGCAATTGATTTGCTAGCGAAAAATGGCAGAATCAGTGTGATTACGTTCCATTCGTTAGAAGATCGTATTGTTAAAACAATGTTTAAAGAATACAGTACGGTACAAGATTTGCCACCAGGCATTCCAGTGGTACCAGAAGAATTTCAACCAGAATTAAAAGTAATTACCAGAAAACCAATTTTACCAAGTGACAGTGAGTTATCTGAGAATAATCGTTCACGAAGTGCGAAGTTACGCATTGCCGAAAAAATAAAATCTAGATAGAGAGAGGGGTAGACACATGGCTGAATTGAAGAAAGTAAATGATTTCCATTATGAAGCACCAGAAATGGATCAGCCAACTGTGGCAACAGAGCAAGACAGAAAAATGCAAGAGGAAACACTACCTGTCCCCACTCTATTACCCAAAAAGAAACTAAAAAATGTCTCTTTACTAGAAAAATTAATCGGTGTTGTATTAGTTTGTGCAACGATTGGTATTGCAATTGCGACAATTCAAGTAAGAACGACAATTGTCCAAACCATGAACGATATTACAGAAACACAAGCAGTCATTAAAGAAAAGGAAGATAACGCTTTGAAATTGGAACAAGAAAGAAGCGAACTTTCTAAATCAGATCGAATCAAAGATGTCGCTAAAAAGCAAGGACTAGAAAATAACGGCGACAATGTTAGGACTGTTAAATAATGAGTAAAAGACATAAATTTAAACAATTCATGAAAAAGAAAAACTTAAATCCGATGAACAATCGTAAAAAAGTAGGCATCATTTTATTCGCTACGAGTATTGGATTGTTCTTTTTATTTGCCTTTAGAACGACATACATTGTGGCAACAGGCAAAGTAGCCGGTGTATCACTAAAGGAAAAAACAGCTTCTCTATATGAAGGAAGCCAAGTGGTAAAAGCTAAGCGAGGATCAATTTTAGATCGATATGGTAATCCAATTGCAGAAGATGCTACTTCCTATTCGTTATATGTCGTATTATCAAAAAAATATACGGGACAAAATAATGAAAAGCTATATGCGGAGAAAAAAGACTTCGATGATATTGCTGAAATTTTAGCGAAATATACCAAACTAGACAAAAAAACAGCATTGAAATACTTGAATAATGGGATCCATGAAGATGGGTCAACACAATATCAAGTGGAATTTGGTACGGGTGGTCAAAACATCACCTTGGAAACACGCCAAAAAATTGAAGCAGATTTGAAAAAGAAAAAAATTTCAGGTGTTTATTTCAATGAACATCCAGCCAGATTATATCCCAATGGTCAGTTTGCTTCTCACTTTATTGGCTATACAAAAGCAGCCAATCCAGATGATGATAAAGAAGGCTTAGTAGGCGCAATGGGACTAGAACAGACCTATAATGATATTTTAAGTGGAACCGATGGCCGTGTGTATTTTGAAAAAGATATTTATGGCAATGCCTTACCAGGAACTGTGGCGGAAGAGAAAAAAGCAGTGGATGGTCAAGATATTTACACGACGCTAGATAGTCGCTTGCAAAATACCTTAGAAGATTTAATGACGCAAGTTAATGAAAAATATGAACCAGTTTCTATGACTGCCATGTTAATGGAAGCAAAAACAGGCGAAATTGTTGCCATGTCTCAACGGCCAACATTTAATCCTGAAACGAAACAAGGGTTAGACGATAATGGCACGTGGCAGAACCTATTAGTTGAAAGTCCTTATGAACCAGGCTCAACAATCAAATTATTTACAACAGCTGCTTCTATGGAACAAGGACAGTTTAATCCTAATGAATTATTCAATCGTGTTGGTGGAATTCAGGTTGGGGATGTAACTGTGAATGACCATGACTATACTCGGTTGAACGGCAAAGAATATTTGAATTATCGTCAAGCCATTTCTTGGTCTAGTAATATTGGTATGGTAAAACTAGAACAAAAAATGGGTGATGAAAAATGGATGGAATATTTGAAAAAATTTGGTTTTGGTACGAGCACGCATTCAGGTTTAAGTGGTGAATCTGCTGGTAAATTGCCAGGAACAAACTTTGTAGATAGAGCAATGTCGGCATTTGGTCAAGCAATTACGGTTACTAATTTCCAAATGATGAAAGGTTTCTCAGCTATTGCAAATGACGGTTCAATGTTGCAACCTCATTACATCAGCAAAATTGTTGACAAAAATACAGGAAAAGAAACGATTACGGAACCACAAATCGTAGGAACCCCAATCAAAGCGCAAACAGCTCAACAGATTCGTACGTACATGATTGATACCGTTGAAGACCCAACTTATGGGATTGCGTATGATATTTATAAAGTACCAGGCTATCATGTTGCTGCCAAAACAGGAACTGCCCAGATTTCAGATGGTAAAGGGTACGTTGATGGAGCAAGTCAAGTCTTGTCTTCTGTAGTGGAAATGGTCCCAGCGGATAATCCTGAATATGTTTTGTATATTACACTTAGACAAGCAAAATCAGGTTCGCCTTCAGAAGCAATGGCGGCAATTGCAAATCCATTAATGAAATTAGCGTTAGACATTAAAGAGACAGATCCGGAAACAACGAAAGTAGCTTCTGATAAAGTCACAGTTGCTGATTATAAAAATATGACACCAGCGGAAGCGTTGGCCAATGCCAAAGTGAACGGGGTGGATCCTGTGATTATCGGTGATGGTGAAAAAATCAAGAAACAATCAACGCCGTCTGGTCAAACATTAATGCCTAATCAAAAATTGATTTTGATCACAAATGGAACGAACTATATGCCTGATTTAACCGGCTGGTCGAAGAGCGATGTTACCAAGTTTGGTGATCTATTAGGTTTGACTGTCGAGTTTAAAGGTGAAGGCTATGTGACGAAACAAAGTATCGCTGCTGAAACTGAAATTACGGAGAAAAAATTAACCGTGACTTTAGAAGGCACAGAATAATAACGTAGAATATTAGGAGAGATAACATGGAGTGGACACAGATTTTTATTCCCATAGTGGTGAGTTTTGCCATTACAGTGAGCGTAATGCCACTATTCATTGGCTATTTTCAAATGAAAAAACAAGGGCAGGTTACTCGTGAAGATGGCCCGACTTGGCATAGCGTGAAAACAGGTACCCCTACAATGGGGGGAGTCGTTTTCCTTGTAGCCAGCTTGATTACTTCATTAGCAATGGGGTTGTTCTTCCACCAATTTACGCCGTCTCTACTAATTATTCTATTTATTTTAGTATTATACGGTTTGTTAGGTTATTTAGATGATTTCATTAAAGTCTTTAAAAAACGGAACATGGGCTTGAATTCTCGTCAAAAATTAATTGGTCAAATTTTTGGTGGGTTGGTTTTCTACTTTGTTTATCGAAGTGAAGGCTTTTCAGACACCTTAGATTTGTTTGGAGTAGCAGAAGTTCCGTTAGGTATTTTTTATGGTGTGTTTATTATTTTTTGGTTAGTCGGTTTTTCTAATGCCGTGAATTTGACAGATGGGATTGATGGCTTAGTTGCTGGTTTAGGAACAATTTCATTTGGTACTTATGCAATTATTGCCTGGAAACAACAACAATTTGATGTTGTGATTATCTGCCTAAGTGTGATTGGTGGGCTGATTGGCTTTTTCCCTTATAACAGAAAACCAGCAAAAATTTTCATGGGTGATGTTGGTTCATTAGCATTAGGTGGATTGTTAGCAGCAATTTCAATTATTTTGCATCAAGAATGGACGCTACTTTTAATTGGACTTGTCTACGTTTGTGAAACAGCAAGTGTTATTTTACAAGTTGCTTCATTTAAATTATTTGGTCGACGGATTTTTAAAATGTCACCAATTCATCACCATTTTGAAATGTGTGGTTGGTCTGAATGGAAAATTGATTTTGTCTTTTGGTCTGTCGGTTTAATCTGTTCAGGAATCACATTATGGATTCTTTTCTAATCTATCAAAGGGGAAATTGACAATGAAAAAAATAACAACCTATCAAAACAAAAAAGTGTTGGTTTTAGGACTAGCTAAAAGTGGTGTCAGCGCAGCGAAACTCTTACATGAGTTAGGTGCGCTCGTTACCGTTAATGACGCAAAACAATTTGATCAAAACCCTGACGCCCAAGATTTATTAACCTTGGGTATTCGTGTTGTTACAGGGGGGCATCCAATTGAATTGTTGGATGAAGAATTTGAACTAATCGTTAAAAATCCTGGTATTCCTTATACAAATCCACTTGTGGCAGAAGCACTAACTCGGAAAATTCCTATCATAACTGAGGTGGAATTAGCAGGTCAAATTGCCGAATGTCCAATTGTCGGCATTACGGGCACCAATGGTAAAACAACCACGACCACGATGATTGGTTTACTGCTAAACGCTGACAGAACGGCTGGTGAGGCACGTTTGGCGGGAAATATTGGTTTTCCAGCGAGTACGGTGGCTCAAGAAGCAACGGCCAAGGATAATCTTGTGATGGAACTTTCTAGTTTTCAGTTAATGGGAATTGAGACGTTTCACCCACAAATTGCAGTAATTACAAATATTTTTGAGGCACACTTGGATTATCATGGTTCGCGGAAAGAATATGTTGCTGCAAAATGGGCCATTCAAAAAAACATGACCGCAGAGGACACCTTGATTTTAAATTGGAATCAAGTAGAGCTTCAAACGTTAGCCAAAACCACAGCTGCCAACGTATTGCCTTTTTCAACGAAAGAAGCAGTAGAAGGGGCTTATCTTTTAGAGGGGAAATTATATTTCAATGAAGAATATATTATGCCCGCCGATGAGCTAGGGATTCCTGGCAGTCACAATATTGAAAATGCACTCGCAGCGATTTGTGTAGCTAAATTAAAAAATGTATCGAATGCTCAGATTAGACAAACTTTGACAAACTTTTCAGGCGTTCCTCATCGAACGCAATTTGTTGGCGAAGTTCAGCAAAGACGTTTTTATAACGATTCAAAAGCAACCAATATTTTAGCTACAGAGATGGCGTTAAGTGGGTTTGACAACCAAAAGCTACTTTTACTTGCGGGTGGCTTGGATCGCGGTAACTCATTTGATGAATTGGTTCCTGCCCTGTTGGGACTCAAAGCAATTGTTTTGTTTGGAGAAACCAAAGAAAAATTGGCGGAAGCTGCTAAAAAAGCGAACATTGAAACAATTTTATTTGCTGAAAATGTTCAAACGGCGGTTACCATTGCCTTTGATTATTCGGAAAAAGATGATACTATTTTACTATCACCTGCTTGCGCAAGTTGGGACCAATACCCGAATTTTGAAGTACGCGGGGAAGCCTTTATGCAAGCTGTTCAACAATTAAAAGAAAGTGAAATGTGAGAAAATGAAGATACTAGTAACTGGTGGTGGCACAGGTGGGCATATCTATCCTGCGTTATCCTTCGTCGAACACGTCAAAAAAGAAGCACCTGCAACAGAATTCTTGTATGTGGGAACAGAAAATGGTCTAGAAAGTCAAATTGTGCCAAAGGCGAAAATTCCATTTAAAACGATTAAAATTCAAGGATTCAAGCGTTCGCTAAGTCCTCAAAATTTTAAAACAATTTATTTATTTTTAACAAGCATTAATAAAGCAAAAAAAATTATTCGTGAATTTCAACCAGATGTGGTCATTGGTACAGGCGGTTATGTTTCTGGTGCAGTGGTTTATGCGGCCCACCAATTAAAAATACCGACAATTATTCATGAACAAAATAGTATCCCCGGAATGACAAATAAATTTTTAAGTCGTTATGTGGATAAAATTGCGATTTGTTTTCCGGATGTCGCTAGTTTTTTCCCGAAAGAAAAAACAATTTTAACAGGGAACCCGCGGGGACAAGAAGTCGTAACGGTGGAAAAGTCAGCTATTTTATCAGAGTTTGGCTTGGATCCAGCAAAGAAAACGGTGGTTTTATTTGGCGGAAGTCGTGGCGCCTTGAAAATCAATCAAGCGTTTGAACAGGCCTTTCCTTTGTTTGAAGAGAGAGAGTATCAAGTTTTATACGCTTCAGGAGAAAGATATTATCAGGAACTTCAAGAAAGTCTAAAGTTTTCTGAAAAGAAATTGACAAACATAAGTGTGCAACCGTATATTGATAAAATGGTTGAAGTGATGGCTAATACCGATTTAATGGTGGGACGTGCAGGAGCAACCTCAATTGCGGAGTTCACCGCATTAGGATTACCAGCAATTTTAATTCCGAGTCCTTACGTCACGAATGATCATCAAACGAAAAACGCGCAAAGCTTAGTAAAAGTTGGTGCTGTTGAAATGATTCCAGATGCAGAATTGACCGGCGCTCGTTTAGTTGCGGCAATAGATGATATTTTATTAAACAATGAAAAAAGACAACAGATGGCAACGGCGTCCAAAGGGGAAGGCATCCCAGATGCAAGTGATCGTTTGTATCAAGTTGTGAAAACGTTAGTCTGAGATAGGAGGTGTGGAAGATTAGTAACGAGAACGATATATTCAAAAAAAGAAAACCATTACCTCCAAAAAAATCGGAAGAGTCTCAACCTGAACTGACACCTTGGCAAAAACAAAACCAAGAATATTTGAAGAAGCAAGCGGAAGAAGCTGCTTCAAAAGGTGAAAACGAACAAGCAGAAGTCACCATCACTTTACAAGAACAAAGTCAAGAAGAGCCTCAACAACATCTTCCACAAGAAACAGTGGAAGAAGAGGAGCATTTTGCAGATCGTTTACCGAACGTTAAGAAAACACGGAACAAGCGCTTATATAGGCGTTTAGCCTTTATTTTAACTTGTTTAGGGACAGCCATTTTAGTGGCATTGTATTTTGTTTCGCCTCTTAGTCGATTGAGTGAAGTAACAGTTTCAGGTAACAAAAGTGTGGAGAGCCAAGCGATTATTCAGCAGTCAAAACTTGAAACGGGCAGTGGCTTATGGGAGCAGTATTCAAATAGAAATTATTTTTCTGCAAATATTCAGAAAAAGTTTCCAATTATAAAAAAGGCGAACATTAAGTTAAATGGTATTAATTCATTTAAAATTGATATTCAAGAGTATCAAATTGTCGCTCTTGCTGCGACTAAAGGCGGCTATCATCCGATTTTAGAGAATGGTAAAACTTTGGCGGAAACCACCAAAGCTGCTGAAAGTGGCAAACCAATTTTTGAGAATTTCAAAGAGGATAAATTAATCCCTGAATTAATGGCCTCTTACAACAAATTACCTCAAGAAATTAAACAAGGAATTTCAGAAATTAAATATGCACCATCCAAAACCAATAAAGACTTGATTAATGTCTATATGAATGATGGAAATCGAGTGATTGTTAATATTTCTGATTTAAGTGAAAAAATGGCTTATTATTCACAAGTAGCCGAGCAAATGGACAAACCTGGAATCGTTGATATGGAAGTCGGCATTTTTTCTTATCCGTATGAAAAAGAAAGTGAAGAAACGGGTAGTGAAGTTTCCGAAGATTCAGCGGTTGAAAATCAAGAAGTTGTGGACCCAAATGCAGGCGTAGCAACGGATGAAGCGAATAACGGTACGCCGACAAATGGAGAAAATCAAGAAGTGCAACAAGCAGAATAAGTTTTTTACAAAAATGTTTCAAAAATTAACGAACAAATTCGTATAATCTGCTTTCTAAAACCCCCATTTTTATGGTAAAATTGGAAGAAGTGAATAATACTAAAAAAGAGATAGTTAAACGGACGCCTTTGTCCGCTTAGATATTGGAATTAATAGGAGGAGGAATTCCGTTCATGGCAAAAACAGGAATGTATGTAGGCCTCGATATTGGTACAACTTCTGTCAAAGTAGTTGTCGCTGAATATATTGAAGGTCAAATGAACATCATCGGCGTTGGAAATGCAAAATCAGACGGTTTGAATCGAGGGATTGTCGTCGATATTGATCAAACAGTTCAAGCAATCCAACGGGCCGTTCGACAAGCCGAAGAAAAAGCCGGCATTCAAATTAAAAGCGTAAATGTTGGATTACCAGCGAATTTATTAGAAGTAGAAAGCTGTCAAGGAATGATAGCTGTTAGCAGTGAATCAAAAGAAATTACAGATGAGGATGTGCGCAACGTCGCATCTGCAGCTTTGGTTCGTTCAACTCCTCCTGAACGTCAAATTGTTGCAATCTTACCGCAAGACTTTACCGTCGACGGCTTTGAAGGCATCAAAGACCCACGTGGAATGCTTGGCGTTCGCATGGAGATGTTTGGCGTTGTCTATACTGGACCAAAAACAATCATCCATAACATCCGTAAATGTGTTGAAAAAGCTGGCTTAGGAATTAACGAATTAGTGATTACACCGCTTGCTTTAACGGAAACAATTTTAACAGATGGCGAAAAAGACTTTGGAACAATTGTCATTGATATGGGTGGCGGTCAAACAACGACATCTGTTATCCACGACAAACAATTGAAATTTACTCATGTTAACCAAGAAGGCGGCGAGTTCATCACGAAAGATATCTCAATCGTATTGAATACTTCTTTTAACAACGCCGAAGCCTTAAAAATTAATTATGGGGATGCTTATCCAGAAAGAACTTCAGCAAACGAAGAGTTTCCTGTTGATGTTATCGGTAAGTCAGAGCCTGTAAGAGTGGACGAACGTTACCTTTCAGAAATTATTGAAGCGCGTGTGGAACAAATTTTGAGAAAATCAAAAGAAGTTCTGGATGAAATTGATGCGTTTGAATTACCTGGAGGCGTTGTGTTAACTGGTGGCGCCGCTAGTATGCCAGGTATTGTCGATTTGGCGCAAGAGATTTTTGAAGCCAACGTAAAACTATACGTACCAAATCACATGGGCTTACGTAACCCAGTCTTTGCTAATGTCATTAGCATTGTGGAATATTCAGCGCAACTAAACGATATTTATCACATTGCCAAATATGCAATCCCTGGTGAAAAATCGAAACCAGCACAATCAGTCGCTGTCCAACAAGAAGTTCGCTATGACACATATGCTGAACAGCCTCAAGAAGAATACGAAGAATTCAACGAACGTGAGTCTGGTGAAAAAGTGACAGGCAAAATCAAAGACTTCTTCTCGAACATTTTCGACTAATCACACAAACAGGAGGATACGATATCATGGAATTTTCATTAGACAATAACATTAACAACGGTGCAGTCATTAAAGTTATCGGTGTAGGTGGCGGCGGCGGAAACGCTGTAAACCGTATGATCGAAGAAAACGTTAAAGGCGTGGAATTTATCACAGCCAATACAGACGTTCAAGCATTAAAACATTCAAAAGCAGAAACAGTGATTCAATTAGGCCCTAAATACACTCGTGGTTTAGGTGCCGGTTCACAACCTGAAGTTGGCCAAAAAGCTGCAGAAGAAAGTGAACAAGTGATTTCAGAATCATTACAAGGCGCGGATATGATTTTCATTACTGCTGGTATGGGTGGCGGAACTGGTACAGGTGCTGCGCCAGTAGTTGCAAAAATCGCTAAAGAATTAGGCGCTTTAACAGTTGGTGTAGTAACTCGTCCATTTAGTTTTGAAGGTCCAAAACGTGGTCGTTTTGCTGCTGAAGGAATTGCCTTATTAAAAGAAAACGTTGATACACTATTAATTATCTCAAATAACCGCTTATTAGAAGTCGTTGACAAGAAAACGCCAATGCTTGAAGCATTTAGAGAAGCTGATAATGTATTACGTCAAGGTGTTCAAGGGATTTCAGATTTAATCACTGCACCAGGTTACGTAAACTTGGACTTTGCTGACGTGAAAACAGTGATGGAAAACCAAGGAACAGCTTTAATGGGAATTGGTGTAGCGAGCGGCGAAGAACGTGTAATTGAAGCAACGAAAAAAGCTATTTCTTCACCATTGTTAGAAACATCAATCGATGGTGCGGAACAAGTCTTATTAAACATTACTGGTGGCTTAGATATGACCTTGTTTGAAGCGCAAGATGCTTCAGATATCGTTACAAATGCTGCTTCAGGTGATGTGAACATCATCCTAGGTACATCAATTAACGAAGATTTAGGCGACGAAATTCGTGTAACAGTAATCGCTACAGGTATTGATGAATCAAAAAAGGATAGAAAACCGCACCGTCAAACAAGACAAGCGGTTCAACCAATGCAACAAACAACTCAATCTGTGGAAATGGATCAACCAAAATCACAAGAAGAAGCAAGTGCTTTTGGCGATTGGGATATTCGCAGAGAACAAAATACACGTCCAAAAGTTGATGAATCTTCATTAGAACAAGTAGACAAAAAAGAATTTGACACATTCCACCGTGAAGAACCAAATCACAATGATGACGAATTAAGTACGCCACCATTTTTCCGCAGAAAACGATAAGGAGCATCGATTAGAAATGATAGCTGAAAACTTAACAAATATTAATAATCAACTTCAGCTAGCATGCAAAAGCTCACAGCGCTCTGTTGCTGATGTGACAATGATTGGCGTCACTAAATCAGTAGGAATTGAGGAAGCAGCAGAGCTTGTTCAGCTTGGTGTCCAGAATTTAGCTGAAAACCGAGTAGATAAGTTACTAGAAAAGAAAGCTGGATTGGAAAAATTTAATGATATTCAGTGGCATTTAATTGGTAATTTACAACGTAGGAAGGTAAAATTAATTATTAATGAGATAGATTATTTTCATGCATTAGATAGTCTGAGTCTAGCCAAAGAAATTCAAAAAAGAGCAACGAAAGTTATTCGTTGTTTTGTTGAAGTGAATATAACTGGGGAAGAAAGCAAGCACGGCTTTCGTAAAGAAGACGTCTTACCTTTCATTCAAGAACTTGCTGATTTGGACAAAATTCAAATCGTCGGTCTAATGACTATGGCACCTTTTGGGGCAAGTGAAGAAGTATTACATGCAACATTTAGAGAATTAAAAGAGCTGCAAATGACCGTAAATGAGAAACATTTATCTTTTGCTCCTTGTACAGAACTTAGCATGGGAATGAGTAACGATTTCCCAATCGCAGTTGAAGAAGGTGCAACTTTTATACGAATCGGAACAGCGTTATTCAGAGATGCGTAAAGGAGAGGAATTTATGTCAATTTTTAACAAGGATGCGTTATCGAGCTTTTTTGGCTTATCTGGCGAAGAAGATGATTATTATGATAACTACGAAGAATATGAAGAGCGCAAAGCAGTTAATGAACCACCGCGTCGTGCAGCTCGGCCTAAACCACAACGCCCTGTTCAACAACAGGAAAGTTACAGTCAGCCAGCTTATACACAACAAAGTGAGCCTGTAGTTGAAAAACCTTCTGCACGCTATCGTTCTGCTGAAGCGCATCAAGAAAGAGACACACAACAAGCTGCTTACACAGAGAAAAAAGTGGTTTCTATGCGTAGTTCTAATCAATCAGCGACTACGAATACAAGACGAGCACAAGAAAGCACCGCCAATGCAAAAACACATAAAATTACTATTATTGAACCACGTGTGTATTCAGAAGCAATGAGCATTGCGAAACATTTATTTGCTGAAGAAGCTGTGCTAGTTAATTTTACATTAGTAGAAGAAGACCAAGCACGACGCATCGTTGATTTCTTAACTGGTACTGTGTATGCTTTAGACGGAGATATTCAGCGCGTTGGCAATGAAATCTTCTTATGCACACCAGCGAATATGGAAATTGATAGTGCGACAGCACAATCTTTAGCCAACAAACAATTCTTTGATTTCTAAGCCTTAGGGAGGTGTTATTATCGCAACACTGATTACTCTATTATACAAAGGCGTTCAAATCTATTCAGGATTACTAGTGATTTACGCGCTACTTTCATGGTTTCCAGGAGCATATGATTCTGCTTTCGGGCGTTTGCTCTCTAGAATTTGTGAACCATACTTAAGTTTGTTTGACCGTTTGAATTTAAGGATTGGAATGGTTGGATTTAACGTAATGGTAGGGATTATTGTCCTTAACCTAGCAGCGGGTGGCTTAGCAGTCATTTTACGAGCTATTGTTTATTAATAACTTTTAGAAAGGATGATTTATCTATGAACGCAAATGTGTATCAACATTTCCGCAAAGATGAACATCCTTTTATTGACACTGTCGGGGATTGGCTAGAGCAAGTGGAGATGCAATACGCGCCTTATTTGACAGACTTTCTTGATCCTAGACAGGCGTATATTTTGGAAACGTTGATTCGACAAAACAGTGATTTATCGTTTACTTTTTATGGTGGTTATGAGCAAGCAGAACGAAAACGCTGCTTGATTTATCCAGCGTATTACATACCAGAAGAGACAGATTTTGGTGTTGTATTATTTGAAATTATTTATCCATCTAAATTTGCGACATTATCTCATGGGAAAATTTTAGGCACCTTGATGAATGTTGGGGTTCGTAGGGAAGCCTTTGGAGATATTATTTCCGATGGTGATAAGTGGCAGGTTTTTATAGCACAAGAAGTAGCTGGCTTCGTTGTTAACCAAGTCGACAAAATTGGTAAAATTACTGTTCGCTTAGAAGAACGGGATTATACACAAATTTTGATACCGAAGGATGGTTGGCAGGAAGAGCGAACGACTATGAGCTCTTTGCGGCTGGATAGTGTGATTTCCGCCGTATTTAATATTTCAAGGCAGCGATCAAAACAATTGATCGAATCTGGTAAAGTAAAAGTCAATTGGACAGAAACGACACGACCAGATTTTGCTTTAGACTTATTAGATATTGTTTCGATACGGGGATTTGGGCGCCTTCAAATTCAAGAATTAGAAGGAAAAACCAAGAAAGAAAAATTTCGTGTCCTCTTAGGGGTATTGAGAAAATAATCTCGAACTTTTGTTTAAGAAAACCATTTTGGCTGTTCATTCAGACGAAGTTGTGTATAATAAAAAAAGTAAGATATTTGCTATTTCAGGATTAGTATGAGAATGTGTTCATAAGGGGTTTTACAAAAATAATCCAAAGAGGTGAAGGAATATGGCATTAACTCCATTAGATATTCAAAACAAAGACTTCTCAACAAAAATGAGAGGCTATAACCAAGACGATGTAGATGACTTTTTAGATCAAGTCACACGTGATTATGAAGATGCATTACAAAAAAATCGTGAACTTGAGAAATCATTAAAACACGCAGAAGAAAAATTACAATACTTCAATGAATTGAAAGATGCATTGAATCAATCAATTATTGTTGCACAAGATACCGCTGATAAAGTGAAATCAAGTGCCAATAAAGAATCAGAAATGATTATCACTTCGGCAGATAACCAAGCCAAAGAAACCTTGGTAGAAGCTGAACGTAAATCAAATGCAATGATTGCAGATGCTGAAGCGAAATCAACACAAATCTTAGCAGAAGCAATTGAACGTGCCCGTCAATTAGCTGGGGAAACAGAAGACTTGAAGAAGAAAACACGTGTCTTCCATCAACGCTTAAGCTTAATGCTTGAAACTCAATTAGAGCAAGTAAAGAGTGAAGAGTGGGAAGAGATTTTAAAGCCTTTTTCTAGTTATGTCGGAGACAAACATACAGCAGTTAAGGAAATTCTTGATGAACAAGACCTTGACAACGAAAATGAAACTGTTGTAAACTCTGAAGAGAACACAGATGCTGTAGTAGAAAAAAAGCCTGTAATTGAAGTCACTGAAGAAACAATTGAAGAAGAATCAAAATAGATAGAACAGAACGTTTAATGTTTATTCTTAGCAGCGAGTCAATGATAGTGAAAGTTTGACAGACACTGGCATTAAACAGATCCTCTATCCTAGATGCAGTTCTGAACACTTGAGTAGGAACTGCCGGATAATTACCGTTATCAATTTCAGAGAAAGTAGGGGCAACTCTACTTTGAATTTGGGTGGTAACACGAGTACTTCGTCCCTTGGGATGGAGTACTCTTTTTTTATCTACTTTTATCAGCTATCGTTCATCTTTAGTATGAACTAACACAATTAAATCGATAAAATGAAAGCGAGGCAAATGCATATGAAAATGAAAGAAACATTGCAATTAGGAAAAACAGCTTTTCCAATGCGTGGGAACTTGCCAAACCGTGAAGCAGAATGGCAAAAAGACTGGGAAGAAAAAGGCTTATATGAACAACGTCAAAAATTAAACGAAGGAAAACCAACCTTTGTTTTACATGATGGCCCTCCGTATGCAAACGGAAATATTCATTTAGGACATTCTTTGAATAAAATCAGTAAAGATATTATTATTCGTTCAAAATCAATGTCTGGTTTCCGTTCTCCTTATGTGCCTGGTTGGGATACTCATGGTTTACCAATTGAGCAAGTGTTAACCAATAAAGGGGTTAAACGTAAAGAAATGACTGTCGCTGAGTATCGCGAAAAATGTAAAGAGTATGCCTTATCACAAGTCGATAAACAACGTAACGATTTTAAACGTTTAGGTGTGTCAGGCGATTGGGAACATCCATACATTACGTTAGATCCAGAGTATGAAGCAGCAGAAATTCGTGTTTTTGGTAAGATGGCAGAAAAAGGCTATATTTATAAAGGTTTAAAACCAATTTATTGGTCTCCTTCAAGTGAATCTTCTTTAGCAGAAGCAGAAATTGAATACAAAGATGTAAAATCACCTTCTATTTACGTAGCTTTTAATGTGGCCGATGGTAAAGGTCTTTTAGATAACGAGACAGCCTTCGTCATCTGGACGACAACCCCTTGGACATTACCAGCCAACTTAGGTATTTCAGTTAATCCTGATTTTACGTATGTTGAAGTGAAGGCAGACGGTCGTAAATTTGTAATTGCTAAAGATTTATTAACAACAGTTAAAGAAGCGATTGGTTGGGAAGAAGTAGAAGTCTTGCGAGAATTTTCTGGTGAAAAATTAGATCGTATGACAGCTCAACATCCATTCTATGATCGAACATCACTTGTTATGCTAGGCGACCACGTGACGCTAGATGCCGGGACTGGCTTAGTTCATACCGCACCAGGACATGGTGAAGATGACTATATCGTTAGCCGTAAATATGATTTACCTGTTATTTCTCCTGTTGACAGCCGTGGGGTCTTTACAGATGAAGCACCTGGTTTTGAAGGAATTTTCTATGACAAAGCGAATCCAATGATTACTGAGTTATTAGAAGAAAAAGGCGCGTTATTAAAATTAGATTTCTTTACGCATAGTTATCCACATGATTGGCGTACCAAAAAACCAGTTATCTACCGTGCAACGCCACAATGGTTTGCTTCAATCTCTAAATTCCGTCAAGATATTTTAGATGAAGTTGAGAAAGTTGACTGGCTAATTCCTTGGGGAAAAACACGTTTATATAATATGATTCGTGACCGTGGTGATTGGGTAATCTCTCGCCAAAGAGCGTGGGGTGTACCATTACCGATCTTCTATGCTGAAAATGGGGAAGCCATCATTACGCCAGAAACAATTGAACATGTAGCGAATTTATTTGCAGAACATGGATCAAATATCTGGTTTATGCGTGAAGCAAAAGAGTTACTACCAGCAGGCTTTACACATCCAGGTTCACCAAATGGCGAGTTTACCAAAGAAACAGATATCATGGACGTTTGGTTTGACTCAGGTTCTTCACATGAAGGAGTTTTACGAGAAAGAGAAGAGTTAACTTTCCCAGCAGATATGTATTTAGAAGGTTCTGACCAATATCGTGGTTGGTTTAACTCAAGTATTACAACAAGTGTCGCTATCAATGGAGTAGCGCCTTATAAATCAATTATTTCTCAAGGGATGGTTCTCGATGGCGAAGGCCGTAAGATGAGTAAATCGTTAGGCAATACTATCTTACCTGAAAAAGTTATCAATCAAATGGGGGCAGATATCTTACGCTTGTGGGTAAGTAGTGTTGACGCGGAAGCCGATGTGCGTGTCTCAATGGATATCTTAAACCAAGTATCTGAAGTGTACCGGAAAATCCGTAATACTATGCGTTTCTTGTTAGCGAATACGAGTGATTTTAATCCAGCTGAGCATACTGTAGCTTATGCCGATTTACGTTCTGTAGATAAATACATGACGGTTCGTTTAAATCAAGTCATTCAAGAAATCCGTGAAAATGGTTATGAAAAATATAATTTCATGCATATTTATCGGACAGTTATGAACTTCTTAACTGTAGATTTATCTTCTTTCTATTTAGACTTTGCGAAAGATGTCGTTTATATTGAAGCTGAAAACGATTATCAACGTCGTTGTATGCAGACTGTTTTCTATCAAACATTGGTTTCGTTAACAAAATTATTGACACCAATTATTCCACATACAGCGGAAGAAATTTGGAGTTTCTTACAAGAAGAAGAAGAGTATGTGCAATTAGCTGAATTCCCAGGTTACGAAACGTTTACTAATGAAGAAGAATTGATGGATACATGGGCAGCCTTTATGGATTTCCGTGACAATGTCTTAAAAGCGTTGGAAGAAGCTCGTCATTCTAAATTAATCGGTAAATCGTTAGAAGCCAAAGTGACCGTTTATCCAAATGAACAAATTCGTCAATTAATGACAGCTGTTGATGCAGATATTGCTCAATTACTAATTGTTTCCGACTTTGAAGTATCAAAAGAAGTAGCACCTAGTGAAGCTGTTCAATTTGAAGACATGGCTATTTTAGTTGAAAAAGCAGAAGGCGAAACGTGTGACCGTTGTCGTTCCGTTCGTCAAGATGTCGGCTCAGATGAAAAATTACCAACACTTTGTGGCCGTTGTGCACACATTGTTGAAGAAAATTATCCAGAAGCGGTTGCTGAAGGATTCGAATAAACAAGAAAAAAGATCCGCTAGTCGTTAACTAGCGGATCTTTTTTGGCTTATTTATTGATCAAGTTGACCGCGGTCACGGTACCAGTTATCTGGTTGCCATTCCCAAGTAAAGCCATCTTTTTCTAATAAGTCGAAGGCAGCTTGCGGGCCCATTGTGCCAGCGGCATAATTAGGGAAAGAAACGTCTGTTTTATCCCAAGCATGTCGAATAATGTCAACAATGCGCCAAGATTGGGCAACTTCGTCCCAATGAGAGAAGTTTGTACTATCGCCATTTAGGCAGTCTAATAGAAGTTTTTCGTATGCTTCTGGACTATTTTCAGTCATTTCAGCACTTTGACGGAAATCAAGTTTCACTGGAGTTGTATTGAACCCTTGACCGATTTCTTTTCCATTTAAGGTTAATGAAAATCCTTCAGTTGGTTGGATATAGATAGTTAAAACATTCGGTGGTAAATCGGTTTTATCGCATTCTTCACACGTATCATCTTTGAAGACATTAATAGGTACTTGTTTAAAGACGATGTTAATGCGTGTGCCTTTTTCAGTTAATCGTTTACCTGTGCGAACATAGAAAGGGACGCCAGACCAACGGAAATTATCAATTAAAAATTTACCAGCAACAAAAGTTTCAGTGGATGAAGTTTCTGCCACATTTGGTTCATCACGATAGGCTGCAAATGTTTGATCAGCTAGCTGACCTTCGCCGTATTGTCCACGCACGAAATTTTGAAGGGCTTCTTCTTCAGAATAAAGGCGGATGGCACGTAAAGCTTTTACTTTTTCAGTCCGAATTTCTTTTTCAGAAAAGGCAACAGGAGGCTCCATAGAAAGCAATGCAACGACTTGTAAAATATGATTTTGAACCATATCTTTTAGAGCGCCACTGTGGTCATAATAGCCGCCACGATCCTCGACACCTAAGCTTTCAGCGAAGGTGATTTGGACATTATCAATGTAACGATTGTTCCATTGTGATTCAAAAATATTATTGGCAAAACGAATGGCTGAAATATTTTGGATCATTTCTTTGCCTAAGTAATGGTCAATTCGGAAAATATCTTGTTCAGGAAATGCAGCACGAATTTCTTCATTTAATTCGTAGGCAGATTCATAATCAGAACCAAATGGCTTTTCGATAATTAGACGATCAAAGCCTTCTTCCGAAATAATATGTTGTGATTTCAAGTGATTAACAATGGTTCCAAAGAATTGAGGGGCCATAGCTAAATAGTAAACATGATTGCCTTCTAAGTGGTATTGTTCATTTAGGCGATCAGATAATTCTTTTAAGGTATTATAATGTTCCGTATCATTCACATTATGTGATTGGTAATAGAAATGACTAGAAAATTCAGTTGCCTCTTCGGCCGTGGGATTTAAGTCTTGAATGGTTTCACGGACGATTTCACGATAGTATTCGTCTGTCCATTCCCGACGTGCGGTACCAATCACCGCAAAACGCTCAGCTAATAATCCTTTTTTATATAAGCGGAACAGGGAAGGATACAATTTACGTTTGGCAAGATCACCTGTCCCCCCGAAAATAGTAAATAATGCTACTTTTTCATTCATTAGTTTTCCTCACTTTCTCTAATCAACGGCTCAACAAAAATTGTGTTTGCTGCTTTAAAGCTGACGGATAATTCTTTGTTTTCATTATAAATGGTGATCGGTCCTTCATATGCAGCAATTTCTTTAATCGTATATTCTTCTTGAATATTTAAATCAATGGAAACTAAATAATCCAGTAATTCTTTTTCGTCTAAGACACGTGCAATCCGAATTTTTGTGCCAACAGGGTAGTCTGTTAACGTTTGGCGTTTCTCCTCATGAATGGGTTGATTATCTTCGGGAATAACACCACCGTGTGGACAAAATTCTGGATGATTTAAATAATCCGCTAAACGGTTCACAAGCGTCTGTGAAGTAACATGTTCTAAAACTTCTGCCTCTTCGTGCACATCATTCCAAGTGTAATTTAAGTGCTCTACTAAAAAGACTTCCCAGATTCGGTGTTTGCGAATTAACGTACTCGCTTTTTTTAAGCCTTTTTCAGTTAATTGTACCCCTTGATAAGGAGAATGCTCAACCAAATCTTCTTTTACTAACTTTGAAATCATCTCACTAACCGAAGCTGCCGAAACATCGAGTCCAGAAACAATTTGTTTATTATTCACTTTAACTTCGTCGCCACCTAATTCAAAAATTAATTTTAAATAGTCTTCGCGATTTGGTGTCATAGGGGCTCATCCTTTCAAAAAAACATCATCCTAAGTTTATCAGAAAAAGGCGCATTTGACTATTTAATAATATTCAAGTTGTAAGAAAACTTTCTGAATGCTTTTGCAAGGGATGTAAAAAAATAAATCACCCACCGCACATACTTCATTTTATGTGTCGTGGGTGATTTATTAATTGTAAATGGCCCGTTCTAGTGTGTAGGTTTCGTCGTCGGCTTCATCGTAAAGCGTCGCAGGGACACCATTTTCACATTGAATGATTAAATGGTAACCTAACTTGTCTAAGATAACTAAGCGTTTAGGGGTTAATTCAACAAGCAAGGCATGCGTTTGTTTGCCATCAATGAAAACATTGAAAGATGAGGTGATTTCTAAGGTGTGTTGCGTGGCTTTCTTCACGTCCACAAACCACCAATGCCCAGTATAGTTGTGTTGAAGCTCCTGTGGGGAAGGGAGCTGTTTATTTTTTTTCCAGAGGATAGAGCCTGCTAATCCAGTAAGTAAAGATGCACCAACCAAGAAAGTCCAATGTTTTTTCAAAGAAATTCCTCCTAACCTTCATTTTCATTTATTCGTCTTCGTTACCTTTATTATATAGAACTTGTCTAAAATATTCGACTAAATCGCTGAGAATTGACAAATATTTAATGATTGACACAAGATAGTAAAATTGTTGGTTTTGGTCTATACTTTTCCTTGTTTTTTTATGGTATAGTGTGTAAGAAAGGAAGTCTGTGTATGAAGTACCCGAATGTCCAACTTGCTTATTTTATCGAACGACCCAATCGGTTTATTGCACACTGTCGTTTAATGGAAACGAATGAAGAAGTAATCACACATGTCAAAAATACTGGCAGAGGGAAAGAAGTTTTTTTACCAGGTGCTGTTGTGGCGCTTAGTTATCAACCATCGCCTAAAAGAAAAACAGATTACGATTTGATTGCAGTAAAAAAAGGTTCTTTTTGGATTAATATTGATAGCCAAGTACCGAATACATTAGTCAATGAAGCGTTAAAAAATGGTCAAATTGTGCTTCCTGGTTTAGTTGGTACGATCCAAACTGTTAAACGTGAGCAACGATTTGCACATTCAAAATTTGATTTTCTAGTGGAAACGGATGCGGACGAACAAGCTTTTGTCGAAGTGAAAGGCATGACTTTAGAAAATAAAGGCATCGGTGCTTTTCCTGACGCGCCAACACTTCGTGGCTTGAAGCATGTCACTGAACTAATGGCTGCAACTAAAGCGGGTTACCGCTGTTACATTTTGTTTGTGGTCCAATTTGAAGAAATTAAGCAAGCAACGCTTCACCAAGAGATGCAACCCGCCTTTGCTGAAAATGTGGGTGCTGCAATTGATCAAGGTGTGCAAGTCCTTGCTTACAATTGCCACGTAACACCAGCAACGATTGAACTTAAGTCACAGGTAACCTTTGATTTATTACAGGCATTTGATGATCCTAATAAATAACTTGAAGAACTCCTAGCGCTTTAAGGCAGGGTAATTACGTGACTTTTGTACGAGAGATTACTATTATAAAGAGAGTAAATAAACAAAAAATGGAGGTTTTTGATTATGATACATTTAGGCGTAATTGGTACCAATTGGATTAGTCATCAATTTGTTGCAGCAGCTTTAGAAACGGGTGCGTATGATTTAACGGCTGTTTATTCTCGGAAACTAGCAACGGCACAAGAATTTGGTTCTCGCTATGGGGATGTGGAATATGCAATTGATTTAGAGACGTTTTTTGGTATTGCACATATGGATACGGTTTATATTGCCTCACCAAATTCATTACATTTTGAACAAGCGAAACAAGCAATTTTAGCGAAAAAAAATGTAATTGTTGAAAAACCAGCTTTTTCAACGCCTGATGAGATGGCAGAAATTATTGAATTAGCGAATAAAAATCGTGTGTATTTCTTTGAAGCGGCCCGTAATATTCATGAGCAAAGTTTCCAAAAAATTGCTGAATTATTGCCATTAAAAAACCAAATTTTAGGTGCGAATTTTACGTATATGAAATATTCTTCTCGCTATGATCAAGTATTAGAAGGCAAAGAGCCAAATATTTTTTCTCCTCATTTTTCTGGGGGAGCCTTAGCGGATTTAGGCGTTTATTTAGTTTATGCAGCCTTAGGCTGGTTTGGCGTACCAAACGAAAGCCATTATTTTGCTAGTAAAATTGCGACAGGTGTCGATGGCTTAGGAACAATTATTTTACGATATGATCAGTTTGACGTGACGTTAAACACTGGGAAAATTAGTGATTCTTTTGCGCCATCCGAAATTTACTTTGAAAACGGGACCTTGATTTTAGATAGTGTCAATGCTATTTCTTCGGCTGAGTACCATGATCGCGCACATGAAGAACGTGATGTCTTAGATATTCAAGTAGCCGATAATCCAATGATTGAAGAAGCCCGTGATTTTGCAGCAGTTTTAAATAACCCAACAGATAAGTATTGGGGCACCAAGTATGAAGAATGGGTTGAGCTTGCTCGAAATGTCAATAAAGTAGTCACTGATTTACGTCATAGTGCCGGCATTATTTTTGATGCTGATAAATAAGAATTAAGCGATAGGAAAGGAACAATATGAGATTTTTAGAACAACTTCCAGAGGCTTGGCAAGAACAGTGGCAAGCTTCTGGCTTTAACGAACCATCAACAATTCAAGAAAAAAGTTTTACGCCCCTTCGCGAAGGAGAAAATGTTTTAGGAATTTCGCCGACAGGAACTGGAAAAACACTTGCTTACATGCTGCCTTTACTCTTAACTGTTGAAAAAGGACAGGGAAATCAATTGTTGATTATTGCTCCGTCTCAAGAATTAGCTATGCAAATTGCTGAAGTTGCTCGGACTTGGGCTAAGCCACTTCAATTAAAGGTTCAAACGTTAATCGGCGGGGCAAATGTTTCACGCCAGATTGACAAGTTAAAAAAACGTCCCGAAGTGTTAATCGGAACACCAGGTCGAATTTTAGAGTTAATGAAGAATAAAAAAGTCAAAGCTCAGTTGTTAAAAACAATCGTAATGGATGAAGTTGATCAACTTTTCCAAGAGGAAGAGCTAAGTTTAACCAAGCGAATTTTGACACACACACCAACCGAATACCAACTTGTTTTTTATTCAGCGACTGCTGATCGTGTCGTGAATCAAGCGCAATCTTTAAGCCAAAAATTACAGGTGATTGATGTGACGGAAGAAGATACTTCAGCAGGCCAAGTCGCCCACTACTTTATTCGGTTAGCACCAAGAAAAAAAGCTGATTACTTACGTCGTTTGGCCCATACAGAAGCATTCAGAAGCATGGTCTTTTTCAATCAAGTTGCTGATTTAGGTGCAGCAGAAGAAAAATTAGTTTATGAGAATGTTCCGGCTATTGGTCTGGCTTCAGATCAAAGTAAACAGTTGCGTAAATTGGCGATCGATCAATTTAAAGCAGAACGAGTGAAGTTGTTATTAACCACGGATATTGCGGCACGGGGCTTAGATTTCACTGGGGTCCCTTACGTCGTAAACGTAGATGTTCCTTTAACCGAAGAGAGCTATATTCATCGTTCTGGTCGCGTTGGCCGGATGGGTGCACAAGGGGCAGTGATTACGTTTATCAACGATGGCACCAAAAGGGATTATCAACGTTTGATGAAACAATTGGCCATTCCTTATCAGGAAATCTTTTTATATGATGGTGCACTTCATGAACAGCCAAAAGCCAAAGATGAACTAGAAAAAAAGAACGTAGTCAAAGATACGTATTCAGAAAAAAAGAGTACGAAAGAAAGAAAACCAGAAACAGTAAATTCTGTTGTCAAAGAACCACAAGAAACACGCAAAAAGAAGAAAAACAAAAAGAAAAACACGAAAAACAAAGGAGCTCGTAAAGCGAAGAAATAACGCTTTACGAGCTTCAAGCAGAACGTTGTATCGAGGAGGATTCCATGAAATCTCGGAAGGAAGAAATCTTAGCGTTACTTCAAAAAAATGAAACTGGCTTAACGGCAGGAGCGGTAGCAGAACAGTTAATGATTGATCGCAGTAATGCCAGCCGTTATTTAAATGAATTATTCAAAGAAAAGAAAATTACTAGAAGTACTGGACGTCCTGTTATCTATTCAGTGCCAACAATCAATGAAGGAGAACAAGTCCATGTAGATGAGTCCACCTCTGTTAGTTTTGACACATTAGTAGGTGCCAATGATTCTTTAAAAGTGAGTATTCAGCAGGCTAAGGCGGCTATTTTATATCCACCAAGAGGTTTGCATACGATTATTTTTGGGAAAACAGGAACAGGGAAATCTCTTTTTGCTGAATGTATGTACCGTTTTGCCATTGATTCAAAAACCTTAGATGAAGATGCCCCTTTTGTCTCTTTTAATTGTGCTGATTATGCACAAAACCCACAATTATTATTTGGTCATATCTTTGGCGTAAAAAAAGGTGCCTATACTGGTGCGAATGAAGATAGTCCAGGCTTAATGGCAAAAGCAGATGGCGGGATTCTCTTTTTAGATGAAATTCATCGCTTACCGCCAGAAGGTCAAGAAATGCTCTTTACGTTTATTGATAAAGGCGTGTACCGTCCATTAGGAGAAAGTGGTCAAACCTATGAAGCCTCTGTTCAAATTATTGGTGCGACAACGGAATCCTCAGAAAACTTTTTAACCACTTTTAATCGGCGGATTCCGATGTCGATTACATTACCATCTTTAGATGCACGGACGCTAGATGAGCGTTATGCCATCATTTCGTTATTTATTCAGCAAGAGGCAACACGTTTGGGCCAACAAATTGATATCGAACGTGAAGCAGTTTTGGCTTTTATGTTATACGATGCAGAAGGAAATATTGGTCAGGTGAAGCGGGACTTAAAATTAGTTTGTGCTAAGTCATTCCTTTATTATCGGACGCACAATTTAGAACATTTGGTTATCCGTAAACGGGATTTGTCGTTACCTGTCCAAAAAGGATTATTAAAAATTAAAGAAGTACCTGAGCGCTTGGATCAATTTGTCGATAGTAAAAGTAATTATTTATCTTTCCAGCCAGGCACCAACAAAATTGTTTGGTCACAAGATCCAGCTAGAGACATGCAAGTTTACAATGAAATCGAAGAAAAAGTCGCTGACTTGTCCGAAGCTGACTTAGAAAATGTTGATTTAGAAGAATTGATTTCCAAAGATATGAATGCGTATTTTAAAAATTATGTCGAAGAATTAACCCAACATTCTTTACATAAGGAGTTATTACCAGAAGCTATTTGGGACTTAACGAATCGTCTTTATGATATCGCAGAAGAGCGTTTGGAACACACGTACAACGAAACTGCGCGCTTTGCCTTTGCGCTTCATTTACAAAGTACGATTGAACGTGTCAAAGAAGGTCACGTGATTGTCCATCCTGATTTAAATAATGTCCGTAAAAATATGAAAAAAGAATTTCAAGTAGCCTTAGATTTATCTTCTATTATTGAAGAAGAGAACAACATAGAGATTCCTTTCGATGAAATTGGCTTTATTAGTATGTTTTTATCTATTAATGTCGGTAAAGAAGAAAGAACTCCAGAAAATAATGTTGGTGTGTTCGTCTTAATGCATGGGGATTCTACTGCCTCAAGTATGTTGAAAACCGCCCAAGAACTTTTAGGAACGTCAATCGGAACAGCGATGAATATGCCGTTAACGATGGAAGTTCAAACAATGTATGAACAATTACGAAACCAAGTAATTACGCAAAAAGAATCGTTAAATAATGGGATTTTATTACTGACGGATATGGGTTCATTAAATTCGTTTGGAAATATGTTGTTTGAAGAAACAGGTATCCGAACAAAGGCGATTACAATGACGAGCACAATGATTGTCTTAGAAGCTATTCGAATGGCAAGCGTGGGACGAAGTTTAGAGGACATTTACCAAAATATTCAACTTTCTTTTGAAAGCGTTGTGAGAGAACAATTTCGTTCTAGTCTGCAAAAACGTCAAAACGTAAAAAAAGCAGTAATCGTGACGTGCTTTACTGGAGAAGGGGTTGCCGCAAAACTATACCAACGAATCTTACCAGTTATTGATGAAACAAAAGTGGAACTGATTCAAATGCAATTTATTGAACGAGAAACATTTAAAAAACATATCGACAACTTGATGGAAGAATATGAAATTAAGGCCATTGCGGGAACTGTGGATGTTGAATATCAAAATATTCCCTTCTTTTCCGTCTATGATATTTTTGATGATGAAAAATTAAATGTACTGAAACGGATTGCTAGTGATGAAGTGGCGATTGATACAATTGTTCATTCACTAAGTGGCGTCATTACTTCTGTGGACTCCTTACAAAAATTAATTCTCATGTTACAAAAAACAGTTCATCAAATACAAACAGACATGCATATTATTGTTGAACCAGGGGTGGATGCCGGAATCATGATTCATTTGGCTTTTCTGGTAGATGCTTTAATTAAAGGAGAAGAAACAAGAAATTTTCTAAACTTAGCGGAATATGTTAAAACACATCGTTTAGAAATCGATGTCGTACGCACGAATTTTATGTTAATTGAACGGGCGTATCGTGTGACGATTCCAGAAGCGGAAGTTGCGCATGTTACCCAAATGTTTTTAGAAAATGAAATTAAAAGTAAACAATAATAAATAAAAAAAACATCAAGAAATGAGAAAACGCTCTCTTTTTTCTTGATGTTTTCTTTTTGTAAGTTACACACAATTTCATGTGTGTAAGCGTTTTCTTTTAGTGTGTGCACGCTTTTTTCGATGACAAAAGCTGTTATATCAGTATTTTAGTGAGGAAAAAACTTGGCACAATTATTGCTATAAATAAAGTGTATAACGTCATAACTTTTAAGGAGATGAAGAAAAAATGGCAAAAAAAACAATTATGTTAGTTTGTTCCGCAGGAATGAGCACGAGTTTATTAGTAACAAAAATGCAAAAAGCAGCAGAAGATCGTGGCATGGAAGCAGACATCTTTGCAGTATCGGCTTCTGAAGCAGATACAAACTTGGAAAATAAAGAGGTGAATGTTTTACTTTTAGGTCCACAAGTTCGTTTCATGAAAGGGCAATTTGAACAAAAATTACAACCAAAAGGGATTCCTTTAGATGTAATTAACATGGCAGATTATGGCATGATGAATGGCGAAAAAGTTTTAGATCAAGCAATCTCATTAATGGGATAAGGAATTAAAACGTTTAGGAAAAGTGAATAGCAAATAAGGATAGTGCATGTTACCAAAGGTTTTGTTTTGTACGCTCGATTCATTCGTTTAATGAGGCTACTGCCTTTTTAATAAATATAAATGGATACAGGAGGAATAAAAATGAACGGATTAATGGCATGGATGGAAAAATATATCTTACCAACTGCCGCAAAAATTGGTGCACAGAAACATCTGGTGGCACTAAGGGATGCTTTTATTGGTACATTACCTGCGACAATGGCTGGATCAGTCGCCGTAATGATTAACGCAATTATTCGAGATCTTCCCCAAGAGTTTGTCTCAACTTATGCGGCAAGTTTGGAAGCAGACAAAGGTATTTTTGCAGTATTGAATGTCATCATTGGGATTAATGGTTTTGTTTGGAATGGTACATTGGCTATCGCTGGTTTGATTTTCGCTTTTTCTTGGGGCTATAACTTAGCGAAAGCATACAATGTGAATGAGCTAGCTGGTGGGATTGTCAGTTTAGCTACCTTAATTTCAGGTGTTGCTTTTGCACCAAATAACACAGCTGAATTAGCTGTAAAAGTGCCAGAAAAGATTGCCAACGCAATTAATGGGGCAGAAATTGGTGCGTCAATTGCTAATAATCAATTGACTGTCAATCCATGGGGTTGGTTAAATCTCAACCATCTAAATGGTAACGCTTTCTTTACGGTGATGATTATGGGCGCTTTATCAACCATTATTTTTTGTAAATTAATGCAAGCGGATTTAACAATAAAAATGCCTGATTCTGTACCACCAGCAGTTTCAAAAGCGTTTGCGGCAATTTTACCAGCAACAATCGCATTGTATGTCGTAGCAATTATTAACTTTACGGTGTCAAAACTTTCAGGCGGTCAATTATTAATTGACTTAATTCAAAAATATATCGCGGAACCGTTCCTTGGGTTATCACAAGGACTAGGCGCTGTGTTAATCGTAACGGTTTTTGTTCAAATTTTCTGGTTCTTTGGTATTCATGGGCCAAACGTTTTGGCACCAGTTCTTGAAGGAATTTGGGGACAAGCACAATTAATCAATATTGATATTTTCCAAAAAGGTTATGAAGGAAAAACAGGAACAGCTGCGGTTTTAGCCGCTATTGACGACGGTAAAGCCTACATGTGGGTCCGTGGTTCGTTTGATGCTTTTGCTTGGTTTGGTGGTTCAGGCGGTACAATCGTCCTAATTATTGCAATCTTGTTATTCTCCAAACGAGCAGATTATTTAACAGTTGGTAAATTATCATTAGGGCCTGGGATCTTTAATATCAATGAACCGATTATGTTTGGTTTACCAGTTGTTCTGAATCCAATTATGTTTATTCCATTTGTAATTGCGCCATTAGTTGCTACTACAATTGGCTGGGTTGCAACGTATCTTGGGCTAGTCGCCCCAGTTTCTCAACAAGTCGCATGGGTGACACCGCCGTTGCTATTATCTTTCTTAGCGACAGGTGCCGACTGGCGCGCACCAATCGTAGCGTTGGTATGTATGGTAGTCACTTTCTTGATTTGGACACCGTTTGTTATCGCTGCTAACAAAATGGATCCTGCATTAGGCGAAAGAGAGCAATAAGCAATAAAAACAGCAATTACTTGTATAGAAAGGAGCGAGCGGCATGATTTCGATTGCAAGTGCAATGAAGCAAGAGGAAATTATTACTTTATTAGAGGCATATCAAGGGGAAAATGAAACATTTACTTTTAAAGAAAAAAATGGTATTAAGTTATTTTTTGAAGTTGAAGGAGACCCTGAAACTGCTGCACAAGTTGCAAAACAGCTGATTAAGGAACAACCTTGGGGTGGCGTTTTATACTTCCAAGCAACGGTAGTCTAAAAAGATAGGATGGATGAAAATGATTAGAAATGGATTATTTTTATGTAGTATTGGCTTCTTGATTGTTTTGTATTCGTTGAATCCCAGCTCCTTAAACTATGATTTATTAAGTCTGACAACGGGGATTTTTCTCATTGGACTTGGTGGTTACCTGTTTTTTAAAGGAAAAAAAGTTGCTGAAGAAGAGGCGACAAAGGATGAGGTGAAACGGTAATGGAAATTACGAAAACATTAACTATTTCAGCAGATGAATTTTACACGCAATTAATGAATTCTGTTATTTTTGATATCCGTAAGCAAACAGGCAAAACTCTTACAAGAAAGCAGTTACGTAAGTTTGAATATATCAAAGAATATAGTAAAAATAGTCGCGCGAAAATAGTTATTGAAGAAGCTGTAGAAAATAAGACCTATCAATTTCGAACATCCACAACTAAAAATGATTTCTCGGTGCGGTATGAGCTACAGCCAATTGATGAAAAAAGCTGTGAACTGCGTTATACAGAAACAATGGTTTCTTATGGGGCGTTACAAAAACTGAATGATGCAGTATTAGGTATCTTTTTAAGTTATTTTAAAAAGAAACAGTTTTATAAAATGCTTAAAATGATGGAAACTGCTTAAAGGGAAAAAGCGGCTTTTGTCCAGTTGATTCTCTTCAGCTTTAGAAAGTGAGCGATGAGTCGTTTCGGGTTATCGCTCACTTTCTTTTGTTGCCCTATTATTTTGGAAACGCACACAAAAAAGCTGTGTGTAATCGTTTTATTTTTAGTGTGTACACGCTTTCTATATCAAGAAACGTTGTCATATCAAGGTTTTTAATGTGTTAAAACTTGGCACGCTTCTTGCTTATATAAAGGTGTAAAGCAAAACAAAGAGAATTTAGGAGATGAAGGAAAATGGCAAAAAAAACAATTATGTTAGTTTGTTCCGCAGGAATGAGCACAAGTTTATTAGTAACAAAAATGCAAAAAGCAGCAGAAGATCGTGGTATGGAAGCAGACATCTTTGCAGTATCGGCTTCTGAAGCAGATACAAACTTGGAAAATAAAGAGGTGAATGTTTTATTATTAGGCCCACAAGTTCGTTTCATGAAAGGGCAATTTGAACAAAAATTACAACCAAAAGGGATTCCTTTAGATGTAATTAACATGGCGGACTATGGCATGATGAATGGCGAAAAAGTTTTAGATCAAGCAATTTCATTAATGGGATCATCAAACTAGAGCAGAAAATGGGGTAGAGGTAATGGACGGACAACAGAACTTAGAAGCAATCATGGGTTTAATCATGTATGGCGGAAATGCTAAAAGCGATGCAATGGAAGCGATTGCCGCAGCAAAATCGGGGGATTTTGAATTAGCAGACAAAAAAATTGCAGATGCAGAAGAATCACTTGTACATGCACATCATTCGCAAACAGGAATGTTAACAGAAGAAGCAAAAGGCAATAACATGCAAGTAACATTGTTAACAGTGCACAGTCAAGATCATTTAATGACTGCGATTGCATTTACAGATTTAGCAAAAGAAATTATCGATCTTTATCGCCGTATTGATAACGAGTAATCTCGTTGTCAATGCGTCTTATAAGAAAAACGCGCTTGAGAAAGCGTTAATTAGGAGGAATAACAATGGACGGATTTGTTCAATGGATGGAGAAACACTTTATGCCGAAAGCGTCAGTTATCGCAGCGCAACGGCACTTGGTAGCAATTCGTGACGCGTTTGTCGTAACGATGCCATTAATGATTTTAGGGGCTTTGGCGGTATTAATTAATAATATTCCAATTCCAGGATATGAGGACTTTTTAAACAAAATTTTCCCAATGATGTATAACGATGCACCAATTTGGAAAAGCTTTGGTGGTAACATTTGGAACGGTACATTCGCAATCTTTGCCGTTTTAGTAGCCTTTTTAGTAGCACACAATTTAGTTAAATCTTATGGAAAAGACGGCATTGCAGCCGGTACAGTTTCTGTAGCTTCATTCTTCGCAGTTGGCGGCTTAGAAGGCATGGGCGCAACTGGATTATTTATTGCTTTGATTATTGCACTTATTTCAGGAGAACTATTCCAACGTTTATCTGGCAATCCTAAATTAGTTATCAAAATGCCTGATGGTGTACCACCAGCAGTAGCAAAATCATTTGCGGCATTATTACCAGCAATGATTACAATCAGTTTATTTAGTTTAATTACATCAATTCTATTTGCTTTAGGAATTGACAATATCGTTATTTCATTCTATGAAGCAGTTCAACAACCATTTATGGGACTTGCAAACAGCTACCCATCAGCATTATTGTTAGCTTTCATTACACCATTCTTATGGTTCTTTGGTTTACATGGTGCCAACATGGTTGACCCATTAATGCAAACAATCAACGTACCAGCGATTGATGCGAACATTAAAGCTTTAGAAGCAGGTAAAGCAATTCCTTATATTGTAAACAAACCTTTCTTTGATTCATTTGTAAACTTAGGTGGAACAGGGGCAACATTAGGTCTGTTAATTGCTATCTTTATCGTAGGTCGTCGTAACAAACCATACAAAGTCATTACAAACTTAAGTTTAGCACCAGGACTATTTAATATTAATGAACCAGTCATGTTCGGTTTACCAATTGTTTTAAACCCAATTATGTTTATCCCATTCATTTTAGTCCCAATGGTTCTTGTAACTGTTGCGTATGTGGCGACAGCAACTGGTTTAGTACCAGCTGCAACCTTTATGCCACCTTGGGTAACACCACCAATTATTGGCGGATTTTTAGCAACGAAGAGTATCGCCGGCGGAGTTTTAGCAGCTGTTAACTTATTGATTTCTATTTTGATCTACATGCCTTTCGTAAAAGTAGCAACAGATCAATACTTGAAACAAGAAGCAGCCGCAGAAGCAGCCGAGTAAAAAATCGAAGGATTGAATCGTCCGGACTCTTACGGAGGGTTCAATCCTTTTTTTAATGATTAAATCGTAAAGGAGCAAATAACATGAAATATCAATTTCCAGAAAATTTTTGGTGGGGTTCTGCAGCCAGCGGTCCTCAAACAGAAGGCGTTTTTGAAGGTGATGGTAAAGGTCAAAATATTTGGGATTTTTGGTATCAAGAAGCGCCAGAAAAATTTTTTCAACAAGTCGGTCCAGATAAGACCTCACAATTTTATAAAAAATACCAAGAAGATATTCAGTTAATGAAAGAAACGGGACATAACTCTTTTCGAACATCCATTCAATGGAGCCGTTTAATTCCAGATCCTACAACAGGGAAAGTCAATCAAACAGCAGTTGATTTTTATAATCAAGTCATTGATGATTTATTAGAACACGGGATTGAGCCCTTTATGAACTTGTATCATTTTGATATGCCGATGGTACTTCAAGAAAAAGGCGGTTGGGAAAGCCGTGAAGTAGTTGATTTGTATGTTGACTTTGCCAAAACCTGTTTTGAATTGTTTGGCGATCGCGTGAAAAAATGGTTTACGCACAATGAACCAATTGTACCAGTTGAAGGTGGTTATCTCTATGGCTGGCATTATCCTGATAAAGTGAATCTAAAAGAAGGGATTCAAGTACTCTATCATGAAGCTTTAGCTAGTGCCAAAGCGATTGCCGTCTATCACTCTATGAACTTATCAGGTGAAATTGGCATTATTTTAAACTTAACGCCGACTTATCCTCGTGATGAGCACAACGAAGCCGATGTAAATGCGGCTAAATTTGTCGATGGTTTCTTTAACCGTTCGTTTTTAGACCCGGCTGTTAAAGGTCATTTTCCAGAAGATATGGTTGCTTGGGCGAAAGCAAATGACTTATTGCCAGAAACAACGCCAGAAGATTTAGCAATAATTGCTGAAAATACTGTGGACTTATTAGGAGTAAACTACTATCAACCACGTCGTGCCAAAGCAAAAGAAACACCTGTTGAAACACGACCAGAAGGCTTACTTCCAGAAGATTTTTATGATGTCTACGATATGCCTGGCAAAAAAATGAATCCTTACCGTGGCTGGGAAATCTACGAAAAAGGTATTTATGATACATTAATGAATTTAAAAGAAAATTATGGCAACATTCGCTGCTACATTTCAGAAAATGGCATGGGCGTAGAAGGAGAAGAACGCTTTGTCAATGAACAAGGAGTCATTGAAGATGATTATCGGATTGAATTCGTGCAAGATCACTTGAAATGGGTGCACCAAGCGATTCAAGAAGGTAGTAATGTTCAAGGATATCATATGTGGACGTGTATGGATAACTGGTCTTGGCTCAATGCCTATAAAAATCGTTATGGCTTCATCGCTGTGGATTTAGATGATGATGCGAAACGGACCATTAAGAAAAGCGGTCGTTGGTTCAAAGAAATGACAGCAAATAACGGCTTTTAGAAAGAGAACCGTTTCTGTGATAAAATGAATTGATACAATGTGCGAGGAGGAAAGAAAATGACAACTAAAAGAGTCAAAAAAATGGGCAAAGAAGAAATGAAAGAGATGTTTGATCTTGTCATCTATGCTTTTAATCAGGAACCCACGGCGGAACGCCAAGAACGTTTTGAAAAATTGTTGTCACATACGCAAAGCTATGGCTTCCTAATTGATGAGCAATTAACAAGTCAAGTGATGGCGACACCTTTTCAAGTGAATTTCCATGGTGTCCGCTATCCCATGGCTGGAATTGGCTATGTGGCTTCTTATCCAGAATATCGTGGTGAAGGCGGCATCTCTGCTATTATGAAAGAAATGTTGGCTGATTTAGCGAAACAAAAGGTTGCCCTTTCTTACTTAGCACCGTTTTCATATCCATTTTATCGTCAATATGGCTATGAACAAACATTTGAACAAGCAGAGTATACAATTAAAACGGAAGATTGGCCACGTGTTAAACGAGTTCCGGGTACCATTAAACGAGTTTCTTGGGCTGACGGTAAAGAGGTCATTAAAGACGTATACCTTGAAAATCAAAGAGCGCACTCTGGTGGTGTGATCCGTGAAACTTGGTGGCTGGATTATACGCTGAATCGTGCAAGTAAACCAAATAATCAAGCGATTTATTATTCGTCAGAAGGAAAAGCGGAAGGCTATGTGATTTATCGGATAGCTGCTGGCACCTTTGAAATCGTAGAATGGAACTATTTAACTAATACAGCTTTTAAAGCTTTAGCTGGGTTTATTGGCTCACATAGTGGTTCCGTTCAATCGTTCCATTGGATTAATGGTTTTGCTGGAAAAGATTTAAATGATTTAATGCCAACGCCAGCAGCTTCTGTAAAAATTTTACCTTACATGATGGCACGAATCGTTGAGTTACAAACATTTCTGGAAAAATATCCATTTCAATCAGGAGAAAAAGAAACGTATTCTTTAGAGATGGAAGATTCCTATGGGCCATGGAATGAAGGCATTTGGACAATCACAATTGACGAACAAGGAAAAGCAACAGTGACTAAAGGTGCTGCGGAAAAAGAAGGGACTGCTGCTTTGAAAGCAGATATCCAAACGTGGACGCAACTATTCTTGGGCTATCGTTCAGCAGAGACGTTATCTTTTTATGAACGCTTGCAAGGAGACGCAACGACAGCTCAACGTTTAGGCCAACGTTTAGTCAAAGGCATGCCAATTTTAGAAGATTATTTTTAAAAGTGTGTTTATTCGCAAAAAATGACAGAACCTACTATAATAAAAATGTAAAAAGAATTATTTTAGAAAGGTGATGGGGACAATGGCGAAAACGAAACAAGAAAAAGTTGCACGCAATAATAAAATTGGGCAATATATAGCTATTGCGACAGGACTTTATTATTTAGGAAAAATGATTCTTGATCGGCGGCAAAAAAAATAATAGATAAACGAACGACGTGTTTCACTGAAAGAAAGTATCTCGCATAATTGTTTATGCGGGATACTTTCTTTTTGTCTATTGACAGATGTAGTGAAGACTTCTAAAATTAAAACAGATTGTTCTCGTAGCTCAGTAGGATAGAGCAACCGCCTCCTAAGCGGTAGGTCGCTGGTTCAATTCCAGTCGGGAACGTAAAAAGGCAAGTAAATTTAGGGGGGAAGACAGATGGCGATTACTATAAATATTTATTATAGTGGGACAAATGGAGGTGCAAGAGAATTTGCCAAAGAAATGATTGCCAGCGGAATTGTAGAGGCGATTCGTGCAGAAAAAGGGAATAGTCGCTATGAATACTTTTTTCCAATGGACGATGAAGAAACAGTTCTGCTGATTGATAGTTGGACAGATCAGGAAGCATTAGACAAACACCACGCTTCTCCAATGATGACCCGTATTACGGAACTTAGAGAAAAATATGATTTGCATATGAAAGTAGAAAGATATGTATCAGATGTAACAGACCCCTTGACAAAAGATGCCGCGTTTATAAGAAAATAACCAGAGTACAATCATTGATCTTAAAATTTAGTGCTAGGAACATCAAGCGTTTCGACTGATGTTCCTAGCACTTTTTATCTTGTAAGGATGAATCATTTGTTACACACGTTAAATTAAAGAAGGACCATTTGTTCTTCAGTCACAGCCGGTTCGGTTAAAATTTTGGCTTGGGCAGCTGCGAGTTTCGCAATAGGTACTCGATAAGGTGAGCAAGAGATGTAGTTTAGGCCAAGTGTTTGGAAAAATGTGATGGATTGCGGATCACCACCGACTTCTCCACATACGCCAATACTCATGTTTGGTTTAGTGCGACGCGCTTTCTCTACAGCTAATTGAATCAATTGACCAACACCTGTTTGATCTAATGATTGAAACGGATCTTGGGTAATGATTTTCTTTTCCCGATACGTATTAATGAATTTACCGATATCATCACGAGAAAAACCATAGGTCATTTGTGTTAAATCATTTGTCCCAAAGCTGAAAAAGTCTGCTTCTTCTGCTAACTGATCCGCAATCAGACAAGCTCTCGGTAGTTCAATCATTGTCCCGATTTCGTAAGGGAAAGGAGTCATCTTATGTTCTTCAAAGAGACCGTCAATCGTTTCTTTTAAAATGCGTTTGAGATAGAGAAGTTCTTCTTTTTCGGCGATTAGAGGAATCATCACTTCTGGATAAACAGTAATTCCTTCTTTGACTAATCGAATGGCACTAGTAAATAAGGCTGTAACTTGCATTTTGTATATTTGTGGTTGGGTCACACCTAAACGACAACCACGATGGCCCAACATTGGATTGGTTTCTTGTAACCGTTCAATTTGTTTGGCGATGGTCACCGGGAACCGTTGTAGTTGCTTCGCCAATAATTGAATATCATTCTTTTCATGAGGTAAAAACTCATGCATCGGCGGATCTAACAAGCGGACCACCATGGGCTTGTCTTGAACTACTTTCAGCATTTGATAAAAGTCTTCCTGTTGAAAATGAAGAAGTTGCTCCAACGCATAGGTTGCTTCCTTTTCAGACTCTGCTAAAATCAGGCGACGCATTTCCAAGACACGCTCTTCACCGAAAAACATATGCTCTGTTCGCGCTAAACCAATCCCCGCTGCGCCAAAACGGATAGCAGTCTCTAAATCTTGTGTAGTTTCTGCATTGGCACGAACAGTTAAATCAGCATATGCATCTGCCCAAGACAAGAGCTCTTGAAGGTCATCGTTATTATCAGCAGAAATTGTAGGAATTTCGCCAAGATAAATTTCCCCCGTTGAGCCATCGACGGAAATGATTGTTCCTTCTAAGATGACCTGTGGCCCGCAGTGTAGTTGTTTGGATTCTTCATTGACGGTTAAACTTTCACAACCAGTCACACAGCAAGTTCCCATTCCTCGTGCGACCACAGCGGCATGAGAAGTCATTCCGCCACGACTGGTCACGATTGCTTCGCTTACAACCATGCCTTCAATATCTTCTGGTGAAGTTTCTTGACGAACAAGAATGACTTTCTTTCCTAGATTGGTCAGTTCTTTGGCTTTTTCTGCTGTAAAAACAATTTGGCCACTTGCTGCACCAGGACTAGCAGGAAGTCCCATAGCTAAACGTTCCATGTGTTGTCGTTTCTCTTGATCAAACACGGGATGAATTAATTGATCAATCGTATCAGGTGTCACACGCAACAGTGCTTCTTGTTTAGTAATGCGATTTTCTTTGGCTAAGTCTAAAGCAATTTTAACCGTAGCTGCGGCGGTTCGTTTCCCGTTTCTTGTTTGTAAAATATATAATTTTTCATTTTCAATGGTAAATTCAATATCTTGCATGTCACGATAATGATATTCTAAAAGTTCTGCGTAATGGCGAAAATCTTGATAAACTTTTGGCATAGTCAAACGTAAACGACGAATGGGTTCTGGCGTCCGAATACCAGCCACTACATCTTCTCCTTGCGCGTTCAAAAGAAACTCTCCAAACAGTTGATTTTCCCCTGTGACCGGATTTCTAGTGAAAACAACGCCAGTGCCACTGTCTAGTCCACGATTGCCGAAAACCATTTCTTGAATGTTGACAGCTGTACCTAAATCATGTGCAATATGATGTAAGTTTCGATAAACCACCGCACGTTGATTATTCCATGAATCAAAAACAGCTTTGATTGCTTCAAAAAGTTGTGCGACAGGGTCTTGCGGGAAGACCACCTGATGTTGTTCAAAAACTTCTTGGTAGCGGACAATCAAGGCAAAATGATCTTCTTCTTGAAAAGCGGTAATTTTTTTGTTGAGCTCTTGTTCCAAGCGCTCTTTTTGTTGGTCAAATAATTCTTTGGGAATGTGATAGACGACGTCTCCAAACATTTGAATAAGTCGGCGATAACAGTCAAAAGCAAAACCAGGAGAGGTTAAGGTCGCAAATTTTTTCACACGTTGATCATTTAAACCTAAATTTAAAATAGTATCCATCATACCAGGCATCGAGAAGGCAGCACCGCTGCGAACGGAAACTAAGAGAATCTCATTGTCCGCGGTAAAAGATTTGCCTGTTTCAGTTTCTAGATTTTTAACCGCTTTCAAAATTTCTGATTGTAAGTGTTCTTCAAAGAAAGTAGCATCTGCCAAATAGTCCATACAGCAACGGGTTGTAATCGTGAATCCTTGTGGAATCGGCAAACCTAAGCGTGTCATTTCTGCCAAGTTTGCCCCTTTACCACCAAGAGTCTCTTTACCTTCATTGTGTGTTTCGTTAAAAGAATAAATAAACTTTTTCATGCGTGACCTCCGTTTAATATGTGTCTTATATGTTCAATAAACATCATAATGGACGGAAATAAGTTTGTCAATAGAAAAAGTTTCTTGTCAATATGTTGAAAAAACAATAAATATGTGTATAATTGTAAGCGAATGCACAATTTGTTTAAGAGGAATTGAGGAGGAAATGATGAAATTAAGTAAACGACAAGAGCAAATTATCGCTGTTGTAAAAGAGCATCAGCCAGTTAGTGGTGAACGCATTTCGGACATACTAGCCGTTTCACGTGCGACATTGCGTTCTGATTTGTCTTTTTTAACACTTTCAGGAATTTTAAAAGCAAGTCCGAAAGTTGGTTATACTTACGAAAGTGATAATATGGAGGCTTTTTTCTTTTTTGATGTTTTTCAAACAAAAGTTCAGGAGATCATGAGTCCACCATTGATGGTTGCCCAAGACACCTCAATTCGAGATGCGATTACCAACTTGTTTATGTATGATGTCGGTTCTCTTTATGTCATGGATGAAGCAAAAGAATTATTAGGGGTTTTGTCACGAAAAGATTTATTACGGGCCTCTTTAAATACAAATATTGATGGCACACCTGTTGCTGTTTGTATGACAAGAGTGCCACATGTGAAAACCTGCACACCAGAATTTACTATTCTTGAAGCTGCTGACACTTTGCAAAAATACGAAGTGGATTCTTTGCCAGTCGTTGAAAAAGAAAATCCTAAAAAAGTTATTGGAAAAATTACGAAAACGAAAATTTTAACCTATATTACGCAACAAGCGAAAGAAGCCGCACAAAACAGATAAGGGAGCTTAATTATGAAAAAAGAGATCATTGTTTATACTATTTCCGATTCACTTGGAGAAACATCACAAAAATTGTTAGCTGCAGCAAGCGCACAATATCCAGATATTTCTTTTCTTAATCGATACAATTTTTCTTTTGTCACAACAGAAGAAGAATTATTAGAGATTTTAAAAGATGCCTTAAAAGATAAAGCCTTAGTTGTCAGTACATTAGTCAGTAAACAACTAATCACAGCGGCGAAAGAATTTAGTGAACGAACAGGGTTGTTATATTTAGATTTAATGGCGCCATTTTTTGAATTAATTCAAGCGAAAGCCGGAGTAGATCCTATTGAAGAGCCTGGACGACGCCACCAACTAGATCGTGCCTATTTTGATAAAATCTCAGCGATTGAATTTGCTGTAAAATATGATGATGGCAAAAATCCTCAAGGGTTTCTTGATTCTGATATATTGTTGTTAGGCGTTTCGCGGACCTCAAAGACGCCAGTCAGTATGTATTTAGCGAATCAAGGCTACCGCGTTTCTAACTTACCATTAATTCCAGAAGTTCCATTGCCGCCAATTTTGGAAGAAATGGATCCACAAAAAATGATTGGTTTAGTTTGTTCGCCAGAAACATTAGGACAGATTCGTAGCAGTCGGTTGGCTTCCTTAGGTTTAGGTAATGAGACCAGTTATACCAATGTTGAACGGATTGAACAAGAATTAGCTTATGCCGAAGAGATTTTTGCGAAGTATGGCATCCCAGTGATTGATGTAACCGCAAAATCTGTCGAAGAAACAGCCTTTTTAATTAAAGAAAAACTAGATGAAAGAAATTAAAAAGCTTGGCAACCTCACTAAATTTCAGTGAAGTTGCCAAGCTTTTTATACTTAATTGAGCTTCTTTTTGTTAGTCAATATTTTTTTGATCGACAATGAGTAAAGCGATCATCACGTAGACAATCCAACTACTTTTAGAATAAAGTGTATAGCGGGGTTGCCATTTGCTAGCAAATTTTTCCTTGTATTCGCGTAATCCTTGGAAGGAGTAAATTTCTGAACCAAATTCATAAATTAACGCAGCAATCCGTTCTTGAATAAAACTTTTTCTTGATTGACCAACGTTGGCTAACGGAGCCATCCCTAAATTGAAATAATGAATATTTTCTGTTTTCATATATTCAAATAAATGAATAAATAAGAAATCCATACTTCCAGAAGGGGCTTTTTCTTTATGGTGACGCATCAAGTCGATGGTACCAACTTCATTTGTGTAACTAGGAATGATATTAGCGAAAGAGACCATTTCTCCTTCAGCATTTCGGACAACAGCAATTGGGTTTCTTTGAAGATACGCTTCATCGAAAAATCCTAGTGAAAAGCCTTTTTCTTTTCGATTGTCTAACCAACTATCCGAAATAGCTTTTAATTCGTGCATTTGTTCGGCACTAAAAGGAGGTTGGAGTACGTCAAATGAATAGCCGGCTTTAGTAATTTTATTAAACACTGCGCGGGTACCTTTGAATTTTTTCCCAGACATCGTAAATGTTTCTAGATTAACTAAGGCTTCTTCGCCCATTTTGATAAATTCGTAGCCATATTCGTGTAGTAACATCACGCTGTCCTCATTGGTTTCGTAAAAGACGGGTACATAGCCGAAACGATCTGTTTCTTTAAGGAATGCATCAATCGCCGCAGGAAAATCTTCTTTGTTCCCAGAAGGGTTGCCCATCACAACGCATTTATTATTAATGGTGTTGAATTGTAAAAAGACAGTCGGTTCTTCTTTGGGATATAAGAAAACCTGTTTATCATGAAGAAAGACAAGTTCACTGTCAATATTCCCGCCATAAGTTGTTAAGATATTATGCAAGATACTATCTTCTGGAAACTCACCAACTTGGTGTTTTTTCCCTTGGAGGTAGCGAACAAATAGAAAGTTAAAACTCATAACTAAGAGGATAGCGATAAATCCTGACAACCAGATCCGTTCGGAAGGGAACAAGAAAAATTCCACAAAATGATGACGATGGTGTGGGAAGTTCGGTAAATTATAAACACCAATTACCAGGTATAACAAAGTCAACAAGCCAAAGATAAAGCCATCAATCGTCATCCACTCCCAAGAGTAAACCAGTTGTTCACGGTACAATTCTGATTTTGAAAAAATAACGATAAATAATAAAATAGCTAAATAGAAAATGGAAAACATACTAAAGTCAACAACAAATGAATACAAGATAGCACCAATTAATAAAATAATCGTTGGATAATAGGCTCTTTTAACACGATCAGCAATCCCACGTCCCATAATTAATAATGCAAAGCCTAAAACAATACTCGGAATTTGAATAATAATATGTGAACGAAAGGGGTTAATATCTCTTAACCAATGCACTTGAGTGAAGGCTTCTGGAATAGTGGCTAGGAGCACCATCATAATTCCTGAAAAATAAAGTAAAACCACTTCTAGCTTGTGGGCAATTTCCAAAGTAATTTGTTTTAGCAGTTGACGATAATGAGTATCCAACTTTTGGCTTAAGTGTTTTGTAAAGAACAAACAGCCAATTAAGAACGGAATAATATAATAGAATAAACGATAGAGCAATAACCACAAAACAATAATTTCACGATCGACACCTAAGTTGCTCAGTCCTAAAATCATCATGACATCAAAACTACCTAAAGCCCCTGGAATCATCGAAGCAATCCCAATAATCGAAGCTGCTACATATAAAGGAACAATATCAATTAAAGGAATCGGTACATCTAATAAGTAACCAATACTGATAAAGGTAATTAAAACACCTGTCCATTCTAAAAACGAAGAAACAACTAGAGATAAGCGATTTTTTGCATCGAGGTTACCAAAGGAACTATTTTTTTGGAAATGTAAAATAAGATAAAGTAACGGGAAATAAAGACCGCCACCTAATAACCAAATCCAATATTGCTGTAAATAAGCCATCTTTGGATCAAACTGAACAAGGAAAAAGCAAAAAATACTATAAATAGATAGACCGGATAACACAAAAAGTAAAATATGGGTTAACGCAGGTAAAATTTTCTTTTCCTCTGTTTTATTTCCATAAAATTCAGAACGAAGTCCCATGCTGACCAAACCACCGAATCCACCAATATTATTGATTGTATTGACAATCCAGCTAGATTCAAGGAGTTCCCGTTTTGAGACTTTCAAGTTTAAAATGCGATTTAATGTTAAGTCATAATTTAGCATCGGAGTAACGGAAACTAAACCGATAACCATCATCAATAACAATTTCCATAGCGGAATCTCATCAAAAATCTGTTTTAACTGTTCAAATGAGATCGTTTTACCAATTGATAAAAGTTGGGCAACAACAATAATTGAGACCGCAATAACAAACAGTGTTTTTAGTAATCCTGTATGCGTTTTGATCCAATGAATAATTTGTTTCATTTAGACACCTTCATTTCCTTTAAGAATTTTTCGATTGTTTTATTAAAAATATCTGGTGAGTTTTTGGCAAATAAATGACCCTGTTTATTTACCAAGACCAATTTGCCGGCAGGAATGGCATCAGCAATCGCCCGTGAATGGGAAAGCGCAATTAAATCTCGACTGCCAGTAATAACAAGAGTAGGACAGGGGATGTGTTCTAAATCTTGTTTTGTCAGTCCAGTATCTTCAAATAACAGAGCCACGATAGGGAGCCGTGCGCGCAATTTTTTTGAAAAAAAGGCGCCAATACGACAAAACCAATATTGAAAATAAGTGGCAATCGTTACATATTTTTTCAGACCAGACATGGTGACATTTCCAGAATTTAAGACGAGTTTGTTGACGAAATCAGGATATAAATGGGTAAAAACCATGGCAATATTTGCTCCGTCACTAAAGCCCAATAAATTAATTTTTGTTAAGTGTTCTTGTTGAATAATACCAGCTAAATCTTCTGCCAAAAGCGGAAAAGTTAATTGACTTTGTGTATTGGTGGAACGTCCATGTCCGCGGGTATCCACCGCAATAACTTGATACTCCTTGGAGAAATAAGAAATTTGATAATTAAAAAAAGTATGATCATTGCCATTACCATGAAGTAACACAAGGGGGTAATTTGTTTCTTTGCCAAAAATTTGATAAAAAATTTGACTGCCATCTATTGTTTGAAAATATTTTTCTATTGCCATTCTCCGTCACCTATCTCATCTATAATCAATCGAGTCCTCTCTCATTATAGAGTCTTTTGTCTTTTTTTTGTAATAAAAAACAGAAAATTTTCCGAACAGTTTTGTAAGGTGTTGTAATATAGTGTGATATAGTAGAAGATAGCCACCTAAAAATTAGACTAGAGGAGGGAAAGTTGATGTCTTTAATCGTTTTAATTGGTGCCCAAGCTGTCGGGAAAATGACCGTTGGCAAGGCTTTAGAAAAGCAGTTAGATGCTAAATTACTATTTAATCATCAAACCATTGACTTATTTGCAAACTATCTTGGGTATACGGAACGTGCATTTCAATTGTCTGATTCCGTTAGAAAGGAACTTTTTCATGCCTTTGTCGAAAATCCAGCCACAAATACAACAAAAAACATTATTTTTACAGTGGTGATTGCTTTTGATCAAGAACAGGATTTTCAATTTTTAGAAGAAATATCAGAAATTTTTCTTAGCAAACATGAGTCCGTTTATTTCGTCGAACTCGTCTCTTCAACATCAATCCGCCTAGAACGAAATGTTCATCCAGAACGGCTAGAGGCAAAACCTTCAAAACGCGATGTCGACTTTTCTCGAAAAGAATTACTCAATACCTTTAAAGAACATCGATTAGTAAGCCACGAAGGTGAACTAGAAAGTACATTTCCAAATGTAAAAATAGCGAAAATAAATAATTCAAACATGACACCAGAAGAAGTAGCCACGAAGATAATTGCTACTTTTGGTTTGACATAATGTGAAAGGAACATCGGAATCAATGAAAAAGTTTTTTAAATATCTCGGTAGCTTGATGGTCCTTCTTTTAAGCATAGCTTTAATTTTGATAGGATATTTAACCTTCCGAGAGTTTCGACCACGAGCGGTTGAACCAGTTGCTATAAATAAACAATTTTCAGAGCAAACCATCGAAAAAAAGCAATCCATTTCTTTAGTCACGTATAACATAGGCTATGCCGGCCTAGGACAAACAGAAGATTTTTTTATGGACGGTGGCAAAACTGTCCAACCAGTTAATAAGGCAATGGTCCAACAGAATTTAACAGGCATTGAAGAAACCTTAAAAGAATTACCAGCGATGATTTACTTATTCCAAGAAGTCGATCGTCGCTCGCGACGTTCTTATGAAGTCAATCAAGAGGAAGAATTACAAAAACAGCTACAGCTGAACAGCGCATTTGCTTATAATTTTAAGGTAGATTATGTGCCCATTCCTTGGCCGCCGATTGGACGAGTAGAAAGTGGTTTATTAACATTATCAAATGAAAAAATAACAGAGGCCAAACGCATTGCTTTACCCAATCCCTTTCGTTGGCCCGTTAGCATTAGTAACTTAAAACGAGCACTTCTAGAAACGCGCTTTCCAATTAAAGGCACAGACAAAGAATTAGTGGTTTTTAACTTACATTTGGAAGCCTATGACAATGGGGAAGGGAAGATTGCTCAAAGCAAAAAGTTAGCTGACGTATTATCCCAAGAATACGCTAAAGGAAACTATGTAATTGCTGGAGGTGACTTTAATCAAGTTTTCAAAGGCAGTCATCGATATCCTGACTTAGGGGAAGCTGGTTGGGTACCAGGAGAAATTGATCCAGCAGACTTACCTAAACATTTTTCACTTGCTTATGATGATCAACAACCGACTGTGCGGGTGCTTAATAAGCCTTACACTGGCTCTTATGAAACATCCCAAGTGTATGTAATTGATGGTTTTATTGTTTCTGATAATGTGGCTGTTCATAGCGTGAAAACAAAGGACGAACAATTTAAATATACAGATCACCAACCTGTGAAGATGGAAGTTGGGTTGAAATAGAAAAAGGAGGAGATAGATGAAATTAGGGGTTATTGCCGCAATGGATTTAGAGCTTCAAAAATTATTGGAATATTTTCCACCACAACGAAAGATACAGCTAGCAAAAAATACATTTTATATTTATGAACAAAAAACATCGCAAGTCATTATGGTTTGTGCAGGACAAGGAAAAACGAATGCTACGCTATATAGTCAAATACTTATTGATTCATTTCAAATAGAACAACTAATTAATATCGGTATTTGTGGCTGTTTAAATGAAAAACTGCAACTCTTTGAGATGGTGCTAGGTGAGGAATACTGCCATTACGATATTCGTGAAAGACAGTCAATCAATAAATTTCCTTATCAGCTGTACTATAAAGGAGATAAAGGAATGCTGGCCGAACTTCAACATCTAGATGAAAAGATAAAGTGTGTTCGTTTTGGAACTGGAGAAGGCTTCGTTTGTGACACAACTGAAAAAAGAAACTTAATTGAACAATTCTCTATTGACTGTGTGGATATGGAATCCGCAGCTATTGCACAATGCTGCTTTTTAAATGATTGCGCTTTTGTTTCTATAAGAATTATTTGCGATAGAGCGGATGCTAACGCAGTCAAAGTAACAGAAGATACACAAACACAGGCAATGGAAAAAGTATTTGAATTGGTCTGTGCATATATAAATTAAAAAAGAAAGAGCTTGGAACAAAAATCCAGAAAGATTTTTGTTCCAAGCTTAAAAAGTAATATAGGTTGGGGATAAAAGTAACATTGTTATTGTTCCAATTATTTTACAGATAGCCTTTAGTAATAGAATGAGTGGAATTTAGCATATTTGCTGGGGTTCCTGTAAAAAGAAGCTGTCCGCCATTTTTTCCACCTTCGGGACCTAGTTCAATCAACCAGTCGGCACTTTTAATCACATCAATGTGATGTTCTAATAAAATCAAGCTGTTTCCTTCTTCTACCATTCGATTGAAAAGTTGAAGACTTTGTTGGATATCAATTAAGTGTAAACCATCTGTAGGTTCATCCATTAAATAGATAGCTTTTTTTTGGTGAAGTGTGTCTGCTAATTTTACCCTTTGCAATTCGCCACCAGATAATGTTGAGAGCGATTGATTGAGTTTAAGATAGCTTAAGCCAACTTCCAGTAAATTTTTTAATGAAAGAGCAAAAGGCTGGTCTTTGAAAAAATCATAGCCATCTTTAACGCTTAAAGCTAGTACTTCAACGATATTTTTTCCGTTATACAGATAATGAAGCACCTCTTCTTTGTAACGCGTTCCGTGACAGGTTTCGCAAATACTAGTAACATCCTCCATAAAAGACATATCGGAGACAATTATGCCTTTCCCCTTGCAAGTAGGACAGGCGCCTTTGGAATTATAGCTAAATAAAGCTGGACTAACATGATTTTCTTCCGCAAACAGTTTGCGGACCTTATCAAAAATATTAAGATAGGTCATAGGTGTGGATCGTAAATTTGCGGTAATGCTTTTTTGTGAAAGATGAATAATTTCTTGGTTATCAGCCTGGGCTTTTTGATAAATTTCTTCCGCTAATGATGATTTACCTGAACCAGCGACCCCACAAATAACAGTCAAAACTCCTAACGGAACTTCGACAGATAGATTGTTTAAATTATGCAGTGTCGCATGTTCGATTGATAAAGACTTCCTTGCTTTTCTTGGTTGGTCGTTTAAAGGGAGCGGCTCTTGAAGCGCTTGACTAGTCAAGGTTTTGGAGACTAAAAATGCGTCATACGTTCCTGAAAACTGGACATGGCCACCATTTTCGCCTGCGAAAGGTCCGATATCGATGATAAAATCAGCTTCTCTAATTAATTGTGGATTATGTTCCACGAGAACCACGGTGTTTCCTTTATTTTTTAAATTGAGCAATGCACGACTGATCCGTTCGATGTCCTTTGGATGTAAGCCAGCACTTGGTTCATCTAAAATATACATAATATCATTTAAGGCGCTGTTTACATACTTAGCAATTTTAATCCGCTGTGCTTCACCACCAGAAAGTGTTTCAGTTGCTCGTCCTAATGTGAGGTAGGAGAGACCGATATTAATTAATGCTTCTAGACGTACAAGTAGCTCTTCTTGAATAGTTTTTATTAAGGATAGGTCCATTGAACGAATAAAAGAATGTAATTCAGTGAGTGGCATGTCAACAGCATCAGCAATACTTTTCTGATTAATTTTGCAGCTACGAACACGTTCATTGACTCTACTTCCTAAACAATCAGGACATCTTTTTACGGTAACAAAGTGATTAAGGTATTTTTGATGACGTTTGCCTTCGTCTGTATGCAATATGCTACGTTGCATACGCGGGACGATTCCTTCATACAAAGCTGTATGAGGCCACTCTTTGGGTGGATTAGCTAGTTTTTGTTGTGGAGCATATAAAAATAATGCTAACTCTTCAGGAGAATAGTCCTTGATTTTTTTATCCAAATCAAATAGACCACTATGGGCATAACGCTTCCACCGCCAGTTGCCAACTGTAAATGTGGGGAAATCGATAGGCCCTTCGTTTAATGATTTGTCATAATCAACTAGCTGATGAAGATTGATTTCGGTAATCTTTCCTAAGCCATCGCATGTTGGACATTTTCCATCCGGATGATTAAACGAAAAAGTATCTGAATAACCAACAAATGGAGAACCTGCTCGTGAAAACAGCAAACGTAAAAACGTATAAATATCTGTGTACGTTCCCACTGTCGAACGAGAATTACCTGCTACTTTTTTCTGGTCAATGACAATTGCAACAGGAAGATTCTCGATTTTTTCAACTTCTGGACGACCATATTTGGGTAAGTAATTTTGAACAAACGAACTAAATGTATCATTTAGTTCACGACGTGATTCAGCGGCTAATGTGTCAAATACTAAGGAGGACTTTCCTGAACCCGAAAGTCCAGTAACAACAGTTAGTTGCTTTTTAGGGATATTGACAGAGATATTCTTCAAATTATTTTGTGTTGCGTGCTTAATTTCAATCCATTCCATTAAAAAACCTCCGTTTCTATTCTATTTTAGCATATAAAAAGAACCTAGCCTAAAAGTTGAACATGGGAATTTTCAAGAGAACTTTACTTTTTAATCGCTTTCATTTATGCTATAAGTAATACAGATTTTTTAACTGTATTAATAGATAAAGGATGTGACTTATGAAGAAGTCGATTTTGTTCAAAAAGTTAGGGATTATTTTATTAATTAGCCAAACACTGGTAGGGGTACCAATGTTGGCACAAGAAAGTATACTAGAAACAACCGTTCAAACAGAGACGGAATCAGTAACAACAGAAACCAGTCAGACTGTAGCTAACTTGGAATCTGAAACTACTAGCCAAACGGTGATGCAGGAAAAAGAATCCTCTTCGGCAATCGCCGAAAGCAGTAGCGGAAATGCGGTTGCAGTAACTACTGAAACCACAAATGAGATACAAAATAGTGATACAGATGGAAAAGCTGTTTCTGCAGAGAGTGTTTTTTCAGAAGCAGATTATAAACAAGCAACTGCACTGGAGTTAGCAACTTTAGTAAGAGAAAAAAAGGTGACGAGCGAAGAATTAGTAAAAATTGCGTTGGCCATCACTAAACGTGAAAATCCTACATTAAATGCGGTCATTACTTTACGAGAAGAAGCGGCTTTGACAGAAGCAAAAGCTTTACAAGATACAGGTCAACCATTTCTAGGTGTGCCGCTCTTACTAAAAGGGTTAGGACAATCCTTGAAAGGTGAAAGCAACACGAACGGTTTTGGTTTTCTCCAAGATCAAGTAGCTGGTGGGACATCGACCTTTGTCAAAGCACTACAAAATGCCGGATTCATAATCATTGGTCAAACGAATTATCCAGAATTAGGTTGGAAGAATATTTCAGATTCAAAGTTATATGGCGTTTCCGTCAATCCATGGAATCCTAACCATTATTCAGGTGGTTCTTCAGGCGGAGCGGGTGCTAGTGTCGCCGCGGCATTTGTTCCCATTGCTTCTGGAAGTGATGCTGGTGGCTCTATCCGCATCCCTGCTTCTTGGACAGGCACCGTAGGCTTGAAACCTTCTAGAGGAGTAATCATTGGTAATTCTAATAGTGCAAAAGGTCAAACTGTTCACTTTGGTTTAAGTCGAACCGTGGCGGATACAAATGCATTATTTGAAACCTTATTAACCAAAAAAGATCTTCCTGCGGGACATTTAAGTCAAGCGCAACCCATTGCTTATACAACAGAATCCCCTGCCGGAACGCCTATAAGTGCCGAAGCAAAAGAGGCGGTCGCTGAAGCTGTTGCTTTTTTAAAAGACCAAGGGTACACATTGGTTGAAGTGAAGCACCCTGTTGATGGGGAACGTCTAATGAAAAATTATTATACTGTAGCTGCTGGCTCAGCAGGAATTGCCGATTTTATGGCGCGGCAGAAATTGAAAAGACCGCTTGAACGAAATGATGTAGAACTGTTAACATGGGCGCTTTTTCAAACAGGAAAAAATATAACGAGTGAAGAGACAACTGCGGCTTGGACAGATATTGCTTTACAAGCACAAGCGATGGACGAATTTTATCAACAGTATCCTATCTTATTAACACCAACGACGGCTGCCACGGCACCTAGTATTGATAATCCGTTACTAAAACCAGAACATGCAGCACAGATGGAAAAAATTGATCAATTGTCACCAGCAGAACAAAAACAATTGATTTATGACCAATGGCTGACGGCGTTCACATATACACCGTTTACACAACAAGCAAATTTATTTGGACATCCAGCATTAAGTGTACCAACTTACGTTTCAAAAGAAGGACTGCCTTTGGGGATTCAATTTAATAGTGCATTAAATGAAGACCGAACATTGCTACAATTAGGTGCTTTATTTGAAAATAACCACAAGATAAATCAACCACATGTAGAAGAACCAGACAAAGACAAAGAACCAGATACAAGTGGCGAACCAGACAAAGACAAAGAACCAAATGCAAGTGGCGAACTGGATAAAGATAAAGACCCAGATGCAAGTGGCGAACCAGACAAAGATAAAGACCCAGATGCAAGTGGCGAACCAGATAAAGATAAAGAACTAGATACAAGTGGCGAACCAGATAAAGACAAAGAAACAAAAACAAGTGAAGGACCAATCGAAGGAAAAGACCAAAACCAAAACCAAAACCAAAACCAAAACCAAAACCAAAACCAAAACCAAAACCAAAACCAAAACCCAGACAAATCTGGAAAAACTACTAGTGAGTCATCCTTAGATAATTCGCTGAATTCATCAGCAAATCAGGGAACCGAATCAACAGAAAGTACTCATGCTTTTTCTGATAAAAATATGATTGGGAAAAAAGAACAGCTTCCCAAAAAAGTATTACCAAAAGCAGGTGCAGAAGTACCTAGTACTTTCTGGGTTGTTTTAGGAGGAGCTTTCTTAGTAACGAGTGGAACGATTTATATAAGGAAAACTAGAAAATGATAACCAGTGAAGGCTAGAGACAATTTATCCCCAATTGTCTCCAGCCTTTTTTCTTTGGTATACTAAAACCAATAGGGAAATGGAGGCGAAAGTAATGAGGGCGTTTGAGAAGATTCCAGCGTTTCAGCAATGGCAAAAAGTTGAAGCTATTCACCGTGGTTGGTCAACTGATTTAAAGTTTAAAGTTACCAAAAATCAAGAAACCTTTTTATTGCGAATTTTTCAACAAGAAGAGTTATTAGCCAAACAACAAGAATATCAATTTATCAAAAAAGTAGCGGCGTTAGGATTTCCCAGTTCTAAACCTTTTTTATGTGCACCTATTCCTGAAAGTGAACAAGGATACATGTTATTAACGTATCTAGAAGGTGAAGACTTAAGCGATGTTTTACCCGCTCTTTCTCCCAAAAGACAACTGAACTTAGGCGTAGAGGCAGGCCGCTATTTAAACAAAATCCATAAGCTTTTGTTGCCTGAAAGGATTAGTCAAAGAGAGATTGCGCAAAATTTATACGAAAAAAAGCAGAGCCAACTAAATAAGTATAAGGAATCTCAATTTTGTATGCCGTACCAGCAGCCAATAATTTCATATTTAGAAAAACAATTACCGTTATTGCAACAACGGCCTGTGGTTTATCAGCATGGAGATTTCCATGTGGGAAATTTTATTTACTTGCCAACTAGGCAGGTCGGTGTGATTGATTTTAATCGATGGGATTTTGGGGATCCTTATGAAGAATTTTACAAGTTACAATTTTTTTCAAGAAATGTTTCGCCATTGTTTGCTTATGGTCAATTACAAGGTTATTTTGCTGGGAAAGTTCCTACCTTATTTTGGCAGTTTCAAAAGCTTTATACTTTTCACGCAGGACTCTATTCTTTAGTTTGGGCACTGAGCTTTGGTGAAAAAGAAATCAGGACTATGGAACAGCAATACCAACAATTACTAGAGGACTATAATTGTGGAGAATTACTAGTTCCCAAATGGTTTTCAACTATTCAAAGAAAGGGATTGAGATTTTAGGTTTATTTCGATAGAATAAAAATAAAAACAGGAGTTTAAGGAATGAAACTAAACGGGATTATTATGATAGCGGTTGTTGGAAGCGTTTTATCTAGCTGTGGTTGGCAAAAATCGAAAGAGGAATCACAGAAAGTACAAACCGTACAAACAAACAATGTAAATACTGAAGAAACAAGAGCAATTTCAGCAACCGAAGTTAGTCAAACCACGGCGTTGGAATTAGAGCAAACAACGCAAACACAAGAATTAACTGAATTAGTTACAGAAGAAGGGACGATTTGGAATCAGCAAAAAGCAAAACAGTTAGGACAATACATGGAAACCTGGGGTCAAGAACGCAATCAGAACTATCAAGCGTACCAACCAGGTCACTCTGTAGCTTTTTACACGATTCAAGTGCCTGATGATTTATTGAGTTATGAACCTAAAATACAACCAGCTATTGGGAACAATCCCATTTGGTTAAATTGGTCAGAAACAGGCAGCGAAGGGGGTTATTGTCTGGTGGCAGTATACTCTGACAGTGCGACACAAGTTGCCCAGAAGCATGTCTATTTATTTACTTTAGTGAATGGTGAAGCTAAAGTTTATGTGAGTAAAGAACAGCCAGTAGAGGAGCAACCTTATTTGTTTTTAAAAGAAACAAGCAATACAGAACTGAAAGAACAATTCACAAATCTTGTGAATAATCTTTAATTTTTTATTTAATCAAAAGGAAAAGAAAATTTATCATTGACAAAGTATCCGCTTTCATTTTATTCTGTAGCTACCCCTTGGGAAAGGGCAAAAGGAAGTTTTGAAAGGGATGGAAAAAATGAAGGAAACAAGTTTAGTAATTATTAAGCCAGATGGCGTTGAACGAAAGTTAGTTGGCAAAATCATTCAACGTTTTGAAGATAAAGGTATTGACTTATTGCACCTTAAATTCGAACGACTAACAGTAGAAACAGTGAAGGAACATTATGAGCATTTAAAAGATGAACTATTTTTCCCTGAATTATTAGCCTATATGACAAGTGGCCCAGTGGTTGTGATGGTCGTTGTAGGGGACAATGTGGTTAAAAAAGTGCGTAAATTAGTTGGAGCAACGAATCCGTTAGATGCTGAAAGTGGCACCTTACGAGCGGATTATGGGTTGTCTGTCACCAAAAATTTAATCCATGCTTCTGATTCTGTTCAATCAGCAAAAATTGAGATGCAACGGTTCTTTGGTTAATCAGCAAAAAAGAAACAATCCTTTATTTTTTATAAAGGATTGTTTCTTTTTTATTAATTGTCAGAATATTCCGCTTAAATGGTTGACATCTGGAGGTAGAAGAGTAGTATAGACTACATACTAAATACTAAATGACTGTGTGTGCTTCAGGAGGATAAAATGATAACAAGTGATGAATTGACAGAAAACCTTAGTCCGTTTGAATTAAGTCTATTTTTAGAGAAGAAATTACATGAAGAAAATCATAATTTAGAAACATTGTTAAATGCAGGGCGAGGCAATCCTAATTGGACGGCGCCAACACCAAGGGAAGCCTTTTTTTTATTAGGTCAATTTGCTACAAAAGAAACGTTAAGAGAGGGGAGCGAACAAACGGCTGGTATGATTCAGCCAAGTTTTGGTAGAACGCAACGCTTCTTAAACTTTTTAGCAGAAAATCCAAGCAAAGGGGCAACCTTCTTACAAGAAATTTGGACAGCAGAGCATAACTATTTTGGGATGGATAAGGAAATGTGGTTAGATGCCATGTTAGACTATGTGATTGGGGATAATTATCCGAATCCTGTTCGTTGCTTGAAGGCGTGTGAACAACCGATTAAAGTATATTTAAATCAAGAATTATTTTCCAGCGAAGCACAACCGTTTGATATTTTTGCCGTTGAGGGTGGTACAGCAGGGATTTGTTACTTGTTTGATACGTTGGCAAATAATTATTTACTAGAAAAAGGTGATCGTATTGCGTTGTTATTACCAACGTTTGCTCCTTATTTAGAAATTCCAGAACTACCACGTTATGACTTTGACGTGGTTAAAATCAAAGCAGAGCAAATGATCATTGATGGAAAAACGACGTATCAATACTCAAACAAGGAAATTGATAAACTAAAAGACCCGTCCATCAAAGCGGTTTTTGTCGTAAATCCCAGCAATCCAACTGCTAATGCTATGGGAAAACCTACCATTGAACAAATCAAACAAATCGTTGCAGTGGATAACCCTAAGTTAATGATTTTAACAGATGACGTTTACGGAACCTTTGTGCCAGCTTTCCGTTCACTATTTACGGAGTTACCTTACAATACAGCCTGTATCTATTCTTATTCTAAATACTTTGGCGCTACCGGTTGGCGTGTGGGGACTATTGCGGTCAGTCAAGAGAACATCTTTGATCAATTATTAAAAGAATTGCCAGTGGCTCGAAAAATGGAATTACAGGCACGTTATGCTACATTGAATGCAGACACAAGCCAAATTAACTTTATCAGCCGCTTAGTCGCAGACAGCCGCGATATTGCGTTGAACCATGCAGCGGGACTTTCTTCTATTCAGCAAGCAATGATGGCTTTATTTAGTTTGTATGCTTTGTTAAAAGACGGTCAAGCATATAAAGACGAAGTGATGGATATTTGTCATACGCGTGAAAAGCTCTTGTTCCGCACCTTAGGCATTGAAGAGCCTTTAGCAAGTTTAAATACAGCATACTATTGTGAAATTAACTTTAGAGATTGGACAGAAAAACGTTATGGCCCAGAATTTTCAAGTTATTTAACGAAATCGTGGACGATCACAAAAGTATTAACTTCGTTAGCAGAAAAAGAAAAATTAATGCTTTTAAAAGCGGATGCTTTCGGGAGTGACAAATGGTCAGTTCGAATTTCTTTAGCCAATTTAGCTACTAACCAATATAGTGAAGTTGGTAAACGAATGATTCGCCTATCTGAACACATTAAAGAAGAGTGGTTGCGCCAAAAGCGCCAAGCAATTAAATAAAAAAACGCTAAGTCTCTTAAGCTGCAGGAGACTTAGCGTTTTTGTTTATTATTTATTCATTTTTCCGTCAGTTTTGGTTTATAAATGTTTGCTACACTGGAGATAAGAGGAAATTAAGCGTTTATAAAAAGGAGAGAAGTGAATGAAACATATTAAAGGAATGTTGGTTTTTATCGGATTATTTATTTTGGTTGGTTGTGCGCCAGATCAAGAGCCAACGAAACAAACAACAAGTGGTCCGCAAGAGACAAAGCAAGTGAAGCAAGTTACCGTCACCAATCAAACGACTTCTGCGGTGGAAAAACAAGCGCCGACTAAAAATGACGAACTGATTGCTAATCAATTGACTTTTGATTCTCATGAATACACGTACGAAGTGGTTACAGGGGCCACACAAACGACATTTGGAACAACCCCACCAGCAAAATATACACCGGAAGAAAAAAAGAAAAAAATGTTTTGGTCCAATCAACCGCCTTTGGGATTAATGACGGGTAACTATTATAAAAATGAAGGTGTATTTACTGGCGGAAATTACGGCATTGTAGAGATTATTACGGAACCTGAAACGCAAAGGATTCTGAATGTTGAGTTTACAGAGTTTGCTAGTGATCCTTATTATGATACACGCTATTCGGGTGTCAACAAACGCCTGTCGGATTATCCTGAATTTCAAGCAAGCAACACGCGTACAGACGATACGTTAGTCACCGTTGTTAATGGTATTACTTATGTAGAAAAACAAATGCGTGACGAAAATCGTGTTACAGGTAATTTTTATACGGTACGCGGTTCATCAACTTCTGCGCGTGAAGGATTAATGCCTTTAGCAGCAGAGATGGACACTTGGCTAAAAGAGCCATCGAAAGAAACGTATATCGGTTACGCAGAAGATTTAGGCAATGGCCTAATCGCTCGACTTCAAGTGATAACAGAAGAGCAGAAAATAAAACATGTCAGCTATGATGAATACTTTTCAGATGAACAGGAAAAAATCACAGAAACAGCCCTGCGGCCTTTTTATCGTCAATCGAAATATTATTCACCAGGATACAATAAACAAACCAACAATTCTTTTATTCATTTTGTAGATGCACTAACAAAGGCCATTACGACACAACAAACTTTATCCGTTAACGAAGAACAAGAGCTACAGCATCCGTCTTTTACGACTTATCAAAGATTGGCTGAAAAAATCAGCACGTTTCAAAATTCATTGAAGGAATAAAAAAAACGGAAGTGGGGCATAAGTCGTTTCGACTTATGCCCCACTTTCGTAATCTTAAGATTATCAGCTAAATCAAAGTGAGTTCTTTTTAAAGAAATACTTTTATTTTAGCCTTTTATAGATCTAAATAATTTTCTAAGTAATCTGCTAAACCATCTTGATCATTTGTTTTTTCAGTGACATCGTTGGCTACGGATTTAATTTTATCCGTGGCATTGTTCATAGCAACACCCCAACCAGCATAACTTAACATTTCTTCGTCATTATGTTCATCGCCAAAAGCAATGATATCAGCTGGTTTGACAGATAAAAAGTTCGCCACTTGATCAACGCCATGGGCCTTTTGAATTCCTTTTGCGACCATTTCTAAAATAGGCATTGGACCGCCCCAAGTGCGGACATCAATATAATCACCATATTGTTTTGTCAATGTATCAGCAACTTTTTCAGCTTGGTTTGGTGTGGTCCGAACCATCATTGAGGTAGGATTTGTTCGTAAATTTTTAGCAGTAAGTAAATTATCTAAGGTTGCTTTGGAAGCAAAAAATTTCGGATCGAACCCATCTAACGTATCGATATAAAATGTTTCTTTGTTTTCAGCAGCAACAAAATCTAATTGTAATTCTTTTTTCTGTGCCAAAATGTCAAAGACTAGGTCACGCTCAATATTGGCTTCGCTTTCCAAGTCCCATTTTTTCTCTGGAATGTGGACTAAAGCACCGTTAAAGTTAACCATAGGGGTCGTTAGGCCAAGTTGTTGGTAAAATTGATGACTCATTCTATAGGGACGTCCAGTGGCAATACTGACGTAATGACCGTTGTCAATCGCTTTTTTTAGTGTTTGTTCGGTTTTTGGACTGATTAAAGACTGTGCATTTAATGTTGTGCCGTCTAAATCAATAGCAATTAATTTTTTCAAGTAAAAATTCCTCCTAAATGCCTTTTACTCAGTCTAGCATAAAACCGAAGATTATCAAGGGGAGAAGCATGTTCATTTATAAGGTTTAAAAAAAAGCTTAAGAAGTATGCTACACTAAAATAAACCGTTTGAAAAAGGAGCGCAGAGCATCTTGAAAAATTCTAGAAATTATTTACGAGTGATCACCTTAATCTATTGTATCTATATGTGGTTATTTGCTACGCATTTTCATTTTATGGCGTTGAACGTGTTGTTAGCCTATATTCCAATTGAACTTAGTTATCTTTTAAACGCAGAAAAACGTAAAAGGGATTGGTTGATAGGTTTTGCTTGGTTAATTTTTTATCCTAATGCGCCGTACCTATTTACGGATTTTTTTCATTTGGAAACGCTATCTATTTATCGAGGCTTTAATACGATTTTTGCAAACCAAATTGGTGATTGGTGGGCGTTTGTTTGCTTAACTAGCGGGATTGTTATATATGGGCTTTTAGGGATGAAAACAGTAACAACTGTTAGCCAGAAATTGCAAAGTTATTGCGGCTATAGAACAATTGTAGTCTTTCAAGCCAGCCTTCATTTCTTGTCTGCTTTGGCGATTTATGTTGGACGTTTTGATCGATTACACAGTGTCTATCTTTTTATGAGTCCAATTGAAACAGTGAAAATTATCTTTTTTGACTGGTCCCTTCAAAAATTAATGTTTATTTTATTAATGATGTTTCTACAGATGCTGTTGTTTGGGCTAATCCAATTATTAGGAAAAGAAGAAGCAATGTAAAGCTTTTTCTTTTTTTTATATCTATGAAACACGAACATTATATAGAAAAATATATATAATAGTTAATATTTTGTTGTAAAAAGATAGCGATTCTCTTATAATCAAAGAGTAATTATTCGAAAACATGGATTTTAAGGGAGAGAAGTGCAATTATGAATACGTTTTTCAAATTAAAGGAAAACAAGACAACGGTATCAACTGAAATAATGGCGGGGGTCACGACCTTTTTTGCAATGAGTTATATTTTATTTGTTAATCCGTCCATTCTTTCAGAAACAGGGATGCCTTTTCAGGCTGTTTTTTTAGCGACCATTATTGCTTCAATCATCGGTACATTAATCATGGGGCTGTTTGCTAATGTACCTTACGCTCAAGCACCAGGGATGGGACTCAATGCTTTCTTCACGTTTACGGTCGTTTTTGGGATGGGGTATACATGGCAACAAGCATTAGCAATGGTTTTTATTTGTGGTTTGATTAATATTTTGATTACAGTGACAAAAATTCGCAAAATGATTATTAAAGCAATTCCAGAGAGTTTACAACATGCTATTGGTGGTGGGATTGGAATTTTTGTCGCTTATGTAGGGTTGAAAAATGCTGGCTTACTAAGTTTCACAGTACAAGCAGAACCTCAAAATGGTGTTGTGAATGGTTCGAGTATCGTGCCCGCTTTAGGAAATTTTGATAATCCAGCTATTATTTTGGCGGTAATTGGGCTAGTTTTAACAACGATTTTAGTTGTCACGAATGTTCGTGGGGCTATTTTAATTGGCATTGTGGTTACTACGTTAGTCGCAATTCCAATGGGGGTGGTAGACACTGCTTCGGTTGATTGGCATGCTAATTCGTTGGGCAATTCATTTAAAGAATTAGGTACAACTTTTGGCGCTGCTTTTGGTGCTGAGGGCTTACAGTCATTGTTTAGCGATTCTTCAAAAATTCCTCAAGTTTTAATGACCATTATTGCCTTCAGTTTATCAGATACGTTTGATACAATTGGAACATTTATCGGTACGGGACGTCGAACAGGGATTTTCTCTAAAGAAGATGAATTAGCTTTAGAAGATAGTAAGGGTTTCAGCACTAAAATGGACAAAGCTCTATTTGCAGATGCTATTGCAACATCTATCGGTGCGATTTTTGGTACATCGAATACGACAACTTATGTAGAAAGTGCAGCAGGAATCGGTGCGGGTGGTCGAACAGGTTTGACATCGGTAGTGGTAGCAATTCTATTTGCCCTAAGTAGTCTTTTTTCACCACTTATTGCTATTGTGCCAGCACAAGCTACGGCTCCAGCGTTAATTTTAGTGGGAATTATGATGTTAGCTTCTTTCAAAGACATCAATTGGACGGATTTAGAAGATGCGATTCCAGCATTTTTTGCTTCAATTTTCATGGGATTATGTTATAGCATCTCTTATGGGATTGCTGCTGGGTTCATCTTTTATGCAGTGGTGAAAGTAGTCAAAGGAAAAGCCAAAGAAGTTTCACCAATTATTTGGGTCATTGATGCGTTGTTTATCTTAAACTTTGTAATCTTAGCTATTTTATAGTAAACAGAAGTGAGGCTGAGATAACAGCGGTTAGCTTCGAAGGTGTTGCATTTGTTCAGATATTTATCTTAAGCTCAAGTGTTAAGAAGTCTGGCAGATTGGTCGTTTTGGCCGGTCTGCCAGACTTTTTTTAAAAGAATTTTCTTTTGAGAGATTCACTCTTTTAGAGTATAGTGGTAGGTGAAGAGGTGATAAGGTGGATAAAAGTATGAAAATAAAATGGAAGCAGAATTTGTTAGTCGCATGGATTGGTTGCTTTTTTACAGGGGCGAGTATTAGCTTAGTTATGCCGTTTATTCCAGTATATGTTGAACAATTAGGGACGCCTAAGAGTCAAGTAGAGTTGTTTTCTGGATTGGCAATTTCTGTCACGGCGTTTGCTGCTGCGATTGTTGCACCGATTTGGGGAAATTTAGCTGATCGAAAAGGTCGGAAAATTATGATGATTCGGGCTGCAGCAGGAATGACGATCACAATGGGGGCGTTAGCATTTGTCCCTAATGTATACTGGCTGTTGATTATGCGTTTTATGAACGGGATTTTATCCGGCTATATTCCTAACGCAACAGCGATGATTGCGTCGCAGGCGCCAAAAGAGAAAAATGGCTGGGCTCTAGGGACATTATCAACAGGTGCAATTGCTGGGACGTTAATTGCGCCATCGATTGGCGGTGCGTTGGCACAGTGGTTTGGAATGGAAAATGTCTTTATTATTACCGGCGTTATTTTATTCATTACAACGTTGTTGACTATCTTTTTAGTTAAAGAAGATTTTCAACCAGTTGAGAAAAAGGATTTATTAACGACGAAAGAAATTTTTAGTAAGATGGATCATGTTTCAGTATTGATTGGTTTGTTTGTGACTACGTTAATTTTACAATTAGGAATTACAAGTATCAGCCCAATCTTAACGCTATATATTCGATCTTTAAGTGGCGATACAGAGAATGTATTATTTGTTAGTGGTTTGATTGTTTCGATTGCCGGCGTTTCAGCAATTATTTCTTCTCCAACTTTGGGAAAAATTGGGGACCGCATTGGGAACCAAAAAGTTTTATTAGGCGGATTAATTCTTTCTTTTATTTGTTACATTCCCATGGCGTTTGTGCAAACACCTTTTCAGTTAGGTGTTTTACGATTCCTTCTAGGTTTTTCAACAGGTGCTTTAATGCCATCAATTAATACGTTAATTAGTAAAATAACGCCAACAGAGGGCGTAAGTAGAGTTTATAGTTACAATCAGATGTGTAGTAATTTCGGTCAAGTTTTAGGGCCGATGGTAGGGTCGACAGTTGCCCATGGTTTTGGCTATTCTTCTGTTTTTCTGGTAACCGCTTGTTTCGTTTTAGGAAACATTGGGCTGTCCTTCTTTAATTTCCGAAAAGTTTTAAATAAAAAGCTCTAAACAGTTGAAAAGATAAAAAAACCAGTTACAATAACTTTAGTAACTGGTTTTTTCTTATTTAACAGGTTTGGTTTCTTTCGGTACTGCAAAGTGTGCAATTAATAAAATAATAACGGCTGTTGCCAACGATAGAATCGTTGTCATTTTAAAGTCGTATGAACCGCCAGATAATGCACCGCCGATATATCCAACGACTTGGCCTAATGCGAAGGTCCAGAAAAATACAACAAGATAACGCATATGAGCACCTCTTTTCTAGCTCTTAGTTTAGCATATTTTCTTTAAAAGTAAAGAATCCGCGATAGGAAAATAAGAGAAGAGGCAAAAAATAGCAAGGATTCAAAAAGGAGCTGTCCAATGTCATTTCCACAATTACATACCGTTACTTCCTATTCGCTTTTATCTAGTACGGTTAGGATTCGTTCCTATGTAAAACAAGCGAAAGCGTTAGGTTATCAAACATTAGCGATTACCGATATCAATGTCTTGCATGGGGCGGTTGAATTTTATGAAGCATGCCAAGAAGCGGGAATTCAACCAATTATCGGTTTAAGATTAGAATATACCCCAGCAGAAAAAGAAGGGCATTCCGAGTTGCTTTTATTCGCTAAAAATTTAAAAGGTTATCAGCAATTAATGCAACTATCTAGCAGCAAAATGACAACAGAGGGTCCCTTTTACTTAGCGGAACATCAATCCTTATTAAGTGATTTATTTGCCGTGACTTTGTCAGCTAAAGGAGAAGTCGCCCAAACATTTTTTGAAGATGAACAACAAGCGGTTCACGCTTTCCAACAACTTGCTTCATATTTTGATCCCCAGTCGTTATTTGTTGAACATTCTTTTTCAAAGAATCAACAACGCAATCCAGCGCTCTTTTCTTTTTACCAAAGAGAACAATTACCTGGCGTGGCTTTGCAAGAGGTACGTCATTTAACAAGGGAAGAAGGCTTTGCCGTAACTGTTCTTGAGAGCATCAAAGAAAATAATCAATTGAATATTACAAGCCAAACACCGGAAATAGAAGGTCTGAATTACTTGCGTGAAGCAGAGACGACGATGGAACAAATGCTTCAAATAGCTGGTGCAGAAGTGGTCCAGAATACGATTCAGCTAGCTGAAAATTGCCGAGTTGACATTCCTTTACATCAAAAATTATTACCGCATTTTCCTGTGCCTGATAATCAAACGGCAGGTTCTTATTTACGCACATTGTGTTTAGAAAAATTACCAGAAAGAGTGCCTCATCTAAATGAAGTTTACCAAAAACGATTAGAAAAAGAGTTAACCATCATTCACAATATGGGCTTTGATGATTACTTTTTAATCGTTTGGGATGTGATGGACTTCTGTCATAACAATCAAATTGTTACAGGCGCTGGCCGAGGTTCAGCTGCAGGCTCTTTAGTGTCCTATGTGTTATCAATTACAGATGTAGATCCAATCAAATATGATTTGCTTTTTGAACGTTTTTTGAATCCAGAACGCTACACGATGCCCGATATTGATTTAGATATTCCTGATAATCGGCGGGAGGAAGTTTTAGCTTATGTCAGTCAAAAATATGGTCATTATCACATGGCGCAAATTGCCACGTTTGGTACGATGGCTGCGAAAATGGTTTTACGGGACGTTGCACGTGTTTTCGGGTTGTCCCAGAGTGAAGCGAATCGTTGGTCGGCAGCTGTCCCCAACAAGCTGAAAATTACGTTAGAAGAAGCGTACCAAGAGTCGAAACGGATGCAAGAATTGGTCAATTTTTCACCAAATAATCAATTGCTCTATAAAACAGCTGTTCAGCTAGAAGGATTGCCTCGCCATGTTTCTACGCACGCAGCAGGTGTGGTAATTAGTGATGAAAATCTTTTGAATTTGGTTCCGTTACAACCAGGATCGAATGAAATTTTATTGACCCAATTTACTATGAATGATGTTGAAAAAATTGGTCTTCTGAAAATGGATTTCTTGGGCTTAAGAAATTTATCCATCATTGATGATACCCTCACAGCTGTTAAACGCGTCTATAATCGAACCATTCGTTTAAATCAGATTCCATTAGATGACGAAACAACGCTGGCTTTATTTAGAAAAGGGGAAACAAGTGGTGTTTTCCAGTTTGAATCTGCTGGAATTCGGAATGTATTAAGAAAATTAGGGCCAACTAGCATTGAAGATATTGCTGCTGTCAATGCCTTGTATCGTCCTGGTCCGATGCAAAATATTGATGTTTTCATCCGCCGGAAAAAAGGCTTGGAACAAATTAGTTATCCAGAGCCTAGTCTCGCCCCCATTTTGGAAAATACGTACGGAATTATTGTTTACCAAGAGCAGATTATGCAAGTTGCTGCGAAAATGGCAGGCTTCTCTTTAGGGCAAGCTGACATTTTACGTCGGGCCATTAGTAAAAAGAAAAAAGATGTGCTAGATGAAGAACGAAATCATTTTGTTAATGGTGCGTTACAACAAGGCTATCCCCAAGAAACAGCTAACCAAGTGTACGATTATATAGAGCGCTTTGCTAATTATGGCTTTAACCGCTCGCATGCATTTGCCTATTCCTTTATTGGTTTTCAAATGGCTTACTTGAAGGTTCATTATCCGAGTGCTTTTTATGTCGCATTGTTGCATTCTGTTCGTCATAATCCAACAAAAATTAAAGAATATATTGGCGAAGCTAGAAAAAACAAGCAGACGATTTTGCAGCCGTCAATTAACCAAAGTCACTACAGCTTTTACCTAAATCAGCAACAGCAAATTTTATTTGGTTTTAGTTCTTTAAAAGGAATCCGCCGAGACTTCATTCAAAATATTTTAAATGAACGCCGAGAAAATGGACCGTACAAAACGTTCGATGAGTTTCTTTTGCGAATTGACCGTAAGTGGTTGAAAGTTGAAAATATCGAACCATTGATTGCCATCGGTGCATTTGACGAAATTGCGCCTAATCGCCGTCAATTAGCGGTAGGTTTAGAGAGTAATATCCAAAGTATTCTTCTCAGCGGTGGTAGTATGGATTTGTTAGAAACGTTGAAGCCCAAGGAAGAAGAAATTGCCGATTATCCGCTAGAAGAGCGACTAGAACAAGAAGAACAATATTTAGGGGTCTATTTATCAGGACATCCGACAGAAGAGTTCAAAAAAACACGCTTAGCCAAGCAAACGCAACTTGTTCATGAACTTGTTGAAAATCAGCCCACGAAATTATTGATTTATGTCAAAAACATTCGGACGATTCGGACCAAAAAGGGAGAACAAATGGCCTTTGTTGATGGGGATGATACAACAGGAAGTATTTCACTAACGTTGTTCCCAACCGTTTTTCGCCAGTTAAGACAGAGTGTCGAGAAAGGGCAAGTTTATTATGTGGAAGGAAAAGTGGAACGCAGTACGTACAATCAAGAATTGCAAATATTGGTTCAACGAATAGAAAAAGCGCAACAAGTAGAAACATCAATTAGTGACGAAACGTGTTTTATCAGAATTACAAAAGATGTCGAACAAACGGACGTTTTTCAGAAAATGAAAGAGGTACTCAGTCGTCACGCTGGACACATTCCAGTGATTGTCTATTTTGAAAAAACAGGTAAGAAAATAGTATTAAATGAAGAAAATTGGGTCGCTCATACAAGCGCTAGTCAGCAACAATTAGCTTACGTTTTAGGCGAGCAAAACGTCATTTTCAAATGATTTACGGTAAAAAATACTAGTTGTTTTCAACTTTTTTCATTTTTTTCTTCTTAACTCAAGACATTTTGGTTCTTTAATGGTAAAATGAATGACGTAATATTTTTGTATATCAATTTTTGCGAAAAGGTTTCTTTTGGCAGTTGAAAGTATATTATATGAGGTGAAATAGCGAATGAAACGCATTGGTATTTTAACCAGCGGGGGAGATGCCCCTGGAATGAACGCTGCAATTCGTGCAGTCGTACGCAAAAGTATTTTTGATGGAATCGAAGTTTACGGTATTAACTATGGATTTGCCGGTTTAGTCGCAGGCGACATCCGTCGTTTAGATGTTGCTGACGTTGGCGATAAGATTCAACGTGGTGGAACATTCTTGTATTCTGCTCGTTATCCTGAATTTGCTACTGAAGAAGGGCAATTAAAAGGAATCGAACAATTGAAAAAATTCGGTATTGAAGGCTTAGTTGTTATTGGTGGAGACGGTTCTTATCATGGCGCAATGGCTTTGACAAAACGTGGTTTCCCCGCTGTTGGAATTCCTGGAACGATTGATAATGATATTCCTGGAACAGATTTCACAATCGGTTTTGATACAGCGATTAACACTGTTTTGGAATCAATTGACCGAATTCGTGATACAGCGACTTCTCATGTTCGTACATTCGTTATCGAAGTAATGGGACGTAACGCTGGTGATATCGCATTGTGGTCAGGCGTGGCAGGCGGAGCAGATGAAATCATTATTCCTGAACATGATTTTGATATGAAAAACGTTGCCAAACGTATTCAAGAAGGCCGCGACCGCGGGAAAAAACATTGCTTAATCATTTTAGCAGAAGGCGTAATGGGCGGAAATGAATTTGCTGATAAACTTTCTGAATACGGTGATTTCCATACGCGTGTATCAATTTTAGGACACGTGGTTCGTGGGGGCTCGCCAAGTGCTCGTGACCGTGTATTAGCAAGTAAATTTGGGTCATATGCTGTTGAACTTCTAAAAGAAGGCAAAGGCGGTTTATGTATCGGTATGTTAGATAACCAAGTAGTTGCAGCTGATATTATTGACACGTTAGAAAACAATAAACATAAACCAGATTTATCTCTTTATGAGTTAAATCATGAAATTTCTTTTTAATCTTGTATATTAGCTAATCTTATTAGCTTTGTATAAACAAATTTGGAATAGGAGCGTTTTAGTAATGAAAAAAACGAAAATCGTATGTACGATTGGACCAGCTAGTGAATCCGTTGATATGCTAGTAAACTTAATTAATGCAGGTATGAATGTTTGCCGTTTGAACTTTTCACATGGTGACTACGAAGAGCATGGTGCTCGTATTAAAAACATTCGTGAAGCTGTAAAAATTACAGGGAAACGCGTAGCGATCTTACTAGATACAAAAGGTCCTGAAATCCGCACAAATGACATGGAAAATGGCGCAATCACAATGAAAATTGGTGACTCAGTACGTATTTCTATGACAGAAGTTTTAGGAACAAATGAAAAATTCTCAATCACTTATCCAGAATTAATCAATGATGTAAACGTAGGTTCACACATTCTTTTAGATGATGGTTTAATCGATTTAGAAGTAACTGATATCGACCGTGATGCAAACGAAATCGTAACAGTTGTTAAAAACGAAGGCGTCTTGAAAAACAAAAAAGGCGTTAACGTACCAGGCGTTTCTGTAAACTTACCAGGGATCACTGAAAAAGATGCTAACGATATCCGTTTCGGAATTGGTCAAGGAATTGACTTTATCGCAGCTAGCTTCGTTCGTCGTGCTTCTGACGTTTTAGAAATCACTAAAATTTTAGAAGAAGAAAACGCAACACACATCCAAATCATTCCTAAAATCGAAAACCAAGAAGGTATCGATAATATCGATGAAATCTTAAAAGTTTCTGATGGTTTAATGGTTGCTCGTGGTGACATGGGTGTTGAAATTCCAACAGAAGATGTTCCAGTTGTCCAAAAAGCTTTAATTAAAAAATGTAATGCTTTAGGTAAACCAGTTATCACTGCAACACAAATGTTAGATTCAATGCAACGTAACCCACGTCCAACACGTGCGGAAGCAAATGACGTAGCAAACGCAATCTACGATGGAACAGATGCAGTAATGTTATCAGGCGAAACTGCAGCAGGGGATTACCCATTAGAAGCTGTTCAAACAATGGCTCGTATTGCAGTTCGTACAGAAGAAACATTAGTTAACCAAGATTCATTCGCATTGAAATTATATAGCAAAACAGATATGACTGAAGCAATCGGACAATCTGTTGGCCATACAGCACGTAACTTGGGTATCCAAACAATCGTTGCGGCAACAGAATCAGGCCATACAGCACGTATGATCTCTAAATACCGTCCAAAAGCACATATCGTTGCAATTACGTTCTCAGAACAAAAAGCACGTAGCTTGTCATTATCATGGGGTGTTTACGCAACAGTTGCTGACAAACCATCAAGCACAGATGAAATGTTTAATTTAGCTTCAAAAGTATCACAAGAAGAAGGTTATGCTTCAGAAGGTGATTTAATCATTATCACTGCTGGTGTTCCAGTTGGCGAAAAAGGGACAACAAACTTAATGAAAATTCAAATGATCGGTTCTAAATTAGTTCAAGGTCAAGGTGTCGGCGAAGAAGCAATTATTGCAAAAGCCGTTGTGGCAGGAACTGCTGAAGAAGCAGTTGCTAAAGCGACTGAAGGAGCTATTTTAGTTACAAAAACAACAGATAAAGAATACATGCCAGCAATTGAAAAAGCATCAGCATTAGTTGTTGAAGAAGGTGGTTTAACTTCTCATGCAGCTGTTGTAGCGATTGCGCAAAATATTCCAGTTATCGTAGGTGCTGCAGATGCAACATCATTAATTAATAATGACGAAGTGATTACTGTTGATCCTCGTCGTGGTATTGTTTACCGCGGAGCAACAACAGCTATCTAAGTCTAATTAATTCAATCATTTGATTTTAAGCAATATGTACTCGGACGCAAAGCTGGGACAAACCGATTCGTCAGTTTGTCTCAGCTTTTTTTACAAGGAAGACAGTAGTACGAAATGTTCAGAAAACACGTATTCAGTAAATAAAGAGTTGGGCGCAAATAGTAAAATTATGTCTTAGTTTTAAATTATCTATGTTATTTCACACAAAAATTTTGTTATTTAATTAAATAAGCGCTAAGCTATCTTCAACAGAAAAACAATTATAAAAAAAACGAAAGAAAAACAGGAAATAAGAAAGGGCTGTCAAGAAAATTTCATTGACAAAGCTTTCATACCCCTGTATAATAGCTTTTGTTGCTTAGGAGTGATAATTATGAAGTGGTCTTTGTTAGAATTAAATAAATACAAAGAAGAGCCGCTAGTGTTTTCAGAAACATTGCATCTTAAAGAAGAGCTTCTTCAACGAGATGATACCTTGTTGGATGTAAGTCCAATCAAAGTAGAAGGCTTATTAGCAGTCAATAAATCAGAATATTTACTTCATTACACTATTCAGGTAACTGTAACCGTTCCTTCATCCCGTTCTTTAGAACCTGTAGCTTTGCCAATGCAAATCACGGTCGATGAAGTCTTTATGACAAAAGAACAAATGGATACAAGAGATGAACGATTTGCAGCTGAAGAGATTATTTTATTGGACAAGCCAACAATTGATTTAGATGAATCTGTCGAAGACAACATTCTATTGTCCATTCCAATTCAAGTGCTTACAGAAGAAGAACAAAACAGTCAAGAAATGCCAAGTGGCAATGACTGGGAAGTGATTTCAGAAGAAGCATATTTGGAAAGTAAGCAGAAAGCAGCAGAACAAACAGTGGATCCTCGTCTGGCTAAACTATCAGAATTACTCAGCGATAATGCTGAAGAGGAAGATAACAGCTAGGTTGGAATATATTGTGTATGTAAATACACGCATCTTTACAAGGAGGTGGAACAACAATGGCAGTACCAGCTAGAAGAACTTCTAAAGCGAAAAAAGCAAAACGTCGCACACACTACAAATTAACAATCAAAGGCTTAAATGCATGCTCAAACTGTGGTGAAATGAAAAAAAGCCATCACGTATGTCCAGCATGTGGTCACTACGATGGAAAAGACGTAATGTCTAAAGAAGCATAAGCATAAAAACATTTTTTGAAATGTTGAATCCCCTAGGCTAACCATGGAGCCTAGGGGATTTGTATTTTTTTAAGAAAATATGAAGAAATTGGAAATTTATTGGCACTATATTGTTTTCATATGAAAGATAGTGCGTTATAATAGTGAGGATTATAAGAGAATGCTCATAGAATTTTCGTTGATTATAATATAGGAGGTCATAAAATGACAAAACAACAATTTGGCGTAGTCGGCATGGCTGTCATGGGAAAAAATCTTGCTTTAAACATTGAAAGCAGAGGCTATACAGTTGCGCTGTATAACCGTACAGGATCAAAAACAACAGAAGTGGTTGAAGAACATCCTGACAAAAACTTTCAAGCAACATACTCAATTGAGGAATTTGTGAATGCAATTGAAAAACCTCGTCGAATTATGTTGATGGTTAAAGCTGGACCTGCAACAGATGCGACAATCCAAGAATTGTTACCACACCTTGATAAAGGCGACATCTTAATTGATGGCGGTAATACGTTCTTCAAAGACACAATGCGACGTAATGAAGAACTAGCAAACTCAGGAATTAACTTTATTGGTACTGGCGTTTCTGGCGGAGAAGAAGGAGCCTTGAAAGGACCATCTATCATGCCTGGCGGACAAAAAGAAGCGTATGAGTTAGTTGCGCCAATTCTTGAAAAAATTTCAGCTAAAGCAGAAGACGGTGAACCATGTGTGACTTACATTGGCCCAAATGGTGCTGGACATTATGTAAAAATGGTTCATAATGGGATTGAATATGGGGACATGCAATTAATTGCTGAATCCTACGATTTAATGAAACAAATCTTAGGCTTATCTGTTGATGAAATGGCAGAGATTTTCAAAGAATGGAACGAAGGCGAATTAGACAGTTACCTTATCGAGATCACGGCTGACATTTTGACACGTAAAGATGATGAAGGAACCGACCAACCAATCGTTGATGTTATTCTTGATGCAGCAGGCAACAAAGGAACAGGTAAATGGACAAGCCAAAGTGCGTTAGATCTTGGCGTACCATTACCATTAATTACAGAATCAGTATTTGCACGTTTTATTTCGGCTTACAAAGAAGAACGCGTAAAAGCAAGTGGCATTTTATCAAAACCTGCAGCCTTTAACTTTGCAGGCGATAAAAAAGAATTGATTGAAAAAATTCGCGAAGCATTATACTTTAGTAAATTAATGAGTTATGCGCAAGGTTTTGCACAACTCCGTGCAGCTTCTGAAGAATACGGATGGGATTTACCATTTGGTGAAATTGCAAAAATCTGGCGAGCAGGTTGTATTATCCGTGCACAATTCTTACAAAAAATTACCGATGCATATGAAAAAAATCCAGCACTTGAAAACTTGTTGTTAGATGAATACTTCGTAGAAATTACGAAAAAATATCAACAAGCCGTTCGTGAAGTTGTTGCGATTGCTGTTCAAGCAGGTGTTCCTGTACCAACATTCTCATCTGCAATTGCTTATTACGATTCTTATCGTTCAGATCGCTTACCAGCGAATTTAATTCAAGCACAACGTGATTACTTCGGTGCTCATACGTACGAACGCACAGACAAAGAAGGAATCTACCATTACAGCTGGTACAACGAAGAATAAACACGCTGGAGACCATGAGTGTGGCTCACCATGCTCATGGTTTTACTGTGGCTTAAAAAAGAACCAGATAGATTGAGTAGTAATTCTCTAATAAGTAGTAAGGAATAAAAAGGTTGAGCTTGAGTATAGCTTTTAAAGAGAAAGGACAATTAATCAAATGAGCAACATTTTAATTATTGAAGATGAAAAGAACTTAGCGAGATTCGTTGAGCTTGAATTAAAACATGAGGGGTATACGACAGAAGTACACTACAATGGTCGTACAGGATTGGAAGCCGCTCTTAACAACGAATGGGATGCTATCCTTCTTGATTTGATGTTACCAGAATTAAATGGATTAGAAGTATGTCGCCGTGTTCGCCAAGTGAAAAATACACCAATTATTATGATGACTGCGCGTGATTCAGTAATTGACCGTGTTTCTGGCTTAGACCATGGAGCGGATGATTATATTGTTAAACCATTTGCAATTGAAGAATTGTTAGCTCGTTTACGTGCGTTACTTCGTCGTATTGATATTGAGGGCGATAAAAACGTTGCAAAACAAACAACGATTACATATCGTGACTTAACAATTGAAAAAGAAAATCGTGTCGTTCGTCGTAATTCTGAAATGATTGAATTAACAAAACGCGAATACGAATTACTATTAACGCTAATGGAAAACGTGAACGTTGTCTTGGCACGTGATGTGTTACTAAATAAAGTTTGGGGCTATGAAACAGAAGTAGAAACAAACGTTGTGGATGTGTATATCCGCTACTTACGAAATAAAATTGACGTACCTGGAGAAGAAAGCTACATCCAAACTGTCCGTGGAACTGGCTACGTTATGCGTTCGTGAGAACTAATTAATGAAAAGAACGATTAAAAAAGAACTGGAAGGCCCATCTTTAACTATAAAGTGGGCTTTCGCAAGTTCTTTCTTTATATTTGTAGTTTTTACCATTTTTGCGGTGATTACCTATAAGTCTTCTGTCAGTCTTATTGTTGCCAAAGAAAAGGAAAATGTCGAAGCAACGATTGCAGAAGTAACAAATCGATTAGCTAATGCCAATGAAAATTTAACGGTAACAGACGTTTTTGACTATTTAAAAACGCCGAGTGAAAGAGATGAAAACTACTATAATAAGCATACAGCAGTAGAAGGTTCGTTTATGGAAATGGACAGTTTCATATCTGAACTAGGACAACCAGAACTTTATTTATCTGTGTATGACACAAACCAAAAGCTAGTTTTTAAAACACAAAATGAATATGATAAGTTATTACAATTGGATCGACAATTACCTGTTGTTCGAACCGTTTTTGATAAAACCGGTTTTTATTCCGTGGAACCTATTTTTTCAAAAGAAACACGAGAAAAGATTGGCTATATTCAAGCGTTTTATGAACTTTCTTCTTTTTATGAAATTCGTAATCATTTATTATTAACACTTGTAGTTTTAGAAGTGATTTCTCTGATTGTAAGTAGTGTCTTAGGCTTTATCCTCTCTTCTTATTTCTTAAAACCATTAAAAGTATTGAGAGACACGATGGATACAATCCGCAAAGACCCGCAATCAGATGTCCACATGCCGGAGATTAATACGAGAGATGAGTTAGCAGATATCTCGGAAATCTTTAATGAAATGTTAGATCGTATGAGACGCTATATCGAACAACAAGAGCAGTTTGTTGAAGATGTTTCCCATGAATTAAGAACGCCCGTTGCGATTATGGAAGGCCATTTAAACCTTTTAAATCGTTGGGGGAAAGACGATCCTGAAATTTTAGATGAATCATTAAAGGCCAGTTTACAAGAAATTAGTCGTATGAAGAGTTTGGTCCAAGAAATGCTTGACCTTTCACGCGCTGAACAAGTGGACACCCAATATGCAAATGAACGAACAGATGCTAAACAAGTAGTCTACCAAGTATTTAATAACTTCCAATTGGTTTATCCTGAGTTTCATATCACATTAGATGACGATTTACCAACCGAAGTTGAGCTGAAAATCTATCGTAATCACTTTGAACAATTGCTAATTATTCTATTAGATAATGCGATTAAATATTCAACCGATCGAAAAGAAGTGCATATTTCCATTTCTCGAACGATGAATGAATTTGAAATAGCTGTGCAAGATTTTGGTGAAGGAATCACTGAAGAAGACTTGGAGAAAATATTTGATCGATTCTATCGAGTAGATAAAGCCCGTGCAAGAAATAAAGGTGGTAATGGCTTAGGTCTATCGATTGCAAAACAATTAGTCGAAAACTATAAAGGACGTATTGATGCAGAAAGCGTATTGCATCAAGGAACGATCTTTAGAATTTTTATTCCAATCGCTGGAATAAAAGAAGAGAGCAACGTACAATAAAGTACGTTGCTTTTTTTACGAATGATTAACGAACATTTAAGTAAGAGAAAAGGGATTATAAGATAAAGAAACGAATGTTTTCTTTGCAGAAAATATTCATCGTTCGAAATTGAAAAAAATGTTATTTTTCTGCAAAATAATAGTTGCGTTTTAGAAAAATCCTTGGTATATTAATATCTGTTCTGACAAACAGTTCGTTAAGAAAAAAGTTTTAAAAAGTTAAAAATTTTTCTTGACGAAAAGATAAATAACATGTTAGAATAACAAAGTCGTTAAAGAGATTGCTTTTAAATCAATCGTTTGATCAAAAAAACTTGTTATAAAATAACAAAAAAGTTTTAAAAAGTTGTTGACAAACAACTGAGATAATGATAAGATATAGAAGTTGTCACAACAGACGACAACGACCGAGCGGAACAACTTAAAAAAACTTTTTCAAAAAAGTTCTTGACATTCAAATGAAAGTTTGTTATGATATAAAAGTTGCTGCGAGGTAACGTAGACCTTTGAAAACTGAACAAAGAATAGACGAACCAAATGTGTAGGGCGTCTTGATTCAATTCAAGACAACAAACATTTTTAACAAGCAAGCAATATGCTAGCAAACAAATTGAGCTTAACAATCGAAAGATTGTTCTAACTTTTATTATGAGAGTTTGATCCTGGCTCAGGACGAACGCTGGCGGCGTGCCTAATACATGCAAGTCGAACGCTTCTTTCCTCCCGAGTGCTTGCACTCAATTGGAAAGAGGAGTGGCGGACGGGTGAGTAACACGTGGGTAACCTACCCATCAGAGGGGGATAACACTTGGAAACAGGTGCTAATACCGCATAACAGTTTATGCCGCATGGCATAAGAGTGAAAGGCGCTTTCGGGTGTCGCTGATGGATGGACCCGCGGTGCATTAGCTAGTTGGTGAGGTAACGGCTCACCAAGGCCACGATGCATAGCCGACCTGAGAGGGTGATCGGCCACACTGGGACTGAGACACGGCCCAGACTCCTACGGGAGGCAGCAGTAGGGAATCTTCGGCAATGGACGAAAGTCTGACCGAGCAACGCCGCGTGAGTGAAGAAGGTTTTCGGATCGTAAAACTCTGTTGTTAGAGAAGAACAAGGACGTTAGTAACTGAACGTCCCCTGACGGTATCTAACCAGAAAGCCACGGCTAACTACGTGCCAGCAGCCGCGGTAATACGTAGGTGGCAAGCGTTGTCCGGATTTATTGGGCGTAAAGCGAGCGCAGGCGGTTTCTTAAGTCTGATGTGAAAGCCCCCGGCTCAACCGGGGAGGGTCATTGGAAACTGGGAGACTTGAGTGCAGAAGAGGAGAGTGGAATTCCATGTGTAGCGGTGAAATGCGTAGATATATGGAGGAACACCAGTGGCGAAGGCGGCTCTCTGGTCTGTAACTGACGCTGAGGCTCGAAAGCGTGGGGAGCAAACAGGATTAGATACCCTGGTAGTCCACGCCGTAAACGATGAGTGCTAAGTGTTGGAGGGTTTCCGCCCTTCAGTGCTGCAGCAAACGCATTAAGCACTCCGCCTGGGGAGTACGACCGCAAGGTTGAAACTCAAAGGAATTGACGGGGGCCCGCACAAGCGGTGGAGCATGTGGTTTAATTCGAAGCAACGCGAAGAACCTTACCAGGTCTTGACATCC